>JAEINP010000016.1 GCA_016342355.1 Desulfatibacillum sp.
TTCTGGGAAGGGGGCGCCACCAGCCTGCTTCCTGGAGTCCAGCAACAATAGCTTTGCATCCCGCGCTGTTCTGGTAGGAAATTAACTTGCCGGGACGGCGCGGCCATTGCAAACCAGTCCCATTGCTGCTATGGGTTTGTAATATGGAATCTCCTCATAGGCCTTGCATAACCCATCTGAATATGTGACAGGCTCCGGCCCGGAACAGTGAAGATGCCCGGGGTTTAACTTGGATTATATCCTAATTAAAAAGCAGCGTTATTTTTTTATCTATTTTCTGTTTTGGGGGCCTTATACCCTTGTCTATGAGCTAACCAACCGTTGCCTCCTGTTCTCTCCCACCCAACTGGAATTTTCCTGGCTGGACAATGCCCTGCCTTTTGTTTCTTTTCTTGTTCCTGTTTACGTCAGCTACCTGCTTTTTGGGTGCCTGATTCTTGCCAACTCGCAGGATAATTGGGAATTGAACGATCTGTTTTATCTTACTCATTTTCAACTGGTTGTGTGCGCCTTGTTTTTTGTGTTTTTTCCCGTTACCTTTCCCAGGCACGATTACTATGTGACCTCTTCAATAACAAAGGTGTTCCTGGATTTTTGGCTCTGGTTTGACGCCCCCAACAATTGCTTCCCCAGCCTGCATACGGCCAACTGCGCCTTGGCAATTCACTACAGCCTGGGTAAGAAATGGCAATGGCTGTTTTGCATATGGGGGGTTCTGATTATTATTTCCACAGTTTTGTGCAAGCAGCATTATGTGGTGGATTTAGTTGCCGGTCTATGCGTATATCTTTTGACAATCAGGTTCAAACATTGGGTCCTGGACCCTTGGAAGAATGCCGCAAAAACCGCAGCATAAGGAGACGGCATGTATCCTCAAATTCCCATAGGCAACGGATTTGTTCAGTCTTACAATGTTGCTCTGATGGTCGCCGCCCTATGTGGTTGGATAGCCTATGTCATGGGAGATGATCGGCTTTGGTCGGCAAACACTCCCCCAGCCAGGTTAAAAACGTTTTTTACCCTTTCGTGCGCCTATTTTTTTCTCGCCCTATTGTGCATTCAAGGCACCGTCTGGTTTCACTTCATTTTTGATAATATCTCTGTGGCAACCTGGAAAAGACTAACGGTCTGGGACATTCTTTTCGCCAATCCCCTTTCCACTATTAAAGTGCTTTACGGGGTCATTTTCCTCTTTCCCTTGGGCGTATTCTTGATCTCCCTGGTGGACCGCAGCCTAAGGTTTTACGACCTGCTGAATAGAAAAACCTTTATAATCTTCCTGGTCCTGGGCTTTGCAAGAATAGGGTGCTTTTTGAACGGCTGCTGCTACGGCATTTGCTCCAAGACCTTTGGGGTCCGTTTTCCCATGGATTCGGTCGCGGCCTGGGAACACCTCAAACGAGGCCTAACCAACGGCTTTATTGCGCCGCCCTCCCTGCCTGTTATTCCCACCCAGGCCATCAGCGCGGTGTTTTTGTTTGGCTTGGCCTTTTTCGCTCTCAGGGCTCCCTCCAAGGGCCAAAAACACGTTTTCGCCCACTATGTATTCTATTACGCCATATTCCGCTTTTTGATTGAATTTCTCAGGGCGGACATTGACCGGGCTTACTACGGCCCCTTGTCCGCGTCCCAATGGATTTCCCTGTTTATATTCCTGGCCTACGGGGCTTGGCGCGTGATCCAAAAACGCTCCTCCATCCCATGAATAAAGGTTGTACAGTGAATGTAGAATTGGGCGCAGTTCGAAAAATGAATTTCTTGCCTGAATGTTCAAAAAATGCTTGCCAAGAAGGCCCGGGCAAGGGTATTTTCTTCATAGAAGATAACTACTGCTCGGAGTGCGCTAACACCTTGTCCGATTTCTATCCCCCAATCTTTGTGTGTGAGTTCAATACTGCTTTTTGCAGGTAGATAGCCATAGCCGTACCTTTTTTAATCGCACCATCAATAAGGAGGATTTTCATGCAGATCAACATCGGGAGTTTTCTTTCCAAACGCGCCAACCACAGCCCTAATCTGGAAGCCCTGGTCATTGGGGATCTCCGTCTCAATTATAAGGAATTGAACGAGCGTGCGAACCAGCTTGCCCATGCCTTGAAGGGCCAGGGAGTCAAGAGGGGGGATCGGGTGGCCTACCTTGGCTTAAACGAACCGGAATTTATTGAAATGTATTTTGGCATGGCAAAGCTGGGCGCCATCCTGGTGCCTGTCAATTTCCGCCTTGCCCCTCCTGAGGTGCAGTACATCATCAACGATTGCCAGGCCTCCCTGCTGGTGGTAGGGCCGGATTTCTTTCCCGTTATTGCAGCCATCAAGGACGATATTTGTTGCAAAAGAACGTATGCTCTCGGGGATGCCCCCCCGGATTGGGCCTCCAGCTACAATGATTTGGTGAGATCCGCCTCCACGGACGAGTTGGAACATATCGGGGGCGACGATGATACCCTGACCATCCTGTACACTTCCGGCACCACCGGCAAACCCAAGGGCGCCGAACTGACCCATTCGGGATACTATGCGGAGTCGGTCAACCTCAAGGCCACCCTGGGAGACGTGGGCGTCCGTATGCTCATGCCCTTGCCTTTGTTTCATATCGGCGCACTTGCGCCCGTGCCCCATTGCGTGCAATTTGGAATGACCATGATTTTCCAAAGGGCTTTTGACCCGGCAAACTTTCTGCATCTGCTTGCCACGGAAAACATTTCCTGGTTCGGCTCCGTGCCCCAGGTGCTTATGTTCCTCCGCTCCGTGCCCCAGTTCGAAACCTTTGACTGGAGCAGCATCAGGATGGCTCTGGTCTATGCGGCGCCCGTCCCGGTCACCCTGATCAAGGAATTCGCCGAAAAAGGCATGAACGTGCGTCAGCTTTACGGCATGACCGAGTGCACCGGTCCTGCGGCGGTTATCGATTCGGAGAAGGCCATCGTCAAGGCGGGTTCCACCGGCCCGGCCATGTTTCATTGTGAAATCCGTCTGGTGGACGACCAGGGCAAGGACGTGCCCACGGGCGAACTGGGCGAACTCCTCCTTTTGACGACCCATCCCATGAAAGGCTACTGGAACAATCCCCAAGCCACCGCCAGCACAATCATTGACGGCTGGATACACTCCGGCGACATAGCCAAAATGGACGAGGACGGCTACCTGTACATCCTGGACCGTAAAAAGGACATGATCATCTCCGGCGGCGAAAACATCTATCCCGCCGAAGTGGAAGACACCCTCCTGAGCCATCCGGCAATCGCCGACGTGGGCGTCATTGGCGTGAGCGACGAAAAATGGGGTGAGGCGGTCAAGGCCGTGGTGGTCCTCAACAAGGACCAGGCCCTCTCCCAGGAAGAACTCATTGAATGGTGCCGCGATAAAATGGCCCGGTTCAAGACTCCCAAGGAAGTGGTGTTCACCGAGGAAATCCCCAGAACGCCCACGGGAAAGATACTTAAACGCGTCCTCAGGGACCAGTTCAACCAGTAGTCCTTGATTACGAATCAGGCATTATCCAAAAATCAAACGGGTCGGGGAAAACCATTTCCCCGACCCATTTTATTGGTCTGGTCCATGTCCTGGCCCTGGTGATTATTATCGCTTGGGTCGACCTATTGGCCTTCGGCCCCCGGCAGCAAGCTGCTACGGCTACCCAAAAGCTGGGGCTTTTCCGCAATTGGGATGAAACCAACCCTGATATAAAAAGTGGTGCAGGGCGCGTCCCAATGACGAAGCCCCTACCCCTGACTCAGGGCGAACTCCACAGCTTGGGCCGCGTGAATGGCGGTGGTGTCGTAGAGGCGCACGGGAGTGTCTTTCTGGTCCAGGAGCATGCCGATCTCGGTGCATCCCAGAATCACGGCTTGCGCTCCCCGGGCGGCCATATCCGCCACAATCCGTAGGAATTCCGCCTTGGATTCCTCCCGGACCTTGCCCAGGCAAAGCTCCTGAAAAATGATGTCGTTCACTGTTTTCCGGTCCGCCCCTCCGGGCGGCGCACCTAACAATCCCCGGGTGTTCACGTCCCAGCCGGCCTTTTCCAGCAGGACGTTCCGGCCAGCCGCCAGCCCGCACAAGGTCGCGATGGAGGTGCCCGTAACAAACCCGACGGCGGTTTGGGGAGGCAGGCCCAGAAGGTCCTTCAGCCAGGCTTCACACACCGCCTCCAGCCGGGCGGCAATGGAGGAAGCCACATACAGGGCCACGTTTTGATCCCAAACGACAGTCTGGATGACGCCCCCCCTAAACGTAGCCCTGGCCGCGGAATGGATCACCAGCGGTGAGGCTGATAAGGTGGTGGCTTTGAAGCAGGAAGAGGCGGCCCGCCGAAACGCCCTGACTGTGGAAATTTTGCGGGGCCATTTGTTTTCAGGCTATCCTACGGGATTCTTTGTGTGGCTCCTCTTGCCCGCCCCCTGGACCGGACGATCATTCGAGGACGCGGCCCGCGACCAGGGAGTGCGCGTTTTTGGAGCGGAAAAATTTGTGGTGGGAGGAACCCCGCCGCCCCCTGCGGTCCGTATTTCCCTGACCGGCCCGGAAACCCTGGACTCGGTGGCCCGGGGCTTGTCAGTCCTGAACAGCATCCTGAAAAATCCCGGCCCGGTTCCCGAAGGCATCCTCTAATTGCGTTAAATAAAAAAAATCAAAGCACTCGCCGGGAGGTCAGGCGCATGGCCTGCATAAGGCTCACGTCCCTGTATGCCTTGGAAAAAAGAATACGGGATAAGGCCCGGGAATAGAACCTTCGATAGGCTTGACGCCTGATGCGAAAGAACTCCTTGTCCGGCACATTGGACAGGTTAAAGGCGTCACGGTGGAAATCCAGACTGTCCGTGCCTCCCAGTTCTTTTAATTTGGGAAGGCACAGGTCATACAGGCCGGTTCCTTCAAACGGCGTGACCGTAAAAAAACTGGCGAAGTTCAAGCGGGACTGACAGGCGAAATCCACGGTGGCCAGGATTTCCTCACGGGTTTCAGTGGGGAATCCCAGCATGAAGAAGCCCAGGGTGGTGATGCCAAGGTCTGCGGCCATGTTGATGGTTTGGTTGACCCGGGTCAAATCCAGATTTTTTCGGATACTTTCCTGGAGCCTGGGCGAGCCGGTTTCCACGGCGATGCTCAAGAAATGGGCGCCTGCTTTTTTCATCTTGCGTAACAGGGGCTGGGTCAGCAAATCCCCCCGCATTCCGTTGGGAAAGGCGATTTTGATATTCAGCCCCCGCTGTACTATGAGGTCACAGATTGCCTCGGCCCGTTGGGAGTCCAGGTTGAAGATGTCGTCAATGATTTCGATTTCCCGGATATTGTATTTGCGGACCAGGATTTCAATTTCATCCATCACGTTTTCCGGGCTCCTGGGACGAAAGCCTTTCCCGAAAATCCTGTGACAATAAATGCACTGATACGGGCAGGACCGGGAGGTGAACAGGGACATGTACCGATTTTTACGCAAATTGGTGAAGCGTTCGGATTTGGCGTAGGCGTCCATATCCACCAAGTCCCAGGCCGGGAACGGGAGGGTGTTGGTGTCGGCTATTTCATCCCGGGGGGAGGTATGCAGGATGGTTCCATTGCGGCGAAAGGCAATTCCCGGAATATCCTCCAGCCCTTGGCGGCTGCCTGACTCCAAATGCCGGACCACCTGAGGAAAGGTGATCTCCCCCTCCCCCAGAACAGCCAGGTCAATATGGGGGTCATCCAGGGCGCCGTGGGGGTCTGAGGTGGGATAGGGTCCGCCCACGACCACATGGGGAGGCGCCTGGAATGCTTTCAGGGCGCGGCTCAGGGCATGAACCCTGTCCGATTCCAGGGTAAAAGTGGAAATCCCCACGATATCAGGCGCCATTTGGCGGATTTCCCGGAGGGTATGGTCCAGGTCGCCGGGCATGAGACGCATATCCATGATGCGAATATCATAATTGTCGGCCTGCCTGAGGGCAGAGGCAAGGTACATGAGTCCCAGAGGGGGCGTAACCTGGGCATGGACGATATTGCCCGGAGTGGGTTTTATCAGCAGGATTTTTGTCATGTCAAATATTGGCCAGCCGGAGTGGTGAATGTTTATCCCTCAGCAAACAGATACAATATGGAATGGCGCCTGTCAAACTCGGGAGTTCAAATTGTTCAGGGAAAGACTTGTCCTTGCAAGAACGAGCATGTTGTGCCAAAGTCTCTGAAAAAACCCCTGACCATCCCGTGCAGGTAAGGCCTTGAAAAAATCACAATCAGAATACACCTCTCAAACGGCGTACGTCCGGGAAGCGGAGGCTGGGACCCGGGTGCTTATGCGCTTGGCCAGGGCGGACCGCTTCAATACATGGATGGCCGACGCCATCCGGCCCTTTGTGGGAGACAGGGTGCTGGAAATCGGCTCCGGGATCGGCAGCCTGACCAGAAAATTATTGCCCCGGCAAAGCTATACCTGCACGGACATCAATCCGTTTCATTTGGAAGTCACCCGCAAACTCACGCAAAATCGGCCCTATCTGGAGGTTTCGTACCTGGATCTCAACGATATTTCCGGTTTTATGGAGGATGACAAATCCTATGATACGGTGGTTTGCATCAACGTGATTGAGCACCTGGAGGACGACCAGGGCGCCGTGTGCAACATCGCCCGGCTGCTGGAGCCAAACGGAAGGGCCGTGGTGCTGGCGCCCCGGGGCCAGGGCATCTTTGGCACCCTGGACGAACTTGTAGGCCATAAACGCCGTTATTCCAAAACCATGCTTATTCGCCTTGCCAGGGAAGCCGGTTTGGAGGTGGAGCACATCATCCCCTATAACCGGGTGAGCACCGTTTTTTGGATACTCAACGGACAGGTGTTGAGAAAGCGCAATTTCGGGGGTTTCCAGGTATTTATCATGGACTTGTTGACGCCTGTTTTCAAGCGTATTGACCGGTTTATCCCTGCACCGTCACTCAGTTATCTTGCCGTATTCCGCAAATAGGCAGGTGGCCTTGTCATGCAAAAAAATTCCAAACACGCCCTTGTCTTTTCTATTTACCTGGCATTTTTTTTCATTTTATTCCTTCAATTCCCTTTAAAAGACTGTCTATACGGGAATTACGACACCTGGTTAATCATTGTCATGTGGAAGACTCTTCTGACCAAGGCTCAAAGCCTGCTGACAGGGGAGTTTTTAGGCACTTTTTTTTATCCTGCCCAAAACGTGTTTTTTTACGGCGAGTCATCCCTTATTACCACGGGGTTTTGCAGTTTTTGGAAGGTGCTGGGTCTGAGCGACCTTTGGTGCAATTTTTTGATGATTGTTTTTGTCTTTGCCGGGTCAGCCTGGGCCGTGTACCTTCTGGCCCGGCATTATATTGAGAACGATGGCAGCGCATTTTTTGCAGGATTCGCCTTTGCCTGCTCCAACTATTTGTTTGCCAACATGGACGATGCTCCGATATCTCTGGTCCTGTTTCCATGCTTGGCCCTGCATTTTTTTCTCAGGTATATTCATGGCAGGGAGAGGAAACACCTTATTTGGATGGCTGTGATTGGAGGACTTCAGGCATATCTTTCGTTATACACATTTATTTTGCAGAGTGTGATGCTAGGGTTGTACGCGCTGATTTACCTCAGGCATTGGTGCACGAGGGAACAAGTGGGGAAAATTATTTTTCCGGTCTTGTGGTATGGGATCATTCCCTTGCCCTTATTTGCCTTTTATTTATATTCCCGCGCCCATGGCAGCGTTTTTTTTCCCTGGCCGGTGCATCTGGTTATGGATGGAACCAGTCTGCGATTTTGGAGTCTGTTCGGGGTGTTGCCTGGCAATCTTCTGTATCCGGCCATGGAAACAAACTACATCTTTTGGGGGCAGGTGCGCATCATGGCCTTTTTGGGTTTTGGGCTGTGGTTTCTTGCTCTGCTGGCCATAGCCAAACATCAGGGCAGAAAAGCGGAATTGGTTTTACTGGCTTTGACAGGGATGGCTTTTTCCTTTGCCATCAAAAGCATTGATATTGGGCCGAACACATACAGCCTGCCATTTTATTATACCGGCGATGATTCCCTGCTGAATTTTTTCAGGGTGCCCAGCCGGTTTTTTATTGTGACCTCCCTGGCCTTGTCTGTTCTGGCTGGCATGGGCATGGAAACCCTGAGGCAATGGATGCCTTCAGCCTGGATGAAAACAGCCGTGATGGTCGTCTTTATCCTTTTTCATTGTGTGGAAAATACGCCGTTTCCATTTCGGGCGTACTCATACGAGCCCTTTGGGACTCCCCCCCCGGAGTACAAGGAATTTTTCAAGGGACAAACCGGGAATATTATCCTGGACCTGCCATCCACCGATATTGCCATCGTACCCTTTGAGGACGAGGAGCTTTTTGGATTCAACAGGGAAATGGTTTACATGAACTGGCAGTTGGAGCATCGCCAACATGTTCTGAACGGGATAAACGGCTATGTTCCATCTTTCCGGGTCTATTTTGAAAGCCTGACAGACCGGGTATTTTACGAGGGGGATTTGGAGGCTTTTGACAAACTGCGGCAATACAACCTGAGCCATGTGGTCTTTCACAAAGACCTTGTCCTGAAAAAAGACGAGGGCATGGAGGAAAGATTAAAAGCCATGCCCTTTTTGGAACTGTTGCAGGAAACGCCCAGGCTTTGCATTTTTCGGGTTCATTCCCGTTTGTAATATCTCTTGCCCTAAAAAGTGATGACGAAGATGCTGAAAAGCTCTGGCATGGATTCAGGGAGAAAAGCTGAAAAAGCCGCCAGCCTGCTTTGATTCCCCCTGAATCCGCGTCCAATAAAGTCTTTGCCAGAATCATATTTCCTGCCGCATGAACTTCTGTTTATGCTCCCCATCCCTTGTTTTCAAGCATGGGCTTTTCTGCGATCAATTGCGGAGGAGCCCGATGCCCAGCCGCCTGACGGGCGCCTGCATAATCCTGATCCAATTGAAAACCTGTCAAAACGCTTTTCAAGGTAGCGGCCTGGGAAGCCAGTTCCTGGGAAGCTGCTGCGGATTCCTCGGCATTGGCAGTGTTTTGTTGTGTCACCGAGTCTATTTGATTGAGCGCCTGGTTGATTTGCGCCACGCCTTGCGCTTGCTCGTTGGAAGCTGTTGCGATCTCTCCCACCAAGCTGGTGACCTTGGTGACGCCCTCCACGATTTCCCCCAGAATAACGGAGGTCTGGTTCGCCACATCCGACCCATTTTGCACTTTTCGGGAAGATCCCTCAATTAGTTCGGATGTCTCGGCCGCCGCCTTTGCACTGCGGGCTGAAAGGGCGCGGACCTCCTGGGCCACCACGGCAAAGCCCTTTCCGTGCTTTCCAGCCCGGGCGGACTCCACAGCGGCATTCAAGGCCAACAAATTTGTCTGAAAGGCGATGTCGTCAATGACTTTGATGATCCTGGCGATGTCCCGGCTGGATGTTTCAATATCTTCCATGGCCTGGACCATGGCTTCCATCTGTTGGCTGCCTGTCTGGCTCGAATCTTTCATGGCGGCCACAAGTTTATTGGCCTGGGTGGCGTTTTCCGCATTGGCCCGGGCCTGGGTTCCGATTTCAGACATGGAAGCGGAAATTTCCTGGAGAGAGGCGGCCTGCTCGGTAGCTCCTTGGGACAAGGACATGCTGGATTCGGAAACCTGTTTGGCGCCTGAGGCTATTTGAGAGCTTGATTGATCCACATTGCTGATGACCTTTCTAAGGCTGTTGGTCATGTATTCCAAGGCCTTGCCCAACTCGTCCTTGTCTGAGGCGGCTATCTGGCTGCTGGTAAGATTTCCGGCAGCTATCAACCCGGCAGCCTTCACTTTTTGCCGCAGGCTGGCCGACATTCTGTCAAAAGCGCGGGCCAGAGTTCCCAGTTCGTCCTTCCGTTCCATAGCCAGTGTTTTGGAAAGGTCCCCCATGCTCACGGATTCGGCCACATCCAGCAGTTTTTGGGTTGCCCGCGTGATGTTCAGGCTGATGGCTGTGCTAATGGCTATTCCCAAAATGGAAGCAAGCAGGATGAGGATTGTAATATTTCGGAACGAATCCTTCACTTTGCTGAAAACTCCCTTGTTGGTTTCCTGGGCGAATTGATTGACCAGTTCGGAAGCTCTTTCATTTCCTGATACGATGTGTTGCCTCAACGACTCCTGTTTTTGGGTATTGGCAATGTACTTATTGGTGAGATCGGTGATCTGCAGATTGACTTCCTTGGCGGCAAGTGCCATGCCGTGAAATGGAGTGCCAGCAAGACTTTGAATATCCTTTTCCACATTTTGGAGCATGGTTTCCAGATAGGTTTTCAACTCGTCTTTCCTGGTCAGGTCCTTTTTCAGTTTTTCAAATAAAATAACTATTTTATGATTGGCGCTTGTATTGATGTTTGCGCCAATAATCACCAGACGTTCCAGGGTGCTCACTTTTTCCCTTTTTACTTCATCGGCCAGGTTTTCTGAAACCATCTTGATGTATCCGTCAGACTGGGCGATGGAATTTTCCGTAAGCGCCACAATCTGGTTTTCAATTGTGGCGTTTTCAGATTCCAGAGTCTGGTATTGCAGCAGGTTTTCCCATACATCCCCCAAGGCCCCGGATATCTCCCGGGATTCAACACCCCCTATAACAGACTGATATTTATTATTTAAAGACTCAAACGTGATCCTGTTCCCCAAGTATCCGTGCATGTCCGTAGCCAGGCTCCGGATTCCCTGCGCGGTTTTATTAAAGGCTTCATGCCTGACCGCCAAATCCTTAAACATGGACACGTTGGTTATGGACATGGCCAACACAGCGCCGAAAACAAGAATGAACATTAAGCCGGGAATGGCCATTTTCTGACGGAGCGTCATTTTGCCGATGAGCTGTTTCAACATGGTGGTCCTCCATTGGTTGGATCAGAACAGTGGAAATGGTTTGAAAAATGCAAAAAGACTAAGAAGCATGTTAAGCAAAAAATGTACCGTGTTTTACGGGCCAGCATCATGGAAGCAAAAAATGGGGTGGTTCCGCGTAAAGGCTTGGGGTTGGCGCAGGCTGTTCTTGGATATTATAAGGGGAGACCCTGTATTGGGCCTCCCCTGTTGTTTTTTTGACAACAGTGCAGATGGAAAATTGACAGGGTTGGGTGGGCTCAGGACGACTCCAGAATGCCCCACCACTCCAAAACCCTTTTCAGGAGATCAAACTGGAGCAGTACCTCGTCCCTGCACAATCTCAGGCTTGGGGCCTCCCCTTTTTCCGCAGCCCGTTCCATCTGCTTGGCTGCGTCCCACAGGGCGAAAGCGCTAATGCTGCCTGCCGTACCGGCGATTTTGTGGACCAAAGCCCTTGTGGCTTCACTATTATTATTTTTTACGGATTTATCCAAAGCGGTCATTAATCCTGGAGCTTCCTCCAGGAAAATCCGCAAAATCTTTTTTACCAGCTGGGTATCTCCCATAAGTTGGGAAAAGAGCTTTTGTTTGTCAAAGATGAGGGAGGCCTGCTCGACCTTAACGGATTTCCCCTGGGACCAAGCCAGATCTCTTCCATATTCAACAGTTTCCTTGGTTATTGCATCATGCAAATTCATATGATCCTCCCGATCAAAGCTGCTTGTAATGGCGTCCGTTCTTCACGACTGTATAGAGTGATATTCGTCACATTGGACCATAAACTTAACAAAATTTTTTAACTACATTCATTTTTATTCAACTATCTGGATTTATAGTAAATCATCTAGAAAAATGGACGTATGAGAATTCTGTATGCCCATGGCGGCTTCAGGAGTTGAGAACTGCTTGAAGAAAAAAATATTTAACGCGGCAGCGGCTTCCGGACATGAGAAAGCCCTTGAATTTTATGCACGGGAAGGCTATTGTTTAACGGTGTAAATTTTAATTCCGGGACGACTTCCTGGGGCTGGTTATGAGTTGTTTTTTATGGAGGAGTTGGGCCCTGTTGAAATAACCCGATTCTGTACAGTCCAAAATGAGTGGTGAGTACGAACCGGGGTATCCGGGGCGGCGCTTTCCGTCAACAGGCGTTTTTTTCGCCCTAAAATCCCGCAAAAAACCTATGGGGACGTTTTTCTTCCCCGCGTTGAAAGGATCACACATGGTCATCCGCAAAGTCACAATAAGTGCGGTTGCCAAGGCCCGGTTCCAGGCTCTGGCTTGGTTGTTTTTTCTACTTCTTGCAGCCGTAAGCTGGTTTGTGCCTCAAGCGGCCCTGGCCGAGGACGACCCGCCTCCCTGGTACAGGATACGCACCAACAGCGTACCCTATCGCCCCGAGAACCTGACCGTGGATTCCACCGGCGCGGTCTGGGTCACGACCGCCAATGACTCGGAATATGAACCCGGGGTCTGGCGGCTGCCTCCTGCCGGAACCAGCTTCCAGTACCTGACCAACTCGCGGGCGAATAACTGGCTGACAGGGGATTACAACCATGTGGTGGAAAAACCCCAACTGGACGCGGAGATCAATTACGTGATCCAGGACGACGACGGCAACGTATGGTACGCCTTGAACAACCGCACTGTGCTGGTGGAAAAGGCGAATGACTCCTGGCTCCCGATCACCATGGAAAATACCCAATCCGGCTTTTCGGACACCACCCACGTGGACAGCGTCCACACCATCCACTTGATTGACAACCAGGACGGAACCCAGGACGCCCTGCTGGTTGCCTACAAAAGCCTCAAACGCCTGGACCCCTCATTCAACGTGACGGAAACCGTGGCCGTGTATTCCTCTTACAATAACGACTTGATCCGGGACGCATACATTGACAGCCAGGGCCGACACTGGATGGCTAACGAACGGGGAGTGTACATGGGTACGACCCTGTACAACATGTATCTGGTGGCCCAGCACCCGGAGTACTCCGCGGACCCGGAGGTTCCCCAGGACAACAGCCCCATAACGGGCATCATGGAAGATAGTTCCGGGAACATGTGGTTTGTCAATGCCACCTACGGGACCGGCGGCGTCTTTTGCCTCACAACCGGGGACGATTGGGTTTATTACAATCTCTCCACCCAGGCCAACTTCTCCAGTAATGCTGTCCACTGGTTAGCGCCCGCGTCCGACGGCGGCATGTGGTTCGCCCCCAACTACAGCGGCATCGTCAAATACAGCCCTGCCGATGGAGGAACCTGGACCCGGACAACCTGCGCCAGCCTGGGCCTGGAAAGCGAACAGGTCCTGAGCATGCAGGAGCAAAATGGCGTGCTGTGGTTTGTCGCAGACGTTGTAACCAACTATGGTTCCGGCGTGCACGGCTGGACTCTGGGCTCCAGAAAAGAAGACCCCCAGGTGGTTTCGTATAACTATAGAAAAACCAGCACCACCCTGACCAGCCACCGCATCAATGCCATCGCCGGAGACCTGAGCGGAGGCGTGTGGTTCGCCGCCTATGACGCCCCCAGCGTGGCCCGGTTGAAAGCCGACGGAACCTGGATTCAGTATAAGGAGGATACAATGGGCCTGCCCGGCGACCCGGTGTCCGGCAGCGTCACCGGCGTTGGGGTGGACTCCCGTAACATTGCCTATTTCGCCCCCACCCGCCGCGCCCCCATCGCCTACGACATCAACACGGAGCAATGGCTGGACCTTCCCACGGACGCCCCGGCCCCCCCGGCGGACACCTATTTCTACAACCTCTATTTGGACCCCCTGGACGGCAAATGGTTCCTGGGGGCGAACAATGTGTACCACCTGAACGCGGACAACACGGCCTGGGAAATATTCAACACCAATGACGCCGCGAAATTCCCCGACTACAGGATTCAATACGCCCTCATGGACGGGGAGGAAAACATATGGTTCATGACGACCTTCATCAGCACCCCCAAAGTCAGCGTCAGGAAAAAGGCCCCGGAAGGGGGGGACCCCACCTGGCTGGTCTTTACACGAGGCGATGCGTCCGGCTTCCTTGGCGGCCCTCGCCTCTACGTGGACAAGAATGGCAAAGTCTGGAACACGGCCAGCCAGATCTTTGACAGCGAGACGAACACCTGGGTCACCCAGACCGACACCACGCTCTACGACACCCGGCCCATGCCTTTTTTGAACGGCGGCATACCCGCAAACATGAAGTTCACGGGAGCCCCCGTGCCTGCGAACCAGACAAACCAGGACTTGATGACCGTGGACACCCGGGGCAACGTCTATTTTTGCGGAGGCATGGTCTGGCTCCAGTCCATCAACGCGGGCATCGTGGTGCGTAGCCCGGTAAAAGGCGACATCGACCGGGACGGAGTAATTGAGCTGCGCGACGCGGTCCTTTCCGTGGGTTCCGTTGCTGGCATGGCTTCGGGATTGCAATCCAGCGTGACGGACGTGACCGGGGACGGCAAGGTGGATATGGTGGAAACCCTGTATGTCATGCAGGTTGTGGCCGGGTTGCGGTAAGTTTGCAAGGGCCATAATGATGTTTTTGCGGGGCGGCCGCCGGATTCACTTCCGGGGCCGCCCTTTTTAATGTCTGCGGCGATGGACGAAATCCGCAGCCTCCAACAGGCCAGACAAAACCAACATTCCCGTTATAGTTCCTGGGAAGATGGGCGCGGGATTGACAACCCCCCACGCCCTTTAGTAACTATTGGCGTTCAAATGTTTTTGACTTGCAACCGACCCGGGCCGAAACCGGCCTGATTATCCGGCCACAACCCCCATGATTTCCCAGGAGGACTGGAATAATGACTGAAAACGGACACACCCCCGCAGAAACCGACATTTTGGAGCAAAGCCCGGAAGCGGCCATCAAAGATTTGGTTCCCGTGAACCTAACCCCCCCGAAAAATGTGCCGGAACCCGAGGTGGAGGCGGCCCGGGAAGCCGCCTTGGTTCTGGTGGAACGCATCAAGGCGGACCCGTCGGACAGGTCCGCCATGCGGGAAGCCACTGCCGTGGGAGACGATGTACAGACCAAGGCCAACGGGGAGTTCGGCCTCATGCGCACGTCCTTGGGCAAGGTCATGGACCGGATGAGTTCCGGGGAACAAAACAGCATCCCCGGAGACCTGGTCAAATTGCGGGATGTCATGGACCAGATCAACCCCTACCCGGCCATTGAGCAGATGAAAAAAAGCCAGACCGCCGGTTTTTTCTCCCGTCTGTTAAAGGGCGTGCCCGGAGTGGGCAAGGTGTTGTCGGATATCGCCATGCGCTACGAGTCGGTCCAGACTCAGGTGGACTCCATTATCCAGTCCCTTTTGGCTGGCAGCGATAAATTGCTGGAGAATTCCCTGGAAATTGAGGAGCGGTATAAAAACCTGAAAAACCTCCAACAGGAATTGAAGCTCAGGGGCTACAAGCTCCAGGTGCTTTTGCAGGAAATGGAAAAGGCCCGGGCTGAAATGGAGGATGAGTCGGAAAAACAAGCCCTGCAAAAAGCCATGGTGCGGGTGGTCCGAAGGCTACAGAACATTAAGGTGACCGAAAACGCCTTTTCCCAGTTTTTCATCACCATGAACATTACCATGGACAACCACGACAACCTGCGGGACTCCATCAAGAGCATGGTCAACCTGACCCGGCCCGTGCTGGAAAACGGCCTGGCCCTGAAGATCGCCCAGCAGGACGAAAAACAAATCGCCCAGGCGCTTTCAGCTTCCCAGCAATATTTGGGCAGCCTCATGGTGTCCATCGCCGAGGACTCCATGGACAACGCAGCCGAGGTGGCCAAGGTCACTAACGAGCCCCTCATGCGTTTTCAGGATCTGGTCAAGTCGTACAATATCCTGACCTCCCGTATGGAAGAGGCTTCCAAGATAGAAGGCCAGATGCTGGAATCGGCCAAATCCAATATGGCCCAGTTGGAGGATATGACAAAGGATCTGGAAAAACGGTCCCAGGCTCAGGAAGCCGCCCGGGACACCATGAACAGCATCGAATAGTTTGTGGGGAATGGCCCCCGCAATGGGGCTAAACAGAATGTTGCTTTTCAGCCGGGTTTGGGAGGAGACTTTCTTTTTCCAAATCCGGTTTTTTTTATCAATCCCGGTTGATTTTTTCCAATAACTCTATGGCAGGTTCGTATCCGAGCTTTGCGGCCTCGCCCAATACCCGGGCCGCCAGTGGGCGATTATCCTGGAGAATGAGGACCCTTCCCCAAAGATACATGCCCTTGGGGTCGCCTGCTTGAGCGGCTGCTTGCGCCCACTCCCCGGCCAGGGCGGTTTTTCCGTGTTCCAGATAGGTTTTCGCCAACAGAACCTGGGCGGATATGTTTCCCTGTTTGGCGGCCTTGCCAAGCCAGGTTACGGCCTTGGGGAGGTCTTCCGGAACGCCCCACCGGCCCAGGTAAGCCAGCCCCATATTTTTCTGGCATTCGGGATCGCCAAGGTCCGCGCCTTTTTGAAACCAGTCCAGGGCTTTTTTAAAGTCCTGGTCCACGCCATTTCCCTGCAAATAAATGGCGCCCAATGACGCAAAAGCGGGACCCACTTCCCGGGCTGCGGCCCGCTCATACCATTGGATGGCCTTTTTGGTGTCTTGGTGAACGCCTTCCCCTCGGAAGTACATTTCTCCCAGCATGTTCTGGGCTGGCGGTAAGCCTTGCTTTGCGGCCCGTTCCAACCATTCAAAAGCCTTTTGAGGGTTGACGGGCGTGCCTATCCCCTGCCGGTACATGAGGGCCGCGTTGTACATGGCGGAATGCTGGCCTTGCCGGGCGGCCCGTTCCCACCATTGCAGGGCGCTTTCCATATCCCGGGTCACGCCGACGCCGTTGGAGTATGCCAAGGCAAGGCCCATCTGGGCCAAAATATGGTCCTGGGCCGCTGCCGTAGCCAGCCAGTACAAGGATTTTTCCATGTCCACGGGCAAGCCGTCGCCTTTTCCGTATCGGGTGGCCAGCTCAAACTGGGCGGCGGCGTTCCCGGATTGGGCATCCTTCACGAGGGCGTCCAGGTCTTGGGCATGGGAAATGGAAGCCAAGCATAATCCGGCCAGGAGGAAAGTGGACAGCAGGGAAATTCTTCCCATGATTTTTATGAAATCCGGAATTTTAAAAAACTTAATCATAGAAATTCACCAGACTTCCCTCAAAAACCACTTCCCGCAAGCCATGATGACAACATGGAATCTATTGTTCTGCTTCCTTTTGCCTGGATTTTAGGAGTTCCAGGTTAAGCCTGGCGTTTTCATAGGCGGGATCTGCCTTCATAGCTATTTCCAAGTGTTTGATGGCGTCCTCCGGATAACCCAGGTTATAGAGCACCGTGGCCATTTTATTGTGGGTGGCCGCATGGTTTGGTTGAATTTCCAGGGCCTTGGCAAGATGGCCATAAGACTCTTCCAGTCTGCCCAGGCCGATAAGCACCGTGGCCAGAGTGTATTGGGCCTGAAAATCATCGGGAGTGATAAAACACAAAGCCGTTAGCTGCTCCCGTGCGCCCAGAGAATTACCAGTCCTGAGCATGAGCATGGCCAGGGCCTTGCGGACTTCTGCATTTTCAGGCTCCAGATCCAGAATGCGCTGCATTTGTTGTGCCCCCTGTTTCACGTTGCCCATTTTGAACATGAGGGCAGCCATGTTATTGAGGGCGTCCACAGACCTTGGCGCCAATTCAAGAGCTATCTGCACATGGGCCAGGGCTTCCTGATCCCTGTCCGCACCGGCCAACAGGGAGCCCAGGTTATTGTGGGCGTAGTAGTTTCTGGGATCAATCTGTAAGGCCATTCGGAAAAAGCCCATGGCTTCTTCCTGTTCGTCCAGCCGAAGGCTCAGCAGACCCAAATTATTATACACATTGCTGTCATTGGGGGCCAGATCCCGAGCCATGGTAAAGTGCTGCAAGGCTTCCTGGTAGAGATCCATATCCATGAGTAACGCACCTATTTTACAATGAGTACTTGCCTTGCCCCCAGGGAAAAGCAGGCCTTTTTCCAGTTCTGCCAGGGCGTTTTCCGGTTTTTCCATTTTCTTAAGTACAGAGGCCAGGTTAAAGCGGGCCTTAAGGTAATCCGGTTGGATTTCCAGGGTTCTTTGGAATTCCTCCATGGCTCGTTGGTAAAGGCCTTGGTTCATGTACTCGATGCCAATGCAATGGTGGGCCAGGTAGTTGTTTGCGGTGTTATCCCTGGCCTGAGAGAACAGGGACAGGGAATTGGCCCAAAAATTCACCTGATGCCTGGCCGCCAATGCCGGGGCAGCCACCGCGACCACACAAAGGCCTGCTATGATCGTTCTGGATACCCCCCTGGCTTTGAACAAATCGCTCAAGCCCCAGACCGCCATAATAAAAAGCCCGATCCCCGGCAGATACAAAGCCCGGTCCACCATGGCCGGAAACACGCCGGTCCTGAAGAACAATCCCAGGTATGGGAGGATAATCCCCAAATACCACAGCCACCCCACGATGAGATATGGCCGTTTGCGGGCGGAACTAAGGCAGGCCGCTGTAGTCATGACTATCAGGACCAGGGCCACCAGGGGTTTTGCCAGGGGGATTGATGCAGGCATGGGGTAGAAAATCGACAAATTGGCAGGCCACAGTGTTTTTCCTATATAAGCCACATAGGAATAGAGGGCGTTTTCCAGGCGGAGGAAAAATCCCACATCCTGAGCATCCAGTATCTGCCCATTATTGGCGAAGGCCAGGTAATTTAAATATCCCACGCCAAGACACAGGAGCAGGAGGGGAATTTTTTCCAGAATCAGGGTGCGGAAAGGTTTTTCAGGAGGTCCGAACACGGAGGCCAGATGATTATCCCCGGGTTTTCCCAAAATGGGCAAACGGTTCAAGGGCCAGTAGTCTAGCAGGAACAGGGCGAAAACCACGGGCATGACCGGCGCCTTGGACATGAGCGCGCCCAGAAAGGACAGGCAAACCAGGACGTACCGTCCCCACCGGGGCTTTGCCGTATAACGGGCATAGGATAAGAGAAAAAGCATAATAAAAAAACCCGAAAGGGTGCTTTTTCGCTGAACAGCCCAGGACACGGCTTCCACGTTAAGGGGATGGACCGCGAACAGCAAGGCCACCAGGGCGCTTTCCCACAGGCGGTTTGTCATTTTTTTCAGGGCGAAAAATAACAGTAACGCGCTTGAAAGATGTAGGAGCAGGTTGAACAGGTGGTATCCCCAGGGGTTGACCTGCCCCAATTGATAATTAAAGGCCAGGGAAAGCCAGGTAAGGGGATACCAATAATCCCTGGGATGGGTCACGGAAAACATCCAGCCCACGTCCGGGCTGGATAAGCCCCGGTGGAGGTCGGTGTTTTCCACGATCTGGACCTTGTCGTCCAGGTTAATGAATTCATGACCCGGCAGGTTCCAGTATACAAACAAGGTTGCCACTGCAATGAGCAGGCAAGCCACAATGGTTGGATTATTGCTAATGGCCGCAGCTATGACTTTGGCGACTGAGCCGGATTCCGTTGGTACTTTTTCGGTTTGCGCGCACTTGTTGTTCAAAATCAGCAACCTTTCCGGGAAGAGTGCATTCCATGGATCACAGGCGGCCTGATGGCGGGAAAAGCCTTATTCCCGGTCAATTGCCGTGTGTAAAGGGTCTGTTTGCCTGCCTGGGGACGATTTCTTGACTTTTATTACCCACCCTGCAAATATATAGCTGTTTTCATTGGTTAGCGCAAGCATGATTGGTGCGGAAGGTCTTGGGGGGGCGTCCGCCAGGGAGGAGTCTTCCCCTATGTACGGGGAATCCAAAAGGACTTTTGGCACGCGCTTTTTTGGCATTTTGCAAAGGTTTTGCCAGCCATCCTGAAATTTTTCCCGTTTCAAACCAGTTCTCAGCACAGGATCATTGACAGGCATTTCACGTAAGGCTAACTGTGTAGCGAGTGGAGGTTGGCCATGAGGGTGGCTTTTGTCCAAAATTTTTTTGAAGAGCTGACCGGTCCCCTTATTCTTTGCGACTTGTTGGAAAGAAAAGGGCATACGGTGCGGTTTTTCCTCCAGGAAAAAGGCTGGACGGCCAAGCTGAAGGCCTATTGCCCGGAGGTGGTGGCCTTCTCCTCGTGCACCGGGGAGCATCCCGGCATGCTGAAAGCGGCCTCGTGGGTAAAGGCCGCAATAGATCCTGCGCCCCTGGTAATCATGGGCGGCCCCCATCCCACTTTTTTTCCCGAAGTGATCAACCATCCTGCGTTGGACGCCATTTGCCGGGGAGAAGGGGAAAACGCGCTCCCCGCCTTTTTGTCTTCCATAAACGGGCAGGGACCCGCCGTGGACACCGAAGGGTTCTGGATCAAACAGGAGGGACAGATTTTTAAAAATCCTCCCGCACCTCTGGTGGAAGATCTGGACCAGATTCCTATTCCCAACCGCAAAAGCCTGTTCCGGGATTATCCCTTTATCGGGAAGCTGCCTTTCAGAAAGATGATCACAGGCCGCGGGTGCCCATATAATTGCAGCTATTGCTACAATCACGCATTAAAGGAAATTCTCAAGGGCAAAGGCAAGTACCTTCGCAGAAGAAGCGTCACCCATGTGGTGGACGAGGTAGTGTACCTGAAGAATACTTTCGGGGCTAACTTCATTGATTTTAACGACGATATTTTCATCACGGACAGGGATTGGATTCTGGAATTCTCCCAGGAGTATTCCCGACGGGCAAAAATCCCCTTTTGCTGTAACGTGCGTGTGGACAGGTTGGACGAGCAAGCAGCCAAAGCATTGGTAAAGGCCGGTTGCCGGGTGGTCAAGTTTGGGCTGGAAAGCGGAGACGAGCAATTTCGCCATACTGTCCTGAACAAGACCACCACAGACAAGGACATCAAAAGGTGCGCGGAAATCCTGCGGGCCAACAAAATCAAATTCCAGACTTACAACATGCTTGGCCTGCCAGGGGAAAACCTTGAAATGGCCATGAAAACCGTGCGTTTGAACCAGGAGATCAAGCCCTATTATGCGTGGTGCTCCCTGGCCCAGCCATACCCGGGAACCCGTTTGGCGGAACTGTGCGCTTCCACGGCTGAAGAGGCGAAGGATCAAAGCGACCACTGCCCCACGAGTTGGTTTGATACCAGCATTATCCCCCATGAGGATCGGCAACGCTTTATCAACCTGCATAAGTTTTTCGCCCTTTTGGTAAAGTATCCCTGGCTGGAGCCCCTGGTCGGAAGGTTGATCGAGATGCCTGAAAACAGCGCCTTCCGGGCCATTTACCAGGCCGTGTACGGCCTCCACATGAAGTCCATGGTCAAGGCAAGCTGGTGGCGGGTAATCAGCATGTACTTGAAACTTCGAAAGCAATACTGAGCCATGATTCCTGATCCCCAAACAATCGGGCGGGTCCTGTTTCTGCTGCCCGGGCCTTATGTGTACGAGGACAGGTGCCAGTCCTACATTGGAAAGGGTTCCTTTTTCGGATACCGGGAGCCGGTGGAGGAGATGTACGGCGCCAGTGTTCTGGAGGCTACGGGACGCACCTGCCGGATTGTCCACGCGGCGCCGGCCCGGTTGTCCGGGATGGGAATCAGAAAAATTGTGCGGACCTTTGCCCCGGACATGGTAATCATCTGCACCACCTACCCGGGCCATGTGCAGGATCTTGCCTGGGCAGCCTCCATCAGGGAAATTCTCCCTCGTTGCGTAATTCTTGCCCGGGGCGGACAAATGGCTTTTGTGGACCGCGAGGATCTGCTGGAGCGTTTCTCCTCCCTGGACGGGATTATCCGTGGGGAAACGGAATTTGTGCTCAGGGATTTTTTCAGGTCAGGAGACGGCAATTTGCCCCCGGGTTTTACAGTACGGAACAGGGACTCCATCGTGGAAACTCCCGACCCGGTTTTGGAAAACAACATTGCCGCCCTGCCCCTGCCTGCCAGACATCTCCTGGAAAGCCGTCTTTACCGCAGCCCGGTGACAGCCCGGCCCATGGCTACCATCGTGGCCAACCGGGGCTGCTGCCACCGGTGCATTTTTTGTCCGGCCCACCAGGTGATGGGCTCCACGGTCCGGCTAAAAACGCCTCAATCCATTGTGGAGGAAATCCGAATTTGCCGGGAGCATTTTGGCATTCGGGATTTTTTTATGCGAGGGGAGACCTTTACAGCCTCCCGTAAATGGCTGGTGGATTTGTGCAGGGAATTACAAAGGCAGGCCCCGGGCATCCGTTGGATGTGCAATGCCCGGGCCGACACCCTGGATTTTGAACTTGCAGGGATCATGAAATCAGCAGGCCTGTGCGGGGTGAGTATAGGCGCGGAAAGTCCGGATTCCAAAACCCTGACAATGATTAAAAAGGACCTTTGCTTCCAGGATGTGCAACGGGCTGTGAAAGCCTGCCAAGCTCACGGAATAATGACCATGGCCTATTTTATGATGGGCTTTATGTGGGAAACCAGGGAGGATATCCTACGCAACCTGGAGCTATCCCGGAATTTAAAAAGCGACGTGACGGAATTCTTTTTCCCTTATCCCCTGCCCGGCACCGAATTGTTCGAATCCGCAAAAAAACTGGGGATCATTCAAGACCATGATCCCATGCCTTATAGCCAGCAGGCGCCTGTATTTATCCCTCCGGGCCTGACAAAGAAACAGCTTGTGTGCCTGCGAGGTTCGGCCAGACGAGGTTTGGCCCAAAACTTCCGGGCGGCCAAGGCTGTCATGCGCCAGGCTACCGGTCCCAGGGAACTGGCGGCGGTCATGACCCACGGGCTGTTTACCGCAGCAAACGCCTTGTTCAGGCTTTAGGCTCCGGGTCCTCATTTTTCTGTTTCTCCCTGACTTTGTCCACGCATTTTTTAAGGCGCATGGATGCCTCCTGGTTTTGCGGCTCCAACCGCAATATCTGTTTAAAAAATTCGGCTGCTTCCGGATATTTTTCCAGGCCCATGAGGGTCAGGCCCGCATTATAAAGCACCGGGACATATTTGGGAGTGATTTTCGCTGCTTCCTGAAAATGTTCTGCCGCCTTATCAAGTTTACCCAAAGCCGCATAGGAGCGGCCTATGAAAAAGTGGGAGTGAGCGTCCCGGGGGAGAATTTTTAACACTTCATTGAAATGGTATATGGCCTTGGGATGGTTGTCCAGACTGGCGAGCAAAATGCCCAGGTTGCGATGAGCGTCCGCATATTCGGGATACAATTCCACAGCCTTCCTGAAATGCTCCAGGGCTTCCCGAACCATGGCCTGCCCGCCCAAAGCCACCCCCAGATTGTTGTGGGTGGGTGCGTAATCCGGCTCCAGGCGCAGGGCTGTATACAGCCTGTCCAGGGCGGTTTCCAGGTCCCCGGTCGCCATGTAGGCCAGGGCAAGGTCGTTCAGATATAAGGCATTTTCCGGCTCCGCCTCAATGGCTTTTTGAAAATAGGGGATGGCGCTTTTATGCTTTCCCTGATTGGCAAAACAAATCCCCAGGTTGTAATTGGCGTGGCCGAATCCGGGCTTGAGTTGGGCGGCCTTTTGAAAATGGGTAAAGGCTTGGTCCTCGTGCCCTGCATTGGCAAGGGCCAGCCCCAGATTGTTTTGAGCCCTGGCGTTATTAGGGGCCTTGGATACCGTATCCTGCCACAGGCCCAGGTCTGTTTGCCAAACCTGATTGCGTTGTATGGTCCAGGCGCCAAACAGCACGATCGCGCATAAAAGGGCCGCCACGGCCAACTTGCGAAATTTTTTCAGGGAGAGGGCTGTAACAGCCACAGCAACCAGGGGAAAGACTGAGGGCAGGTACAAACGGTGCTCGAATGCCAGATCCAGGGCGATAAACGAGGATTCCAGGAACAAGGTGATTAAAAACCACAGAACGGCATAGGAAACCAGGCGATGTTTTTTCGCCAGGCCAAGGGATGCGGCAAAGAGCCCAAGGATCAATGCCAAAGACGCCAATGTTGTTGTGGGGTTCAAAAGGGCAGTGGAGGGTGTAAAATCATAATCCAGGATTAAACGGCCGGGATAGGGAAAGGCCAAAAGGCTAAGATAATGCACTATCACCCGGGGTTCGGTCAGGAGCCTTTGCTGGATAGTGAAATCAAAATCCTTGTAATCATAAAGGATGCTATCCAGGGGATGGCTTCCTAAAAAAATAAAAGCTCCCAGGATCGCCAGGAGAGAGAAACCAGCCAGGATCAATGCAAAAGGGCCTGCCCAATCCTTACGAAAATCATGGAAAAAGAGCCATTCAAAAACCAGAATGGCAAATGGCAGGGCCAGGGCGATCTCCTTGCTGGCCATGGCCAGAAGCCAAAAGCAAAGGGAAAGCGCCCCAAGCCATTTTTGCCTGTTTAAGGTTGAAACGCGGGCCTGTATGTAGGCGGCCATGGACCACAGGCAAAACATGGAGGCCATGACGCTGGAGCGTTGGACAATATAAGTCACCGCGCTGGTGTGGATGGGGTGGACAAGCCAGAGCATCGCCCCCAGGAATGGTATCCAACCGGGCGAGCCGTACTTTTTTGAAAATGCCGGGATGGCGAACAGGCTCAGGATCAAAAAATATAGCCCCAATCCAGCCAGGGCATGGAGGAACATGTTCACCATGTGGTATCCAGCTACATTGTCCCTTGTGAAATAGTGGTTGAGGGCAAAGCTCAGGTTGGTAAGGGGTCTGGTGGAGCTGAAAGCGACGTTTTTCAGACTGGTCCATGAAAAATCTGTTATGGCTATATGGGCGTTTTTTGCGATAAAGGGCACATCGTCAAACACAAAGGGGCTGTCCAGAGTATTGGCATAGAGGATCAGGACAATGGCGACAAAAACCGTTCCTGTCAAAAGCATGCGAAGAAAAGCAGGCAGCTTGGATGTATGGTTGGATGGGCCGGGGCCAATTTCAGACTGTTGGTTTTCCATGACTGTCCTTACCGGGAACTGTGCGGCTAAAAGGGATTTTTCCTTATTACTGCAAGGAAAATGGACAAAAACATCTTAAACACATAATAGACAGGGGCCATGCCCTTGTGCATGGACCGGTTGTCCGGGTTGGGATGCATGATAACAGGCGCCTCCACAACCCGCAAGCCCGCACGGTGAAGCATGATAATGACGTCGGCGTCGGGAAAATCCGCGGGATAATGGGGGCTGGCGTAAAATTTTTCCATGGCCGATCGGTTGAGAGCCTGAAATCCCGAAGTGGGGTCCGTAATTTTTTTCCCGAGGATTGCGGAAACCAGGACCCGAAAAATCATGACGCCTGCATAGCGCAGCCAGGGCATGGAATAGGCTCTTTCCCCCAAAAATCGGGAGCCCAAAGCCACGTCAGCCTGATCGTCGAGCACCGGCTTCATAAGGGTTGACAGGCTTAGGGGGTCGTGTTGGCCATCCCCGTCTATCTGGACTGCGTAGTCGAATCCGTGGGAAAGAGCGTACTTAAAACCCGCTTGCAGAGCGGCCCCGTAGCCCAGATTGAACGGCAGGCGTATAACTTTGGCGCCCGCGTGGCTGGCTGCTTCGGCCGTGTTATCCGTGCTGCCGTCGTCAATCACCAGGGGCTGCACCCGGGGAGAAGCTGCAACAATGCCTTGCACCACTCCGGCGATGTTATTCTGCTCATTATAGGCCGGAATGATTGCTATCACCCGGGGAGCTTTGGATTTTTCATCATGCATGGGGCTTATGCCGGAGTTTTCCTTGAGATATTCCTCAAACGGTATATTATGGCAATACTTTGATATTCAAGGGCTTAGAGAGTAAGCCGGGGTGCAAGGCCTGGAGGCTTATTCATATAATGCCCGAGGCCATTGGTCAAACGAATTAGGGGGGGGGATATGACACCGCGACAAAAAGTTTTTGCGCTCATCGTATGTGTGGCTCTTTTCGGGATCATACTCGGCTTGGTGCACAAAAGAAAATTGCGCGAAGAATACGCATGGCTGTGGCTATTCACCAGCGCATCCTTATTTGTGCTTGTGCTCTGGTACGATCTTCTGATCTGGCTGACCGAACTCATCGGGGCGGTACTGCCTACCACCACCTTGTTTTTATTCGGCCTTTTATTTTTTGTGTTCATCACCCTGCATTTTTCGTTGAAGATTTCCCGGCTGACCACCCAGGTTAAAGATCTTGCCCAGGAGATGGCTCTTTTAGGGGAGGAAAACCGGGAGTTGAAAAAAGCCTTGCCCCATCAGGAAAACGAAAGCAGCCGGTAATCATGCGCATAGGGATCAACGCCATATTCCTGGCCCCTGGCAAAGGGGGCGGCATGGAGCGCTACCTGTCCAACATGGTTCGGGCCATGGCTGAACAGGTTCCCCGGGGCAGTCTGGTTGCCTTTGGAAGCCGGGAAGGCCTGCCCTGCCTGGAAGGTATCGCGCCGGTGGTTGCCTCACCGGTTCCCGCCAGCCAAAGGTGGGCCAGGATCTTGTGGGAGCAGGTGGTTTTTCCCAAGGTGGCCCGGGAATGGAAATGCGACGTGATGATTTCGTTCGGCAACGTGTGCCCGGTTCGCCTGCCCTGCCCTTCTCTTGTAGTCATGCACGATCTGATTCCTTATACTCCCGCCCACGGATTCTCCCCGTTGGAAAAAATGACAGCCAAATTCCTTTTCAGGATGACGGCTCTGGCTGCTGACGGGGTGGTCACGGTGTCCGGGTTTTCCAAAGGCCAAATTGTACAAATTCTGGAGATACCAGGCAATAAGGTTTCCGTTATACCCGGCGCCTGCGATCCTGTTTTTTTTCAGCAAAGGCAGAAAAAAGAGAACGGCAAACCCATTATCCTGGCCGGGGCAAGCGCCCTGCCCCACAAAAACCTGGAGGGATTGCTCAGGGCTTATCAAATTTTTGCGAACCATGAGCGCAAAAATACGCCGCTCGTTATCACCCACACCCATGGGACCGACAAGGAAATCATGGACCGGGCGCATCAAATGGGCCTGGGCGGTAGGGTAACCACCACGGGAAGGATTTCGGACCAGGAACTTGCATTCCTGTATCAAAGGGCGGCTGTGTTTGTTTGTCCGTCCGTGTACGAGGGTTTTGGCCTGCCTGTTTTGGAAGCCATGGCAAGCGGCGCGCCCGTGATAAGCAGCCAGGCGGCTTCTCTGCCCGAGGTTGCGGGGGGAAGCGCCTTGTTGGTCGATCCCCGCAACCCGGCCCAAATCGCCGGGGCCATGGGGCTTGTTCTGGAGGATCAGGATTTGCGCCGGAAATTATCCGCCATGGGCACGGAGCGGGCAAAGGAATTTTCCTGGGAAAAAAGCGCAGCAGCCCTGCTTGCCCTGGCTCGGAAAACTGCGGGTGACGATCAATGAAAATCTGTTTTGTTGTGGAATATTACCCGCCCCATTTGGGGGGCGGCGAAAACCTGTTCGCCAGCCTGGCTGAGGGCCTTGCGGAAAGAGGGCATGATTGCCGTGTGGTCACCTGCGGACTTCCCGGAGTTCCCCTGCGGGAAACCCGAAACGGAGTAAAAATTCTTCGGGTGCGGGTTCCCAAATGGGGAGACCGGATGTGGTTCACCTTTTTGGGGCTGAAACAGGCCCTTAAAGCCGCCCGAAACGCAGACATCATCCACACCACCACGTATAACGGGGCCTTTCCCGCCTGGATCGCGGGAAGAATTTGGGGAAAGCCCGTAGTCATTACGGCCCACGAGGTTTTGGGGCCTTTGTGGCATAGGTTGAAACTGCCTCCCGCCACAGCGTGGGCGGGCCATTTGGCGGAAAAGACGGTGTTGTCCCTGCCCTTTGATGGATATTCGTGCAATTCCCAAAGCACCCAAAAGGGCCTCACGCATTATGGAATTGGCAGGGACAGGAGCTTTTTAGCCTACCCTGCACCGGATTATGAAAAATTTTGTCCCTCCCCGGATAAACAGACGGACCGTGCGGCGTTAAGAAAAAAACTGGGATTGCCTGAATCGGCTTTTATTTATCTCTATTACGGCAGGCCCGGAATTTTAAAGGGAGTGAAAACCCTGGTGGACGCCGCGCCCATGGTGCGGGAGGCTGTGCCTGAATCCGTGCTGGTGATGGTGCTTTCGCGCAGGCCGTCCGGGGGATACCGGCGTGTGGTGGAAAAAATCTCCCGGCTACCCGAGGGCGGCGTTATTCTGAAGGATTCGGTTCCAGGAAACGAACTCCCGGACTGGATTCAAGCAGCGGACTGCGTGGTGGCGCCGTCCTTAAGCGAGGGGTTTGGATTCTGCTGCGCCGAAGCCTGCGCCATGGGCAAACCTGTAGTGGCGACCAGGGCGGGCTCCCTACCCGAGGTGGCGGGAGGGCGGCATATCCTGGTGCAGCCGGGAAGCACCCAAGCGCTGGCCGAAGGGATTATCCTGGCGAGCCAGGGAAAGTGGAAACAAAAAGCCCGCAAGGCCTTCTCCCAAAACGAATTTGTGGAGAACCACCTGTGGGCTTATGAAAGGCTGCTTGCAAGAAACCCTGCGGATTAGGCCTATACCGCTGCCTCGTCCAGGGCTATCGACTGACCGTTTCCGCTCCACAGACAATCGTGGATGCACACAAGCGGACCTACGGCGATGCTTCCCGCCAATAACATGCCCATAAGGGTGATTCCCGCCTGGGGGAGTGCAATAGCCAGAACTCCGGTCAGCACTATTATTCCAAGCACAGCAGGGAGTGTCTTCGTGTTAAAAACTGGATTGAATCCCTCGTACAGAGTGTTGTGGAACAGGAAGATAAACACAACAGCCATGACAGCCCCGCCTGCCCAAACTACGGCGAAGGCGTGGGGGTAGGTCAGAACTCCTGCATTGAAAGGGCCTTGGACAAAAAGCGCAAAAAACGCCTTGGCCCCCGGCCATTGCATGGTTGTGATGGCTTTGAAAATGGGCGGAATAGCCATGATAACGGTCCAGGTCGTGAGCATGAATACCCAAAGCCAGTTGATCCACGATCCAGCTACTCCGGCAAGGCCAGCCAGGAATCCGTCCGTGGCTGTTCCTGCAAAGTTTTTCTTTTTGGTCCGGGCCGAAAGCAAGCCCGTGGCAACACCAATCACACAACCGAAAACCGTGATGAACATGAGGGTCACGCGCAGGTCAAATGGGTTTACCATTAAGGCGCCCATGCCTCCATCCACTTCGCTTGCCAGATAATACAAGCTGAAAATCCATGTTACAGCGTAGGCTGCACAGGTACCCAAAACAAACTTTATTGGCGAAGCAAATGGTTCGGTGACGATGTTTTTCCCTTGGCTCATAATCCCCCCTGCACTACGGCATCGGTACGTATTGGTAAAAATTCATTGGATGTGAGTTATCCCGGCAGACATGGCAAGGCGCTTTGCCGGACGGTGCGAAATTTATCAGTCGGGCGCGGCTCTGTCAATGATTTTCGGGGCCTGTACGCTATTGGCCGTTCTTCTGCCCGGATTGTTTTTTTCAACGGTCGGGGGATTTTTAAGCCTTTTGTCTTGGAGAATCCCGAACCGCTGTGGTATCCTTTCAGACAGGTCTACGCGCATGGTGCGCCCATATTAAGGAGGAGAATATTTTGCCCGCCGTTATCAAGGAAAATGACTTTTTGATGGAAGAGGAAATGGACGAAGATACACAAGTTGGAGAAGGCATTGTAATAAAATCCACCGAACCCCTTTACACCCTGTTCCTCCAGCACATGGTCAAGAGCTACCAGGTTTACAACGCCAGGACCATTCTGCCGGAAAAGGGCCGTCCCCTGGTTGTCATAGCCGCCCACGGCCCCCTGTGGGCCCCTACCCCCATCATGTTTATCCTTAGCAAATATTTCGTGGAAAGCGGCTACGGGGATCTGGTGGCAAGTTTTTACCCCCACCCCCTGCTCATGAAGGTTCCGGGCATGAAGGCCATTTTCGGCAGGCTGGGTGTCCCCACCAAGGTGTATGACCTCAAGGGGCTTGTGGAACGCCTGCAGGACGGCAGAATTCATATCACGGGCACGGCGCCCGAGGGGATTTATTGCAATTTCCAATGGGAAAACTACGTGGGGCCCTATGACAACGCGGGGATGGTGGCCGCGGCGGTGTTGACCGACGCCAAGCTGGTGTTGCTGGCTCACCAGGGTGGGGATGCCTGGAATTTCCAGGCCAACCTGCCGTTCGGCTGGTCCCTGCCGATTCCCGGCAGACTGAGAGGCCTGAACATTCCCATCGGGCCTGTGAAGAAGATTGACAGATACGCCGTGCTGGCCAAACGGTATCGTCCGGCGCTGAAAAAACGGGAGCTGGAAAACAAATCACCCAAGGAAAGAAAACTCCTCATCGGCCTGGAGGTGGAAAAAATCCGCACCCACCTAAATCTCATGACCGAGGACCTGCACAAGCGGGAAGCAAAGAAGAAATAAAATCCAAAACAATTTGATTTTGCTGGGTTTCGTCGCCCTTCCCAACCTGCAGAAATATTGGCCGGATAGAACCAAGGAGAGCCCCATAAAAACGAGGCTCTCCTTTTGTATTTTATAGCACGGCTTTTACGTCGTCATGGACTTTGGCGGCGAATTGTTGAAAGTTTTTCTTGAAATCCTCCACCAGTTTTTGGGCTCTTTTGTCGTACTCCGCAGGATCTTTGGCCTGATTCCTTGGGTTCAGAATACCCTCGGGCACGCCCGGGCAGGACAGGGGAACCTGAAAGTTGAACAAGGGGTCCATACGGTATTCCACATTGTCCAATTCGCCGGTCAGGGCGGCCTTGACCAACGCCCGGCTGTACTTGATGGAAATCCGGTCGGCGTTTACGGCAGGCTCTCCGGCCCACCCCGTATTTAACAACCAGCATTTCACATCGTGCTCCAGGACCTTTTTCCGCAGGAGATCCGCGTATACATGGGGTTCCAAAGCCATGAACGGGGCGCCGAAACAGGTGCTGAACGTGGCCTTGGGCTCGCTGATCCCCGCTTCGGTGCCCGCCACCTTGGCGGTGTAACCCGAGAGGAAATGGTACTCGGCCTGGGCTGCCGTGAGCCGTGCAAGGGGCGGCATGACGCCGAAAGCGTCGCAGGTGAGCATGACAATATTTTTCGGGTGCCCGCAAAAGCCTTCGCGCATGGCGCTGGGAATATGGGCGATGGGATAGGCGGCCCGGGTGTTTTCCGTCAGGCTGTCGTCATTCAGGTCCACCCTGCGTGTCTGGAGGTTGATGCCCACGTTTTCCAGGACGGTTCCGAATTTACGGGTGCATTCATAGATTTCCGGCTCCGCTTCTTTGGAAAGGCGGATGACCTTGGCGTAGCACCCTCCCTCAAAGTTAAAAAGCCCCCGATCGCTCCACCCATGTTCGTCGTCGCCAATGAGCATGCGTTCCGGGTCTGCGGAGAGGGTGGTTTTTCCAGTGCCGGACAGGCCGAAGAAGACAGCGGGATCGTTCTCCTTGCCCACATTGACGGAGCAATGCATGGAAAGCACCTCCCTCTGGGGCAGAAGATAATTCATGAGGGTGAAGATGGATTTCTTGATTTCTCCGGCATAGGCTGTGCCGCCTATGAGAATGAGCTTTTTGCCCAGGTTGACGATGATGAAGGCCTCTGAGTAAGTGCCGTCCATCTCAGGCATGGCCTGGAACCGAGGCACATTGAGGATGGTGAACTCTGGGATGAGATTATCCAATTCCTCCTGGTTCCTTGCCTGGACAAAAAGATTCCGGGCGAAAAGGTTGTGCCATGCGGTTTCCGTGATTACTCTAATTGGAACCCGGAATTCCGGGTCCTGGCCTGCGAAGCAGTCCTGGACAAAGAGGTCCTTGCCCTGGACATAGGCCATGAGACGGTGGAGCAGGATGTTGAATTTTTCCTCGGAGAGGCTTTTGTTCACATCGCCCCACCAAAGTTGGTCCTGACTGGAAGGCTCCCGGACCATGAATTTATCGTGGGGAGAGCGGCCTGTATGCTGGCCGGTGCGCACCACAATGGGACCCAGGTGAGCCACGACGCCTTCCCGTCTTTTTATGGCTTCTTCGTAAAGACCGGGCGTGGACAGATTCCAGTAGACCTGTCCCAGGTTTTTCAGGCCCAGGGCCTTAAGATCCTGTTTATGTTTTTCTTCCGGGGACATGGTTTTACCTCCTTGGAGAAAAGAATTGTTCGTCATTACCAAACACCGGAATGTGACAGCACGCCAAATTCCGGACAGGGGCCGCATGTGTCCGCAAAAAACGGTTAAAACCAACAAAACCAAACAAATATAAGGCGTTATTTTGGTTTTTAAACCGGTACATGTCCAACGGAAAAACAAAAAGCTTGACAACGAGGCGCTAAGGCTAAAAACTGGTGCACTTTACGTGCCACAAACGTCCGCCCACACCAGGCAGACATGGCCGGGAGATTATTTATGGAGTACAGTCAAAGTTTGCTGATAATAACAGGTTCCTACGGCAGTGGCAAGACGGAATACGCCGTAAATCTGGCGGTTGAAAAACACCAGGGAGGGGCCCCATGCACCTTGGTGGACCTGGATGTGGTCAATCCCTATTTCCGCAGCAGGGATGTGAGGGATATGTTCACTAGTATGGGCATGGAAGTGGTGGCGCCCGAAGGGACTTATTCCCATGCGGACCTGCCCATGATCTCCCCCCGCGTAAAGGGGGCTATCACTCGAACGGATCGGACCGTCATCCTGGATGTGGGGGGCGATCCCGCAGGCGCCCGGGTATTGGGAAGGTTTTCCCGGGCCATCCTGGACAGGGACTACTCCATGACCCTGATCGTAAACACCCGGCGTCCTGAAACCGAAGACCTGGACAAGGTGTTGAAAATGGCGGCCATGATCCAAGGCGCCTCGGGCCTGAAGATTGGGGAACTGGTGGCCAATTCCCACCTTATGGAATTTACGGACACCGAGGTGGTGGCAGAGGGAATTGCCGTGGCAAAAGAAGCCGCCCGGGAGCTGGATGTGGAATTTTCCCGGTATTGCGTATTGGAAGACCACCTGGACAGTGTGGATACCGCCTCTCTGGACGCGGAATTGGTGGTATTGAAGAAATTCATGAAAAAGCCGTGGGAACCCGGATGCCAAACAGCCTGGCGCTGCTAAGCAAGAGGGCTTCGGATACCCGGCGCAATTACTTTTATTCGGACCGAAGGCTAGGAGACTTTTAGATGGCAAGGATGACTGTTAACGAGTTCTATTGCAAAGGGTGTGGTTTGTGTATTGAAGCCTGCCCCAAGAAGATTATTGAACTTGCCTCGCACCTGAACGAAGCAGGGTACCACCCTGCGTTTTGCGTGAGCCAGGACGAGTGCAACGCCTGCACCCTTTGTTACGTGACCTGCCCTGACGGGGCCATCACCATTGAAAAATAGCTGGCGAGGAGTTTGACTAAAATGGGCAAAAAGGTTTTGATGAAGGGGAACGAGGCAGTGGCTGAAGCCGCCATACTGGCTGGATGCCGTCACTATTTCGCCTACCCCATCACCCCCCAGAGTGAACTGATAGAATACATGGCCAAAAAGATGCCCCTGGTTGGCGGCACCTTTTTGCAGGCCGAGAGCGAAGTAGCGGCAATCAATATGGTATTGGGCGCCGCCGCATGCGGAGTGCGGGTTATGACCTCCTCCTCATCTCCCGGCATTTCCCTCAAGCAAGAGGGCATCTCTTACATTGCAGCCTCCAGGCTGCCCGCAGTGATTGTCAATGTATCGCGGGGAGGCCCTGGCCTGGGCAACATCGCGCCCATGCAATGCGATTATTTTCAGGCGACACGAGGCGGCGGACACGGCGATTACTATACGCCCGTGCTCAGCCCTTCCACGGTTCAGGAATTCGCCGACATGGCCCCCCTGGCCTTTGAAATCGCGGAAAGATACCTTACTCCGGTATTGATCCTTGGCGACGGCATGCTGGGCCAGATGATGGAGCCCGTGGAATTCCCGGATTCCTATCCGCCCCAACTGGATCCTTCGTCCTGGGCGTTGGGCGCCAGAAGAACCCCGGACGACAGGCATATCATCAACTCCTTGTTTATCGACCCCTATGTGCTCAAGGAAAAAACCGAAATCCTGTTTGAGGTGTATGACGAGATCAAGAAAAACGAAATCCGTTATGAAACCTACAATATGGATTCCAACGCCAAAACCCTGGTGGTGGCCCACGGTACGGCGGCCCGCGTGGCCAAGTCCGCCGTGGACGCCCTGAAGGAAGAAGGCGTGGAAGTGGCGTTGATCCGTCCCATCACCCTGTGGCCTTACCCCTACGACGCCGTAGCCGAGGCCGCCAAGGGCAAGGACAAGGTCATCACCATTGAGCTCAACATGGGCCAGATGGTTGAAGACGTGAAGCTGGCGGTCTGCGGCGAATGCCCGGTGGATTTCATCGGCAAAGCCGGGGGCGTGGTTTTCACTCCCGAAGAGATTGTTTCTTTAATAAGGGAGAAAATATCATGACTGTTGTTAAAGGAAGAACCAAGGGACTCACAGACACCCGTCTCACATACTGCCCCGGCTGTCTCCACGGAGTGGCCCACCGCATTATCGGCGAGTCCATGGAAGAATTGGGAATCATCGAAAAGACCATAGGCATCGCCCCGGTGGGATGCTCGGTCTTCGCCTATAACTTTTTTAATTGCGATGTGATCCAGGTGCCCCACGGAAGAGCGCCGGCCGTCGCCACGGGCATGCGCAGGGCAAGGCCCGACCGCATTGTCTTCACCTATCAGGGTGACGGCGACCTGGCGGCCATCGGCACGGCGGAGACCATCCATGCGGCCAACCGCAACGAGAACATCACCATGTTTTTCGTGAACAACGCCACATACGGCATGACCGGCGGCCAAATGGCCCCCACCACCCTGCCCAACATGAAGGCGACCACGGCTCCGTACGGAAGGGACATCGAGGATACGGGTTATCCCATGCGTTTATGCGAGATCCTTTCCCAGTTGGAAATGACCAATTATATTGAACGGGTATCCCTGCTTTCTCCCAAGGACATCCTTAAGGCAAAAAAAGCCGTTAAAAAGGCCCTCCAGTACAATATGGAAGGCAAAGGACTTTCTTTTGTGGAAATGATCTCCACCTGCCCCACCAACTGGGGCATGGACCCCTTAAAGGCCCGGGAATGGGCCAGGGAAAGCATGCTTCCTGTCTTCCCCCTGGGTGTGTTCAAAGACCGGGCGGCTGATGAAGCCAAGGCAAAGGAGGCTAAATAATGGCAACCATAAGAATTCTTTGCGCAGGTTTCGGTGGTCAGGGCGCTCTTTTGATAGGCAAACTGGTGGCTGAGGCTGGCATGGCCGAGGGCAAGCACGTCACATGGCTTCCCTCCTACGGCCCTGAAATGCGCGGCGGCACAGCCAACGTAATGGTGGTGGTTTCGGATAAACCTGTGGGCTCCCCCATTTTTTCCAAGCTGGATGTGCTGGTGGCCCTTAACCAGCCTTCCCTGGACAAGTTTGCGCCGGACACCAAGGACGGCGGAATCATCATCACCAACTCCGATTTGTGCGGCGAGCCCGCCAATGCGGACAAGGTCAAGCTGTCCCCCGTGCCCCTGACCAAAATCGCGGAAGAAATCGGAAACGTAAAAGCAGCCAACATGGTGGGCGTGGGCGCACTTCTGGCCCTTACCAACTGTGTGGCCCGCAAAAGCGTGGAAGACTATCTTTCCGGCATGATGAAAGAAAAAAACCCGGCTTTGCTGGACACCAACCTGTTGGCCATTGAAAAGGGCGCGGCGTATGTAGCTTAGTTCTTCAAAGTTTTACCATTCCAAGGGGAAGGGACCTTTTTACAAGGGTTTCTTCCCTTTTTTTTATGTAGATCATTCTTCCTCCTTGCTCCGCATAATGCCTGCCGGGGCCACAAATGATTTCCTTGTGTCTGCATGCCGGGCCGTGGTAGTTCTATTGGTTGGATTTGCCTTGCAAATCCCGGAATTCTTTATAGGGAGCAACCATGCCGAAACCGCCATTAGAACTGCAAACCACCACCCTCTGGGAATACCCTTCCCAACATTACGGGGACGGCCAGCAGGGAGACAAAAATTATATAGGAGCCACGCCATCCTGGATTATCTGGAACCTGCTCCAACGCTATACCAAGCCCAAGGATCTGGTGGTGGACCCCATGGCCGGGAGCGGCACCACTCTGGATGTTGCCAGGGATCTTTCCAGACGAGCCTTGGGCTATGATCTCCAGCCCGCCCACAAGGATGTTTTCCGGGCCGACGCCCGAAAACTGCCTCTGGAAGACGAAAAAGCCGACTTTGTTTTCATAGACCCTCCTTATTCCGACCACATCAAGTATTCGGGTAGACCGGAATGCATTGGCGAGCTTTCCGCCAACGAACCAGCCTATTACCAGTCCATGGAGACGGTGATTCAGGAAATCAACCGGGTTCTCAGGCCGGGCCATTATATGGCCCTATATGTGAGCGATTCCTTTGAAAAGGATAAAGCCTTCCATCCCATTGGGTTTGAGCTTTTTGCCCGATTGCAACAATATTTTGAACCGGTGGATATCATCACCGTGGTGCGCCACAATGCCAAGCTGAAAAAAAACAACTGGCATACTGCGGCTGCGGAGGGGAATTTTTTTCTCCGGGGTTTTAATTATCTTTTTATCATGCGGAAACCCCTGGCGCCCAAGCCCGAAAAGCCCAAAAAACGCCCTGACCGTCGGGGGACCTGGGACAATAATGCCCGTGTGGAGACTAAAAAACCCAGGTGGGATAACAGACCCGACCGTCAGGATCGGCAGGACAGGTCTGGAGGTTCGGAGCGGTGGGAAAAGCCTGAAGGGCAGGAAGATTCGTCAAAGCCGGGAAAATTCGGCAGACAGGATCGCCAGGAAAGGCCCGGGGGTTCGGATCGGTGGAAAAAACCCGATGACAGACAAGAAAGTTCTTCAAGGCCAGGTCAGCCTGTCAGGCAAGACCGCCGGGACAGGCCAAGAGGAGCGGATCGATGGGAAAGGACCGAAAGGCAGGGAAGTTCGTCAAAACCAGGAAAATTTGGTCGGCAGGACCGGCAAGCAAGACCAAGAGGAACGGAACGATGGGAAAAGCCTGAAGGGCAGGGAAGTTCGTCAAAACCAGGACAATTTGACAGGCAGGACCGCCAGGACAAACCAAGAGGAACGGATCGATGGGAAAAGCCTGATAGGCAGGGAAGTTCTTCAAAACCTGGAAAATTTGATAGGCAAGGTGCAGCAGCCAGGCAAGACCGACCAGATAAACCCCAAGGGCCAAATAAATGGGAAAAACAGGATAATACACCAGGGGGACCAACCAGACCGGGACGCCCAGCCAAACCGGGAGGAACAACCAGACCGGGACGCCCAACCAAACCAGCCGGGGCTGACAGGCGGGGAAAACTGGATAGGCCGGGCATGGCCGACAAACGGGGAAAAACAAGCCCTCAAGGGAGGAAACCAAATGCGCCGAACAGAAAAAAATAGCTGTAAGCGCCTGTATGCATGGGTTTTGTTTGTGTTCGCGGCGTTAAGCGCCCCGGCATGGGCCATGGACCAGCCGGTTATGTCTATGGGACAGACCGTGTATGTTCCGGTGTATTCCAATGTTTTTTCCGGCCCCAAGGCCAATCCGTTTCAGCTGGCCGCCATGGTAAGCATCCGCAATACCGATCCCAAGGATTCCATCACCATCCTGCGGGCCGACTATTACGACAATGAAGGGCGGATGATAGAAAGCCATATGAAGGAGGCCAAGAAATTGGGTCCCCTGGCCTCCACTCATATTTACATCAAGGAGTACGATACCAAGGGCGGCCCGGGCGCCAACTTCATCATCCAGTGGCAGGCCAAAGGTTTGGTGAACGAGCCCATCATAGAAACCCTGATGCTTGGCCTCAAGGGGGGCCAGGGGATTTCGTTTATGTGCCCGGCTAAGGTCATTGAGGCCCGAAAACAAAAGGAATAGTAACTAGGCAACTCATGCGGAAAGAACCAAAGCAGTCTCCATTTTCCTTGTTGAATGTGCGCTTGTTTGTGGCCTTTGGAGTTTTTTTTAATGCCCGATTTTATTATCCGGTGTTTTCCATCCTGTTTTTGGATTTTGGCCTGACCCTCAGCCAGTTCGCCATATTGAACGCCATTTGGGCCGCAACCATTGTTCTTTGCGAGGTTCCTTCGGGCGCTTTGGCCGATGCTTTCGGCCGAAAGCGCCTGTTGGTTCTGGCAGGCACACTGATGGTCCTGGAAATGGCCTTGCTGGCTTTTTGCCCCCGGGGCAACCCGGACCTGCTGTTTGTCGTTTTCGCCCTCAACCGGATTTTCAGCGGCGTGGCTGAAGCCTCGGCCAGCGGCGCGGACGAAGCCATCGCCTACGACACCCTGAAAAAATACGGGGACCCCAATGACTGGGGTTTGGTAATGGACTGGCGGATCCGTTTCAAGTCCGTGGGCTTCATATTCGCCATGCTCATTGGCGGAATGGTCTACGACCCGTCAATGGTGCAAAAAATCGCGCACTGGATAGGCTCGGACATGGTCATCACCCGGGATGTGACCCTGCGCTTTCCCATATATCTGACTTTGGTCATGGCCCTCATCACCCTGGCCATCACCCTCATGATGCAAGAGGTCGCCATAGAGGACGGCAAAAAGGCCCGGGTTGCCGCGCCTTCGGTGAGAGACGCCTTTGCCATCACATTCCGGGCAGGACGCTGGATTTTACGCACACCCTTTGTGCTCATAGTTATCCTGACAGGCCTGGTGTTTGACAGCGTGGCTCGCATGATCGTCACCATGGCAAGCCAGTATTACAGGCTGATTGAAATTCCCGAGGCGGCGTTTGGACTGATCTGGGCGGGCATTGCGGTCATGGGCTTTTTCATACCCCGGTTGGCAAGGTATTTGTCGGAGAACAGAAGCCCGGTGTTCAACCTGGGATTCATGACCGTGGCGGTCCTGGCGGGTGTGACGGGCATGTCCTTTTTTGTTCCCTGGTGGGGGGTGCTTCCGGCCATGATCCTGTTCGCCAACATGAACATCCTGGACTTTTTCCTGAGCTTTTACATCAATCGGGCCACCCGGTCGGACCGGCGGGCCACGGTGCTCAGCTTCAAGGGTCTGGCCCTCAACCTGGGGTACGGGGCCATCGGCATCCTGTATTCTTTGCTGCTGGCCCGTTTGCGCACCGGCATTTCCGGCGCCCAGCCCGGCCTGGATGAACTGGCCCTCAAGAACGCGGTGTTCATGGACTCCATGGTTTATTTTGTCTGGTACTTCCTGGCTGGTTTGTTTGCGCTGCTCATTCTGGGCGCCTGGCTTTTGAGAGGCTCGGACGAACATAAACAAATCGCTCAGGGATGATTATCCTGTCCGTTACTGCGTGACTGTCTTCAGAATATATAGAGCATCTTTCAGGCCTAATAAACCGTCCCCATCCACGTCTGCATGCCAATACACCGGCACGGATTCAGGCGCATGGGAGGCCGCCTTCAGGCACAGTATGGCATCTGCAAAGGTCACCAGCCCGTCGTGGTCCACGTCCCCGGGTTGAAGAATTACATAAATGGCGTAGGTCACAGTCGAGCTGTCCTGAGCGGTTACAATCACAACCTGCCGGGAAATAACGGGATCGGTAAGACCTGAGGAATTCCAGGTCTGGAAGGCATCGCCCGCTGTCAGGGCCGCCAGAAAATCCGCCAGGGTCGTCCCGAACGGCACGTTGGTGATGGTTTCGTTGGGTGCCCCTCCCGCGCTAATAGTATACACGTCACTGGTTATGGTGTTGATTGAACTGGGAGGCTCGACATTGATTGTCACCGCATAGGCCTGGGTGGAGGTGTCGTAGGCGGTCACGGTATAAGTGACCGGCGCGCCGTCCGAAAAATTCTGCGCCGCCCCGGAAGCCGGAGATACCGTCACCCCCGTAATGGTGATGGCGGACACAAGGCCCGTCAGACTGGTTCCATAAGGCACTGTGAATGTAACTGTTTTGGCGTCTTCGTCAATGACACCCGTGGCCGGAGGCGAAGCAAAGGAAAAAGCAGTGATCGCCCTGGGGGGTATGGGATAGAGAGTGCCCACAGCGCCAGCCTGAGATCCGCTTCCGCCCAGGGCCAACGTAGTCAGAGTTGAATTGTCCGTTTCGCTCTCTATAGCTATCCTGCCGCCAGCTCCGCCGCCGCCATATCCATATCCACCCGAATCAATAGCATTTCCACCTTTTGAAAAAACCTCGCCGCTACCGGTCAGGGTTTGGGTTTGGATCCAGATGCTTCCCCCTGACCCTGCACCAGTCGATGCATACATCCAATAAACTCCATCGCCTCCATTTGTGGTAATGGAGCCGTCCAGGGTGAGTGTACCGGAAATAACCAACTTGATGGCCCCGCCACCCGCTCCGCCAGGGTACCCGTATTTGGTGGAGTAGCCCCCTCCAGAGCCCAGGTCAACAGGATTAGTGAGGGAACTGTAAGCCACACCGCCCAGAGAGGTGGAGCCATTGCCACCATTGCCACCATGGCCCGCGCCACCCGCACCGGCGCTCGATGAACCGACGTTGACGCCTGCGCCCGGACCGGAAGCGGAAGCATAGCCCTTGGCATTGGCCGATATAATGCCTCCGGGCTGCACATCCAGATTTTCAGTCACATTAAGGTTGAGCATATTATCTGCTGTGGCGGCGTTGGCCTTGTGGGTCAAAACCCCGGCGTCCAAAATGGTGACATTGTCCAGGGTCAATGGAACGTCCGGGGCAATGTTCTGAAATTCAAAGGTCGCCCCTGCGCCGAGGGTGAGGTCCGTCAAGGCATCGAGGGTTCCGTTCTGGTAGAAAAAGGATGACGTCAGGGTCAAATCGGCCAGAGCGTCAATAGAGCCATTATTGTAGAGGGTTACATTGCTGATTATGGAAGTTGCGGGCAGAGACATGGTCCCGTTATTGGTGAGGGAGGCATTTGTGGTGGAATTGATAAAGCCGGAGGCTATGTGCAATTCCGCGCCCTCGGGAACCACATAATACCCCTTGTTTCTCAGAGACATGTTATCCAGTGTCACGGTGGATGAAATCACCTGAGGGGTAAGAGCCCCGGATTGATCGTTATTGTTTATTAACAAATCTCCGTAAAAGGCTGGCGACACCTTGGTCAGAATCGTGCCTGCCCCGCCGTACTGGGTTCCGCTTCCGCCCAGGGCCAACGTAGTCAGAGTTGAATTGTCCGTTTCGCTCTCTATAGCTATCCTGCCGCCAGCTCCGCCGCCGCCATATCCATATCCACCCGAATCAATAGCATTTCCACCTTTTGAAAAAACCTCGCCGCTACCGGTCAGGGTTTGGGTTTGGATCCAGATGCTTCCCCCTGACCCTGCACCAGTCGATGCATACATCCAATAAACTCCATCGCCTCCATTTGTGGTAATGGAGCCGTCCAGGGTGAGTGTACCGGAAATAACCAACTTGATGGCCCCGCCACCCGCTCCGCCAGGGTACCCGTATTTGGTGGAGTAGCCCCCTCCAGAGCCCAGGTCAACAGGATTAGTGAGGGAACTGTAAGCCACACCGCCCAGAGAGGTGGAGCCATTGCCACCATTGCCACCATGGCCCGCGCCACCCGCACCGGCGCTCGATGAACCGACGTTGACGCCTGCGCCCGGACCGGAAGCGGAAGCATAGCCCTTGGCATTGGCCGATATAATGCCTCCGGGCTGCACATCCAGATTTTCAGTCACATTAAGGTTGAGCATATTATCTGCTGTGGCGGCGTTGGCCTTGTGGGTCAAAACCCCGGTATCCTGAATGGTGAGGTTAGCCAGGGTAAATGGTGCGTCCGGAGTAAGGTTTTGAAACTCCCATGAGGAATTGAGTCCGATCGTTAAATCCGTCAAGGCATCAAAGGTTCCGTTTTGATAAAATGTCGAAGAAATCAGGGTCAGGTCGGTCAGAGCGTCAATAGAGCCATTATTGGTCAACGTAAAATTATTTAAGATTAGGGTGGATGGCAGGGACAGGACTCCGTAGTTGGTGAGTGAGGATTCTACAGTACAATTATTGAAACCCGTCCCAAGGTTTAAAACAGAGTCAGCAGGAACCGCATAGTATCCGTTGTTTTTTAACACGAGGTTGTCGATTGTTACCGTGGTGGCGGGAACCTGACTGGTGTAAGCCCCGGAATGGGTATTGTTGTCTATGATTAAATCCCCATTGACGGAACCGACGATTTTAAGAATCGTGCCTGCCCCGCCGTATTGGATTCCGCTGGCGCCTCCGTAAGCCTGGATATCCAGGGTCGAGTTATCCGTGGAGCAGGTAACGGCAACTCGTCCTCCAGCTCCGCCGCCGCCGCGATTGCGGTAAATACCCCCGCGTCCTCCGTTTGCTGTAACCGTGCCGGTTCCAGCCAGTGTGGCTGCTTGAATCCAGATACTTCCTCCGGACCCGCCCCCGCCGTCCGCGTACATCCCGTACGACCCATCACCCCCATTGCAGGCGATGGAGCCATCCAGAGTTAGGGTTCCGGAAATGGTCAGCTTAACGGCTCCGCCCCCCGGCCCTCCAGAAAACCCGTATCTGGTGGAGTAGCCCCCTCCTGAGCCCAGGTCAACAGGATTAGTGAAGGAACCGTAAGCCACACCGCCCGGAGAGGTGGAGCCATTGCCGCCCTCCCCCCCATAACCCGCGCCTCCCGCACCGGCTTCCGATCCATCTCCGTTGACGCCTGCGCCCGGGCCGGAAGCGGAAGCATAGCCCTTGGAGTCGGCATTGAGGGTTCCCCCGGATTCAACGGTAAAATTGGTCGCCGACGCGTTGGACAGGTTTCCGGTTATGGAACCGCCCGGCTCTATGGTGATGTCCCCGCCCATCTCAATGCTGAAACTCTCTTGGGCGTTGGTTATAAGATTCCCTCCGCCGACAATCACCAGGTTTCCCGTGCCGGAAATGACATCTCCGTCAGAAAGAGTCTGGACGGTTGAAATCGTGCATGTGCCATTTAGGTCGCCGGAGTCACAAGTAAAGGCAAAACAAGGATAAAACGGCGCAAAAAGCAAGAATATGAGCGTTATTTCAGCACATAAATACAGCCTATTGGCGGTTTTCATTGGCGTCACCATTATCCATAACTCGCTGTAAATTATTAGAATTTGCTTCAAGAGATATCCAAGTATGGCAAAAGGCTGTCTGTATGTCAAAAAATTTTATGCCTTTAGGGCAATGAATAGAATTTTTGAAAAAGGCCTGAATATTCAGTAGTAAACAGTTCAATCTTCCGGGCTGCACACGAAGGCTGGCTTCGGTTCATTCAACGCTAATTGATCCGTTCTTTTATGACGTTTCATTTATGCAAATGGAAAATCAAAAAATGCATAGACGCCAGGGCGGATTGGGAATATCCGCCCTGGCAAACAGGGAAATTGGGGACGCCCGGGAATATTGCCCCATACTCCACGGACGCCCCCCTGGGTTACCTGCCGACAGGAGTCACCCAAGCCGGTTTATTCTTACATCATTTCAGGATTCGTCCTATTTCAAACAGGATATCCTGCTTGCGGATAATGCCCAGGACCTCGCCCTTTTCCACCACAGCCAACCTGAGGGTTTCATTCGTGAGCATGGAGTAAACCGCCTCCATGAGGTTGGCGTCCCCGTCAATATTGAGGGGCGCCGGGCTCATGATTTCCTTGATCTTGACCCCCGCAGCCTGAAGGACCTGGCTGGTGAAAATGCCCTGCCAGAACATGGGGGAATACTGGATGCTGTCCGCCATGGAGGGCTTGGGAGCCGAGAGATATTTGGGCACCAACGCCCTGAAAATATCCTCAATGGTCAAGACCCCCTGCATTTTGCCGGAAGAGGACAGAACCAGCAGGGAGACATGGCCGGACTCGGTGAGGCTGGACGTGGAATCCTTTCCCATGTAGGACTGTTTCAGAGTCGCCACGGCGTCCTTTAGGGTGGCGTTTTCCTCCAGGGTGCTATAGGCGCTGATGGGTATCATGACTTCCCGCACCAGTTTTTCCCCGTTTTTGTTTTCAGAACCTGCCTGGCGATGGGCGTCAGTAATCCTGGAAGCCAACAGATCCATGGAGCAGGGTTTGGATAGATAATCATAGGCCCCCTGATCCCTGGCTTTTTCCGCCGAGGGTAAGGCCCCGTGCCCGGTGAGCATGATCACCGGGGTGTCAGGATTGGTATCCTTGATTTTATGCAATACATCGTGGCCGCTGATTCCCGGCATTTTTATGTCCAAGACTACCACGTCGGGCTTTTCCTTCATCATTTTTAGGGCTTGCTCCCCGGTGGCGGCCACCAGGGTATCAAAGCCTCTTTTATCCAGGATCCTTTTCGTAGTGGCCCGGAATTGATCCTCGTCATCCACCAGCAGGACTTTAATGGACTCGTTCATATATTACCTCCTGCGCAAACCAGGTTTGTTTTCCCTGGCATACGCCATATTCGGGCGAATTCGCCGTATCGGGTTTCCGTTAGATATTCATAGGCCTTTTCAGGCTCCTTTTATTCCTGCAATGACTGGCATCATGGACCAGAAGAACATGCTGATCAAGAAGATAGAAGCCAACGCCACCAGGATGGATTGCAGCCAAGTGAGTTTGCCAGCTTTAACCATGCCAAGGGTAATCAGGCACCATTTCCAGGGTTCCGTAAACCATACAAACAAGGGAATCCAGGCGGCAAGCATGGTGACCCCGGCGGCATACGCATGAACGGCCACCAGGGTTTTAAAGGTTACCCGCCTGCCAAGGAACATGGTCATGACCAGGAAACAAGCTCCCGCCGACAGTATGGGCATAAGCAGGGAATTGAGCAGGTACACGCCCGCCATAATGGCATGTCCATGGGAAAGACAGGTCAGGCTTGCTCCTGTGTAGAAAAGGGCGCACGCTATGAGGAAGCCCAAAGGCTTGCCCATGGGTATGTCCTCTTCCAATGAGGAGAAAAAGGCCCCCGGCCTGCTTAACACGCCTGTCAATGCCTGGAAATATCCAATAACCCCAGAGCCTTGTAGTTTTACATCTTCTGCCAAATCCATAATCCCAGTTTCCTTATGTCCCGTATGTTTTATAGAAGTCCCAGTCTTGAGAGAACTCCCAGCACCAACATGATACCTGTGAGTACGAAGAATACAGCCCGCTCCGTATCCCGATGGAAGTAAGTCCGTCCCTTTTCGTGGACAAAAACCTTGGCGCTTTTATCCCTGACACTGCCTTCAAATGGATTCATCTTGCTTCCTCACTTTGGCTAAAAATGTCGTTTAAACAGCCCTAAAAGGCTGGCAACCCGGAAAAACCCCTTGCGGACCAGTAAATCGCCACCATCAGAACCACCACGATGTTGGCAACAAACCACATGGGAATGCCTACCCGCAGGTAATCCTTGGGCTCCAGGTAACCGCTGGCATATACAATGGCGTTGGGCGGCGTACCTATAATGAGGCAATAGGCAAAGGAAGAAGCGATTGCCGTGCCCATGGCCATGAAAGGCAGGTAGGTGGTACCGGGATGCACCAAGGCAGCCATGTTCAGGGAGATGGGACCTACGGCTGCCGCAGCCGGGCCGTCCGCCATCAGGTTGGTAAGAATGGCAGTGAGGCCGTTGTTCACCAGCAAAAGGGGCAGGCCCGAGTCCATGCCCAGAGGCGCCAGGGCGTCCAGGATGCTCCGGGCCATCCAGTAGGCGGCGCCGGTGCTGTCCAGGGTATGGCCAAAGATGATTGCTCCTGCATAGAGCCACACTACGCCCCAGTCCACTCTTTCCTGGTAGTCACGCCAGTTGCAGACACCGGTGAGCAGATATGCCATGGCGCCGCCTATGGCAATGACACCGATGCCCAGGCGCACGGGATAGATGCCCATGTCAAAAAAGGCTTTTTCTGTAAACCACCCAAAAACCATGACCACAAAGATAATGAAGGCCCATATTTGTTTGGAGTTCCAGGGACCCATTTTGCTGGTTTCCCTTTGCAACTGCGCCATGGCAGGCGCCAGGGAATGAATTTGGGGCTTAAAACGCCAGTTGACCATGAACCAAGTGATGGGAATCATAACAATGAGAAAGGGGAAACAGTAGGTAACCCACTGGAAGTACCCGATGTCCATACCGAACATATCGTTCAGGTAGGTCATCATGATAACGTTCCTGGCGCCGCCGGAAGGAGCGCCCGGGCCGCCGATGTTGCAGGCCATGGCGATGGCTATCATGAGCAGCTTGCCCAGTTCCTTGTCTTCCGGAATATCTTTGGTCAGGCTGTTCTGGTAGAGAAGGATACCGATGGGAAGAAACATGGCTGCCAGGGCATGGTCAGAAATAAACGCGGCCAAGGGGGTAATGATGACGAAAAAGACCAACGTAACCCACTTGACATTAGGCACAGCCAGCTTTTTGAACATCATGAGGCAAACCCTCTTGTCCACCCCGGTCTTTACAAAGGCCGCGGCGAACATGAGGCTGCCCATGATAAACCAGCAGGCGTCGCTCCAATAAAGCCCCGCCACATCATTGCGGGAGACAACCCCCGTGGCCACCAGAATCAGGCCGATACAGAAAGCCACCCCTGGCAAAGGTATGCACTCCGTGAGGAAGCAGAAAACCACAAAGGTCATCATGGCCGCAGCCACCTTAATGTGCCAGGCGCCCTTGTCGGCGGCGGCTTTGTCCTTGCCGGTGAGGTCCTCGTATTTCAGGTCATGCTTCCGCAGCTTGAGAGCCCCTTGCATAATTTTTTCAAAGCTCTCGACTGTCATGGAGTTTTCCACATAAGCCTTGGCCTTGTCGAAATTTGCGGACGTAGCCTCAATTCCGTATTTGGAGCACCATTTCACGTCGCGTTTGAGAAAACGGGCTCTGCCAAGAGCACCCATACGTAAATTTTGCTCCATCATTTTCGCCGTTAATAACTGCCATTGCTCCGCATCGGAACTGCCTTTGCCAAACAGTTGTTTGGTGATAGAGTTAACAACGACTTTTGTCCCCACCTGGTACTCGGTACCCACATCCTTCATGCCGTAGGGTGTGGGCAGGAGGAGGACGGCAAAGAATAAAATCACCGGGATAACGAACAATTTCCAATCCACAAACTTGTCATACCCGGTGGCCTTTCCCTTTTTTATGTCAGACATCTGCACTCTCCTGATCTCTAATGGATGGCTCTTGCTTTACCCGCTATTCAGCCCTTTGTTTGAGAATTTCTCTGGGAGACTTGACGTAAGAACGCGCCTGCGCCATGGAAATCCGTTCCTCAATCCCTTGCCGCCGTTTGTAGGCTTCCGCTACTCTTGCCAAAAGGTCGTCAATGTCGCAGGGTTTCATCACATAATCCGAAGCGCCTAATTTCATTCCGTCCACAGCGTCCTCCACCGTGGCATGGCCCGTGAGCATGATCACCTCGGTGAGGGGGTAGAGGTTTTTAATTCTCCGAAGAGTTTCCAAACCGTCCATTCCAGGCATTTTTACATCCAACACCACCACATGCACCGTGTGGGCGCCCAACAGGTCCAGGGCTTCCTCCCCGCTGTTGGCAGTAATGGCCTCGTATCCCGCCTTGGTGATGAGTTTCTTGGTGGTTTCCAAAAATCTTGCTTCATCATCCACCAGCATTAGTTTCATTTTTTCCATCCCTTGCTCCTTTCCCGGATAGCCGGTCTTTATAAAAGGTTCGGCCAGCCATTTTATTTCATGCCACTCCAGGCAGGGTGATAATGAATTCCGTTCCCTTGCCAGGTTCGCTATTCACCACTATGCTTCCGCCCATTTTCTCGATGATGCCGTAACAGATGGACAATCCCAGACCTGTGCCCTTCCCAACGGGTTTGGTGGAGAAAAAGGGTGTAAAAATCTTTTCCATGTTGTCTGTTTTGATGCCCATACCGTTGTCACTTACGCGGATGACTGCCTGTCCATCCTTTTGGCTGCAATCCAGTTTCAACTCCCCTCCCCCAGAGGAACCGTGTCTTTCCACGATGGCGTAGATGGCGTTATTGATAAGGTTGAGCAAAACCTGTTGAAGCTGTGCCGGATCGGCGTTAACCCTTATGGGGGGGGGCTCCGTTTGGAGGGACAGGGCAACGCCGTCCAGCTCAGCTTTTCGGGCGATCATGTGCGTTACCTCAGGAAGGGTTTCGCACAGATCAATAACCTGGGGGCTCAAATCCTTTTGTCGGGCGAACTTGAGGATAGCGCCGGTAATGACGGCGCACCGGTCCACCTGAAGTTTGATCTGGTTCAAGGAATCTTCCACATCTTTGGAATCCTCGGATTCCACCCATTCTCCACGTTTTTTTAAATCAGGAATAATGGAGTCGATGAGGGCGGATTCAGCCCGGATAATCTGTAAAGGATTATTGATTTCGTGGGCAAAACCCGAGGACATCTCCCCGATTTCCGCCAGCCTTCCGGCAACAACAAGCTGCTGATTCAGTTGGTTTTTCTCCTGGTCCGCCAACTGAATGCGGGCAATAATCCGGTTACTCGTGTAAAAGGCCAGGACGGACAATATGATGCCGCCTCCCAGGGCTATGAGCATGACCAGGAACCTGGCTTGGTTAAGGTCGGAAAAAGTATCGGAGGTTTCCTGACGGGCCACCAAAAGCCATGGCTGGGTCGGCATCCAGGTTGTCACATACAGGTACTCGCCGCCCCGGCCATCCTCCATGATGCAGCTTTGAGTGCCATGGGTTTGTTGAAGGAGGGACTCTGCCTCGGGGGCCAGTTCCATAAGATTTCCCCCGGATCGCCTGCTTGTCTGGAACACCCCTTCCTGATTCAGGATATAGGCCTCGCCAGTTCTGCCCATGCGCACCTGCTCCACGACCTCAGTAAACAGGTAGGGATCAATGGTGGCCCGCAAAACCCAGGTCCTGTCCCCTTCCTTTTGGGAGATTGCAATGACAAAATGGGGGACTTTCCTGAACCCCTCAAAGATGTCGGACACATAGCTTCCGTTTTTCCTGACCTGACCGAACCATTGGGAATCAGAATAGAGTTTGCCAGCCAACTCATAAGGACCGTGATAAGCCACATGGACGCCAGCCTGATCAAAAATGCCCAAATCCAAAAATGCATTGGACTTTTTCTGGAGGTTCCTGAACACCCGGCCCAGGGTTTCCTGATCCTGGAGGGAATCGTATCCATAGGCTTCGGCCACAAAGCCCAGGTCTGCTTTCCGCTCTTTCAAAAAGGAGTCCACGAGCCTGGCATGGTCCTCGACAACCCGTTCCATTTTGGCAATGGTATTGGCCTTGGTGGATATGGAAAAATGTTCAAAAGCCACCACCGCTGCCAAGACAAAGGGAACCAGGGGGGTGATGAGCATGCTCGCCAAAATTTTCCGTTTTAAAGAGTGGTAGTGATTTTCTTGCATGGCATCCCCAAATTGTTAGTTGGATTCCGGTCCGCAATGCGTTCCGGCGAAATGTAATGGCAGGACTTGTGCCAATCAGGTAGGAGATTGTTCCATTGGAAATAACAATCTGAAATCATGCATGTTTTAAAATTTCATGTACTGAGAAAATGGCGAAATGGAGGTTTTGCATTTGTCAGGTATCTTTACGGCCTGTAAAGGCCTTTAGCGCGAAAGGGAAAAGGCCGGACAATTTCGCGCCACTCATGGGGAGGGTTTCAATAAAATGAGTTTTCAAAATTCTCGTATTTTTTTTCTGGTGTCCCCCCATTAAAAAAAAATCCTTCGATTCATCTTCCTCAAAAGCGAAGATGTTTTCATCATGCTGTTTCATAGCCCGGAAACCCGGCCTTTTTTTGCAGAAGGCCTCCTGATTTCCATCCCGCAAGGTGTCAGAAATATTTACACTCTGGAAAAAACTTTGCAGAATCCCTTTGAAAAGGTGTTAAATAATATTTTAAACAGGAAAATTTTCCGGGTCTTTCGACGGACTAATAGCCCATAACTATTTAACATAACAATATTATTTATATTATTATATATTATGTAAGATATTCTGGCGCCTTGGCAAAGGCTTTGCTAAGGTAGTTTGGTTAGCCTATTCTGAAAATCAGGGATAGTTTCAGCTGTCTGAAAGCCATTGGCAAAAGAATTTCGATGTTTTTCAAGTCCGGAAAAAATAATTCGGACTGCCACAGGAGTTTTCATGGGCGCCTATTTAAGTTTGCGGACAAAAATTTTCCTTCTTCTGGCTGGATTGGTGGGAGTGAATTGTGTGGGAGCCGCCTCCACTCTGTGGTATACCTATTCCACTCAAAAACTTTATAAAATCGAATTATCACGGGGCATTAGCTCTCTTATTGCAGCTCAGGACCTGGAAACTGCTTTAATCATGCAAAAGGGTTATACCACCTACTTTTTTTTGGATGGTGATATCCAGTGGCTGGAAAGCCTTAAGGAGCATCAGCTGGGTTTCCGGGTAGGCATGGAGCGGGCCGAGAATGCTGCATCCTCGGAGCGTGAAAAACAGGTTCTCCAAAAGATATCAGATTCTTATATAAAATTTAGCATACAGAGGGAAGTGGTTATCGAGTTGTACAAAGAAGGGAATGAGAAAGCGGGCGCCGCCAAGCACTGGGAGGTGCGTAAGCAATTCCATGTCATCTACACTTTTTGCGAAGAGTATAAGCAAATCCAGGAAAACCGTATTGACCTCGCCCATGAAGCGTATCGCCACAGGGGAAGAGTGCTTGCCGGTTTTTCTTTAGTGGCTGTTTTTCTTGCAGTGATATGCGGTTTTTTGCTGGGTTTTCTAATTTATCAGGAGATTTTGGAACCCCTTCGCCGTCTGGCCAGATTAGGGGGGGAAGGCCCAAAAAGAAAGGGAGTGGGCAACGAGGTCCAGGCCCTTGGAAACAGGTTTGACAGCCTGTTACAGGATGTGGATCAGGCCCATATGGAATTGGAGCAGAGCCGGGAGCACCTGATTCAGGCCGAAAAGCTGGCCATGGTAGGAAAACTCTCCGCCGGCGTGGCACACAGTATCCGCAACCCCCTGACTTCCGTAAAAATGCGGCTTTTTTCCTTGGAAAGATCCCTGGACCTGAACGACATCCAACGCGAGGATTTTGAAGTTATTTCTGAAGAAATTGGGCATTTGAACACCATTGTTGGCAACTTTCTGGAGTTTGCCAGACCCCCCAGACTGCGTACGCAAAGGACCAGCTTGTCCGAGGTGGTGGACATGACCCTGCAACTGGCCCAGCACCGGCTGGAATCCTATGGGGTGGAAGCCATTGTCCAGCGCAAGCTAAAACTTCCCTCCCTCATTGCTGATCCGGATCAACTCAAGGAATTCCTTATGAATCTCATCATGAATGCCTGTGAAGCCATGGGGGATGGCGGTAAACTATTCATCAAGGAGGAGTCGGCCGATATCAAGGGCTTAGGCCCTTGCGCCACCCTGCGCATTTGCGACACGGGACCCGGCATTCCCCCCAATATTGCGCCCAAGGTGTTTGAGCCTTTTTTTTCGAGTAAGGAAGAAGGCACCGGGCTTGGCCTGAGTATCGCCAGCCGCATCATTACCGAACACGGGGGGATTTTGCGCATGGAACATGAAGAAGGCATGGGCGCTTGTTTTTATGCGATCCTGCCCCTGAAGGAGGAAGAATAGTGGCTACCATCCTGATTGTGGACGACGACCCCCAGTTGAGACAAAGTTTTGAAAGAATTCTCCAGGAAGAAGAGCACCTTGTCCATACCGCCTCCAGCGGCGAGGCAGGGCTTGTAAAGGTGGAGCAAATCAAGCCTGATCTGGTGATCATGGACGTGCGTATGCCAGGGATGGACGGGCTGACAACCTACCGGGAAATCCAAAAAATCGAGCCTCGCCTGCCTGTGATCATCATGACCGCCTTTGGCACTACTGAGACCGCCATAGAAGCCACCAAAATGGGGGCCTTTGACTACATCCTGAAACCCTTTGATATTCCGGCAATTTTGGCTTTGATTGACCAGGCCATCAAGGCCTCGCGCTTCATGCATACCAAGGTGCAGGTGGGTGACTATTCGGACGATGCTCCCCAGGATGCTCTGGTGGGAAAAAGCCCGGCCATGCAGGACATATACAAATCCATAGGCAGGGTTGCCTCCACGGACGCCACCGTGCTGGTGCGCGGAGAATCCGGCACAGGCAAGGAACTGGCAGCCCGGGCTATATACCAGCACAGTCTGCGGGCCCATCGGCCCTTTTTGGTCATCAACTGCGTAGCCATTCCCCCCACTCTTTTGGAAAGTGAATTGTTCGGCTATGAAAAAGGGGCGTTTACCGGGGCTTCCAGCCGGAGGGTGGGCAAGATCGAACGGGCCAACCATGGGTCCATTTTCCTGGATGAAATTGGGGATATGCCACTGGAAATTCAGTCAAAAATTCTTCGTCTGCTCCAGGAAAGGAGTATCGAACGTCTGGGAGGCAGGGAGCCCATTCCCGTGGATGTCCGGATTATAGCAGCCACCAACCGCAACCTGGAAGAAGCTGTGCGCCAGGGACACTTCCGGGAGGATCTTTATTATCGCCTGAAAGTGGTGACCCTCACCCTGCCGCCCCTAAGAGAAAGAATCGGGGACGTGCCTCTGTTGGCGGAGTACTTTTTGTCCAGGCACGCCATGGCAATGGCCATGCCCAATCCCGGCCTGACCAAAGCTGCGGCCAGAATACTGGAAACCCAACCCTGGCCAGGCAATGTGCGGGAGTTGTCCAATGCCCTGCAAAAAGCCCTGATCTTTTCAAAAGGCTACCCGCTGGAACCTGAAGAAATCAGCCGGGCAGCTGCCTGGTCCATGCCCGACGATGTTCAGGCCCAGGATACCGACGATGAGCATGTGGACGCCCTCATCCGCAAATGGGTGCGGGAGCAGATGAGCATCAGCCATGACGGGCGCCTTTTTGAACAGATAATGGACCACCTGGGCAGTCTGGTTATTGCCGAAACCCTGCGCATTACCGGAGGAAACCGGACCCGGGCAGCCAAGATTTTAGGGCTTTCCCGGCCTACCCTTCTTTCCCGCATTGAAAAATACGATCTCAAGATCAAGACCTCTGTTTCCTAAGCTCCAAGCCCCTGTTTTACGAAGTGTAAAGATTTTTTACACCCCCCCTGCCAAGGGCCTTCTCAGGCCCTTTGTTTAAAAACGACATTAGAAAAAAAATTCAAGCATTTATATCAATTTTTTCCCCCCATGAATTCTGGTACGGCTGTTGCGATACTTCCTGGCAGCTTAGGCTGCCAAAGGAGGGCGGACATGCTTGAACCAGAAATCACAATTTGCGTTGCCGACCCCAACCCTCGGGTCAGAGAACTGTTGCGAAGGGAATTTTCGTCCCTGGGATGCACGGTGATTTTGGCGCGTACCAGCCAAGAGGTTGTGGAGGCGTGTTTGTCATCCAGTCCGCCCGATCTGGTGGTCGTGGATCCGGAATTATCTTGCGCGGATTCCGACCCTATCCTGACCAGGATTTCCATGTTCATGCCCAAGTTACCGGTCGTGCTTCATGCATTTCCCGGTGAAGCATTGAATCATCCGGCGGCTCACAAGGCTGCAGCCATATTGGAAAAGGGGGAGAGCACAAACCGCTTAAAGGATGTGGTCTTCCGAATCTTAAACGAACGCGACGTGGTAACCCGGACTAACAAATGGAAAAGGAAAGACATTACAGCGGAGTAAGAAGGCGGCTGATGTTTCTTATCATCCTGATTTCATTGGCTCCCTTAGCTCTTATAGCTGTCGTCAATAGCTATCAGTTCAAGATTGCCTATGAATCCAAGGTGCTGGAACACCTTGAACAGGTTGTCGAAAAACACAAGCAAAACATTGACACTTTCCTGAACGAAAATCTGGCGGACCTTCGGGTTATCGCCAGCATCTACCCTATTGAAAATTTCCAGGATGAACTCTTTTTGTCCGAGCTGCTCAGGAATTTGCAAATAGAGCATGGAGGCGTGGTGGTGGACATGGGCCTGGTGGACGACCAAGGGGTGCAATTGGCCTATTCCGGGCCTTTCAAGCTGGGCAAAGCAGTATATGGGGATGCAGCCTGGTTTCGGGAGGCCATGACCAGGAGGAACTACATCAGCGATGTGTTCATGGGACTCCGGGGCCTGCCCCACTTTATTGTGGCCACCAAAATCTCCGCCAACGGCAGGGAGTGGCTACTCAGGTGCACCATTGATTTCATGGCTTTCAACCGGTTGGTGGAAAACATCAGCATCGGAGAGACCGGCCTGGCGTTCATAATCAATCGTCAGGGCGCCTTCCAGACCAAGCCCCGCATCCACCTGGAACCTCATGTGGGATCTTTGAGTGAGTTGGTATGGGGCAAGCATCCTGCGGAATCCAAACCAATCCAAAATTCAGCGCATAACTGGTGGGCCTCCCAAACCAGGGATTTCGCCACAGCTCTGCCGGTTCGGACCATTGTTGCCGATGATCCAGGAGCTCCGGGCGAGAGCGCCATTTACATCATGACCCAGCTCAAGCAGGGTCAGTGGGCCCTGGTGTATCGCCAAAACGCCCGTGACGCCTTTGGCGCATGGTACAGAACCCGAAACGTAGCCATAATCATATTCCTGGTGGGAAGCATGTCCATTGTTTTTATGGCGTTTTTGGTTTCAGCCAAGACCGTGAAACGGCTGGAAATGGCGGACCGGGAAAAAGAGATGATGAACGAAAAAGTCATTGAGGCTGGCAAGCTGGCCTCCTTGGGGGAACTGGCGGCAGGGATCGCCCATGAGATCAACAATCCGGTAGCCATCATGGTGGAGGAGTCCGGCTGGATAGGGGATCTTTTGGAGGAGGACGAATTTAAGGAAACTGAGAATGTTACGGAAATCCGCCGTTCCCTGAAGCAAATCAAAACTCAGGGCAATCGATGCAAGGAAATCACTCACAAGCTCCTGAGTTTCGCCCGAAGGACAGACCCCAGGCAGCAAGAAGTAAATTTAAACGACCTCATCCAGGAAGTGGTGGACCTAAGCGGGCAAAGGGCCAAATACGCCAATGTAAAAATCCATCAAATCCTGGCGAAGGACCTGCGGATGGTCCAGGCCTCCCCTTCGGAGTTGCAGCAGGTTTTGTTGAACCTTATCAATAATTCCATTGATGCCATCGACCACAAGCAGGGAGGCGAAGTGACCATTTCCACCACCAATGGGGATGGGGATGTAAGTTTTCATGTGGCGGATACGGGCCAGGGAATTCCGGACGCAGTTTTGAAAAGAGTTTTTGATCCGTTTTTTACAACCAAACCCGTGGGCAAAGGAACGGGACTGGGTCTTTCCATCTGCTACGGCATCATTCAGAAGATGGGGGGGAAAATTTCGGTAAATAGTTCGGTTGGGATGGGCACCACTTTTCACATCAGTCTTCCGGCCGCGTTAAATGGAAAAGCCGGAAGCGAGAAAGAACACGCAAATTACAGAGGAGGAGAACATGTCTGATATCAAAGTTATGCTCGTGGATGACGAGCAATCTTTTGTGGAAACCATGGCAAAGAGGCTGACCAAGCGAAAACTGGAAGTGGTTCAAGCCTTTACTGGCGAGGAAGGCCTGGAAAAACTGAATGAAACCTTTGGAGTGGATGTAGTGGTCCTGGACGTGAAAATGCCTGGCATGGACGGCATAGAGACCCTGAAGGAAATCAGGAAGCGCCACCCCTTGGTGGAAGTGATCATGCTCACGGGCCATGCCACAGTCCAGAGCGCTATTGACGGCATGAAGCAAGGCGCTTTCGACTACCTGATGAAGCCATGTGACATGGATGACCTGTTGGGTAAGGTGAGAGAGGCCAAAGCCAAAAAGGAAAATCATGAGCAAAAAATCGCCCAGGCACGGGCAATGAACATCGTCAACAGACGGGGAGACTGATTGTTTAGAGAGGCCACGCCATGAAAATAATCACACCCGACATAAAACCCTTAAAGATCCTGCTCGTCGATGATGAGCAGGGTTATCTGCACGTCCTGGAAAAAAGGATGGCGCGCAGAAACATAGAAGTCACGGCCGCCACCAGTGGTTCGGATGCTGTGGGAATTTTAAGGGGAACGGATTTTGATGTGGCGGTGGTGGATCTGAAAATGGAGGATATGGACGGGATAGAGGTCCTCAATATTTTCAAAAAAATGGTCCCGGAAATGCCCGTCATCATCCTCACGGGACATGGATCGGAAAAGGCCGCCCGTCAGGGTATGGCCCAGGGAGCTTTTGACTATCTTACCAAGCCCTGCGACCTGGAAGATCTTTTGGAAAAGATATACCAAGCCTGCCCTTCTTATGAAGAAGGTTGATACAGGGGCTGTTACTGTGCCTGGAAAGGACGAAACATGATTTTCAAGAACAAGTATTTTCAACTATGCCTGGCTTTGAGCCTGGGGGTGATCATCCTCCTGTTGCCCAGGCCGGAAGGCAACACCTTTAAGATTGTAGGTGACGAAGCTCAACTCGTCTTGCAGCAGGTTTCCGGAGAATTTGAACTGGTTTCCCGGGACGCCAAAACCAAGGAATACACTGTCCGGATCACCAACGCCGAAAAGGTTGGCCCTGAGGTCGCTAATTACCTGAAAGAGGCGGCCTCCCAGGTCCAGGGGGACAAAAAGATCACCGTGGAATATCAGGACGGCCTGGACCCCAAGGGAAAACGCTTTTTAGCCATACTGGGGGTTTTGATCTTTCTGTTTGTGGTGGAGCCCATTCCTCTGGAAATCACAGCCATTGGCATTGGCGTTTCCCTGGTGCTCATGGGCGTGACGGACGTGAAAAACGCCTGGGCGCCCTACATGCACCCGGTGGTGGTCTTCATCATGTGCTGCCTCATATTCGCCATTGCCCTGGATAAAGCGGGGCTGACCAAGCGGCTGGGGTATTTTATCGTAAAAATGGCCGGAACCAGCGTGGTGAAGTTCACCTTCATCATTTCCATCGGCCTGGGTATCGCTTCGTCGTTCATGCATGATGCCGCAGCGGTCGCCGTGGGTATCATCACCATGCTGCCCCTTATGAAGGCCGCAGGCATCGCCCCGGGAACAAAAACCGCTAAATTCATGATGCTTTCCCTGCCTTTTGCCTGTTCCAGCGGAGGCATGGGTTCCCTGATCGGCGGCGGGCGCTGCATGGTTTCAGCGGCGTTTTTAAAGGAATTCACGGGTGTGGAAATCAGCTTTGTGGATTGGATCGTCTTTGCCATGCCCGCAGCCCTCATTTGCGTACCCGCAGCTGTCTTAATCGTTTACATGGTGTACCGTCCAGATCCCAAATACAAACTGCCCCAGTTTGACGAATCCCTGGGTCCCTGGACCGGTTTGGAGAAAAAAACCATTGTTGTTATCTGCCTGGCCTTCCTGTTGTGGTTGACCAAGGGAATCCATGGTTTGGATTATTCGATTACAGGTATGATAGCGGTGGGCGCCCTGATCCTGATGGAAGTCCTGAAATGGGACGACATCCACGAAAACCTGGAATGGGGCACTGCCCTGTTCATTTTTGGCGGCGGCATATCTCTGGGTCTGGGTATGGGGTACTCCGGGGCCGCATCCTATTTCGCCAACCTGTTCTTCCCGTACATCCAGGGCGGGGGCTGGCTGCTTCTGTTCGTGGGTGTGGGTGTGTTCGGGGCCCTGGTTACCAACGCCATGGCCAACGTGGCCGCGGCGGCGTTGATTTTACCCATCGTCATCCCCATGGCGCAGTTGGAAGGGGTGGATCCCAGAGTCCTGGCTCTGTGCCTGGGCATGGCGACGTCTTTCGCCATGCTCCTGGTTATCGGGTGTCCTCCCAACGCCATTGCCTATAGTTACAAATACTTCAAGGCTTCGGACCTTACCAAGGTGGGGGCGGTGGCGACCCCCATCCTCCTGGGAATTCTGGTACTGGTGGCCAGCGTGTGGTGGCGGATTCTGGGGCTGGTATAAAGCGGATTTCACGGATTTATTAATTTGGTGAAACAGGTGTAGGATGGCTGAAAAGCCGGAAAGGAGCACGGATTATGAAAAAAATCATCGTAACCTCCAGCAGGCCGGACAAAGAGGGAAAAACCCTGGCCGCCATGCTGCATGTCCTGTTTCCCGAGTGCGAAATCCAGGTCACGGATGACTCCCATGGAACCCGGATGAAATCCAGTGCAACTGCGCAAAACAGGGATTCAATAAATCGTGAACAACGAAAAAGCCATTAAACTGTTGTTGGTGGATGACGAGGACGCGTTTCGGCAGGCCCTGGCCAAAAGGCTGGGGCGGCGGGAAATGGACGTTTTCCAGGCATCCACCGGGGAAGAGGCTCTGGAGGTATTGAAGGCCACCCCGGCCAATGTGGTGGTCATGGACGTGAAAATGCCGGGCATGGGGGGATTGGACGCCCTCTCCCGCATCCGCCATGAGCACCCGGGGACAGAGGTGATCCTTCTTACCGGCCAGGCCGCCGTGGAAGACGGCATTACGGGAATCCGTTCCGGAGCTTTTGATTATTTGCAAAAACCTGTGGAAACGGAAAACCTGGTCAACAAAATCCGCCAGGCCTTTGACAAAGGCAAGCACCGGACGGACCTTGCAAAAGAAGCGGAAATGCGGGAATCCCTGGAAAGGCAGATGGCAACGGCCGAAAGGCTGGCCTCCCTGGGAACCCTGGCGGCGGGAGTCGCCCACGAAATAAACAACCCCTTGGCCATTATCGCCGAGGCGGCGGGGTATATGCGTTTGCTTTTGAAAAAAGAGGAATGCGCAACCATACCCTTTCACGACCAGTTAGAAAAGGCATTGGGCAAAATTGAAAAAAGCGTGGGAAGGGCCAAACGGACCACCATGCAACTTCTTGGTTTTGCGGGACAGCCGGATGCGGTATATAGGGAGATTGAGCTAGATGATCTTGTGGAAGAGGTGATCCTGCTGGTGAGCGGCCAGGCCTCGGGTATGGGGGTGACAGTTATCAAGGAGCAAAACCCCTGTCCCATTATCCTGTGGACTGATCCTCACCGGCTCAGACAGGTGCTTATCAACCTGGTTTCCAACGGAATCGCGGCATGCGACAGAGGGGGACGGGTTTTCATAGGAAGCGCGTTTTCCGAGGGCATGGCTGTCATCCATGTCCGGGATACGGGCCATGGCATTCCCAAGGAAAACATGGACCGGATTTTCGAGCCATTTTTCACAACCAAACCTCCGGGTCAGGGTACCGGGTTAGGGCTGTTCGTAAGCCTGGATATTATCAAACGCCTGGGAGGCGCCATACAAGTGGAAAGCAAAGTGGGTCAGGGCGCCTGCTTCCGGGTGAGTGTTCCTCGCCGTGGAAAGGCCTGCCCCGAGGTATCCAACGACATTGACTGGCGGGACAAAGCCAGAGAACTTGAAAGGAGAGACAATCATGGTGCGGGTGCCCATTAATATACTCGTGGTGGATGATGAAGAGGACTTTGTGGAAATGTTCTCCATGCGTCTGGAAGAGATGGGAGAAATCGTCAAGGGCGTGCACAGCGGACAGGAATGCCTGGACATCCTTGCCCAGGCCGATGTGGATGTGGTTATCCTGGACATCAAGATGCCCGGCATGGACGGTATCGAAACCCTGCGGGAAATCAAACGCAGGAATCCCATTGTGGAGGTTATCCTGCTTACCGGCCATGGCACTACCGACACAGCCGTGGAAGGCATGAAGCTGGGAGCCTTTGACTATTTGAACAAACCCGCAGACTTCAGGGAACTCATGGAAAAACTGGAAGGCGCCAGAAAACGCAAGGCAGAGCAGGAGGAAAGAATTCGCAAGGCGGAGTCGCGCACTCTCATGCGCAAGACTGGAAATTTATTCTGAGTTTTCACTCACCACCCGATTGCGTCCCTTCTGTTTAGCCATATATAGACGCCGGTCAGCCAAGGCAACGAGGCTGCCGGCGTCATTAGGCTGGCCGTCCTGGTCCTGGCGCAGGGCCACTCCCGCGCTTACTGTGACGGGAATAGGCAGTCCGGCCTCTTGCAAGGGATTCTCTTCCACTGCTATGCGCAGCCGATCTATGATCTCATGGGCTTCTTCCAGGCGGGTTCCGGGCATGACCGCCAGGATTTCCTCCCCTCCATACCGGATGAGCACGTCTTCCGTTCGCAGGGAGGTGCGGAATATGGCGCTCACGTGACGGAGAACCTTGTCCCCCACGGGATGGCCGTAAGTGTCGTTGACGCACTTGAAATGATCCAGATCCAACATGGCCGCGCACAAGGGAGACCCCCGGCGGCTGGACCGGGCGATTTCCTCATTCAAACGCACCCTCCCGAACCGCCGGTTATACAGGCCCGTCAATTCGTCATAGGCCGCCAACTGGCGCAGGCGATGATACATGCTGAGGTTTTCAGAAGCAGCCAAAAAGTTTTTTCTGGCCATAGTCCTGGCATCCTCGCTTATAGGCATTCCATCTGTGGGGACCCAGGTCATGACCAGCACCCCGGTTTCTCCGTTCGGTCGGCACGTGTCCACAAACAGCACCTTTTCGTACTCCAGGATGGCTGCCAAATTATTTTCAGTGGCCTCCAGGGACAGGAGATTGATATTGGATTTCATAATTTTTCTGTCGCTCCTTGCTATGCATTTCTTTCCATCCGCGATTCCTGCAAAATCCTGGATAATGTTTGCATAGAGCAAGCTGCGTGCCAGTTTTAGGCAAGCTAATTGGATTTAGGCGGAAGCACAACCATAGGAATTAACCATCTGATTTATTGCCATATTATTTGATGGGAAAATATCAAAAATTCGGGCGTCGCCAGTGCCCTGTCTCCCTGCCCGACACGGCCCTTTGGCAGGGTGTAAAATTTTACGACACCTGAAAGGCTGTTATTCCATTCACAGAGAGTGTGGAGATCAAACGACCCGGCTTAGCTCTTTATGATTTTTCCCTCGTCCATTGCGGCGGACTGGTTTTGCAATGTGCGAAACCAAGGACCCAAAACAATTCTGAAATCATTACAAACTACATAATATCAATAAGTTAAACTTTTTACAAAAAACTAAAAAATTTTTCTAAAGTTGGGCGGGAGATGTGCCGATATATTATAGGGAGATTGTTTCTTTCCCAAAGGGTTCGTGAATCAGCAATCCTCACTTTGTAGTGGAGGTGCTCTATGAATATCACAGGGACCTATAGTAATTACCTTACCATGAGCAGTCTTCTGGCCCCCCTGGGCTCCACCAATTCGGGCGCCGCCATTTCCAACCTGTTTTCCTCGGTAATGACCCAACTCCAGGACCAACTGGAACAGGTGGCATTTTCCCAGGAATCCAGCAAGGCTTTGTCCAGTCTTTACATAGGGACAGCAGACCTGGCCGCCAAGGCAGGGGTTTTAACCTTGGGGGATTACGGGTCCGTGTTTTTTGACCGGACAGCGGCATCCTCCGATGCCAACGTGCTTACGGCCCAGGCCCGAAACGCCTATTCCACAGAATCGGGCGCCGCCATCGAGGAGTACGCGATCACGGTGGAAAATTTGGCCTCCGGCCAGAAAAACACGGGAACGGAACTGGCTAATGCTGAAGCCACCGCCGTGGACCAGGGGATCGACCGGTTCAAGCTGATCATCGAGGATACGGAATACCTGTTGGAAGTGAAGGTGGATACCGGCGAAACCAATTACAAAGTGCTGGGTAAGATTGCCGAAGCCATCAACGCAAACGGCCTGGGCGTGACCGCCCAGGTGACAAGCGGTAACACAGCGGGCACAAGCGCCCTCCAAATAACCGCAGACCAGACCGGCAGCGCCGGAGCCTTTCTCCTGGCGGACGTGACAGGCAACGCCATTGCCGCCACCGGCGCCAACACCGCCACCCTGGAAGCCCGGGACAGCGCCTACACCGTAAATGGAGAAGCCTTCACATCCTCATACAATAATGTATACCTGGACGGAGGTAAAGTCGCTGTAGGCCTCTATGGAACCGGAGAGGCCACCCTGAGTGTGGGACCGGACACAAACAAGGCCGCTGGGGCGGCCCAGGCCTTTGTGAATGAACTCAATGTGTTCATGGAGTATTTAAAGAATAATGAAAATTATATTCAGGGTAGTATCCTGAACTCCCTGACTTCATTCATTGGGGATAAATCGAGGGAATTGCAGGCTTACGGGATCACCCAGGACGGGAATGGCTATCTGCAGATGGACGTTAGCGCCCTGAACCAAGGCGCGGCGAAAAACCTGGAAGGGCTGCAGGACCTGTTTGCCGGAGTGGATGGCTTGGCCGCACGCACCGCCACCCTGACCAGCCAAATCTCTTCCAATCTTCCTTTGACTTACGCCAAGGAAGCATCAAGCCTGATAGAATCAGACCTGTTCGGCATGGGGACCTACAACTCCTCGTCCTTTATCATGCAAAGCCTGCTTCTGGACCAGATCCAGGGCACCGTGGTAAACACCTACGCATGAGGATGGGCCCAAGGGCCCATCCCGATTAATAATGGGCTGACTACTTATAGTTTAACCCAGATGTCCGCCTCGTTCCCGCACTGGGTGCAGGTGGCGTGGCCCTTTTGCTTGCCGTCTTCCTCGGGGCTTTCCTCCACTTCCACCAAAGAGCAGGTGATGATCATTTCGGCTTCGTTGCCGCAGTTTTCGCACTTGCAAACCTGTTTGAATTTCTTTGTCTTTTCAGCCATGCCTTCCTCCTTATAGATTTTCGGGCCGACTTTCGGGAGGGGGTTCCCCCTTGCCGGGTCTTTCGTATTTATCCAGCCAAATCCCCAGGAGCACGTTCACCAGTGTGGCCAGGGGGATGGCAAAGAATAAACCCCAAACCCCCCATATCCCGCCAAAAAAGAGTACTGCTATAATAATAGCCACGGGATGGAGATTGACAACCTCGGAAAGAAGCAAAGGCGCCAGAATCTGGCCGTCAAAAATCTGAATGACTCCGTAAGCGGCGACAGCCCAAAGGGCCTTGGGTTCCATCCCCCACTGAAAAAAGGCAATGAGGCCCACCGGGAAAAACATGACCGTGACTCCGATGTAAGGAAATATGACGGAAAGACCGGTAAACAGAGACAGGAGCAGGGAGTAGTTGAGGTGCAAGGCCCTGAATACCGCAAAACTGATACCCCAGATAATGAGTATCTCCCAGCCCTTACCCCGGACATAATTGGAAATCTGCCGGTTTACATCATGCCAGACCGTGGTGGTGAGGGCCATGTCGCTGGGCCGAAACCGGAGCATCCAGTTTAGGATGAATTCCTTGTCCTTGAGAAAAAAGAAGACCAGAAAAGGCACCAAAACCAAGTAGACCAACAGAGTCACCAACGTGTAAACCGAAGCCACCGAATAGGAGACCACCCGTTTGGCGATGGTGGACGCAGCCGTGTTGCCCATCTGGAAAATCTCGGCCACTTGGGCTTCGGATATGAATTCGGGATATTGTTGGGGCAGACGCATCAATTGTTTCTGCCAAGCAGAAAGCATAGCGGGAAGCTGCTGAACTAATTGAAAAATCTGCTTGGATATCTGGGGAAGCAGCCACACCACCATTACAATCATGGCACTTAAAAAAAACAGAAAAACAATAATCACGCAAGCCAGACGGGGAATTTTTAGCCGCTGCATGCGGGTTACCAGGCCGTCCAGCAAATAGGCGATAATCACACTGGCGAATACGGGCATGAGCATTTCGCCCAGAAACAAAACGCTAAGAAGCCCTGTGACCAGCATGGCCGCCAAGACCACCATCTGGGGATCGGACAAATAGCGATCCATCCAACTTTTGATCATGGAGAGCATATGTTTTCCAATACCTTAAACAATTGTCTTAAACTGAAAAATGTTCCAAGCCTGTCCGAGAGCAAGGATCAACGGCCCCACAAAACAATAGTGGCCTGTCTCGGGGAACGAAAACGAATCATAATCTTTTCCATGGCTTCCTTGCGGGTCCCCAGGGTGATGGGGTCCGCCTCCTCTTCCACGAAGATGGATTTGCCCACGGGAATTTCCACGGATGCTCCTCCCTCGTAAAACACCTTAATCTTAGCCACATAAATGGAAGAGCCCTGAGTTTGAATCTTGACCTTGCTGGCATGCTTGCCCTGATCATCCACATAAATGTAGCCATTGCCCAACTTGTTCCCTTCTTCGGGCTTGGGGCTGCCCTGGCCAATGATGACATAATTTCCTGAATATGCCATGGGAACCATCAGAAAAGCAAACAAACAAGCAGTCAAAACCATTTTCAAAGGCCCTGGTTTTTTCATCTTTTGCTCCCGGTTTTCGTTACGGATTAAGGCACAGGGGAAACAATTCCCCATTGAGACAACAATTGCAAAAGGATAGCAAAAAATCACCGGGGAAGAAAACAAAAAAGACAGGCGAAATCATCACCATCCCGGAAGAGCGCTCGCCCCGTTAAAAGAATGGGCGATAAAATGGGCGCAACGAATTCACGAAGAAAATTAATGAGAGCATGGAAATTGGGCAAAACGTTTATGCTGTGGAGGGCGAGGTTACCCGTCGATTGTTGCTTTTCCCTTGTCAAAAGACCGGGAATGCCTTATACAATTCGCCTGAGAATCCCATGATATTTTTTGTCTCTTAGTCTTTTGAAATTATTGGAAAGAATATGAAAGCCAATTGCTATATTCATCCTACAAGGGATGGAGAATGGGTCTGCCCAGAGTGTGGTAATGCCTTTTGTCCCGACTGCGTGATAAACCGGGAGACGGGAGGATATCACGGCCAGAACCTTCTCAGGTGTTGTCCGTCGTGCCTGGTTCCCACATCCTGGGTGGGCGTTTCCGGGTCCATGAAACCTTTCTGGAAAAGGATGGACAAATTCTTTACCTATCCCTTTCACGCCAATCCCCTGATTCTTCTGGTGACCATCGCCTTTTTTAGTGCGGTATTAAGAGGAATGCCCATGGGCTGGCTCCTGAGGATGTTGTTATCCGCAGCGATGCTCAATTATGCTTACCTCGCGCTTCGGAGAACCGCGCAGGGGGATTTGACGCCGCCCAAGATGTACGATGAAGCCCTGACGGCAGGAGTGGGAGCTGTGTTGGCCCAGGTTGTTCTTTTCATCCTCCTGGGTGTTGCCGGGATTTTTATCGGCGCCCAGTTGGGTGGGGCGGCTATGATAATTTATGGAATTGTGGTCATGTTCTTTTTGCCGTCCATGCTTATCATACTGGTCATGGATGGTAACCCTTTCCGGGCCATGAATCCTGCTTCATTCATGGCGCTACCCTTCCGGATAGGCGGCGGCTACTTTATCATGTGGCTGTTTTTGCTGTTTTTAATGTTTGCCCCCGGCTCCCTGCTTTATCTTGTTTCGGAATATGTTCCGACTTTCCTGAATGAGTTTCTGGATGGTGTGTTCGGCAATTACTATATGCTGGTGGCCTATCATCTGATGGGCTATGTGCTGCTGCAATACCACTCGGAACTGGGTTATGATATCGACTATGAAGATATGAAGGATTCGGACAAGGTATCTGTGGTCAAGGCTGATAACCGGGCCACGGAAGCGGCCAAGCATACGGCATTTTTGTTTACTGAAGGAAAACATGATGAGGCCATCGAATACATCAGCCGCTATCAGGCTCTGGAAGGCGAGTTTTCCCGGGAGCTTTCGGAAAGGTACTTTGCCCTTTTGAAGATAAAAGGGGAAAAGGACAAGTTGGTGGCTCACGGCCCTATCCTGCTGGATTTATTGGCTGAGAACAACGCCAAGGCCAAGGCCCTGGATGCTTATGGCGTGTGCATGGGAGCAGACCCCGGTTTCAGCCCGGAGCCTGGAGCCTTGTTCAAAATCGCAGGCTGGCTTGCAGAAACGGGCAACCCCAAAGGGGCTATCAATGCCTATGGCAAGTTCACAAAATCGTTTCCTGACAACCGGGATGTGCCAATAGCCTATTTTCGGGCGGCCCAAATTTTTAACGACAGGCTCATGAACCCTAAAAAGGCCAAATCCATCCTCACGGGGCTCCTGAAAAAATATCCCGCTCACGATATCGCTCCCAAGGTAAAAAACTACCTGCAGCACATAGGAGGATAACACAGGGCCAGGGTGATTCTATTTTGGACTGCGAGAACGGGCAAAAGCCGCTTCCTGGGACCGGGGATATTTTCTTTCCAGGATCAGGAAACACTTGCCGGCTTTCTCCTCATTCCCTTTGGTCTCATAGGCTTGCCCCAAGACAAAGAGAGCGGGCGCAATGCCCGGTTCTTCCGGTCTTTGGCGAAGATAGGCGCCCACGATTTTTTCAGCGTCCTGCAGTCGACCTTGCTTTACAAGGGCCTTGACCACACGCAGATGCACCCCGGCCGGAAGGGCGGGCCTTTTCACAGAGAATCTGTATTCCCGATATACATCCGCAACCGCCGCGCTGTCGCCGCCCAAGGCAGTCAGCAGCCTGGCCGTGGTTCTGTGGATGGACGGATTTTCAGACTGGCTTTTTTCCGCAACAAACAGGAGTTTTAACGCTTCCAGGCTGTTTGGTTTGGCCTCCAGGACCGTTTCCAGGATGGGGCGCGCCTTGTTGAAATCCAGAACGCCAATGGCAGCCCTGGCTTGTTCCAGCAGCGCGGGGGTTTCGTCCGGTTTTTCTTCTTCAAAAAACTCCTTGGCCTTTTGCCCCATGATCTGCTTGTAAACAATGCCTCCCAGGGCGCCGCCCAACAAGCCTCCGGCGTGGGCCATGTACGCCGTGCTGCTGGGTCCTCCCAGGTAATGGTTAAAAAGCTCCTTGCCCACCCAAAAAAACAGCAGGATCAAGGCCGGCACTTTGACGTAGTTGAAATAAAACCCCGTGGATAAAAACACGTTAATACGGGTCATGCCGTACAAAACGGCAACGGCGCCCATAAGGCCGGATATGGCCCCGGACGCGCCCACAAGCGGTATGTGGCTTCCCTGGTTCACAGCCCAGAACAGCAGGCTGGAAAAAACACCCAGGGACAGATAAGCCGACAGATAGGCGACCCTTCCCACGCCCATTTCCAGGATACATCCCACAATCCATAAAAAAATCATGTTCCCGATCAGGTGGGATATCCCCCCATGCAGGAACATGGAGGTCACGAATGTCACGGGAATGTGCTCTGCCGGGACAAGGGCGTATCGCGCCTGAAAGGATTGGCGACGCAGGTTTTCATACTCTTGCCGCAGATTTTTCCATGTCTGGTATTGCACGTCGAACGGGGAGATTACTGCGTCTGCGTCAAGAAGCCCCATAAACTCATCATTAGTGATCATGCAATAATAAATATAAAAACAGCTTTGTTCGTCTATATCAAAATTTTCAGGGTTAGGCAGAGCTCTTCCGCGAAGATCAAGCCAGTTGATATAAGCATCTCCTTCGATGTCCGCCAAGCCCGAATAACAGTAAAAATCAAGAGCCTCCTCATTGATTACGGAGTCGTTCGTCTGGAAGCCAAAAAGGACCACACAGTTGATAACTATGAGAAGAATGGTGACGATCGGCGGATTCCTCCAACCGATCTTGCCTTCCAGGGGAATTACAATCACAATGGGCCTCCGGGCTGAATAAGCGGAACATGGTGCAATAAACGGGCTAATGAATACCCTTCATACAGGAGAATTTGGATACAGGCAAATATTGGGGATCAATAGTATCTTAGGGGTTACCCATTAGCCCATGATCACCAGCCCGTAAAGGGGCATGGGGGCGTCGTCCATGGTGGCGTTGGCATTCTTGTCCAGCATGGGCCATCCTGCGGCTGTGGCCAGGGCGCTCACATCAATGCCGAAACCGGACATGGAGGGCCTTGCCAGGGTGGGATTCCGGCAAGGGCCGTTTTGGGCCACCACCTGGCAATCCGGCTGGTCCTGGCAAAAAATATTTTTGCAGGAGCCGCCTGCAAAGGCTTTGGCTTTTGAAAAGCCCAGTTCCAGGGCCTTGTATTCCAGGCTTGCTGCAATAGTATGCACTTGGCCCATGATTTCGGGAAGCATGGCGGAGAACACTTGGCTTTTAGGGGCGTGCACACGAAAAAACAAGGCGTGGGTATAGTGTTCCAGGTCCTGAAGAAGGGCTTGAGGCCCTCCTACATAGGGCGGGCAACTGGCGGCGATTCCGTAGTTGGGGCATCCGGGCTTTTTGCACAATGCGGCCAAGTCATCCCGGGTTATAATCCTATGCGTATCCAGGAGCACCGCGGATTCGGCTCCCAGTTCAATGGCGTGGTTCTGCAGTTTCTCTAAAATGGTCCGGTCCTCATCCTGTGTGATCCATGGGAAGGGTAAAGGCAAAGCGGGCGCCGGTGGGTGTGGCGTTTTCCGCGCGAATGGTTCCATTGTGGGCCGCCACAGCCATCTGGCAAAAGGCCAGACCCAGGCCTGTGGTATAAGCCCTGTTCTGGTCAGCCTCATTCACTCGCACGAATTTGTCAAATATTTTTTCTTCAAAACCTGCAGGAATGCCAGGGCCATTGTCTTCGACGAAAAAAACAATGTTCTGCGGGGTGGGAAGGCCATATCCGAGGATGATTCCGCCCCCTGTCTCGGTGTATGATATGGCGTTTACCAGGAGGTTTTGGAGAACCCTGGACAGGATGTTTCTGTCTGCCCTGAACAGGCATTTTTGTCCGTCATGGGGGATTTCCTTGGCAAAGCGGATTTCCTTGATCATGGCCATGCCAGTCAGGCGGGCAAGGGCATCGTCCAGGATTTCCATGGGATTGACGAGCGTATGGTAGAGTTTAAGCCTGCCCTCTTCCATTTTGGTGATTTCCAGCATATCCGAAACCATGCGATAGAGGCTGTCGCAGGCCGTTCGGGAGGATTGGATATACTCCAGGTTTTCTCCCTTTACCGTATAAGTGAGGAGGTCCAGATTGGCCACCATTTCCGATATGGGGCCTTTGAGGTCATGGACCAGCATGTTGAAAAGCTGTTCCTTGGCTTTTTCCACCTTTTTTAGCTGTTGGTTCTTTTTCCTGAGTTTTTCCCTGCTTTGTTTGAGGGATTTGGCAAGACGCTGGTTGTCTATGGCCATGATGAAGTGTCCGGCAATATTGAGGACGAATTCCTGTTCCTGGGGGGTCAGAAGGTCCAGCACGACCTTTTCCGTAAGATTGAGTACGCCCATTACTTTTTTGCCCGAGAGCAAGGGCACGGAAAAGTAGGCGTTTTTTTTATAATGATCGAATTTTTGCGGAAATGTGCAATCGATCATGCTGTCCACATACAGGGGCTTTTTATTGATGGCCACCCAGGCGGAGGGGCTGTTTTCATCTTCCAGGTCCTGACATATCCCAATGAGTTCCGGGCGGGAAGAGGCCGCCACTTCCAGGCAATTCCGCCCTTTCATGAGCATGATGGAGCCCTTTGCCATGCCCGAGCACTTCATGGTTTCCTCCAGGATTTTCTGGAGTTTTTCTTCAAAATCCAAGCTGGAATCGTTAGAAAATTGTACAACCGCTGCAAAGGTTTTTAGAACTTCTGTTGCGTTATCCATTCTGACCTCGCATCACAGACATTGCTGGAGCATTTCCCGGGCCAGTTCGTGTTCCGGGTATGTTTTCAAAACTTGATTAAGGTACTTTTCAGCCCACATGGGGCGTTTCATGGCAAGGTAATTCCGGGCCAAATAGATTTTGACCTCAGGATTTTTGGAGTCTATCTCGGTGGCCAGGGTGAAACGTTTGACAGCTTCCTGGTTTTCCCCCAGTCCCTCCAGCAGGAGGCCCAACTGGATCAGAAGATCCGGGCGGCCTGCAACATTTTGGAGAATTTGGTCCAGGAGTTTGGCGGCGTATCGGGCGTCCCCTTCCTTGATGCAGACGTCCGCGATCAACTCCCGGGTTTCTTCCCGTTCCCTGGAAACGCTGATGGTTTTGTCAAAGGTTTGGCGGGCCTTGTCCTTCATGCCGGTCTGGAGCAAAACCGTACCCAGGCGGATGCCCCTGTCCAGTTGCCTGGGGCTGATTTTCATGGCCTCGTCCAGGTATTTTGCGGCGTTTTCAAAATCCTGACGCTGCATGTACAGTTCCCCCAGTTGGTTGAAGGAAAAGACATCCAGGCGGTTCCGGGAGACGGCCAATTTAAAGCACTTTTCCGCCTCATCCAGATTGTTGTTTTTCAGGTTGAAAAAGCCAAGCTGGCGGATGGGTTTGGTGCTGGCCGGATCGCTTTCCACCGCCTTGCGGGCCTCGTCCACAGCTTCCTGAAACTGCCCCTGATTATAAAAGTTTCGGGCCAGACGAAGGTGCATGATCGCCGGGGTGGGGTTATTATGGCTATGGATAACCCGGGCGACCCGGTCTCCCAGAGCCTTGACAGTGAGAGGTTTGAGAAGGTAGGCGTCAATATCGGTTTCAGCCACTTCCGCCACGATTTCCGGGTCTGCCTCGGCTGTGACCATGACCACGGGCAGGTCCCACAGGCGGGAGTCGTCCCGGATATTCCGGAGCAGTTCCACGCCTGTCATGATGGGCATGTTCCAGTCGATGATGGCCATGTCCACATCTTCGGATTCCAGTTTTCTCCAGGCCTGGGCCCCGTTGTTGGCGAAGATGAAATCCCGGCCGTAGCCCAGGAGTTTCATGATCCCCCGAATGGACTTGCACATGCCGGGCATGTCATCGGTGATGAGGACCTTCATTTTACTGATATCAATCATTGCAACGCCTTTTGACCAAAAAGAGCAGGGATAGACAATGGAAGCGACGCATCCTAACGGCCAAAAAATATGCAATTACCATGCCCTCAGGCATAAAAAAAACTACCAAAAAACAAAGGGAGGAATCAGGAATCCAACTCAGCCTGCAACCGGGCTTCGATTTCCTCCATGGCTTCCTGGTCTGTTTCCCAGGCGGACATGAGTTTTTCCAGGTCGTCCTTGACTTTCTGGTACTCCCCAAGGAGAGGCTGGCTTTTGGCGGCATCGGAAAAGACATCAGGATCAGCCAGAAGTTCGGCAATTTCCGCCTCACGGGCTTCCAGGCGGGCGATTTTCTTCTCGGCCTCCTTCACCCGTTTCTGGATGGGACCGAGCTTTTCCCAACGCAATTGACGGAGTTTGGCCTCCAACTGCTTCCGGGCCTTTTTTTCCGCCCTTGTGCCCCCTGCCAAGTCCATGTCCTCTTGGGTAGGCGCCGCAACCTTGTCCTTTTTGCCTTGGGTGTCCCGGACCAGCTCGGCCTGCCTGTCCAGGTGATCAAAATATTCCGTGAGGGTTCCAGGATATTCTTCGATATGCCTGTCTTTTATATCCCAGATTTTGGTGGCCAGCCTTTTTGCAAAGGACTGGTTGTGGGAGACGAATATGATGGTGCCAGTATAGTCCTTCAATGCTTCCGTAAGCATTTCCGAGGCCACAATGTCCAGGTGGTTGGTGGGTTCATCCATGAGAAGGCAATTGCCGGGATTGACCAGGAGCTTGGCAAGGGCCACCCTGGCTTTTTCACCGCCCGAAAGCACCCCTACCTGTTTATCCACCTCGTCCCCGGAAAAAAGAAAAGCCCCGCACACGCTGCGCACAAAGGTCTGGGTGGCGGTGGGCACGGCAGTGAACACTTCCTCGACAATGCTCCGGGTGGCCTCCAGTTGCTCGGCCTGGTGTTGGGCATAGTAGGAGAGGGTCACCCCGTGACCAAGGATTGTCTGGCCTTCATCAGGATTCATTTCGCTCGCGAACATCTTTAACAGGGTTGTTTTGCCCACCCCGTTCTTACCGATGATGGCAATGCGGTCTCCCCGCTGGGCATCCAGGCGCACCCCTTCAAAAAGGACATGATCGCCAAAGGCCTTTTTCAACCCTTTGGCTATAAGCACGTTTTGGCTGCTCCTGGTGACGGGCGGAAAAGAGAAACTGATGGATTTTTGCTGGGTATGGGTCTTGATGATATCCATCTTTTCTATCAGCTTGAGCTTGCTTTGGGCTTGGCGGGCCTTAGTGGCCTTATACCGGAACTTGTCCACGAATTTCATAGCGTCCTTGACGCGCTGTTCCTGTTTTTTGGCCTGACGGTCCAGGATTGTTTCTTCCTCGGCCCGTTGCGTGAGGTAGGAATCGTAGTTTCCCCTGTATTGACGAACCCCCTCTGTTTCAAAGCTGATGGTGCGGTTGATTTGGGAATTGAGAAAATCCCTGTCGTGGCAGACCAGGATCAGGGCGCCTTCGTACCGCGTCAGGAACTGGCCCAGCCACCTTACCGAATCCATGTCCAAATGGTTGGTAGGTTCATCCATAAGCAGGATGTCGGGCCTTTGAAAAAGGAGCCCCGCCAAAGCGGCGCGCATGCGCCATCCGCCCGAGAGTTCCGACAGGGGACGCTCCATGTCCTCGACGGTAAAACCCAGGCCGGTAAGAATTTGCTCGGCAGCGTGCTTGGCGTACTGAGTTTCGAAATCCGTTAGGGTTTCGGCCAGCCTGGCAATTTTATGGCCAATTTCCGCCTGGGTTTCCTGGTCCCGGGCCTGGGCAAGGGATTCTTCCAGGCGTATCATGCGTTGGTCCAGTTCCACCCGGCCGGGCACGGCATCCAGAACGGACTGAAGGACTTTTTCATTTGTGGGATCGGCAAGGTCCTGGGCAAGGTATCCCATACGCATTCCCTTGGTCAGATGCACCTCGCCGGTGGCGGACACCTGGTCCATGACAATACGCATGAGACTGGTTTTACCGCTGCCGTTCCTGCCGATCAGACCGATACGGTCCTTTTCGGAAACCTGAAAAGTAAGGTTTTCGAATATGGCTCGTCCCCCAAAGGAGAGGGACAGGTTGTTGACTACCAATAAGCTCATAATACTATGTTATCCAAAGAAAAGTTTCCAGGCATGCTTTGACGCGCCACTGGCCGGACCCGCATTTCCTGTCCCAAGTCGGCCAAGTGTCTGCGGCAGGAAAATGTACGGCAAAGACAGCCGGTTGTCAAACCATTGCCCGGGATCAACAGGAAAAACAACTTGCTTGAACCTGCAATTTTGTGTATCAGGGGCCAGATTCTTGAAATGCATGAGTATTGGAATGGCAAGAGGCCAAAAGGCATAACCCTTTTGCGGGGCTTCCCGTAAATCAGTAAAAAAAAGGAAAATACGCAATCATGGCAACCATCGCCCCTTTTAAGGGAATCCTGTTCGCCCCGGAAAAAGTGAAGGATATAGCCAAAGTCCTGACACCTCCGTATGACGTCATCAGCCCCGAGGAGCAGGAGGCCTTTTACCAAGCCCATCCCAACAGCGTTATCCGCCTTATTCTGGGGAAGACCACCCCTGAAGACAACGAAGGGAACAATCCCCATTCCCGGGCCGCCAAGCATTACCAAGACTGGCAGGCAGAGGGCGTGCTGATCCGGGATACGGAACCATGCTTTTATCTGCTGGCCACGGAATTCGAAGCCCTGGGTCAAAAGCACGAAAGACTGGGTCTGGTGGCTGCCGTGCGTCTGGAGCCATTTTCCACGGGCGCCGTCCTTCCCCATGAACAAACCTATTCCAAGGTAAAGTCCGAAAGGCTGGCCTTGTTCAAAAAGGTCCACGCCAATTTTTCCTCCATATTTTCCCTGTTCCCGGACTCGGACGGCGGGGCCTTCGCCAGGATGGCCCAGGTGATTAAAACCCAATCGCCGGACGTGGATGTGACGGATCATGCGGGATGCCGCCAGAGGATGTGGCGCATTACAGACCCGGAAACCCAGGCTTATCTAAGCCAAAAGGTGGGCGAGGAATCCGTATACATTGCAGACGGCCATCATCGCTACGAAACCAGCCTGGCCTTCATGGAATGGCTTGAGGCGGAAAACCCGGGCATACCCCAGGATCATCCGGCCCGGTCTGTGATGATGTACCTCTCCTCCATGGCCGACCCGGGCATGATCATCCTGGCCGCCCATCGGATGCTTGCCAGGATGGATGCCAAGGCCAAGGCGGCCTTCCTGGAAAAAGCCCCGGAATATTTTGACATTACCGAGTTTGACGCTTCCACGGCTCAGGAGGCTTTCCTGGCCGCCCTGGAAGCCCAGACAGAACGCACGGCGGTGGGCGTTGCATTAACCGGGGATCCCCTGCGGCTTATGGTGATCAAGCCCGAAGCCATGAACAAGGTTTTTGAAGGGAAGATTGCGCCGGAGCTGCGGGACCTGGACGTGACGGTTTTGCGGGGTCTGATTTTCCTCAAGCTCCTGGGACTGACGGAAACCGACATGGACGACGCCACCCTGATAAGCTACGACACCAAGCACAGGGACGTCCTGGCCAAGGTGGCCAAAGGCGAGGTAGTAGCCGGTTTTATCCTCAACGCCACAAAAATCCAGCATGTGAGGGCCGTTGCCAAGGCAGGCCTGACCATGCCCCGGAAATCCACCTATTTTTATCCCAAGGTCATTACCGGCATGGTCATGAAGAGCCTGAAGGCCGAAAAATAGAATTTTTGGAAACATTCATGCCGGAAAAGGCCCTTTTGCGGGGTTTTTCCGGCATTTTTTATTTGCATGAAAAGGCAGGGAACACCATGTCCAACAGCCGTCTGGTTTATTCCACGGAAACCGGCCGTGTTTGCCCCAAATGCGGAAAGCCCGCGGGAAAATGTTCCTGCAAGAAAGGGAAGTCCCCGGAAAAGCCCGCCCCTTTCCCCCGGGACGGCATAGTGAGGATACGCCGGGAAGTAAAAGGCAGAAAAGGCAAGACCGCCACGGCTGTGTTCGGCCTGCCCTTGGGAGATGAAGACCTCAAGGATTTCGCCAAAGACCTGAAGCAGAAATGCGGCTCGGGCGGGTCGGTCAAGGACGGGGTGATCATCATCCAGGGGGACCACCGGGACGCCCTGTTGGAAGCCATCGCGCAGCATGGGTATAAGGTGAAGCTGGCCGGGGGATGACCGCCGGTAGGTGGTTCCGGCTGCCCGCCATATTCCCGCATAGCCTTATTTCACGATAATGAACGACTTGACCTGTTTTACCCCTTCCACACTCCTGGCCAAAGCAATGGCCTTATCCCTGGCTGCAGAGTTGTCCACCACGCCCATGAGCACCACATGCCCCAGGACACATTTGACTTTGACCTGTGTGGATTCAAAGCCCTTTTCCTCAATCATGCGGGTGCGGATTCTGGCGGCCAGGGTGGTATCGTCCACGGATTGGCCCAGGGTTTTGTCGTTGCGGTTGAGGAGATAGGTTTTGACGGAGGTGACTCCCTGTTCGGCCCGGGCGTGGGCCACTGCCACATCCTCCTGGAGATCGTTTTCCACAATACCCACCAAATAGGCCACGCCATAGTAGACACTCACGGAAATGTCCAGGCCCTTGACCGAATCGTCGGCCAGGAGGGCGTATTTGATATTGCTGGCCTTTTTGGCGTCGTCCACCTGGGTGTCGACGGCCCGTTCATCCCTGGCGGCCCTATAGGCGGAATAGCAGCCGGTCAAGACAAAGGCACACAGCAAAAGAGCTGTCAAACCTAGCCATTGTGATTTTTTTTGCATGACATCCTCCTTGGGAAAGATTTTACGATGCCACCCTCAGGATTCCACCTTATTACTCGGAACAAGTCTGGTCCAGCACTTCCCGAATTTTATGGGACAACTGTTCCAGGTTAAAAGGCTTTTGAATGAACCCGTTGCACCCCTTTCGCATGATTTCCACGGCCTGTCCGTTCAGGCTGTAGCCGCTGGACAAAAGCACCCTGACCTTGGGGTCAACGATTTTAAAATGATCGTAAACCTCTTCACCGGTCATGTCGGGCATGATCATATCCAGAATGACCATGTCGATTTCCTGGTGGTGCGCATTGAAAATCTCCACGGCTTTCCTGGCGTGTTCGGCCAGAAAGACCTTGTATCCCAGGGCTTCGAGGATTTCCCCGCCAGTTTTGATGATAACCTCTTCGTCATCCACCAGGAGCAGGGTTTCGGTTCCGTACAAAACCCCCAGGGAGGTTTTTTCTTCGGCCACGATTTCCTTGGCTGCCGCAGGCAGGAAAATATTGAAAGTGGTTCCTTTTCCGGGCGTACTGTACACGGTGATCAGGCCTTGATGGTTTTTGATGATCCCATAGGCAGAGGACAGGCCAAGGCCCGTGCCCCGACTCACGTCCTTTGTGGTGAAAAAAGGATCAAAAACCTTTTGCTGGGTGGCCTCATCCATGCCATGGCCCGTATCTGTGACTGAAATTTTTAAAAATTTCCCCGATTCGATGGAGTAGGGACGGACAAAAATTTCATCAAGGAAGACATTCTGGGTCAGGATGTAAAGGTCTCCCCCATCGGGCATGGCCTGCCAGGCGTTGACAAAAAGGTTGAGGAGAACCTGTTCCAGTTGTCCGGAATCAGCATCCACAGCCCAGGAGGCCTGGAAATCACGATGAATGCTTACTTCCTTGCTCGCCCGGCCGAACATGGTGAGGGTTCTGTCCACCAGATTGTTTATATCCAGGGTTTTGACCTCGTATTTTCCTCCCCGGGCGAAACCCAGGAGCTGACGGGTCAACCCGGTTGCGGCGGCGATATAGTCCTCAATGCTTTGTATACGGTCGTAATGGGGATGGGCGGGGTCCATATCCCGGAGCATGAGGCTTACATTTCCCTGAAGGCCGGTGAGCAGGTTGTTGAAATCATGGGCCACTCCTCCCGCCAGGGTGCCTATGGCCTCCAGTTTTTGGGCCTGCATGAGTTTCTTTTCCAGCCTGTCCTTTTCCTTTTGGGCTTCCAGGATGTGGGTAATATCCCTGCAAATGCAGCGAAACCCGACAGGTGCGCCTTCCACAATTTTGAGGGAGGCGGACAATTGGAGAGAAACCTCGGTTCGGTCCATTTTAAGGATTTGATAGCTTACGACCTTAACAGGTTCTCCGGTGCGGTATATGCGATTGAACACCTCAAATAGGCTTTGGGCGGTTTCCGGCCGGGTATACTGGCGATATCCCAAGCCGAGGATGTCCTCCCTGGGCAGGTCGTAGATGCGGCACATGGCGTCGTTGACAAATATCAGATTTCCCTGGAGGTCCAGTTCAAAATACCCTTCTTCAAGGCTGTCCAGCATGGTCTGATACTTGAGCTCGGACTCCACCAGGGCTTTGAGGGCGGTTTTGCGCCGGGTGATATCCGTGGCGATCATGGTGAGGGCATCCACCCGCCCTTCTTTCATGACCGGTAAAACCCGAACTTCATACCATGCCTTCCCTGGGCCGTTTGGTCCAACGGCCTGGATTTCCAAGTTTCCCGGTTTGCCTTGTTCCAGAACCTTTTTGATGATTTTTCTTGCGTTGGGCTGAAATTCATGGGCGACATATTGAACGATGTTGGTTCCCACAACCATTTCGGCAGGAGAGCCGTCCAGGGTTCTATTGACCGCCAAGATGGTTCCTCCCCGGTCCAGGCGCAGGAGGATTTCCGGCAGGTTGCGAACCAGGGATCGATAACTTTCCCGCGATGTGACCAGCTTTGACTCCGTCTCGTTTTGTTCCCTGATGGATTGATGCAGGCCGCATATCCTGGAAATAGTGTCCCTTAGAAATCGAACTTGGTCGGCCAGCCTTTCCTTGCCCATACGGGGAACGCGGGCCAGGGCGGCAAGATAGATGTCCGAGTCATACCCGTATTTACGGGCAATCTCCACGAACTTATGGGGATCGGGATTTTCGGTAAGCACTTGGCCCAGGAACAGGGTGCCGACATGCTTTCCATCCCAATGGATTGGAAAGGCGCCGTCCGTCATTCCGAACTCACACATCCTCAGGGAAGGCTCTCCATTGTCATTGAGCGATTCCAAAAGGCAACGGCAACTTTCCCTGCATATCTTGGCGGAATGAGGATCTGCCAGATGGAAACTCTGGCACAAAGATTGCCAACCGTATTGGGAAAGCAATTGTCCATGAGGATGGGATACGAGGCCGATGCTCACGCCTGTGGCTTGGTGAAAGCCTGATAGGACGGGTTGAATTTCCTCCAAGGCTGGAAACTCTCCGCAAGGCTTTGAGCCGGTGGCATTGACGGGGTCTGGTCCCCCGTTGTCAATAAGCGTTTTTGCGTGCAATTGGTCGACAGAACTGCGTGTAGAATCCTCCATGGCTCCCCCCAGGTGAAACGAATTCAGCCTGCCCATAGTATTCCAATAGGTATATTTTATGCTTATTACATATAAGCTCTGAGATATTCAAGAGATTTATTCAATTTTTTCCATCCAGGACCTTCCGGATCCCCATTGCCACCTTTATAATATCAAGGGGTTTGGCAATCAGTTTCGATATTTGAGAGGAGTTGGAGCCATCTTCTGTCGATTCCTCGGAAAGGGATGAGATAAGGATAGAGGGAAGATCGGGCCGAATGGTCAGCACCTTTTCAATTAACATTTCGCCGGTCATGTCTTCCAATGCCGCATTGGCAAGGACAAGGTCAATGGCGCCGGAATTGTTACAAAAGGCTTGCAGGGCCTCTTTTCCCGAAGTGAAGGCGGCAACGGTATAACCAAGCCTTGTGAACATTTTTTCGGACAGCTCCAGGATCTGTCTCTCCCCATAAGTTAGCAGGATGTGTTCCGTGCCTTTAGGCAGCGGGGCGCTTTTGCGGGAAGGCAGTTCGCCCGGGGTCTTATTGATAAAAGGAAGCAAGACCGTGAAGGAACTCCCCATTCCCGGCGCACTATCCACTTTGATGGCCCCCTTACATTTAGTGACAATGCCATGAACCACGGCCAAGCCCATGCCAGTGCCTTTTCCCACGGCTTTGGTGGTAAAATAGGGTTCAAAAATCCGTTCCTTGGTGGCTTCATCCATACCCGCGCCATTATCGCTGATGGTCAGCCGTACATAGTTTCCAGCTGTTAACTGGGGGTATTCAGGCAAATCCTGCCTGGTTATGACGCATTGATCCAGGGTGATGCTCAGTACTCCCCCCAAATCGCCCATGGACTGGTAGGCGTTGGTACAAAGGTTCATGACAACCTGGTGGAGTCGGGTCGGGTCTGCCATGACGACCCCGCCCGTTTTTTGTATTTCCCTTTTAACAAGCACATTGGCGGGAAGTGAAGGACGAACAAGACTAAGAACATCTTCCAAAACAGGCTGGATGCGTATGGGCCGGAGTTTTTCCTCGGTGTCACGACTGAAAGCAAGAATCTGATTAACCAGTTTTTGGGCGCGTTTGGCTGCCTGCAGCACTTCTTCCAGGTTTTCCGCAGCAAAGGGGTATTGGGAAACCTCGGCGAGGGTCATTTCAGTATACCCGATAATGGGATAAAGGATGTTATTGAAATCGTGGGCAACCCCTCCGGCCAAGGTTCCCAAGGCTTCCATCTTATGGGTCTGGCTGAGTTGCTGTTCCAACCTCTTTTTTTCTTCCCGGGCGTTTTTACTGGCGGTAATATCCTCGATAAAATTTTGAAAATAGGCCACCACGGTATTGCCCTGCCCATCTGCCTTGTAAACCGAGTGGGGTATAAGGCGCAGCCAGATCAATTCTCCCTTGGAGTTGTAAACACGTATTTCAAAAGGGTCCACAGGGTCGAGAGTCCGGATGGCCCGTGTGCGGTTTTCCACGATAATGCCGTAGTCTTCGGGGTACACCATCTCAATATAGCTGCGCCCTTGCCATTCAGCAACGCCATATCCGGTGATTTCCACCAGTTTGCGGTTGCCATAAGTGATATGACCATTGGTATCGGAGATCATCATGCCAATGGGGGCGCTTTCAATAAAGCTCCGGTACTTTTCCTCACTTTTACGAAGGGCTTCTTTCGCCCATTGGTGGTTGGTAATATTTCGTGTGACACCCCGTACACCTGTCGGCTGGCCTGTGCTGTCAACAATGGGAAGGCCGGAGATATCCACAAACAAAGGCCGTCCATCTTTGTGGGAGACTGAGATTTCTCTCCCCTGAAAAGGCCGACCGTTAAAGCAAACACTGCGAATGTGCTGTTCCAGGAAGTTTTCCTCACCCTTGGGGGTCAATATGCTGGCAAGGTCCTTGCCCATCAATTCTTCAGCGGCATACCCGGTAATGTCAAAAACAGAGGGAGTGCTATAGGTAACCGCCCCTTGGAGATTGACCTCCCAGATCCAGTCTCCGGTGGCTTGCAGCAAGGCAGCATGGCGTTCCCTCTCCTCAGTTAGGTCCCTTTCAGCGAAAGCCAATTCTTCCATGGGGGTCCCAATACAGTGAATTTCCTGTTCCTGGTCTGTGTTTCCTGGAATACGCATAAAACTCCAGGTAATGGGAATGAGGCTGCCATTCTTGCATTGCATGGCGGCACGGGCGGAAAAATACTTTCCCGCTTCGTCCTGGAACGCGCCCAATACGGAGGATAGTCCCTCTTGCCCCGGGGGATTTTTGGGAAGCAGGGTTTGGGAGATATTTTGGCCCACCAGCTCTGAACGGGTGAATCCCAATACCTGCAAGGCCTTCCGATTGATGGTCAAGACCACGCCAGAAGAATCTATGGATAAAAACATACTTTCGGAAGCACCAGTCAAAGCCAGAATACCTCGCCAGCAAAGGTTATCGCCCGATCTGTCCAGCCGCGTCCCTGCCAGCCTGATAAACGGTTCGCATCATGGGAGTGAACACAAGGACCATGGTATCCTTCACCCATTCCTTGTATTCTTTGCTTTTGGGGGGAAGCCCCAAAACCTTTGCCTGGCAATAACTGGCGCCCAGATAGTGGAGGACCAAGGCATTGAAGGCGTCCAGAAAGCGCAGCACCAAATCAGGCGGTGTTTGGGGGGGGAGATTCTTCGCCAAGCTAAGGCGTGTGCAATGGAGCATTTGAATGATGTGCTCGTATCCCGGGATGGTTTCCTGGCTGCCGTCCTGGGGCAGATTAAGGGCGATGATCTTAAGGGCCTCAGGCCGTTCATCATAAAACACAAACAACTTGTCCAAGTAAAATTCCAGGGCGGCCTTGGCTGGCATACGGGCGGTTTGGGCAAGCCAGGCATGATTGGCATCCTCGATATCCCGACATATTTCCTGAACAATGGTTTTAAATAGGATGGCCTTGCTGGGAAAATGGTACCGGATGATCCCGTGTTCGAATTTCCCTTGTGTGGCGATCATTCGAATGCTGGCGGAATGGTAGGGCTGCCGGGAAAAAACAATTTTGGCGGCGCCAATGATTCGTTCCCGAGTGACTTGACCTCGGCTCGGACAAGCCCGGCTATCCTGTGTTGTTTTCTTGGTGCTCATGTTTGCGGCCTTCTGGAAATGTTTGCGTCGGCGAGTGATATCCGTGAACAACTTTAAGGAGTGTAGACCGGGATGTTTTGTCTGTCAACTTGCATGGGCGCGAATATGGTCTTGACAGTCGCCCGGTTTTTGGGAGACAGTACTTTTACGACTGTGAAAGTGTATGAATTCCGGTATTATTCGCACTTCGCCAATAATTTGACCGATAGTTTGGCGCGTAATCGCCATGATGCTTTTTTTTCTAACAAACCGCATGCCACGATATTTTTTGCAAGCAGGTCCCCTGCAAAAACCATGGGGGTCATTCTTTTCGCCCATCATGGGAATAGCGAAAACGGCGGCTTCCCCATTATCAAAGTCCATATCAAGGAGGAAAAATGAGTTACCAGGACATCCTGTACCAAGTGGAAGATAGCATCCTGACCATTACATTAAACCGGCCCGACCGGTTGAACGCCTTCACCATAACCATGAAAAACGAAATCCTGGACGCCCTGGACCGCGCCGACCAGGACGACGCAATCCGGGCCATCATCTTTACCGGTGCGGGCCGGGCGTTTTGCGCGGGCATGGAGCTGGGCGCCAAGGACAACATATTCGGCTACGAAATTCCTCAAACGGAGCCCTACAATATTGAGGAAATCAGGGATTCGGGCGGCGAGGTGAGCCTGCGTCTTTATGATTGCAAAAAGCCGGTCATTGCCGCCATCAACGGTCCTGCCGTGGGGGTAGGCATCACCATGACCCTTGCCATGGACTTTCGCATGGCTTCGGAAAAGGCGAAAATCGGTTTTGTGTTTTCCCAGCGGGGTTTGTGTGTGGAAGCGTGTTCCAGCTGGTTTCTGCCCCGTATTGTAGGGGTGTCCCAGGCCTTGGAATGGGTGTATTCGGGAGAGGTTTTCAAGGCGCAGGAAGCCCTGGACGGAGGCCTGCTCCGCAGCATCCACGCTCCGGAAGATCTGTTGCCCGAAGCCCGAAAACTCGCCAAAAAAATAGCGGATAACACCGCGCCCATCTCTGTGGCTCTTTCACGCCAACTCATGTGGAAGATGCTTGGGGCGAATCATCCCATGGACGCCCACAACATGGACTCCCGGGCCATTTATTACGCCAGTGAGACCGACGGCAAGGAAGGCATTATGTCATTCCTGGAAAAACGGGAGCCTGAGTTCAAGGTTAAGGTCTCCAGCGACATGCCGTATTTTTATCCCTGGTGGAAAAGCCGCAAGCCGGAATAACATCCCCATCTGCGGCATGACGACCCATCAGGCCCGGGCTGGAGCATGTGCACAGTGTTCCGGCCCGGGCTATCAGCAACTTTCAGGACAAGCATTCCCGCCACAGTCCTCAAGTGAACTTCTTTATATGGCAGACCTCCCATATCGCCCCCTCAATTAACTGTGGCATTGCAGATTGGATTTTTGCGGGAACTGTATATGCAGGACCGCTCAGCTTCAGGGGGATGCATCCTTTGCTGATTAGGCAAAAGATCTTTTTTTGAAAAGCCGCACCATATAAAATCAGCAGGTTGCGATATACAAACATGACATTTTCCGGCTTTTGCCGGGCCGTCACCCTTTGATCCAAAGACCCCCACACCTACGTAAATATCCCACCTTAATTATTTTATTTATGAATTTTTTAAGGGGGATTGCGGCTAAAACTGCTATTTTTAGCCTATAAAAATGCGCATTAAAAATGATACAATATATAGCGTCTCTGTCCTTGAGACATACAAGATGTTCAACTTTCAATCACTGTTTCCAAAATTCGTTGCAGATGTTTATGTGGTTCTATATTGTGTTTATGTTCATATAAATTACATAAGAGTTTATAATCCGCCTGGCTTGGGTTAGGGAATCAGTTTGCGATAAGGCTCTGTGCGCTCCCGAACTAGGACTCGTGCGCCTTGGTTCAACGCCAAGGGTCCTAAGGAGGATCTCCCATGATTGAAGGATATCTTGAAATTCCGGACAAACAAACCCTGGCTGCACTGGACCATGTTGATTATTCCGAACTGCGCAAGGATGTATTTGGGTCCATCATCGATCAAGGCTACCCTGGCTCCAAGTTGGAAGACATTTCTCTGATCCCCCGGATTATTCCGCGCAGTCATATGGAGAGAATCGAGGAGGCATGCAAGAACCTGACCGGGGCAATTCTGGCCCTGGCCTCCAAAAACAAGGAGTTCCTCCTAAAACACCTCCATCCTGACTCCCGATGGGAGAAACTCATCCATCGCCATGGGGTCCTGGATTCAGTACCCCGCCGCATGATTGGGGAACTCCGGTATGATTTCGCCTTATGCGGCCCACTGACTGAGGACAATCCTCCTCTGGTGATGGAGGTCAATGCCGGCGCCTTGGGAGGCGTGGTGTACGCCAGTCTCATCCCCAAAATCATTAAGCAGCATGTGCCCAACCTGGACCACCTCAGTGTTTATGATCTGTCAGAACATTTCGTCCATCTATGCCGCCGCATTGGCCCCCATATCGCCAATTTCTCGGTGGGAGAATACTCTTGGGGAGAATCGGTTCTGGCCGACTATATTCGGGAAAAGGTCCATTTTCATATGGTGACGCCGGTGGAGATTTCCGACATTGAATACTGGCCCGGCCTGAAAAGGGCCCAATGGTCCTTTGATCAGGACAAACGTTTACGCCTTCTGTTGGACGGCCATTGGCAGGCCATGGATGGATTTCGCTGGAGCCGCATCCTGGAGCATAATGACATTGACCGTTTTGGCGCTTTATTGGAAGCGGTGGGAAACGGGCCAACGACTTATATTTCCCCGCTGCGCATGGACTATGTATGCCACAAAGGCATTCTGCCCCTGCTGTTTGACGCAAATTTTCTGAGTCAGGAACTGGGCATCCAGGATACCCAAAAAGTGCTCCAGCATGTGATCCCGTGCTGGCAGTATTCAAACCATGGATTTCCCCCTTCCCATGAGCGTAAAAACCTGGTCCTAAAGCAGAATTTCGGATGCTCGGGGAAAAAGGTTTTTGTGGGACATGGCATGGATGAAATGAATGGGAAAATTTACAGGCCTGAGGAATGGGTGATTCAGAAAAAGGTGGATCTCAACCAAATGTTTTCCCGGCTCATGTACAGCCAGGACCGGCCTGTCCGCATGGATTTGGGGGTCTTTGTCCATTACGACTATGTGGACGGCCGCTTGGAGTATTGCAAGGTGACAGGCATGTTATGCAGGGGTTCCCAAAGATACAAGGTAAACCTGAATTTAGGCGGGGCCTGTATTCCCGTTCTTGTAAACGATATGGAATAGTGACGGGGTGTCGAATGCCTGCCTACGAGACTGCCTCCTTGGCCCACGATTTCAAGTACGGGAACCGGTCCTCCAATCTGCCCAGGGCTCGGGGTTTCCATGACACCTTGTTTCAAAAAGCTGTTTCGCTGTTTGGAATGGCAACCAAGCCCGCCCTCTGTTATTGCCAGGACCTCAAACATGTCATCCTCATTGCCAGCGCTTCCCGAAGCGGATCAAGCTGGCTTGCGAATTTATTGCAGGAGAGCACCCAAATGCTCTCCCTGCCAGGAGAATTCGACCCATTGCTCTTCCTGGCCCAAAAAACTGAGCCTTCCGGCCAGGCTTTCAGTTCCGACAGACTAAACCGCGACTGCCTGGATTCCTACGACCGCGAGCAGTTGTCCCTCCTCCTGTCATGGATGTCCGGGAGAAGGGAACCCGTCAACAACCTGTGGCGCCCTGGTTTCCGGACCGTTCTGGATACGGCCATGCGGACGGTCATTCAGTGGCCGGAATACGAATTTGACGTGGATCATCTTCTGATCCTGGCGCGGGCAAGCCTGCAAAACGGAAGGGGTAAAGGCCCGGTCGAGGCCATGCTCTGTTTTCTCAAGGAGCTGGCCAGGGAGCACGGGGAGTGGCTGAGCCCATATTATTACGATTTGCCCTACCCCATGATTCGGAAAGCCTTTCCCCACGAAAGCCTCCCCTTGGGGCCCCCGTCTTCCTGCGGGGTGATAGAAGAGCCCCCCTTTATTCCATGTTTGCCCTGGAGGCATTCCACCGCCCGGGAACGCGGGGAACAAGCATTAATCATAAAGTCTCCCAGCAATTCTTATCGGCTTGATTTTCTGCAAACCCTTTTTCCCAACGCCCGCCTCAGCCTGATCCATGTGATCCGGAATCCCGTTTCCTCCATATCCGGTCTCATGTGCGGTTGGCGCCACCATGGGTTTTTCAAGCACATCCTTGAACCGGAAAGTCTGGATATCACCGGTTATTCCAGTCCTCTTTTACCATGGTCGAAACAATGGTGGAAATTTGACCTGCCCCCTGGATGGAAAGCATATACGCATGCTCCCCTTGAGGAAGTATGCAAATTCCAATGGCTAAGCGCCAACAACAGCATCCTGGAATGGGCCAGGACACAGGCCGCTGATATTTCCTATATTCAAATCAGGTACGAATCATTGGTGCGCTCTTGCAAGGATGAATTGCGCCGTTTATGCAAATTCCTGAATACGGACATGGACCATGGACTCCTGCATTCCCTGGAACAGGACTGCCTGGTCATGGCCTCTGCGGGCATAAGCCAAGATATTAGAGGATATATGCGTACTGTGGCAGAGAGTTTTGGGTCATGCCCTGCTCTTGGAGAGATGGAAAAAAATTTTCGGGATGCGGAAATGGGTCTATCGCATTTCCATGGGTCTTTTTGGGGCAAAGACGCGCCCCTTGAGACATGAATCTTACGGATGATTCATTACAAACAAGGAGGACAGCCATGAGTACAGTCAGCAATGATCAGGTTTTGTCGGAATCCATCAGGCGTTATAAAAGACAACTGGAATGTGTTCCCCTCCGGGGAGTCCTCATGGAGGAAAAGGCCAAGGACATGGTGAGAATAATGTTGGAAGGCCAACAGGATGGCCCGCCGGTTGTGGCGGAAATCAGCAAAAAGGATGTGGCGGACATGGAGTCGCCGGACAAGGAAAACCACACTGTGCTGCATATCAAGAGAGGGGTTGAATACAATCTGGTGGTAACGGCTGTGGGGGGAATGGAAGATGACATTCCATACGCCGTAACCAGGGCTCTGGCCTCAGCCGTCGGAGCGGAAGCATTCGGGCCAGGCATGCAGTGAAAACCCTCTGGCGACCGGGATAGGGACGGGCTCAGGACCCCCCTAATGCCCCTTTTCCGGTCGCCGCCTAAGAATCAAACCGACAAAGGCGTTTCCGCCGCGTATGCGTCCGCTGGATTGCATAGTGAGAACGCCTGTGTTAAAGTCCGCTCATTGGGTTACTCCGTGGCCTGGGCCCGTTGCCTGTTCAGCGGGGCGGAGCCGACCTTTGAACCTTCAAGCGATGACGGACTTCCATGCGCCTTGCATTTGTCTTCAATCCCTTTTCCTACAAACTGCACGAAGAAAATCTTCGGATTGTACAGCGTTATTTTGGGCTGTTCCCTCCCCTTTCCATAGCGTGGGTGGCGGCCATCGCCGAACGGGCGGGCCATGATGTGATCATCATAGACGCCCGGACCCTGCGTTTGGGGCCGGACGAGGTGATTGAGCGGCTCAAGGCCTTTCGCCCGGACATGGTGGGGTTCATGATGACCACCTACATGTTTCGGGAAACCCTGCAATGGATCAGGCATGTGAAGGAAAACCTGCCTAGCGTAAAAACCATTGTCGGGGGGTATAACCTGCGGGTCTATCCCCAGGAGTCTGTCATGCCCGAAGAGATAGATTTCGGGTGCTTTAATTCCGCCTACCATACGGTCCCCGGATTGTTGGAGGCATTGGAAAACAACTGTGATTTGTCGGATGTCCCGGGCCTGATCTACAAAAAAGGGTCCAAAATCGTTCAGACAGACTACGGCCCGGAACCCCATTTCAACGATTATCCCAACCCGGCCAGGCACTTGCTGCCTAACGAGCTTTATGCGGAATTTCCCACGGAGCGGAAAAATTTCACGGTCATGGTCACCAGCAAGGGCTGTCCCATGAACTGCCTGTTCTGCGAGGCCAGGAGCACTCCCTACAATCCCCGGAGCATCCAGACCGTGGTGGATGAAATCCAGGAATGCTATGATGTCCATGGGGTGCGGGAAATCGATATTTTCGACTACGAATTTCTGGTGGACCGAAAACGGGCCATGGGCATTTGCGAGGAGATTATTCGCAGAGACATAGACATCCTGTGGGCCTGCCGGGCCAGGATCGATTCCCTGGACGAGGACCTGCTGGCCCGCATGAAGGAATCGGGCTGCGGCAGGGTGTATTTGGGAATGGAGTCCGGGCTTCAGGAAATGCTGGACAAGGTCAACAAGGGCATCACCATTGAGCAGGTGCGCCGGGCCGTGGACATGACCAAGGCCCATGGCATCAAGACTCTGGGATTTTTCATGACCGGCCTGCCCGGAGAAACCCGGCAGACGTTAAAGGAAACCGTGAAATTCGCCACCAGCCTGGGCCTGGATTATGTCCAGTTTTCCAAAACCACGGCCAAGCCCCTGACCTCCATGTGGTACGATATGGTCAAGGAATCGGGCTATGATTACTGGAAGGAATACATTTTGGGGAATGCCGAAGAAGCCCCCCTGCCCCGGCCCTGGACCGAGCTTTCCAACGACGAGATCGACCGGTTGACAAAAAAGGCCTATCAAAGATTTCATTCCAGGCCCTTTTTTCTGCTCAAACATGCCATGGCCGTGCGTTCCTTTGATGAGTTCAAACGGAAATTCCTGGCCTGGCTGGAAATGCAGTTCAGACAGGAATCCATATCCCGGCCGGATCAGCATTTTGTGGCGTACGAGGAAAACCGGCGCAAAAGAAAAAAACTCCGAAAAAAGACCTGACAGGCGGCTATGAACATTGTCTTGGTTTATAAGGGACGGTATGTGATTCGCCAGGCCCTGGACCTGGAAACCCTGGCTGCCGTTTTAAAGGCCGGGGGACACGAGGTGAGTCTGGTTCACGATCCCGACACTTTTGGCCTTACAGACAACGTGCTGCAGGTTCCGACCCTCTCCCGCAGGTTTTCGTCCCCAGCAAAGATTGCACAAAGAATTCTATCCAAACGACCTGCCGCAGTGGTGTTTTCCGCCCTGCCCAACACCCTGGATTTTTGCCTGCATGTGGCGGAGCTTGTAAAATCGCGCCTGAATGCCCCATCGGTTTTTTTAGGTCTCCATCCCACCCTGGCCCCGGAATATGTCATTGCCCAGAGGGCGGTGAATTTTGTCATCGAGGGAGAGGCGGAAACGGCCCTGCCCGCCCTGCTAGACGCACTGGACAGGGGAGATAGCCCGAAACAGATAGACGGCCTGTGGTGGCGGGACGGCCAGGATGTCCGGCATAATCCTTCGGGGCCGCCCGTGGACCTGGACGCCCTGCCCCTGCCGGACAAGGATCTTTTCGCCCCCCAGGAAACACACAGTTACAGCTATGCGGCCATGGTCAGTCGGGGTTGCCCTTTTTCCTGCACCTATTGCGAGGAAACCTGCCTCAAGGCAAAACACGGGCCGAGATATTACCGCAGAAAAAGCGTGGATTCGGTCATGGCGGAGCTGGTTGCAGCCAAGGCGAAGTATAAATTCCGGGAGGTCATTTTCAAGGATTCCTATCTTTCCGGGGATGAAGTCTGGCTGGCCCGGCTTATGGAGGAATACCGGCAAAAAATCGGGCTTCCGTTCAAATGCTTCTGCACCATCTCAGGTTTCACGGAAAACACGGCCCGATTGTTAAAGGACGGGGGCTGCTACGGCATTGAATTCGGACTCCAGACCTGGAACGAACAAATCCGCCGGGATGTGCTCAACCGCAAGGA
>JAEINP010000017.1 GCA_016342355.1 Desulfatibacillum sp.
CACGCCTCCGCCCATTTTGGCCATGCCCAGGATAAAGTCGGTATTGAGCTTGGCCCCAAAGGTGGGCGTTGGTTCTATGTCCTCTCCCCGGATATTGAGCACCTCGGAGACCGAATCCACGACAATGCCGATCTGTATCTTGCCCGCATCCGACTGGATTTCCACGACAATAATGCAGGTGCGCTCCGTGTAGTCCATGGCATGTATGCCGAAACGCAGCCGAAGGTCCACAATAGGGATGACTTTGCCCCGGAGGTTGATGACCCCCTTGACAAAGTCGGGTGTCTGAGGAACGGTGGTGACCGGCATTATGCCGATGATTTCCCTGATCTTCAGAATGCCGATGCCGTATTCCTCTCCGGCCAGCGTGAAGGTCAGGTACTTGCCTTCGTGGGTTGCCATGGCAGTCTGGTCCTTTGCCTGAGTCTCTTGTCTCATCGCGTCTCCCATTTTTTTGTGTTCCTGTTTCCGATTTTTCAGGGCGTTCAAACCTTTCAGTTATCCCTAATAGATTGGAGTCCTGAGAAAAGGGATTATTAAGTGGTATTGAAATTGAATCTGAAAAGTTAAGTGGTAATGATGCAAGTCCCGTGCCCAAACTGGAAGGGTAAAAATTATGAAGGGATACTCCATGAAACACCGACAATCGTATGAGTTCGCGGCAATCGGCGAACGCCTTACCCAGAGGATGGCCCCCAAAACCGGACCTTCGAAATCCTTCAAAACGCATATCCCTTGACCATTATAAAGGCCAGGGATTATGATATGGCCAGCCTTGGAAACGGTGGGTCCCCCCACGGGAGATATAATAGCAGGCTTTGGCCGGGAAAAGACCGCCCCGCGTCTAACGGGCGGGATTGGCCGGGACAGGCCCGTCAAAGGAGATCACATGAACACGAGTCGCGATTGGGAAAAACCCATCCGCAGGCTTGAGCTTCTCATGCGGCTCAAGTCCTTCCCCGTAGCATTTAAAATGCTTGAAAATAAAGAGGATATCGATTCAATTCCCTTTATACGAAGGGTAAATCACAAGGTGACCATGTGCCAGCTCACCAACCTGGTGCGTAATTTCGACTGGACCGTGGCCGCTACCGGGGATGAATTCATATCCGTCATGTGCCCGTCCATCATCGGCCTGGCCAAACTCCCGGAATTCATGACCGACGGCACCTTTAGGAGCGTGGTCTGGGCCAAATCCCGGGCGGACGGCAAGAAATACGAAAACGGCATCCCCCGTATTCCCACGGGAAAATACGAAGCCGTGGTCATGGCGCCCCTGGTATACAATCCCTTTGATCCGGACATCGTGCTCATTTACGCCAATCCGGCCCAGATGATGCTTTTGATCAACTCCCTCCAGTTTGAGGAGTACGAGGTCATGCAGTTTTTCTGCGTGGGGGAAAGTTCGTGCTCCGACGCCATCGCCCGGTGTTACAACACGGGCAAGGCCTCCCTCACCATCCCCTGTTACGGGGAACGGCGTTACGGCCACGCCCAGGACGACGAACTGGTCATGGCCCTGCCCGCGGGCCTCATGGACAAGGCCCTGGCTGGCATGGAAACCCTGTACAAACGGGGAATCCGGTACCCCATCAGCTACGCGGGGGCCGAGGTGGACGTGACTTCCGCTTTTCCTGCTGCTTATGCCGCCGAAGACATGATCAAAGTCCTCCGGGGCAACAAACGCCGCCTGCTCCTTGGGGTGACCGGGAGCATCGCCACAGGCAAGTCCACGGTGGCTGCAATGTTGGAGAAAAAGGGCGCTCACACCATCGACTTTGACGTGCTGAGCCGTGTCGTTGTAGAGCCCGGTACTCAAGGCTACCAGGACATTGTGAGTTATTTCGGCGAGCAGGTTTTGCAGGAAGATAAAACCCTGGACCGGGACAAGCTGCGGGAAATCGTTTTTTCGGACATGGAAAAACGCAAAAGGCTGGAAGGCTTCACCCATCCCCGGATCGGAGAGGAGTTTTTCAAGCTGGTGGAGGAATTCACGGCCAAAGACCCGGAGGCCATCATCCAGGTGGTCATCCCCTTGCTGGTGGAGATCAACATGCAGGGAATGTTCGACAATCTGCTGATGGTCTATGCTCCTGAGGAGACGCAACTCAAAAGGCTGATAGAGCGGGACAAAAACCCGGAAGATCTTGCCAGGCGCATCATCAACTCCCAAATGCATGTGGACGATAAAAAGGGCTATTGCGACCTGTTGGTGGACAACTCGGAAAGCCTGGAAAAAACACAGGCCCAGGTGGACGCCCTGTGGGATACATTAAAAGCTATCCAAAAAGAACGCATGGCCGAAATGGAAAAACAAAAGGCATAGAATGGGAACAATCCCGAAACGGCGAACACCGTTCCTGGATTTATACAATTAACGCCGGGCTGCTTAAGACAGCCCGGCGTTTCTATTTAATTCCGTCCAAAACCCAGCCCGGAAGATTTTTAATGCGGGAGACGGACCATTCGGCCAGGGCAAGGTTCCCGGCAAGCTCCCGTGTGTCGTCCATATCCAGGGAAGGTCCTGACACCTTGAGCAGAAACAGGGTTCTGAACAAGGGGCGGAACAGGGAAGGAATCCTGGAATGGGCGAACAAGCGGTCCACATCAGACTGGCGGCATCCCCGGTCTGCCTCAATAATCAGCAACCTGCCGCCGGGTTTAAGCACCCGCACGCACTCACTCAGGCCCAAGCCCTGGTCCGGCCAGTGCTTGATGGAGCCGTTGCTAAGAACCAAATCAAACTTATCCGCCGGGAAGGGCAGGTTCAAGGCGCTGCCCTGGCGAATCTGAACCCGGCCCTTGTACGATGCCAAGCGATGGTTGGCCCGTTCCACCTGTTCCTCGGAAAGGTCTGCTCCAAACAGATTCGCCAGGGGAAATTTTTCGGCGATTTCTCCCAGGATCTGCCCTCCACCGCAGCCCACATCAAGCAGAAAACCCTTTTCCGGCAGGTCTATGCCCAACTCCTCCTGCAATTGATCCAAAAATGGGACCATTGCCGGGGCAATATAGGAGTCGTAAAACCAGGATTCGAATTTGGAATAGGGAGCAGAAACATCCTTCCACATAGCTGGCCTCCACGCTTATTGTTTGAGTTGTTGTTTCGCCCTTTTTCGAAGGGCTGACTTGAAGCTGCTGGTCATCATCCATTGCATGACCGTGGGGGAAATCCGGTTGATGGTTGCCAGAATTTTTGCAAAGGCCGTCACCACAATGGTGGCCTTGTTTTTCTCCACCCCGCGCAAAACAATGGCGGCGCATTGCTCCGGGGTAATGCCTATCCAGTCGGGCGGCCTGACCTTGTCCAGTTCGTCCCGGGAAAGGCCAACCAGTTTGGAATCCTCAAAGATGGCTGTCTTGATGTATCCCGGGCAGACCACGCTGACCTTCACTCCCCGGGCGGCGCCTTCCAGGCGCAGGGAATGGGAAAGCCCCACCACGCCGTATTTACTGGCCACATAGGAGGCCGTGCCGGGAAAAGGACACAGCCCCTCGACGGAGGCTGTATTGACAATGTGCCCATAGCCCTGCTCCACCATAAGAGGATAGACAGCAGCCACCCCGTTCACCACCCCATAAAGGTTTATATCCAGGACATTCCGCCAGTCTTCCAACTGGCAATCCTTGGCTTCGCCTCCCACGGCAATGCCCGCGTTGTTAAACATCAGATTGATACGGCCATGCTTTTCCAAGGTGGCGTCCACCATGTCCTTGACAGCCTGGGCGTCCCGGACATCCAGAACAAAGGCGACGCACTCCCAGCCTTTGTCCAAAAATTCCTTTTCCACTTGAGCAATCCGGTCTTCGTTGAAGTCACTGATGACGACCTTTGCGCCCCGGGCGGCCAGGCCTTGGGCCAAAGCCTTGCCGATCCCCGAACCAGCCCCTGTGACAATAGCCACCTTATCCTTGAAAAATGACATGTCTCCCCCTTTGGACTATAACCCCAATCAGTCCGTTCCGATGCCTTCCTCCAGCCAGTCCGCAAAATTCAAAAGCTGCTCCGGGGAGAAATTGGCGAAAGATCTTTTGGCGATTTTTGTGAACATGGAAAGGCCAGTGTTTATGCCCATGGAAGCTCCCTTGCGGGAAACAGGACCCGCCTTGACCCGTTTAAGCGGCTCCAGGAAAAGATGGTCCAGGATCATGGCTATGGTTCCGGAAGACACCTGGAGCATTTCGTCGGTATGCTTGCCTTTGACAGGATCATCCCGCAAAGTGGCAGCCAGGTTTTGCATTCTTATGATTTGTTCTTCAGTGATAGGCGCTTTAAGATAATACCCCATACAACCCCCTCCGTTCTTTTTCAATGATATCAAAATATTTCGACAATATCAGGACTACCTGAAGGCCCGTTCCAGGGCAGCCTGATGCACATGCCCGGCAAAATGCACCGGGCTTTTTCCATGAATCGGGTCCCAACCAGCCGGATCAGCCACACAATAAAACTGGGTTTTAAGGCCAATGGCCACCCCGGCCTCGTCCACGGGCATGCCAAGGATCTCCCGGGCCGCCTCCCAAGTGGCGCCGCACGGGGCGCCCCTGACTACGCGCACCTCCCTGACCAGACCGTCCGCCACAATCGCTTCCAGTTCCGGCGCGCCAAAGGCCATTCCGTAGGCGCCCAGGGAAGGATGGCGGGGCAGGCCGCAGCAGGTGGGCGGGGTGAACACGCCGGGCATGCGCCATTTTTTGGACGGAGACACGATAGGTATTTCCCTTTGGGAGCAAATCCGGCATAAGTCGTAGGAAAGGTCCGGGTGCCTGAGATAATCCAGCACCAGATCGGCTTTCATGTCCCTGGCTTGTTCCAAGATATCCCTGGTGTCATCCATCACCATGGGCAGGGCTTCGTCAATAGACACCACTTCCAGAACAAGGCTTTCCCCCGCCCTTTCCTTTACTGCGGCTATCTTGCGGGCGCCGCTATTGTTTTGCTGAAATACCTTGATTAACTGCATCTGTCCCCTGTTGCTTTGTTTAAAAAATCTGTCGCCTGATTAGGGGGATACCCGTGCCTATGGTTCCACTAATAGTTTGAGAACACCTAAAGCATCGTCCAGGCCCAATACGCCGTCCCGGTTAAAATCGCCCCCATACATAGGATCAACAGAAAGAGTAAAATCCGTCACATGAGGGGTGGCCGCCAAATCCAGAATAATACTATGCGTGGCTATGTCCTGGCCCGTCACCACCAGGGTGATTTCGTCCCTTTGAATTCCAAAAAAGGAATACTCGCCATTTTCATCGGTGGTGACGCTTAACCCTGTTCCCGGAATTGTTACGGTCGCCCCTCGTACCGGCAGATTGCCATGGCCTGCATAGGCGGTTAAAACCCTGCCGGACACAGAGGCGGTTGTATCGGAGTCATACACGGCTAACTGGTAGTCGCCCATTTCGCCGGGAAGCTGGTTTTCCACGGTAATCATGTAGGTCTCCGTGTCCTGAGCGGTAAAGGTCAAAGGGGCGTTTTCCTGCTGTGTGGCCCCGCTGTCTCCCACCAAGCCGTTGGTATAATAGTTGTTCACCCGCACCCTGGGGTAAAAGCCTCCAGCCAAGGGATCGGAGAACACGTTGACTTGGGCTGTATCCCCGCCCTGGATATTGTTGATCACGTAATAATCGGCGTACTGGCCTGTTTCGCCCTCCTTCTGGTCTTCCATGGTGAGGGCTGCGGCAAGAGTCTGCCCCTTGGATATCACTGGCTCCAAAGGAGCGGTTTCTGTCCGTGGGGTCCCCAAGGGAGGGAAATACAACCTGTACACCCCATTCCCCTGCTCCTGAGCGCTTGAAACACCCAGGCCGTAATGTATCCCTGCCTGAGGATTGAGCGTGTATGTGAGAGAGTATGACCAGCCTGCCGACAGGGTTATGATCAATTGCCCTGAATCCGCATTGAATATGGTCAGGTAGGGATGAAAACCGGAACCCGTGAGCTTGATAACCAAGGGCTCCAGGGTCGAGGTATCTGACAGGGAAAAGGATTCGAAATAATACTGGCTCCCACGATAAGGGTCCGCGCCCGAACCCGCCTCCAGCACACTGGCCATTCGCAGGGAGTCGCTTGGCAAAAAGCCGGGAATAGTGCGTTCCCTGATCCAGGTATCCCAATAGGAAACCCGGCTGTATATGCCGTAATAGTCTGGCAGAGCGCAGTCCTGACCAGGACCGAAACTCACGATGCCTATTTGAGTCCAGGCTGCCTCTTGCGTGTCATAAGCCAACAATGGACCTCCGCTGTCTCCGAAGCAGGAATCCTTGCCCCCTTCGGCATAGCCTGCAGCCACCATGTCCTCGGACAGGGGAATAGAGGTATAGAGGCCCGTGGCATCTGCTGTTTCCAGGGAAACCACCGGGATCTCCACCTGCATCAATACGGACGATGTCGACCCGTTATTGGAAGTTTTGCCCCATCCAATGACCGTGGCCATCACCCCAGGGGCGTCCAGGACCAGTTCCTTGTTCATGGCGACAGGTGCATAACCGGTCACGGGTTCCTTGAGCTTGAGCAGAGCCACGTCCCCGTCAATGGAGGTGTCAAAGGCGTTTTCAAAGGCGGAATGCACGTAGATGGCTTCCACTTCCGCCCTGATATACCCAGTATCATAAACCAAATCATGAATTCCTATAAGGACTTCCAGGTCTCCAGGAGAGCGCGTATACACACAATGGGCCGCCGTCAGCACCCACTGAGGAGCAATCAGGCTGCCGCCGCAAAACACACTGGTGGATCCTGGAGATACCAAACCCGCCATAAAGGGCCAAGCGCCCCGTGGGGCTTCGGTCCCGCCTATTATCGATGGAGGGGCGATGGACTCATCGCCGCCAAAAGCCTGAAGACCGGGGCTGAAAACCAGCGCCAGGAGCAGAAGGGCCAAGGATAGTAGCTTTACCCGACTGCCATTAGGGGTGGAGTGCGATGTTTTCGTCATGGACTGACCAGGGATTGAAGGATATCCAGAGCGTCATCCACGCCCACCTTACCATCGTTATTGGCGTCTCCCGGAGGATTTTTGACCATAATCAGTTCCAGCCCTCCCGCCACAGGGTTGGCGCCCAGATCCACCGCCGCCGTCAGGTTTGCCAGGCCGTCCGCCGAAATAAGGAGGGTCACCTCCTGCTCCGGTACGCTGGATATGACAAATAAACCATTTTCATCGCTATCCACACGGAGATCAATGTCCAGGATTTGAACAGACGCGCCGATTACCGGCAGGCTGGCGTAGCCTGAAAAGGAAGTGGTGACCGTGCCTGTAATTACCCCGCCTGAACCGGATAGGGGGACATCAATCGCCTGAATGCCGGAAGCATAAGCGCTGCTGGTGAAGCCCAGCAGGGCCGCCCATCCCACGAGTGAAAGAACAAGCCGCTTAATCTTTTGATTCATGGTGATCAGGTTCTATATCGGCGTAGGTGATAAGTTTGCACTTCTCCAGTAAAAACGGTATGATTATACCATAAGGAACCATTTTGAACAAACACACGCAGCCTCGGGGGGGACATGGATTCCAAAAAAGCGTTGATTAAAAAATGCCTGATTGCACTTGTGGTGGGAGTAGTGGGCCTGGCCGGAATTTTAATATGGGCGCCCAAAACGCACCACCACAGCATCGCCTTTGTTTGTTTCGCCATATGCGCCACGGGCTTTTTTGTGGCGGGGTGCGTGTATTTTTTCACTCCAAAGTTCCTGCCCTATCACCAGCAGGCCTCAGACATGGACTGGGAGGAACTCACACCCCAGTCCCGAGGCATGGCCTTAGCAGTCCTGCGTATTGTGGCCGGCGGATTTTTATGCGCCAGCGTGGCCACCTTCATATTATTGTGGATTCCTTATCGCCAGGGCCTGGTCTGGGCTGGTCCAGCCATATTTGTTATATATAACTCCATGGCTATTCCGGCCTTGTACGGCACCTATCTGGTTGCGTCCAATACCCCTTCCAATCCACCATTACTACCTGTTTTAACAGCAATAATTATTTCCTTTGTCGGCATGATTCTTTCTTTTTAAATGAGTTTGATTTTTTTCCAAGAAATAATTGTATTGTTTTTTTTAAAAATATTATACACAATCCTAACGTCGTCGGATAATCCCTGAAAGGATGCCCTTCCATGACCGCATTCATCCTGCAAAATGAAATGCCTATCCGCCTTGGTTTTTTTTTGGGGGTGTTTTCCCTGATGGCTTTGTGGGAAATGTTTGCTCCCAAAAGGGTCTTGCAGGCACCCAAGGCAAGACGATGGGCCGACAATTTGGGCATCACGGGCGCCGGAGCCTTGGCGATAAGGTATTTTTTTTCCGCCGGCGCCACAGGCTTTGCGATGTTGGTCCAAAAAAACGGATGGGGTCTCCTGGCCCTGGTTGAACTCCCCTATTGGATAAATGTACTGGCTTGCTTTCTGGTTCTGGATTTCGCCATATACATGCAGCATCTGATTTTTCATCATGTCCCTCTTTTGTGGCGGTTGCATATGGTGCATCATGCGGACCTGGACATAGACGTGACCACCGGGGCCCGGTTTCATCCGGTGGAGATTCTACTATCCATGATTATCAAGATGGGGGTTATTTTCCTCATTGGCGCACCGGTTTTGGCGGTGCTGGTGTTTGAGGTGGTATTGAACGCATCCGCCATGTTCAACCACTCCAACGTGCGTCTGCCATTGGGGATTGACCGGATTCTAAGATTATTCCTGGTGACGCCGGACATGCACCGGGTGCATCACTCTGTAATCATAAAGGAATTCAATTCCAATTTCGGATTTTGCCTGTCGTGGTGGGACCGGTTGATGGGTACTTACCGGCCCCAGCCCTTGAAGGGCCATCAGGACATGCGCATTGGGCTGGCAAAATTCCGGGAAGAAGACAAGCTGCATTTTCTGTCCTTACTTCTCATGCCTTTTGGGAGAACCACACAAAAAAACTCCTGATGGGCGTGACATGCCACAACACATTTCCTTAGGAGGGCGCCATGTTTTACAAGATTCTGGCCTTTTTTCAATTCATCCTCATTGCAGTTCTGGTTGTGCTTTTAGCGGGCCATTATATTTCCTTTGGAGGGTCCTCCCTGGTGGTGCGGGAACCGGGAATGCCCGGGGAGTCCACCCTCAACTATACCCCCCCTCCCCCGCCCACGATCCCTTTAAGCGCCTTAGGCAAGATCAGGGAAATGAAGGAGGCCTTCGCCCCCACTATCTCCAAAATCACGGATAATATCTATTATGCCAGCGGATACGCCCTGGGCGGCGTGCAGATTGTCATCACGGACGAGGGTTTGGTCATCATAGACACCACGGAAAGCATGGACGCAGCCCGGGAAATCTGGACGGAGTTTCGGAAAATCACTGATAAGCCGGTCAAATACATCATATACACCCACGGCCATGTGGACCACATTGTGGGCGCTCCCGTATTCATGGGACCGGATACCCAGGTGATCGCCACGGCCGATTGCGTGGACTTCATGAAAAAAGATTTCGGCTGGTTGGCGGAATTCCAGAGAAGAAGCCGGAAGATCCAGTCCGGGGCCATGGACACGGATTACGCCCGCCCCCTGCCCATGGAGTCCAAAGTGCGCCTTTCCCACACCCTGACGATCGACGATATTGTCTGGCCCACCATCACCTTCGACCAGGAATATTTCTTTGAACTGGGCGGGAAAAAATTTGAAATCTACCACACCACGGGGGAGACTCCCGACCACCTCATGGTTTGGATGCCGGAAGACAAGGCGCTATTCTGCGGAGACCTGTATTATTTGAGTTTTCCCAATCTCCACTCGCCCATGCTGGAGCCCAGACCGGTCAGGGGCTGGTATGAATCCCTGGAACGCATGGCCGCCATGGGGGCCGAATACCTTATTCCCGGACATTCCCAAGCCCTTTTTGGGGAAGAGGAAATCCGCGAAACCCTTCTGGCCCATGCCGAGGGCATTAAATCCGTATTTGACCAGACCATTGCCTGCATCAACCAGGGCCTGACCGTGGACGAAGCCGTGGACAAGGTAAAACTCCCGGAACACCTTGCCTCCCGCAAACATCTGCAGGAAGCCTATGGCCGGGTGGATTGGTCGGTCCGGGGCATATACCAAGGCGAAACAGGCTGGTACGACGGGCACGGCACGGGGTTAAGCCCCCTGCCTCCCGCCTACGCAAGCAGGGAACTGGTGCAACTGGCAGGCGGAGCGGACAAAATCCTGGCCCGGGCCATGGAACTCCAGAAGGCCGGGGAGCACCAGCTTGTCGCGGAACTATGCGACGCCGTGATCAAAGCCAATCCCAATGAAAAAGTAGCCAGGGCCATGAAAGCGGACTCCCTGGACTACCTGGGATACCAAAGCGGTAATTTAAATATGTTCGGCTTTTACCGCTCCGCAGCAGCCATGGAGAGAAAAGCGGCAGGGGTCAAGCCTGAATAATCCCTGCTTAAGCGCATTATTCAGCCGTTTTTTCAAACCGAAAATCGCACTGGGTTCCTTTTCGCCCCAGAGTCTGGTTCCGCACAAACCGGATGCCAAAGGGTTCCAAAAAGCCGGGAAAAAAAACCTCGTCGCTATAGCAATAACATTCGCAGGCGTCCCCAACTCCCAGGAGTTGGGGAATCCTGCTATAAGCGCAATAGTTCACATTGATAGCCAAAGCCTGGTCGGAATTTTCCACCAGATCAAATTTGTGGAGCCCGGCTTGCTGGTCCGCCTCCCACAGTGCCAGGACATATTGGCGAAAAGCCGCAAACTCCTCTTGCTTTCCACGAAACTTCCTAATGTCCGAAGCAGGCGGCAGAATGGCAAGGTTCATGGGACCGGCGACCTTATCCATGATTTTCCGGTGAACCTCCATGGTTTTTTCCAGCCCTATATGGTTTTTCATGGAGGAAAAAAATGCTGCGGCCTGAGCCATGTGGGCGATAAAAACCTCGTCGCTGCATCCGTTTTCCCTGATCTCGTCCAGATTCACGGCGGACATACGCGCCTTTTCTTCCCGGGTATCCCTCAATACCTTGAAGCTGGTCGCCAGCCCCAGGTTTTTCACCAGCACCCAAAGGGCATCCTTGACAATCACCGCCATGGTGGGGAAAGGAAAAGACCGGGTTGTTTCATTGAGCGGTTTGCCATAATTCTTCAGTTGTTCAATTTTCAAGCGAAACTCCTTTCTCCGACCAAAAGAAAACCAAACGGTATAATACCTTATTATTAAAAAGAATGTTGTGGGGCGTCGACCATTTTGGTAGATTGGAAGCTATGAAAAGTCAACAAAAACCGCACTATTGATATGTGCGGCCCGGGCCAACCCGGATTCCCATCCGGGAATCGTGGTGCGGGTGGCCGGGTATTGCGCCTATTTCAATGATCTCCAACCCATGGTCAAGGACGAGGTGATCTGCCGCCCCAGCCACGGGGTGGAGTAGTTCTTTTCCTAAAAGAACCCTTGCCTATTTTTTCACCAGCTTCGCCACGGCTTCGATATGGTGGGTGTGGGGGAACATGTCGATGGGCTGGACTTCCTCCACGGCGTAGACCTCGGACAAAAGTTCCAGGTCCCGGGCCAGGGTGGTGGGATTGCAGGAAATATAGACCATCCTGTCCGCCGCCATGGCCGCCACCTTTTTCACCACCTTGGGATGCATGCCGGAACGGGGCGGGTCGATGACCAGCACGTCGGGCCGGTCTGTGATCTCATCCATGGTTGTCAGGATGTCGCCCACCATAAAGCGGCAGTTATCCACCTTGTTGCGTTGGCAGTTGTCCCGGGCGTCCATAACCGCCCCTTCCACGATTTCTATGCCCAACACCTCCCCGGCCTTGGGGGATAGCCAGATGGGTATGGTCCCGGTGCCGCTGTACAGGTCCAAAACCTTTTCTCCGCCTTTCAGGTCCGCGTAATCCTCCATGGTCTGGTAGAGCTTGCGGGCCTGACGGGTGTTGGTCTGAAAAAAGGAGTTGGCCGAAACCTTGTATTCCCAAGGGCCGATGCTGTCCATGATGTAATCCTGGCCCTTGAGGCAGATTTCCGTTTCCCCCACAGCCACCCCGGATTTCCGGCCCGTAATGTTGTTCACCACGGCCACTACCTGGGGATATTGTTCCGCCAGGGAATCGGCCAGGGGCTGGACGGCCTGCTTATCCTCCCAGGCTGTGACAATATTGACCAAATATTGGTCCCTTGCCACGGAATGGCGGATGACGGCGAAACGCCAAAAGCCTTCGTGGCTTTTCAGGCCATAGGCAGGCAGGGGGGAATTTATCATGAAGGCGCGAACCGTGCTCAGGATCTGGTTGGCTACGTCGGTCTGAAGCAGGCATTTTTCAATATCAATGACTTTATGAAATGTGCCGGGCACATGGAGCCCCAGGGCGAAACTCCGGTCCACTTCCCCTTCCACGGCGATTTCCTCGGGCAGCAGCCACCGGTGGTCGGAACAGGAAAATTCCATCTTGTTGCGGTATCCGTAAATCAATTCCGATCCCATGACCGGATGCACGGGCACGTTTTCCAGTCCGCCAATATGATGAAGGGATTCCGCCACCTGCTGTCCCTTGTATTCAAGCTGCTTTGGGTAGTCGATAAACTGCCACTTGCACCCGCCGCACATGCCGCTGTACTGGCAAGGGGCCTGAACCCGGAACGGGGAGGGCTCCAGGAGTTCCTCCACCCGCGCCTGGGCGAAATTCTTTTTCTTCCTTATGACCAGGGCTTTCACCCTGTCTCCGGGCGCTGTTTTTTCCACAAAAACAGCCATGCCGTCCACCCGGCATAAACCTTGGCCTCCAAAAATTGTTTTTTCTATGGTAAGGTCCAGTATCTGACCCTTTTTTACTGACATAATAGCCTCCGGGGCATGTGGCGTATTTCCTGCTTTTTTGAAAACTTAGGGGGTTGCGACCCAAATCCGCCGTGACGGACGGCCTCCCCGGACAAAAGGAGTATTATGGCACAAGAAGACTTGAGAGAAAACGAGAAAATCATTTCCCTGGAAGTGGATGGGATTTTGCTGAAGGGAACCTTCCATGATCCGGGAGTTTCCTATCCTCCGGTGGTCATTGGCTGCCATGGGCTTTTCGCCGACCGCCAATCCCCCAAACAAACAGCCCTGGCGCGGGCGGTCTGCAAAGAAGGCATTGCTTTTTTGCGGTTGGATCACCGGGGTTGCGGAGACAGCCAAGGGGATTTTAAAAGAGTGACCACCCTGGCCAACCGGCTTCGGGATTTATTGGGGGCCATGGATTTTGTTAAGAGCCAGATGGGTCTGAGGGGTAAAATGGGCCTGTTCGGCTCCAGCATGGGAGGAGCGGTCTGCCTGAAAGCCGCCATGAAAAAGCCCGTGGACTGTTTGATCGCCAACGCAGCGCCTATTGATTTTACTTCGGTCATTGATGTCTTGCGAAAAAGCGGGCAGCACAACCTCTTGAGTCAGGCCTTTTACGAGGAAAACCCTGTGCTGGTGAAGGACCAGGACCTGCCCATCTCCCGCATTCTGGTTTTTCATGGGCACCAGGATGAAACCGTGCCTGTGTCCCATGCGCTGGCTTTACATGCCATGTGCCAGGAACCCAAAAAACTGAGGCTTTTTAAAAACGGAGACCATCGCATGTCCAGTTCCCAGGACCAGGGCATTTTTATTAGAGAATCCGTCAAGTGGTACAAGGAGTTTCTCTTATAGGTAAAAAGCCATCCCGTTTTAAAAGCTCATTACCCCCCATCCTGTCCATCCCCTGCCTTATATGGCCGTCTCCTTATTAAACCCATGCCCCCGGATCATGAACAGCACTAACGAAAGCCTCCAATGGCAAGGGTTTGAACGGATTAGCGGCCAAGGTTTACCCAACCCTGTTTCCACAGGCGAAGCGGGTCTGACGGCGCTTGCTAAAACAATGCCTTTTCGCTATAAGGGGCAGAATTGCAATCAGATAACAAACCCCCAACCCGTTCCCCCACGGGCTGCACAGGAGGCGTTCATGAAAGTATTGGTTATAGGTTCAGGCGGCAGGGAGCACGCTTTGGTCTGGAAACTGGCCCAAAGCCCCAAGGTCAGCAAAGTGTATTGCGCCCCGGGAAACGCGGGCATGGAAGGCATGGCCGAATGCCTGCCCATTAAGGCTGAAGATATTCCCGCTCTCCTGGCTTTCGCCAAGGAAAACGCCATCGGCCTTACGGTGGTGGGCCCCGAGGCTCCCCTGACCGAGGGCATTGTGGATAAATTCGAGAAGGCAGGCCTCATGGTCTTTGGCGCCAGCAAGGCGGCCGCCCGTCTGGAAGGGAGCAAGTCCTTTGCCAAGGCGCTCATGAACAAATACGGCATTCCCACGGCCCAGGGCAAGACCTTCACGGACATGGAAAAAGCCCACGCCTACTTGGAAGAGGTGGGGGGACGTGTGGTGGTGAAGGCGGACGGCCTGGCTGCCGGTAAAGGCGTCATGGTGTGCACCACCAAGAAGCAGGCTTTGGAAGCCGTGGATCTGGTCATGGGTCAGAAGGCATTTGGCGACGCCGGAAAAAAGATGGTCATCGAGGAGTTTCTGGTAGGCGAGGAAGCCTCGTTCCTGGCGTTTACGGACGGAAAAACCGTGATCGCCCTGCCCTCGTCCCAGGATCACAAGGCCATTTTCGACGGAGACAAAGGCCCCAATACCGGCGGCATGGGGGCTTATTCCCCGGCGCCTGTGGTGGATGCTTACATGCACGACAAGATCATGACCGAAGTCATGATTCCCACGGTCAGGGCCATGGCTGCCGAAGGCGTCCCCTACAAAGGGGTTTTGTACGCCGGACTCATGATTGACGGGGATGACATTAAGGTTTTGGAATTCAACGCCCGCTTTGGCGACCCCGAGGCCCAACCTCTGCTGATGCGTCTGAAAACCGATCTGGTGGACATCATGGAGGCCATTTCCAGGGAGCAACTCCACACCATAAACCTGGAGATCGACTCCCGCGCCGCTGTGTGCGTGGTTCTGGCCAGCAAAGGCTATCCCGGTTCCTATGACAAGGGCATGCCCATATCCGGCCTGGACGACGTGAAACGCATGAAAGATGTGTTTGTGTTTCACGCGGGAACCGCTTTGGAAGATGGCAAAATTGTAACTGCCGGAGGCCGGGTTTTGGGCGTGACCGCCCTGGGCGACACCATTGATAAAGCTATAGACAAGGCTTACAAGGCCACGGACAAAATCAAGTGGACCGGCGTTTACAAACGGAAGGATATCGGCCAAAAGGCAGGCAAGCACGCTTCTCCTGCGCCCCTGGTTTCCATTGTCATGGGCAGTGATTCCGATTTGAAAGTCATGCAGGGCGCCACGGAAATGCTCACCAAATTGCGGATTCCCTACGAAATGACCGTGGCCTCGGCCCACCGGACCCCGGAACGGGCCGCAGAGATCGCCCGCACAGCCCGGGAAAGGGGCATCAAGGTTATCATCGCCGGAGCAGGGGCTGCCGCCCATCTTGCCGGCGCCCTGGCTGCCCAGACCACACTTCCCATTATTGGCATTCCCATAGACGCTACCCCCTTGGGGGGCTTCGACGCCCTTCTTTCCACGGTGCAGATGCCTCCGGGAATTCCCGTGGCGACCGTAGCCGTGGGAAAAATGGGGGCCAAGAACGCCGGTGTCCTGGCAGCCCAGATCATAGGTGTGGCGGACGAACGTGTAGCCAAAAGGCTGGCGATGTTTAAGGAAAAAATGGCGGAAGAAGTGATAGCCAAGGCCAAAAAGATAGAAGCGCTGCAATAGAACTTCAACCAGGGATTTGGATTATGGCCCGGATTATTCCCGTTGACCCGGCAAATCCTCCGGAGGAGGTTATTGCCCAGGCAGCTCGGATCATGGAAGAGGGCGAGGTGGTGGTGTTTCCCACCACCGGCCTGTATGGCCTGGGGGCCGACGCCCTCAATCCCTATGCCATTGCCAGGATTTTCCAGGTCAAGGGCCGTCCTGAAAGAAAGCCGTTGCTGGTCCTGGTCAATTCCCTGGATCAGGTGGAGCCCTTGGTTCGGGAAATCCCCCCGGACGGACAGATTTTGATGGAAAAACTCTGGCCCGGCGGAATCACCCTGGTATTCTGGGCCTCGGGCCTTGTGCCTCCCTCTTTATGTGGGGGCACGGGCAAGATCGGCATTCGCATGGCCGCCCATCCCGTGGCCCGGGCTTTAGTGGCTGAGTTTGGCCGCCCCATTACCGGAACCAGCGCCAACCTTTCGGGAGATCCCGGAGTCAGCAATTTTCCAGAGATGTCCCGGGATGTATTGGAAAGAGTATCCATGGTCTTGGATGCGGGCAAACTTGCCGGTGGAACAGGCTCCACAGTGGTGGATATGACTGCCAAACCTCCTGTTGTACTGCGCCAGGGCGCGGTTTCCGAGGAGGCCATTGCCCGGGCGCTATCATCTAATCAATCCCATAATCTCAACGATTTTTAACGAGGTACATGCATGGACCCCATTATACCCCAGCAACAAGCAGCCAAACCGCCCGTGGAAATCACCTGTTCCAGGGATTTTCTTCCCTGGCTGGAGAGGGAGGGTGTGAGCCTGGCTTTCACCACCTATCAGAGCAGCCGTTTGTTTTTTCTGGGACTCAAGGAAAACGGGGCGCTTTCCGCCTTTGAGCGGTTGTTTGACCATGCCATGGGGCTTTGGGCCACGCCCGATTCCCTGATAATGAGCAGCCGGTATCAGCTTTGGCGTTTTGAAAACGCCCTGGCGCCCGGAGAATTATACAATGACTATGACAGGCTGTATGTCCCCAGAACCGCCCACACCACCGGTGACCTGGATGTCCACGACGTGGTGGTGGACAAGCGCGGCGACATTATTTTTGTAAACACCCTTTACAGTTGCCTTGCCAAGGTAAGCGACCGTTATAGCTTCGTGCCTTTTTGGCAGCCGCCGTTCATATCCAAACTGGCCCACGAGGACCGGTGCCACCTGAACGGTCTGGCTTTGGTGAAGGGCGAACCCAAATATGTGACCGCCGTCAGCCGGTCGGACGTGGCTGCCGGATGGCGGGACCGCCGGAACGATGGCGGAATCGTGATGGATATCCAAACCAACGAGGTAATCGCCCAGGGCCTTTCCATGCCCCACTCCCCCCGGTATTACAGGGGCAGGCTGTGGATATGCAATTCAGGCAAGGGGTATTTCGGATATATCGACATGAAGTCCGGAGAATTCGTGCCCGTGACCTTTTGCCCCGGATACATGCGCGGTTTGGCTTTTTGGGGGGATTACGCCGTGGTGGGCCTGTCCAAACCCAGGAACAAGGCCTTCACCGGCCTGGACCTGGACAAGGAACTGGAAAAAAAGGACGCGGAAGCCCGGTGCGGCTTCATGGTTATCAATATCAATACCGGAGACGTGGCCCACTGGGTTCAGATGGAAGGGGTGGTATCGGAACTGTATGACGTCCAGGTCCTTCCCGGAGTGCGCCGCCCCATGGCGCTTGGCCTCAAAAGCAAGGAGATCTGGCACATCATCACCGTGGAATCCGATAATGTTGCGGACGGGAAAAAGACTCCTCACACCTGGCAGGTGCCTGTGGAGGACAAAACCTCCAAATACCGTTTTGAGACACAAACCGAACTCAGCCCCTCCCAGGCCATGGCCCATGATCCCTTTTCCTTTCCCAAATTGTCGGTAAGGTGGCGCAGCCGCCCCCCGGTGGGCAATGTGAATGTGGTGACCGCGTCCAACGCGGAGGGAATTGTGGGGTCCTGCCTGTCCGAAGTCCGGCCTGACAATGTGTCGGCTGAAATCATTTCCCTGCTTGTGGCGCCTGTATACCGAAATCAGGGGATCGCAAGGAAACTGGTGGCCATGACAGAAGACCTGCTCAGGCAAAATGGAATTAAGGCCATGGACCTGACATACCGAACCAACTGGGATGGATGCGCCGCCGTGGAACAGATCGCCCAAAAACAGGGATGGGCCGGGTCCATGCCGCTAAGGCTCTTGGCAAAAAGTTTAACCCGGACCATTTCCAGCGCCCCTTGGCTGAATACCCCGTTTCCACACCATCTTTGCGAGGTGTTTGACTGGTCTTTATTGACCAGTGGTGAAAGGAGTGCTATCGAGCAACGCATAGGTAATGAAAAAGGATTCCCCTTGGAATTATCCCCGTTTCAGGAAGAAAGCATGATTGAACCCCTGACCAGTTTGGGGATTCGTTACAAAGGAGAAGTAGCAGGTTGGAGCGTAACCCATCGGGTCGCCCCGGATACTATCCAATATACGGCGGCATATCTTCGCGAAGATCTGCGCGGCCTGGGTGTGTCGTTGCCCTTGGCCGCAGAGTCTGCCAGAAGAAGGATAGCCTCGGGGGTGCCCAAGGCCATATTTATGATAGACGCACGCAATCATGCCGCGCTCAAATTTTTTGACAAAAACTTAAGGCCTTACATGGAGTCCATTGCGGAAGCCCGCATGGTCCATAAACTGCTGGAGCCAGTTCAGGAACAAAGTTCCGGCCTGAACTAAAGTTTTGCCCATTCATGATTTCATGCTATTTCGAACAAGGAGGTTCCTCGTGAAGACAAATACCATTGAATCAAGACAACCCTCCCAAAAGGATTTGGGGATTCTTTTAGCCGAATTGGGCTCCACCATGGTTCTGAGCCGCCCTGATCTAAACTGCGCCATGGCTGTCAAGCCCGGTAAAAAGGGGCTGAAGCATAAAGTGCATCATTTTTCTTCCCCAAAGGCTTTCGACTCCCAAGGCGCTCTAACCAGCCAGGGCTGGGATGAAATCCGGGCCTCGGGTTTGCTCCCGGGCGTGGGGCTGGGGGCAAAATCCTCCCAGGCCCGGCTGATAGCCCGGGGTGCTGCCACCGCATTAATGGCGGGGGCCTTCACCCTTTTCCTGGGAACGGCAAATGTCCAGGCCCGGGATCAGATAGCCTATTTTGGAGGCGCCAACCCCTTTGAAGACATTGTCATCGGGAGCCCCAAACCCGCCTTTGTGGATATTGACGCCGACGGCGACATGGATCTTTTTGTGGGGGCGGAATGGGGCCAGGTGCGCTTTTTTGAAAACAAAGGCCAAGCTGGTTTTGCGGAGATCACCGACGGCAATCCCTTGTCCGGAACCTGGGTGGGCGATCTGGCCTCTCCTGCTTTTGTGGACATAGACGGCGACGGCGACATGGATTGCTTTGTGGGAACCGAGGAATCGTATAATTACAATTATTACTCTGCGGTTTCCTTTTTCGAAAATGTGGGCACTCCCACAGAGCCGGTTTTCGAGTGGCAGGTCGGGGACAGGAAGGACCCCATGTCCGGCATGGGTTACAACCCCCTTTGGAACGTGGATTTGACCTACGCATCCCCAACCTTTGCGGACATAGATGGCGACGGCGACATGGACGCCTTTGTGGGCGGGGCGCCTGATTATGGAAACAGTGATGCCTCCTATGTCCTTTTCTATGAAAACGTCACGGGTGAGGAGTTACAAAAGAATGGCGAATCCATCCGATTCTCCTATGGCGGCGTGCTGACCCATACAGCCGGGTTCGTGGGGTTTGAAACCCCCGATTGCGCACCTGCATTTATGGACGCAGACGGCGACGGGGACCTGGACCTTTTTGTGGGCGGGACTCTTGGTAATGTTGGTTACTATAAAAACATCGGCGACAGGAATACCCCCTTGTTCCAGGAAGTGACAGACGGCGCCCATCCTCTGAACATTAACACCTGGTCTTTTGCGGCTCCGGCTTTCACGGACGTGGACGGCGACGGACGCCTGGATGCGGTGGTCGGCAGCGGTTTTTTTAACAGCTATGATATTTCCCGAAAAAAGGTCGATTTCAATAGCGAACTCTTAACCAACCAGTCGATCCGGTATTACAGGAACGTGGGCACATCCACCGCACCCAAATTCCGGTCCAGGGGCGACAATCCCTTTAACCTGGGGCCAGCCGGATTTGGTGCGTTCCCCACCTTCGGGGACATAGACGGAGACGGGGACCTGGACGCCATGGTGGGACACCTGAGCTATTTCGCCTTATATTTGACGAGCTCTCCTTCCAAAACCGAGATCAATCCTTTCTTCAATAAGGGCATGTTCTACTACGAAAACACCGGCACAGCCGGAGACCCCGTGTTTGTTCGGCGGATCATGGGCGAAGACCCTTTCCGGGAATTTGGATATCCCTTTTTTGTGGCTCCGGCCACGGCGGACCTCAACGATGACGGAGTCCTGGAAACCTACTTTGGTATTAATGGGATCACCGCCGGAGGGGATAAATCCGGGCCTCCAGCCTATGTGGTGGCGGGACAATATGACTCTGAGGAAAACCTGATTGTGGAATCACAATTCAATCCCATGGAAGAACTGGAGGTCCCCTTTTTCCCTGCCCCCGCCTTTGTGGACATAGACGGGGACGGCGACCTGGACGCCTTTGTAAGCGGCATGAATTACAGCGGGGAATACGGAAACAGCTATCTGTCGCCCACGGTGTCTTTCTTCCTCAATGAGGGCACACCCATTACACCCGGCTTTGCACCCATTACCGCCACCAACCCCCTGGCCGACATTTTTCCCATAAGCGACACCGTGCCCATTTCCCAGTCCGTTTTTCCGGACTTTCCAAGGGTGGTTTTTGGGGACATGGATGGGGACGGGGACAACGATGCCGTCCTGGGCGCTGTTTCATTGGATGCTCTTATGAGTCGGGACAGAAAAATAAGCCAGACTGAGACACTGGATTTTCCCACAGTACGTTATTTTGAAAACACCGGAGGCAGGGCGAACGCCGTGTTCACAGAACGCACGGGAAACGCCAATCCTTTTGCCGATGCGGGTGAAAGGTTCCATGGCGCCATGCCCACATTGGCGGACGTGGATAACGACGGCGACGTGGACGCATTTATCTCGGATTGGCAGGGTAGTTGGTACTATTACCGGCACCTCACCACCGAGGAGGCCATCGCCGCGATCAAGGATAACGGTTGGGACTTGTGCTTTGTGGATAACGCCAAACAGGAGGAATCCCTGTGGCAAACCATTAAGAAAGGGATGGGGAAGCTCTTTGGCTTTTCCAATGATATTGAATAGGAAATGTTGTTGTTTTACTGGTGTGGCGCGGAAAGAGGGGAAATCCCTGCGCCTACCCAACGCTGTTGGTAAAACATTATTAACAGGGATGGGGAACTTTTTTGGTTTTTCCAATAATTTTGGAAGCTATTTCTGTTTTTTTGGGGTGTGGCGTGAGAAGAGGGGGAATTCTCGCGTCTGACCCGGGTTTGCTAACCCTTTACGCGTATAGGAGTGGTAGTATTTATGAACAGAGGGAAATTGGTTACTACAAACGATCCACAAGAAGTTGAGAAGGCGCTGGCTCAGGTCGGCTCAACCGTGCTTTTGGCGAATTCCAAAATGGGATGCGCCATGGCGCTTACTAACACAGGCAAAGGCATTGAAACAAAGGCCCATTGCTTTTCAACCCCCCACCCCATCACCGCCAAGGGCGCACTCAGCCGTAGTGCCCATAAAGAGATTACTGCTTCCGGAATCATGCCTTCCATGGCCTGTGGTTCCCATGCCTCCACGAAAAGGCTTGTGGCCCGCGGCGCCATGGCGGCCGCTTTCTCCGGCGCCCTGTTTCTGGGCATGGGAGCGGACAATGCCATGGCCCAGAGTTTGGGGTACAATTATTTTGGCGGAACCAACCCCCTGGGAGAGGTGGTGGCCACCTTGTCCAAGCCAGCCTTTGTGGACATAGACCATGATGGCGACATGGATTGCTTCATCGGGGAAATGGAAGGATCCATTCAGTACTGGAAAAACAACGGTCAAGCAGGCTCACCGGACTTTATGCAGTTGACCGGGGACGCAAACCCCCTCACCGGCACCCGAAGTTTCATGGACCGGCCGGCTCCCACCTTTGTGGATATTGATGGCGACGGCGACATGGACTGCTTCATCGGCAGTGAGTACCCAGTGACCCAAAGATTGATGCTTGAAAAAGGCGACAGCGTTCAATCGGCGGTATCCTTTGTGGAAAACATAGGCACCCCCCAGGCTCCGGTGTTTGACTGGTCCGGAGTGATTACCGACACCCGTAAAACCATCACCCAAAATCCCCTTCTTGTACAAAGTGTCTATTGCGCCGTTCCCACCTTTGTGGATATCGATGGCGACGGCGACATGGACGCCTTTGTGGGGGATTACCGGGGCTATATCCATGGTTACGAAAACGTGACCGGCGAGCCAAACAAAAGCATAACGTCCACCATTGCCTTTTATGCCAAGGGCCTGCTCCAGGATTCCAATGGGGATAATATTCAGGCATACTACGGATATGCGGCGCCCGTTTTTATGGACGGGGACAACGACGGCGACATGGACCTGTTTGTGGGCAACCGGTTCGGCCTTATCCAGTATTACGAAAACACCGGAGATAATGAGAATCCTGAGTTCAACGAACGGACCATGGACCAGAATCCCCTGCCGGTGAATCCCGGGCAGAATTCCGCCCCCGCTTTCGCCGATATCAACGGGGACGGCCGGATGGATGCGTTCTTCGGCACATCATTGTCCATCTATGCCAGCAAAGCGGAGGATTTGCCCCATTCCTTGACCAGTATGAACATGCGGTATTACCAGAATGTGGGGACAGCCGCCAAGCCGGACTTCCGGTCCCGGGGAGATAACCCGTTTAATCTGGGTCCCAAGGCCTTTGCGCCTAACCCCGTCCTGGGAGACGTGGACGGGGACGGCGATCTGGACGCCCTGGTTGGAAGCGACGACAATTTTTACTCGTTCATCTGGCTCATCCAGGGTTATGAGGGCAAGACGGACGACGCAAAACTTATATCCAAACTTTATGGCCAGACCCTGGGATACTATGAGAACACAGGCACTGTAAGCGATCCGGTTTTCGCCGCCAAGCAGGGAGAGAACAATCCTTGGGGAGACCGGAACTGGTACCTTCCTTCCCCGGCCATCGCGGACCTGAACGGAGACGGCCTAAATGAAGTCTATGTGGGCCATACAGAAGAAAATGATTACCTGGTGCTGTCACGAAAACAAAACAGTTTCGAGACCGGAGTCATTGACGCCTACGCCTATCGTAATATCTCGGATACCAGGTCTTTCGAATCCATGGACGTGAATCCTTTCCGAAACCTGGAATTGCCAATCTATCCCAGCCCTGCTTTCACGGATATTGACGGGGACGGCGATCTGGACGTTTTTGTTGCCGGAACTGTAGGCAACGGCTACAGCTATAATGCGCAAATCCAGTTCTTCCGCAACGTAGGATCGGCCATTTCTCCCACTTTCACGTTGGTGCAAGGGGATGCCAATCCTCTGACCGGCGTGGAGGGAATGATCTATCCCCGTTTGAGTTTTGCCGATGTGGACGGGGACGGCGATCTGGACGCGGTCTTGACCGATCTCCCCTTACAGGCCCCCAGGAAAGACGGGATGGAAGAACCGGTCTATCCCGGAGTCCGGTATTTTAAAAATACAGGGACCAAAACCGCCCCGGTATTCGTGGAGAAATTGGAAGGCGCCAATCCCTTTGACGTGGTGGTTGACAAAGCCATTCCCACGGGCGTGGCCCTGGCCGATATTGATAACGACAAGGATGTGGACGCCGTGGTCGGGGATGTTTTCGGCAAGGTGTATTACTTCCGTAACATCAAGACCGTAGAGGAAGCCAACGCCATCCTCAAGGATGATGATAACTGGCTGTGCTTTGTAAACAGCGCCCAGTCCGAGACCTCACTTTGGGACAGGCTGACCGATTCTTGCAAGCAGAGCGCCCAAAAAATTAAGGACTTTTTTTCTCCGTCCTGATTTTTAAGTCCCAATAGCAAAACCTAAGAAGGGGGAGCCCTTAAAGGGGCTCCCCCTTCTTTAGGTTTGCGGGGTTACGTTTTTCGCCTACGGGCAGTTTTTTTTTGCAAACTCAAATTCAGTCCAGCATTGCACCCGGTTTCCGGGAGACTCGGGCGCCAAAAAAAATGAAAAAATATAAATTCAGTTTGATTTATTGTGTTGGTAATATACGCTTATTAAAATGATGATAATATCCAATTGGGGGATGGGGGAGCAGCGCGGGAAGAGGGGGAATTCTCGCGGCTACCTAACAACGCAGTAACCTTTAACGATTTAGGAGTAGAATTCATGGAAAGCGGGAAAATGTTGAACACGAACAACCCACAGGAAGTGGCGAAGGCATTGGCCGTCGTTGGTTCCAGCGTGCTTTTGGCAAACCCTAAAATGGGGTGCGCCATGGCTCTCACGAACACAGGCAAAGGCCTTGAAACAAAGGCCCATGTGTTTTCAACCCCCCACCCCATCACGACCAAGGGCGCACTCAGCCTTGCGGCCTGCAACGAACTGGCTGCTTCAGGAATTATGCCTTCCATGGAATGCAGTTCCCATGCCTCCACGAAAAGGCTTGTGGCCCGCGGAGCCATGGCGGCCGCTTTCTCCGGCGCCCTGTTGTTTGGAATGGGAGCCTCCGACGCCATGGCCCAGGGTTTTGGTTACAATTATTATGGAGGAACCAATCCTCTGGAAGATGTCTGGGCATACAACGCCAAACCAGCTTTCGTGGATATTGATAATGACGGTGATTTGGACTGCTTTGTCGGTGAAAATGGCGGAACCGTGCAATTCTGGAAAAATTCCGGCACTCCGAGAGCGGCATCCTTCACCCGGATGATCGGGGCGGATAATCCCCTGAGCGATACCAATGTGTTGGACCTCGCCTCTCCTGCTTTTGTGGATATCGACGGCGACGGCGACATGGATGCCTTTATCGGCCATGCGAATGAAATGTATCAGACATGGGGCGAATATTCAGGTGAGGAATCCCTTGTCACCTTCCTGGAAAACACTGGCACCCCCGAGGCTCCGGTATTCAATTTTAACGCTGTGGCGTCCGACACCCGCAAGACCATCACCGAAAACCCGCTCATTGTGCAGGGCGGCTATTTCGCTGCCCCCACCTTTGCCGATATTGACGGCGATGGCGATATGGACGCCTTTGTGGGTGACAGCTACGGGAATATCCGCCGCTATGAAAACGTGACCGGAGAGAACCCGAGCAAAGCCATCAGGTCTACCATTGTTTTTGTGTCCCGGGGGCCACTCCCGGGTAAAGACAGCTACCCAATTGACGCCGACAACGGAAATGCAGCGCCTTCCTTTGTGGACGTAGACGGCGACGGGGACCTGGACCTTTTTGTGGGCAACAAGTACGGCGCTATCCAGTATTTCGAAAACACAGGATCGGCCCAGGAATTTGAATTCACGGAACGGACCATGAGCCAGAATCCTTTGAGGGTAAACCCCGGAATCAATTCCGCCCCTGTCTTTGCCGATATTAACGGGGATGGATTGGCGGACTGTTTTATGGGTTCTTCCTGGACGAATACTAAAAGACGTATTCAAGAGCCAACAGAGTCTCCAACGGACTTCTACTCAAACCTTTTTGTGCGCTACTACCAGAACACCGGGACAGCCACAAAACCCGCTTTCCTGTCCCGGGGAGACAATCCTTTCAATCTGGGCCCCAACGCTCTCATGGCCTCACCCGCCTTGGGAGATATTGACAACGACGGCGACTTGGATGCCCTGGTAGGCAGCATGTCCATCGGTAAAAAAGCTCAGTCTAAAGACAACAAGGGCTCGTATTTTGGATCAAGGGCTTTGCGGTATTATGAAAATACAGGTGAAGCCAGCGCTCCGGTCTTTGCCCTATGGTCCGGGGAAGATGACCCGTGGTCTATCCCGTCGAATTGGCAACTGCCCACTCCCGCCATCGCCGACCTGAACGGAGACGGGTTTAACGAAGTCTACATGGGCTATACCAGCTATGCTGGAGGCAAGGAGTCATCTTCCTATACTAATCATATTGACGCCTATCAGTTCATTACCGACACAAAATCCTTTGTGGCCGCCAGCCAGAACCCCCTGAACGACCTTGTGGACCTGCCCGGGTATCCAGGCCCGGCCTTTGTGGACATAGACGGCGACGGCGACCTGGACCTTTTTGTCGCCGGTTCGGAATACATGGGTGAGTATATTAGGCCCAATGGCCAAATCCTGTTCTATCGCAACGAAGGCACGTCCATCAGTCCCACCTTTGCCTTGGTGACAGGGGATGCCAATCCTCTAACGGGTATTGAAGGAATGGTGATTTCCAGGCTGAGTTTCGCCGACGTGGACGGCGACGGCGACATGGACGCTGTCCTGAGCGAGATGTACCCAAATGACTCAGCCTTTAGAAAAAGCGCTGAACCAACCATGGGAACCCGGTATTTTAAAAATACGGGAACTAAAACCAGTCCCGTATTTGAAGAAAAGGTTGACAACGCCAATCCCTTTGAGGTCACCAAGACAAAGACCATTCTCGGAGCCACGGCTTTGGCGGATCTGGACAATGACCATGATATCGACGCTGTGATGGGCGACTACAATGGCAAGCTGTATTACTTCCGTAACATCAAGACTGTTGAGGAAGCCAACGCCATCCTGAAGGATGATGACGACTGGTTGTGCTTTGTGGACAGCGCCCAATCCGAAGTCTCTCTTTGGAACAGGCTGACCGATTCTTGCAAGCAGAGCGCCCAAAAAATTAAGAACTTTTTTTCTCCGTCCTGATTTTTAAAGTAAAATCGATGACATAGAAAGGGGGAACCTCATAACGGGGTTCCCCCTTTGCATTTTTTGGATTGGACTCAGGGCGCAAAGGCCATTTTTTATGCTGGACGCGCAAACAAAAATGAGTTAAAATTCGCGTATACATATCTGTGTGTTACATGAAGCCTCTTGCAGAAGCCCGTATGATTCATCATTTTTTTTTGAACCGGATGGGGCCTAATAATCGTAAATTGGATCTGATACTGCTTGAAACGGCGGTTTGATACACAGGGACGCCAGACGAATGCAAGCCTATGCAGCCAATCAAACCCCATAGTATCAATTGCTTTTGAACACTGAGAAAACGGTCCTTGGCTGCAGGAATTCTTCAATTGATATAGCCCGTTTTGTTTTTGGCGCGGGAAGAGGGGGAATTCTCACGTCGATCTCATACTTGCGTTAACCTTTAAGAATTCGGGAGTGGATGACTATGGACAGAGGAAAAAAGGTGAACACAAACGATCCGCAGGAAGTGGCGAAGGCGCTGGCCCAGGTCGGCTCCAGCGTGCTCCTGGCCAACCCTAAAATGGGGTGCGCCATGGCGCTTACCAACACCGGCGATGGGCTGGAAAAAAAGGCCCATTGGTTTTCAACCTCCCACCCCATTACCGCCAAGGGAGCGCTTAGCCGTGCGGCCCGCAATGAACTGGCGGCCTCAGGGCTTGTGCCTTCCATCGCATGCGGGACAAGCGCTTCCACCAAAAGGCTTGTGGCGCGGGGCGCCATGGCGGCGGCCTTTTCCGGCGCTATGTTGTTTGGCATGGGAGCCACCGATGCCATGGCCCGGGATTTTGGTTTCACCTATTATGGAGGAACCAACCCCCTGGGAGAGGTTTTCGCATCCGGCGCCAAGCCCGCGTTTGTGGATATCGACAAAGACGGCGACATGGACTGCTTTATCGGTGAAAATGGTGGATCCGTTCAGTATTGGAAAAACAATTCCCAGGGTGGCGCCGCTTCCTTTACCAGGGTGACCGGCGAAGGCAACCCCTTTTCTGATACCGATGTCCTGTATTGGGCGGCCCCCACATTCGTGGATATTGACGGCGACGGCGACATGGACGCCTTTATCGGCCATGCCACAGAGCTGTATCAATACTGGCCCACAAAGAATGGCGGCAGCGACTCGCTTGTATCATTTATAGAAAATACAGGCACTCCCCAGGTCCCCGTGTTTGACTCTGGAGTATTCACAGATACCATCCGCAAAACCATCCCCCAAAACCCCCTCATTGTGCAGGGCGACCATTGCGCGGTCCCCACCTTTGCCGATATTGACGGCGACGGCGACATGGACGCCTTTGTGGGTGATAGCGAAGGCTATATCCGCGTTTATGAAAATGTGACAGGGGAAGACCCGAGAAAAGTCATCACCGCTACCATTGACTTTATGAGCCAGGGGCTACTCCCGGGCAACGATGGCTACCCCATTTATGCCTACAACGGATATGCGGCGCCTTCCTTTGTGGACGTGGACGGCGACGGGGACCTGGACCTTTTTGTGGGCAACAAGTACGGCGCTATCCAGTATTTTCAAAACACGGGGACAGCCCAGAGTTTTCAATTCACGGAAATGACCCTGTGCCAGAATCCCATCAAGGTGAATCCCGGGGCTTATTCCGCCCCTGCGTTTACCGATATAAATGGGGACGGACGCATGGATGCTTTTTTGGGCGCCTCCTGGTTCTATGGGTTTGGCCGAAAACAAGAACAAGAGATAGGTACGAGCTTCTATTCAAGCCTTTTTGTGCGCTATTACCAGAACACCGGGACAGCCACGGAACCCGCCTTCCGGTCCCGTGGGGACAATCCCTTCAACCTGGGACCCGACGCCATGATGCCCTCGCCCGCCTTGGGAGACATTGACAACGACGGCGACCTGGACGCCATTGTAGGCTGTTTTTCCCCGATTTGGTATAACTACGCCGCCAAGGAAGAGGCCGGAAAGGGCAAACCAGTTTACCTCAAACAGAGTTTGCGGTACTATGAAAATACAGGCACAGTAGGAGATCCTGTCTTTGCCTTGTGGTCCGCCGCGGCTGATCCGTGGGAAAACCGCATGGATTGGTATCTGCCCTCCCCCGCCATCGCCGATCTGGACGGGGACGGCTCAAATGAAGTCTATGTGGGCTATTCGGTGGACGAGGAAATTCTTAGGAGTTCAAAGGATCCCATAACCTATACCAGCTATATTGAAGCCTATCAGTACATCACCAACACAAGATCCTTTGTGACTGCCTGCCAGAATCCCTTGGGCGATTTTGCCGACCTGCCCATGTACCCGTCCCCTGCCTTTGTGGACGTGGATGGCGACGGCGACCTGGACGTCTTTATTTCGGGTCGTTTTGAGGAAGTGGAATATGCCCCGCTCCTGCGAAAGGGGGATGTTGTCACATACACTTACGAGGCGGACATCGCGTTCTACCGCAATGAAGGGACGGCCATCACTCCCACCTTCACTCTGGTGGAAGGAGAGGGCAATCCCCTCACCGGTGTTGAGGGAATGATGATGCCCAGGCTGAGTTTCGCCGACGTGGACGGCGACGGCGACATGGATGCTGTCCTGAGCGAATTGTTCCCCTATGGCGGATTGACCTTGGGAAACCGATACTTTCAAAACACCGGCACAAAGACAGAGCCGGTTTTCGAGGAACGGGAAGGCAACGCCAATCCCTTGGAGGTCATGACCAAAATAACCATCCCCGGGGCGACTGCCTTGGCGGACCTTGATAATGACAAGGACGTGGACGCTATCGTCGGAGACTATTTTGGCAAACTGTATTACTTCCGGAACATTAAAACCGTCGAGGAAGCCAACGCCATCCTCAAGGATAACGACGACTGGCTGTGTTTTGTGGACAGCGCCCAATCCGAGGTTTCACTGTGGAACAGGCTGACCGAGTCCTGCAAGCAGGGTGCCCAGAAAATCAGGATGCTCTTTTCACCTTCCTGATTTTAAGTTCCCATACCAAACGCTAAAAAAGGGGGAGCCTCTAAAAGGGCTCCCCCTTCTTTACGTTTGTGGGGTTATATTTTTCGCCTATGGACAATTTTTTGCAACCTCAAATTCAGTCCCAGCATTGCACCCGGTTTCCGGGAGACTCGGGTGCCTAAAAAAAATGAAAATATAAAATTCAGTTTGATTTATTATGTGTTGGTAATGTAAGTTCAAGAATTAGTAACATACGCTTATTAAAATGATGATAAAAATTTCCAATTGGGGGAGTAGCGCGGGAAGAGGGGGGGAATTCTCACCTCTATCCAATACTATCGGTAACCTTTCAGGATTCAGGAGTGGAACTTATGGACAGAGAAAAAATGGTGAACACAAACGATCCGCAGGAAGTTGCAAAGGCGTTGGCCCGGGTTGGCTCCACAGTGCTCCTGGCCAATCCCAAAATGGGATGCGCCATGGCCCTTACCAACACCGGCAACGGCCTGGAAAAAAGGGCCCATTGGTTTTCAACCTCCCACCCCATCACGACCAAGGGCGCCCTTAGCGGCCCAGCCTGCAAGGAACTGACGGCTTCAGGAATCCTGCCTTCCATGGCGAATGGATCGGGCTCTCCCACCAAAAGGCTTGTGGCCCGAGGCGCCATGGCGGCTGCCTTTTCCGGCGCCATGTTGCTTGGCATGGGAACCACCGATGCCATGGCCCGGGATTTTGGTTTTACCTACTATGGAGGAACCAACCCTCTGGCGGATGTTTTGGCGCCAGGCGCCAAGCCAGCCTTTGTGGATATAGACAATGACGGCGACCTGGACTGCTTTGTCGGAAGCGAGAACGGAGACATTGTCTATTTGAAAAACGGCGGAAACTCTTCCAGCCCCAGTTTTTCTGTGGTCGCAGGGGACGCCAACCCCTTGAGCGGTACAGATTATTTCAGACACACCTCTCCCGCTTTTGTGGACATCGACGGCGACGGCGATATGGATTGCTTTGTGGGAACCTTTGAGGGGGACTATTATCAGACCTGGGAAGCCAAAGGTTCAAGTGATTATTCTTCCATCAGTTTTTTTGAAAACACCGGAACGCCCCAGGTCCCTGTTTTCAACGTGAACAATGTCGTTTTGTCAGACACCCGAAAGACCATGGTTTATAATCCTCTTGTTGTGGGAGACATCTGGAATGCCTCCCCCGTCTTTGTGGACATCGACGGCGACGGCGATATGGATGCCTTTGTGGGCGACTTCTACGGAGTCATTCATAGTTTTGAAAACATGACAATTAATCCCGATTCCACAAAAGGCGCCATAACCGGTACAGTCGCTTTTGAGGACCGGGGAGTGTTGCAAGACTACGACGGCAATTACATATGGGCTTATAACGGATATGCCTCCCCCGCCTTCTCGGACGTGGATGGCGACGGCGACATGGACCTTTTTGTGGGAAACAAGTACGGGGCGGTCCAGTATTTCGAGAACACGGGAACGAGCACGGATTTCAAGTTCACGGAACGCACCATGTGTCAGAATCCTGCAAGATTGAATCCCGGCATGTACTCCGCCCCCGCATTTGCGGACATCAACGGAGACGGTCTGGCGGACCTGTTCTTTGGCGCGTCCCCGTTTGAATGGTCTGACAAAAAGGGCGAGGAACCAACATTCCTTACCGATTTCAATTCCAACCTGTCTATTCGCTACTACCAGAACACGGGGACAGCCACAGAACCCGCCTTCCGGTCACGCGGGGACAACCCCTTTAACCTGGGGCCCGCATTCATGATGCCGTCTCCTGCTTTGGGCGACATTGACGGCGACGGAGATCTGGACGCAATTGTTGGCGCTTTTGTCTACATTGATCGAGATAAGGCGAAAACAAAAGATAAACAGGAAAGCCAGGAAAGCCAGGAAAGCCTAAAGTATTACGAGAATATCGGCTCGGAGTCCAATCCGAATTTCGCCTTGTGGAGTATGGAATCCAATCCGTGGAACGTGCCTCGTAAGAATCTAAGCAACGGATGGTATATGCCTTCCCCGGCCATCGCCGATCTGGACGGAGACGGCTCAAATGAAGTCTATGTGGGCTATTCCGTGGACCAGGAGGTCCTTAATAGTTCAAAGGGTCCCCTAACCTATACCAGATATATTGAAGCCTACAATTACATTACCAACACAAGATCCTTTGAGGCTGCCGACCAGAACCCCCTGGGAGACCTTGATGACCTACCCTTGTTTCCCGGCCCGGCTTTTGTGGACATTGACGGGGACGGGGACCTGGACGTTTTTATTTCGGGTCTTTTTGAGGAAGTGGAATATGCCACGCTCCTGCGAAGGGGGGGCGTTGTCACAATCACTAACGAGGCGGACATCGCGTTCTACCGTAATGAAGGGACGCCCATCACGCCCACATTCACCTTGGTGACCGGGGAAGACAATCCTCTCACCGGCGTTGTGGGAGTGATGCTGCCCAGGCTGAATTTTGCCGATGTGGATGGCGATGGCGACCAAGACGCTGTCCTGGGAGACCTGTACCCTTTGGGCTATTTTTTCGGGGGAGAAGACTCAACCGGGAGAGCCCGGTACTTTGAAAACACCGGCACAAAGGCAGAACCGGTCTTTGTGGAGCGGGAAGGCAACGCCAATCCCTTTGAAGTCATGACTAAAAAGACCATCCCCGGTGCGACTGTCCTGGCGGACCTGGATAACGACAAGGACGTGGACGCTATCACCGGAGATTATTTTGGTAAGCTGACATATTTCCGCAACATCAAAACCGTGGAGGAAGCCAACGCCATCCTCAAGGATGACGACGACTGGTTGTGCTTTGTGGACAGCGCGGAATCCCAAGCCTCCTTGTGGGACAAGTTGACCGAGTCCTGCAAGCAGGGCGCCCAAAAAATCAGGGAGTTCTTTTCACCTTCCTGATTTTCAGTTCTCATAGCAAACACTAAAAAAGGGGGAGCCTTAAAAAAGGTTCCCCCTTTGAATTGATGTCTGCTTGTTGGGACTACTTTCTCTGCCCGGGAACAGGCGGGGTTTCAGGAGGCCCGGCAAAAGCCTGGGCGAATTCCATCCATTGTCTGGCCGTGTCTCCCGTCACTACCAAGCCTGTATCCCCCACATTGCGGCGCTGGGTGACCACCAGGCAAAAATCCAGGGCATCACCCTTTACAACTTGGTCCGTGTCTCCGCTTCCGAGTGTCCAGATTTCCCCTGAGGGGCTGGTTAACTCCACGCGCACGGTCTTTTCCGGAACCGACGCCTGGCGGTTGACAAAACTCCATTTGAACGTGATGAAACCTATATGCGCCACATGGGCCAATCGATCCGTGGCTTCCCGGTCTGCGCCCAGAGCGTCCACCACGTCCTGACCATGGGCCCAGGTTTCCATGAGCCTGGCGGTGGCAAAAGACCGGGCGCTCATGTCCGGGCCATACCAGGGCAGGCGGTCCTTGGGCTGCAAGGCTTCCAGAGCCTTGAGTTCGGCTGCGCGTTCTTCGCGCCACCAAGCCATGAGTTCAACGGCATTTTTTTTCCGCCCAATAGCGTGGACCCTTTTGTGGACATCATCGAAATCCTTGATGCCTTCTATGAGGCCCTGAAGCTGCTGGTTAAAAGCCTCAAGATCGGTGGCGGCCAGTTTTCCCGCTTCGTCAAAAAAAGCGATGTGAGAAATCTCGTCCCGGATGGTCCACCCGAAAAATGGGGTGACTGTATCCAGGGCCTTGTCATCCAGGTTCGCCACCAAGGCGTCCAGGGCATCGTATTCCGATTTCAGGTCATTACAGATATCTTTCATTCCAGCTTCCCTCCCTCCGTAGCTATCAGGCTTTGGATTCCCCCCACAACAAAGGCGACAGTTTCTTCCCCCACAGTCTTCAGCGCTTCAGGATCCATTTGACTGAGCTTGTAAAAATACCCCAGGCGGTCGTAAACACCCACGGTGCACACTGCCATGATTTCCGGGGACATGATGGACTTAAACTCCATTCCCGAGGCTTCCTGAACCCGAAAAATTGCGCTTTTCACGTCCTCGATCATCTGGATCGACCAGAGTTTTCTCGCACGCTGAAACTGCTCGCTGTTGCCTATGCTTTCTTCGTAAAACAGGGCCAGCTTTTCCGGGTGGTGAATGCACAGCACTTCAAAAAAGGCCATCCCAGCCAGGCGAATGCCCTCCAGAGTGGTTGCCGCCTTTCGAAATTCACTGCCCACAAGTCGCCGCACGAAAAAACCAATATCGTCCAACACGCTCATGAGAAGGTCTTCCTTGTTTTTGAAATACCCGTACACCGTGCCCACAGAAACGTCCGCCATTCCGGCGATGTCTTCAATCCGGGTTTTCCGGTATCCCTGTTGGGCGAAAAGGTTTTCCGCGGCCTGCAAAATTGCCTGACGGCGCTCTTTGCGTTGCCTGTCCCTGCGCTTAATGCCGGGGATTGTATCAATAGTATTTTCTTGCATGGTCCATTCGTTTAACGGTTATTGCGGTTAAGGCCAAGGTTCCTGTTCGATTCTAACAACCCTTGAAGGAGGGCAGCCTTTTTTCCAGCAAAGCGGCGATACCTTCTTTGGCGTCTTCCATTTCAAAGGTCCGGGACTGGCAATGCGCTTCCCAACGAGCCGCCTCTTTATAGTTCCAGTCCAATCCCTGGAGGATGGATTGCTTCATCATTTGGACAGCCGCCGGGGCGCTTAGGGCTATCTCACCAGCCAACTCCAGGGCCTTGGGCAGCACCTGATCAGGCGCCAGTGCATAACTGGCCCATCCCATTTCCCTGGCTTCGGCGCCATCAAACAGCCTGCCGGTAAACAAAAGCTCATTGGCTTTGGAAAAGCCCACAAGGCGCGGCAGAACATAGGACACCGCCATTCCCGAGTGAATACCCAGCCTGGCGAAATTGGCCCCATACTTTCCCTGGGTGGAGGCCACTCGGATATCGCACATCATGGCAAGGCCAAACCCGCCGCCGATTGCATGGCCGTTCAAAGCCCCTATGGTGGGCATGGGCAAGTCCGCCACGGCCAGAAATGGCTCGTACACCTTTTCAAAAACCTGGTTGGGCAACAAATGGGTGTCTTTGGGAAAGGCGGCGTGAAAATCCATACCAGCGCAAAAACTCTTGCCTGTGCCGGTGATCACAAGACACCGGATGTCATCCCGGCTCCTGACCTGATCGATGGCTTCCTTGAAAGCCGGAAGCAATTCCGCATCCATGCTGTTGCGGTTGCCGGGGCGATTCAGGGTGATTGTGGCCACCTTGTCCGTCACATCAAAAAGAACTGGCGAATCAGTCATTGTCCTCCCCTATTTCCCTGCCATCTTCAACGGTACGAGATTGGTTCCGCGCTTGGCGGCAATGCTCATAAACAATTCCTGTTCACTGGCCGGAGGCATTCTTCGCTGACCCTCAGGCACAGGCTGCAGGGTGATGGCTTCGGTGGGGCAGGTTGTGACGCACAGGCCGCAGCCAATACAGCGGTCCAGGTTGATGACCGGAATTTCGTCTTCGTTGTAGGTGATAGCCAAAACCTGGCATCGGTCTTCGCATTCTCCACAAGAAGTACATGCTTCGCCGTCCACCACAGCCTGATGGTTGGTCAACACAATTTCCACAGGCCTGGGATGCTTTTTCAAGGCCCTCAATACGCCGCAGCAGCACCCGCAGCAGTTGCACATGCCGCCTGGATTCACCACGTTGAAAGGCTGGTTCACCAACCCGTATTCCTGGCATTTGTCCTGAACTTCCAGGGCTTCCTCCAGGGAAACCATTCGGGCCAGACCGTTTTCCACATAATAATCCGCATGGCTGCCAAAAACAAAACAAACTTCCAGAGGCTTGGCGCACATGTTTCCAGTTTTGTGTTGTTGCACCCGGCAAATGCATTCGGCCAAGGCGATTTTCTTTTGTTTCTTTAGAATGGCTTTGGCGTTTTCATGATCCGCTACGGGGAAAGAGCCATCTATGGCTTGGTTCACCGGGATGGTGCGCATGGGAGCGTCCGCATCGTTCTGAAAAGTCAGAAGGGCTTCATCCATGTATTGGTCGCAGAGTTGGGCGAATTCCTCGTCCATGTTCTTGAGCTGGAATTCGTAGGAACCCACCACAAAGGGAACAGCCGCATAGCGCACTTGGTCGCCCTTGCGATGCCGGAAAATAAGCCCGTTCTTTGCCATTTGATCGCAAAGGTCGGTGACACGGTCCAGGTCCAACCCGGCCCGGGTTGCAATTTCCGCGGGTGTTTCCAAAAAGAGGGTCATGTCCAGGTACATCCCGGCTTCCTCTTCCGTGAAAATCTTTTGCAGGATTTTAATTTCCACTCCGGATTCCGTGGCCGGATATCCTAAGGAATATTGGTCGAGCTGTTCACGCAACAATTGATAGATGTCTTTGGACATGTGTCCCTCCCTTTATATTTTAACTGGAAAAAGTATAGTCGCTTTTTTCATCTCCGTGTTGATGGCCGCATTCATGGCCGTGATCACTGCATCCAATGCCTGAATCCTTGATCTTGCCGTCCAGCCAAAGTTGCAGGACTTCCTTGATTTCCCCGGCGCAGCCGCGGACCACCTGGATGCCTGCCCGGGTCAGCTTGTCCACTGCGCCCTGCCCCATGTTGCCGGCGAGCATGATGGTCACGCCTTGTGCGGAAAGCTCCTCAGCTATGTTGGATTTGCAGCCGCAACCCTGAGGCGACTCCACGGTTTGTTCTGTGGTCACGTTTTTATTTGCATCCAAAGTGAATACCGTAAAGTGGTCACAATGGCCAAAATGATCGTCAATATGTCCGTCTCTTGTGGGTACTGCCAGTTTCATGCTTTGTCTCCCTACGTTTTTGGCATCCTTTCCAGGAATGCCTTTATAGCTTCCTTGTGATCCTGGCTCATGAGCAAAAGAGGTTGTAAATGGGCTTCCAGGTCCAAGGCTGTTCTTAAATCCACTCTGGAAACTGTGCTCATTGCCCGTTTGGTCCATGCAAGGGCCTTGGCTGACCGGGAAGCAATTTTTGTAGCCAATTCCATAACTTCTTCGCTTATAGACTCATGGGGCGATACCTTATTTATCAGACCCATGTCCAGGGCTTTTTCAGCATTAAACATTTTGCCGGTAAACACAAGCTCCCGGGCTTTGGCCATTCCCACCCGCTCCGTAAGAAAATACGCACACCCCAAATCAGGGACCGCGGCTATCTGGATGAAAAAAACCGAGAACACGGCCCGTTCCGTGGCATAGGTGATATCGGAAGCCAGGGCCAGGCCCATGCCTCCGCCCACGGCGAAGCCGTCCACTTCCGTTATAACTGGTTTGGGGCCCTGGGAAAGCATGAGCAAGATATCGTTGACCTTGACCATCGCCTCGCTTAAAATAACCGGATCCAGATTTTCGCCCAGCATGTTGGCGTCTCCACCCGTGGAAAAATTGCCGCCCTCACCCCGAAGCACAATAACCTTTACCGAGTCGTCCGCCATAAGCCGGGGGATTGTCTCCAACATAGGAAAAATCAGGTCCGCCCCCATGGCGTTCATGTTTTTAGGGTTGTTCATACTGCAACGGGCCACGCCGCCAATTCTTTCCACCTTGAAAAAATCCGATTCCATACCAATCTCCTTCCTCAACTCACAAATGCGGGCATTGCATGTCGCATGATCCCCCCCGGGCATCAGGCCTGCGTTATTTGCTTTGGCGCTATTCCGGCCTATCCTTTTTAAACCGGCGCCACAAATGGTCTATATGAAAAATTTGATAAAGAACAACCGCCAGGACTGTTGTTGAAGACAAAGGATCGCTGAAAAAAGGCCTTAGGAAATGGGGCATGCGGGCAAAGACTTCAGGCACCAAGCCCGTGCCCACTCCCAATATAAAGGCGATGCCCATAGCAAACACCTTTCTTTCGTTCAGCTTTTCCGTGGTCATTTCCTGCAGGCCGGTGACGATCATAAAGGAAACCGCGAACAACAGACACGCGCCCACGACAGGGCCAGGAACCATGGCAATAGCCGTAGAAAGTTTGGGAGAAAAGCCCAGTATGGCGAAGATTGTCCCTGCGCAAATGGCTATCCACCGGCTCACCGCGCCGGTAGCCGCAGCCAGCCCCACATTGCTGGACGAGGTGTCCACAGCCATGCCGCCCATGAGCCCTGCCATGGAGGTGGTGAATCCGTCGGCCAGCAGTCCCTTGCCGATGGGCTTCATGTCCAGCTCCTTCAGGTCGGGCTCGGAAATCTTTTGAGCCGCCACCAGGTTGCCGAAACTTTTTAACGAGCCGCATAAAGAAATGACCAGGAAAGGCACGATGAGCTTGGACGAAAAGCCCAGGCTCAACTGGTTGAGATCGTGCACGGGAAAGGCTATCCAAGGCTCGTGAATAATACGATTCATATCGCTCAAGGCGTCGGGGATGATTACCAGGGCCAGTATCCATCCCGCCAAAACCCCCAGCAACAGGCAGAACATCTTAACCGCCCGTTTCCCCCAAATATTGGCGCTTACCATCACTGCCAAAGCAACCAAACCCACCGTGACATCCTGCCAGGCGATGCTGTCTCCTGCGTATTTGATTCCGAAGAAATTGGAAACCGATACAGGGATGACGCTCACGCCCACCATCATCACCACCAGCCCAACCACGACAGGAGGGAAAAGAAAAGTGAGTTTTTTGATGACTCCGCTGAGGAGCATTTCCACCACCCCGGCAAAGACAATCATCCCGCGCATGACAGGAAAACCGCCGCTCCAGGCTGCCTGCATGGAAACCGCGATATACGAAGGGCCGCACACATTGGGGCAGAGGTAGCCCGAGCCCATCCATTTGTTGCGGCTTGCCTGGATGACGCTGCCAATCCCGGCGGCTATCATGGTCAGGGCTACCATGGAACCAGCCTCCTCAATGGTCCCGCCTACCTCCTTCACCAGCATGGCTGGAAAGGTGGCGGCGGTAAAAAGCAGCAGCATCTGCTGGATGCTTAATAGCAGAAGGTCCTTGACGGGCGGGACATCGTTTAATCCATAGATTATGTTGCTGTCGGGCTTTCCCATACTTTATTTCATCCATGCCGGGCGGGGTAATTCGGAAATTGCGCCCACAATGACGGGTTGCCCGTCCATGTGCGCAACCCTTCCGTAAATGCTCATTTTAATGGGATGTTCGCCTGCATGCTCGGAACACAGCATGCCCACGGTGGCGTGGTCCACGCCGCCTTCTAATCGGTTTTTCAATTCCAGCAGGGGAGTATGTCCGGTGAAATCCTTATATTCAAACAAAGAATCAGTAATCGTCATGTCCATGCCCGGAGAGATCAAACAGACTCCGTCCATAGCCATGACAAACACACGCGAGTTCAATACCGTGAAGCGGGATTCCGGGGATTTAAGAACAGGCAACGCGTCCGCGCCCTGGCTTTCAATCAGGCGAACCGCGTCATCCACCAGAATCCGGAAGAATTCCCTTTCCGGCCTGGATGCGTCCAGCCCGCTGCCCACCACAACCGTCTGGCCGTTTGGCATGGTCACCCTTAGGTTGCAGGATGATTTCCACGTGGGATGCAGGCTGCCGGGCGAATTCCACAGATAGTGGACCCAGCCGTTAGGATTGTTGGGATTTTTAGTTTCCTGGTAAATCATCTGCATGGCCTTCTTGCCCCAAAGGTCTTTAAAATCATACAGATTGCGGCCTACTAATTCCGGGTATCCCCCGTGAAACAGGTTGACGCCGTCTTCTGCATAGACATACAGATAGGCGTTATCCAACTTCCAGGTATCGGTATCTGTGGCAAAGGCCACAAATGCGGCTTCGCCCTGGACCTCGATCAGGGCCGCTGCCTGATGCACCAGGGTGAGCAGACGCCTGGTATCCCGATAGTCATAAGCCGAAAAATCCGGGAGCGATTGGCGTTGCGTGAGCCCGCACCCCACCCCGCCAGCAACCAGGCCTATCAACACTATCCAAATAAATTTTTTCATTGCATATGTCCCAATAAAGTTGACTTGTTTTTCTGCTTAGATTGTCACCACAGAAAGCAGACGCGCTACCACATCCTCCACCACATTGGGATTGTCCAGCCGGATTTTGATAGCCTTTTGCTTGCAAGTCGCCGCACAACGCCCGCACACACGGCAAATATCCTTCCTGTGGACCTTTCCATCCACTATTTCTAGTGCATTAAGATAACAAACGTCAACACATTCTCCACAGCCGATACAATCTTCCGTGATTTCTATGGATATTCCCTCCACAGGATGCTGGAGAGAATCCACCAGTTCCGGGGGAAGGGGGGCCAGGAACCGGCTCAGACAGCAGCACTCGCAACAAAAGCAGATGGTCATGAGCTTGCCACGGTCCTGGATGCCCAAGGTGTCGCTATCAAAGCGGATTTTCCCCACCATAGGCACCAGTCCAAAACCCACCCCCTTGCGGGCATGGGCTTTGGCCTCGTCCTTGGAAACAATCCTCCGCCACTTTTTGGGCGTATCCAAGGCCGATTCCCCCAAAAACAGACAGGCATGGTCATCAGGATATTTTTGGCAGTCATAATTAACCCGGCAAACGCATTTGCTCAGGATAGCCCGGTGGGAGGAACGATCGATCAAAGCGTCAATGATTTCTATGGGCAGGGCCTGGTCCTCGGCGCCTTCGATATCCTGATTTATGGGAATCATGGAGAAATTGCTTTTGGCGGGATCAAATACGGCCATGCGCTTTCTGAGAAAACCGATGCGCCCCAAAACAGCAAAATGCTCGGGGCCGAATAAAAGCGCCCTCCGGACAAATTTGGGAAGTTTCTTATCCCTCCCATATAGCCTTTGCATTGCCAGCCCGGACAGAAAAGTAAAAATATCAAACTCCCGGATTATTTTTATAAGCATGACTTTCTGTCTCCTAAATGGCCTGCGACGAACTGGTCAAGGCTGCTATGAACGGATCACATGAATTTTTTTCGAATAAAATCTTAGGATGGAATCTGTTTTGGGGCAGGAGGTTGGGGACCACCTTGGTGGTCCCCATTGTATCTTACCCCTTGCGCCACAATGGGCCAGGCCGCTATTTTTGGCATCTTACGCCCTAATGCCCCCCCGGCAAAAAAGGCCTGGCAAGAAAAGCCGACAAGCCCCTTTTTCATTTTTTAAGTATGGTCTACAGACCGGAGGTCTTGAAAATGATTTCGTGCATGACTTCGTTGGCCCCGCCGCCAATGGAAATGAGCTTGGCGTCGCGCATGTACCGGGAGACCCACATCTCGTTCATGAACCCTATTCCGCCATGCATCTGGAGGCATCCGTCCGCCACCCTGTTCAAGAGCTGTCCGGCAAGGAGTTTGCCCATGGAAATTTCCCGGGTGGCGTCCTGGCCTGCTTGTTTCAGATTGACAATATGATACGTCAAAGCCCGCAATGCCTGGGATTCGGCCATCCATTGTGCCAATCTGTGGCGCAGAACCTGTTTGGTAAGGAGAGGCTTGCCAAACACAATGCGGCCCTTCAGATATTCTGCGGTCTTTTTGATGGCCTTATCCACTCCCACGTAAGTCATGGGCAGGGCTGTAAAGCGCTCATGCTGGAACTGCTGCATCTGCTGGATGAAGCCTTCCCCTTCCTTGCCGATGAGGTTTTCGGCGGGAATCCTCATGTTGTCGAAATAGAGTTCCGCCGTGTCCGAAGAACGCATACCCAGTTTGTCCAGTTTTTTGCTGATCTGGAAGCCGGGAAGATTGGTGGGCACGACAAACAGAGAGAAACAATGGTAGCCGGGATCGTCACTGGTGCGGGCTAAAAGGGTCAGGAAATCCGCCTGGGTCCCGTTGGTGATATAGGTTTTGGAACCATTGAGGATATAATGGTCGCCTTCCTTTTTTGCGTAGGTTTTCAGGGCCGCAACGTCCGATCCTGCGTCCGGCTCGGTCACGGCAATGGCGGATACCATATCACCCAAAACAGCCGGTTTCAGGTAGGTTTCCTTCAAATATTCGCTGCCGAATTCATTGATGGCAGGAGTAGCCATGCCGGTCTGAACAGCAATGGCCATGGGAATGCCGCCGCAGTCAATTCCGCTCATTTCCTCTAAAAAGGCGCACTCGGCCCAGTAATCCATGCCTTGGCCGCCGTATTTGGGGTCGTAGCGGATTCCCAGGAATCCCAGGTCCCCCATTTTCTTGAACAGTTCGTGCAAGGGGGTGATTCCCGCCTCTTCCCACTCATCCACGTAAGGATTCACTTCCTTTTTTACAAAATCGCGGACTGCGCCACGTACCATCTGGGCTTCTTTATCAAAATACAAATCTTTTGCCATTGTGCCCCTCCTTTGATGCGTTGGAATATGAAAATTTTATTTGCCTGTGAACTTGGGTTCCCGTTTTTCCAAAAAGGCGGTAATGCCTTCCCGTGCGTCATCTGTGGCCGCCACTTCCTTGAGCTTGCCGGCAAGAAGATCCAGGGCGCTTTCCAAATCCATGGTATCCACGGCGAAAAAAGCCTCCTTGCCCAACTTCATGCCGATGGGGCTCTTTTTGGCCAGAATGGCGAGCACCTTGCCAACCTCCGCGTCCAGTTCCTCGGGAGAAACCACCCGGGTCAGCATGCCCATTTCCAGGGCCTTGGCTGCGGAAATCTTGTCTCCCAAAAGGATCATTTCCATGGCGGTCTTCCGGGGAACATTCCGAAAAATCAGTGCGCCGATCATAAAGGGAAAAAGGCCCACATTCACCTCGGGAGTTCCGAATTTGGCCTTGTCCGAAGCAATGACTATGTCGCAGGCAAGCATGAACCCGGTTCCCCCGGCCACGCACGACCCGTTCACCCGGGCCACCGTGGGCTTGGGAAAACCGGCGAGTCTTTTCAACAAATCGGCATACGCCTGATACCCGCTGTCTGCTTTTCCCCCTCCGCTAGCCATTCCTCCCGCCAAATCCGCGCCTGCACAAAAAGCCCGGTCCCCGGCGCCGGTCACGCAAACAGCCCTGACCTCCGTGTCCTTTTCCGCGTCATCCAGGTACTGGAAAAAACGGTCCAACACCTCCCCGTTGATGGAATTACGGTTCTTTTCCCGGTTGATTGTCAGCCATGCCACGTTGTCTGCCACACGGTACAGCAAATCTCCTGAATCCATAGTCAACCCCTGTTTCTGAATGTTAAGATGCTGCGGACAACCCCGGCCTGGAATCACAATCCAAACCGTTTGGCTTTCCTCTTTATTTGCGTTCTTCCGGGAAGACAGACCCTCCAAAGAATATGGTTATCCTGGCGGCCGTGCATCTTCCTGCCATGTTTGCTTAGATCCTGCAGGTATGCCCACTTTGGAAGGCCGGACCAGGCGCACCGGATTTTCCCAATAATTTGTTGGCCATAAAATGGAAGGAGCATATGCAGGGCCTTGATTCTTTGCATGGTGATCCTTTGTTTGCGGACGGGGCGCATCCGTGAAGGGCGCGCCTTCAGGCCGCTGGTATCGAACCTGAATATTTTAATAAAATATTCAGAAAGTGAAGTCAAGATAAACTTATTCAATTTTGCAAGGAAAAACATTCAACTCAACAATCTGTCTGTTTTTCCAGGGAATTGATGCCTGGACGAATATCTATTCGATTAAAATTAGCGGTCTTTGCAGGACGCCATCCAAAATGGAAAGTGTTTAGGTCCCCACTACAAAGATATTTTGCATCATTCGGAGTATCCTGTAAAGCATCCATGACCGGGAGCATGTGTCTGCCCCGGATAAGGGCCGCCTGTAACAGCTTTGCCGTTCCTTTTGCGCCATCAAAAATGGGCGCCAAGGAAAAATCCTTGCGCCCATCCATTTATAATATCCCGTCAGCATAGGGGTATGCTTTCATTGCTTTCCGCCCCTATGCCCGCCCGCTTCACACAATCACCGATCTATAAGAAACCGGAGAATCTTTTCCAGCCCCTTGCTGTAAGGAGGCCGGATGAGCTTGTGGCTGCTGGGGCTCCCCTGAAAAAAGACGCCCCGCTTGTTGGAGAAGGTCTCAAAACCCTCGGGACCATGGTAGGCGCCCATGCCGCTAGGACCGACGCCGCCAAAAGGCAAGTCGTCCTGAGCCACATGGAGGAGCGTGTTGTTGATGGTGACGCCTCCTGACTGGGTCATATGAAGAATCTTGTTAATCCAGGGTTTTTGATTGCTGAAATAATACAGGGCCAGGGGTTTGGGCCGGGCGTTCACATAGGCAATGGCCTGATCCAGGTCGGAATAGGGCACGACAGGCAGGATGGGGCCGAAAATCTCGTCCTGAAGCAGGATCATGTCGTCGTTTCCGCCCAGGACCAAAGTGGGCGCAATCTTTTTGTCCGCCGGGTCCAAGGTTTCCTTGGCGGGATTGATGGAAATGACTTTGGCGCCCTTTTCCTCCGCGTCCTTGAGGCCCGTATGCAGACGTTCGAAATGGCGTTGGGTGATGATGGCTGTATAGTCCGAATTTTTGGCCAGGGTGGGGTAAAAAATGTGAATCGCATTCTGAAAAGCCTCCACAAACTGGTCCACTTTTCCCTCGGGCGCCAAGGCGTAGTCCGGGGCGATGCATGTCTGGCCTGCGTTAAAGCACTTTCCATGGGCGATTCGTTCAGCGCCTGCCACTATGTCATAATCATGGGCGATAATGGCGGGTGACTTTCCCCCAAGCTCCAGGGTCACAGGGGTCAGATTTTCCGAGGCCGCACGCATGACCTGTCTCCCCACGCTGGTGGAACCCGTAAAGCAGATGTGATCAAAAGCCAAATTGGAAAAAGCCGAACCCACGCCAGGACCGCTGAATATCACGCTTACCTTTTCAGGCTCGAACACGGCTCCAAACAGGTCCTTCATGCACTGGGACGTCCGGGGCGTGAACACCGAAGGCTTGAGCATGACCCGGTTTCCGGCGGCCAGGGCCGATATCACCGGAACCATGGCCAGATAGAAGGGATAGTTCCATGGCGATATAACGCCCACCACACCCAAAGGCTCCATATATACCCGGGCCTTGCCTGGCATAAAAATCATGCCCACGCAACGCTTGCGGGGGCGCATCCATTTTTTCAGGTTCTTCTTGGTGTAGTGGATGATGGACAGGGTGGTGTTGATTTCGGCTATCAGGATTTCATGGCGAGACCTGGACCCGAAATCCTCCACCATGGCGTCTACAATCTGGTCGCAACGCTGGCGAATGGCCGTGCCGATTCTATCCAGTTCCTTGATTCTTTGTTCATAGCCGGTAGGACCCTGGGCAATAAAGGCGGCCTTTTGTTTGTCCAGGATTTCCTGCATGGCGTCCATTTTAGGGGCTTTTTGCTTGGCGGCAGTCATGATTTTACCTCGTGTTGGCTTGGCATGTTGATGAAGGGGTCATGGGCCATTAGACTGGAAACCATAATGACCAAGGGTCAACAGATGATTGCCCACCATAACTGACCTTTGGTCATAAATCAATCAAAAAAACAGGGAGACGCGGCAGTTTTTTTTTAAATATCCGTGCCTCCCTTAGATGAAAATCACTTGGAGCAGCCATTTTTAGTGAACTGCATGACTATTTAACGACCATACCTGCTCCCTCAGCCTCAGCCAGCCAGATGCCTGGACAGGCGCTTGGCCATGGCAATAATCGCCAGCGTGGGGGGCAGGCCCCAGGCCTCGGGAATAACCGAACAATCACACACATAGAGATTCTCATGCCTGGTTTGCAGATTGGCGTCCACCACTTCGCCCAGCTTGGCGGTTCCTCCGGGATGGGCGGCAATGTACCAGGTTTTATAAACTGTGGTGGCGCCCGCGTTTTTCAATATCTGTTTGGCCCTTTCAAAGCCCCTGTTCAGGCTGGCCTTGTCATGTTTGGAAAGCCTTTTGTTAACTATCCCTCTTTTGGTGATTTCACCCCCCAAGGCGTCCTTGGCCTTGATCATAATGCCCATGGTGTTGCGATGAGTGACGGCGCTTCCCAGCCGGAGCACCTGGGCGCTGAAGGCCATGTGCATCATCTGGTGCAGGGTCATGTCGGTCATCATGAAGCCTTCTTCCTTGATGTGCACTCCTGCGGCCATGGGCATCTCCCCGGTTCCCTCCAGGCCCGGAACAACCCCCACGGTTACAAACAGGGGATCAAAAAAGAAATTATACCCCGCCTCCTTGATGCCTGCCGTACGCAGGAGCATGGGCGTGCCAATGCCGCCGGCGCTGATAATCACTTTGGGGGCATAGGCCTTGTGCTCCTTGCCGTACTTTTTATATGCAACACCCACGGCCTTATCGCCGTCCATGAGAATTTGAGTGGCCTTGGCCCGGTTCAAAAGTTTTGCGCCGTTTTGGACCGCTTCCTCCATATACCACCGGGAAGACCACTTGGCCCGGTTGGGGCATCCGTAATAGCACCGGTAACAACCCTTTTCGCAATTTTCCTGGACCAGGTACTTGTCCAGGTTTTCCCAAGAATAGCCCAGGTCCCGGGCGCTTTTCTGAATCAAAAGGGACTGGGGCGCCATGTACGCCGCGTCAATTTTCCTTATGGGTAATTCCTGGCGGGCTGCTTGCGTGTCCGGCGCCAAGTCCACACCATAACGCCGGAACATTTCATGGTCCGGTTCAAAGGCTGTCCCGCAATACACCACGGAACCGCCGCCGGTGGTGATTCCCCGGGCCATGGCCAGTCCCTCGGTGGTGAACAGCATGCCCTTTCCCGGCGTGCCCAAAATGTCCACTGCCTGGCCAACAGAACCTTTTAATGGCTCGTTTCCGCCCCATTCCAGAACCAAAGGCTTTTGTCCGCGAAGGGTAAGTTCCCGGGCCAAAGTGCCTCCGCCAGGTCCCGATCCCACGATAATAGCGTCAAATTCTTGAGTTGTTGAAGTATTCATGAGGGTCTCCGCTTGGTGAGGATTGACTGATAGACGGCAAGTTACAAAAAACATATCCCGGTGCGACGCAATGCGTCAACAATTATTTAACGATCGGTTGAGTTTTTTTGGGATTGCCCGGAAGAAATGCCGCACCCGCAGCCCCTTTCCCAATATCCCCCCGGAAAGTTTGTGAAAAGCTAACGGGCATTGACCCCCGGGTGTGGTTCTGATAATTCCTATCTATTATAAAGAGGTGTATATGACAACCCCCCAATAGCATGGGAGACAATATGAAGGATAAGTTAAGAGTCGGCGCCTTGATATCGGGCGGCGGAACCAATCTTCAGGCGATTATTGACGCTTGCGAGGCCGAACGTATTAACGCCCGGGTGGTCTTTGTGGGGTCGGATCAACCCGGGGTCAAAGGTTTGGCAAGGGCTGAAAAACACGGTATTCCCAGTTTTGTCATGGAATACGGTCCCATTCTCCAGCGACCCTGCGAATACAGGCTCCCGGAGGACCTGGACCTGGACGATGTGGTGAGCAAGCAGCATTTGTTTTCCCGGGACCAAACCCCCGACCGGGCAAGGGATTATTGTTCGGCCAGAGCCGTTGCCGAAGCAAAACTGCTGGCTGAGATGGAAAAATTTCCGTTTGATATCCTGGTGCTTGCCGGATTCATGCGCATTTTCTCACCGTATATAATTGACAAAATCAATATCGGGCATGATTTACCCAGAATCATGAACATCCATCCGGCCCTTTTGCCTGCCTTCCCGGGCGTGGACGGATACGGCGACACCTTCGCCTATGGCTGCAAAGTAGGCGGCTGCACCGTTCATTTTGTGGATTATGGTGAGGATTCCGGTCCCATCATCGGTCAGAAAGCCTACACCATAGACCCTGGCGATTCGGAAATGGACATCCGGAAAAAAGGCCTGGAACTGGAATGGAAGCTTTACCCCGAATGCGTGGGCCTGTTCGCGGACGGCCGCCTTTCCATGGCATCCCGCGGCAAACGGACCGTGGTGGAAATCCGGTAGACGGCGCATCGGCAAATCCATTTTTTCAAACCGGACAGGCATCTGCCTGAGATTGACGGGAAATACCCGGGTATTATATTCTTTTCAAATTCCAGGGAATGGCGGCGGGAAATGCCGCAGCCGCCTGTTCTCCAATGGAACCAATTGATTGTTTTAATGTTTTCATCAACCATTTTTTTGGTTGAAGGAGGGTTCCCATGGCTTTGCATCCCCTGGCCGGTAAAAAGGCTCCCAGGAACATGCTGGAAAACATTCCCAGGCTGGTGACGGAGTATTATGCGTCCCGGCCAGACCCCGCCAATCCCCTGGAACAGGTCTCCTTCGGGACGTCCGGGCACCGGGGATCCTCCGCCCTCAACAGTTTCAATGAGGACCACATTCTTGCCGTGTCCCAGGCGATTTGCCAATACCGGGCAGCCAAAAAGATAAACGGCCCCCTGTTCCTGGGTATGGACACCCACGCTCTTTCCGAGCCCGCCTTTGCCACGGCACTGGAGGTGTTCGCGGCCAACAGGCAGCATGTGGTCATCCAGGAAGGCCGCACCTATACCCCCACGCCGGTCATCTCCCATGCCATACTGGTTCATAACCGGTCCGGCAAGGGAGGCACAGCCGACGGCGTGGTCATCACCCCCTCCCACAATCCTCCCGGTGACGGCGGAATTAAGTACAACCCCCCAGAAGCCGGACCCGCGGGCAGTGAAATCACCAAAGTTATCCAGGACCGGGCCAATGAAATCATGAAGAACGGGCTTAAGAGCGTCAAAAGGATTTCCTTGAAAAAGGCCCTGGCCGCAGAAACCACGGAGGAAAGGGATTACCTGGTTCCCTATGTGGACGATTTAAAAAATGTCCTGGACATGGAAGCCATTTCCAGGGCCGGGCTGCGTATAGGCTCAGACCCCTTGGGAGGTTCGGGCCTGGCTTTCTGGGAAGTGATTGCAGCCAGATACAAGATAGCCATTGATGTGGTAAATCCCAACCTGGACCCCTCCTTTGCCTTCATGACCCTGGACAAGGACGGCAAAATCCGCATGGATTGCTCGTCTCCCTATGCCATGGCCGGACTGATCGGCCTGAAGGACAATTTTGACATCGCCTTTGGAAATGATCCCGACTTTGACCGCCACGGCATCGTGACCAAAAGCGCCGGGCTCATGAACCCCAATCATTACCTCGCCGTGGCGTGCTGGTACCTTTTTTCCAACCGGCCCCAGTGGAAGCCGTCCGCGGGAATCGGCAAGACCCTGGTTTCCAGTTCCATGCTGGACAGGGTGGCCCACGCCCTCAATCGCCCAATCTGCGAAGTGCCGGTAGGCTTTAAGTGGTTTACCCAAGGCCTCATTAGCGGAGACTTCGCCTTTGCCGGGGAGGAAAGCGCCGGCGCCTCCTTTTCCCGGTTGGACGGGACGGTCTGGACCACGGACAAGGACGGATTCATCATGGATCTGCTGGCCGCAGAAATCACCGCAAAGACTGACACGGATCCGGGCCTTATATACAAGGACCTGGAGGCCCGCTTTGGCAGCCCGGTTTACAGCCGCATGGACGCCCCTGCTTCTCCCAGACAAAAGGATGTGCTCAAGGCCCTGACTCCGGACATGGTGGAAGGCAATGAACTGGCGGGCGAAACCATCGAGGCCAAGCTGACCAATGCTCCCGGTAATGGGGCCGCCATCGGAGGCCTGAAGGTCATCACAAAAAACGGCTGGTTTGCGGCTCGGCCTTCGGGAACCGAGGACATTTACAAAATTTATACCGAGAGCTTTTTGGGCCAGGATCACCTGAAACAAATTCAGGAACAGGCCCGGGCCATGGTTTCCAAGGCCTTTAAGTCAGCAGGCGTTTAAGCCAAAAATCATTCTGTTGCATTTAAGCAACATGGTCGGCTCAGGGGAGATTCCGCCCAAGGGATATGGTGCACCCTGGCAACCCAGAGGTCTAAAAATGTGATTTGCTTCACACAACAGCCGGAAAACCTACAAAATTCCGTCATTAACGTTGACTTTCTTCGCTTCGTTTCGTATACTCCTATCCTGTGGAGTACAATTATTTCGTCCGTTGTTACTTTTTTTTTACCTTCCATCACGGTCCGGGGGATAACATGAAGAAACCATCAGCCATCCGATATATTGCTGTGGCAATTGCCTTTTTCGTGGTTGGCCTGACGCCCTTGACATCCTGGTCAGCGGACAAGAGCCAGGCTGGCGCCCTGTTAGATAAAGGCCTCATGGCCTATGACGCCAAGCAATATGACCAAGCTATTGATATCTGGACCGAGTCCCTGGCCGTAGACCCTTCCCAGCATAAAGTCTACTTCAACAGGGGCATGGCATGGTTTAAATTGGGCCAAAATCCCAAAGCCCTGGCTGATTTTACCCAGGCCATAGAAAAAAATCCCGACTATGCTGCGGCTTATACCTCCCGGGGTTATTTATGGAACAAAATCGGAGAATACGAGAAGGCCAAAGGCGACTTTATAAGCGCCCTCACCTCCAATCCCGACATGGCCGATCCCTATTACCAACTGGCGCGTATTTATGCCTTGTGTCCGAACGAAAAATATCGGGACGGCGAACAAGCGGTTATGTGGGCCCTGAAAACCCGGGAACTGCGGAACGACCCACAAACCGCAATGCTCCTGGCCGCAGCCTATGCGGAAAACGGGAATTTCAAGGATGCCATCACCACTCAGCAACAGGCCATTGACTGGCTCCGCCGTGAAAATATGGTCTACGCGTTGGAAGGCGCCCAGGCCCAATTGGCGCGATACAAGGAAAACAGGCCCCTGATTGATCGGCAGTTGGAAGAGGAAGAAGTCAAAGATTCCTATACAGCAGCGCCCAAGCCCGCCCCTGCTCCCGTTGCATCAGGTTTTACCGAAAAACCTGTGGAAACGGCTGAGGTTAAAACCCCACCTGCTCCGGCCCCCAAACCTGCTCCGGCGGCAACTCCGGTTCCTGCCCCGGCCCAATCGGACAAGGGCGCTTACCATGCAGCCCAGGCCTATCCCTATGTCATACAGGTCAGTGCTTACAAGGATTCCAAAAAGGCCAACGACGTTGCCCTGGACCTCAAGCATAAAGGCGATGCAGCCTTTACCGCCCATGCCATCATTCCTGAAAAAGGGGAGTGGTACCGGGTTTTTGTGGGGTATTATCCCTCCATGGCCGAATGCAAGGCTGCGGTTAACGACTTAAAGGCCCGGCATTTCACCTATGCCATGCCCACTAAAAAACCCTGGACTGTGTCCGTGGGAGACTATAACAATGAGCAAGCCCTGAACAATATGGAAAAGGCCCTCCTTGCCAAAGGCTACCTGACCTACCGCCTGGAGGGAACCGGGGGAAGCGCCACCCGCCTTGCCATCGGAGCCTATGGCACCGCCAAGGAAGCCAACCGGATGAGCCAGGAAATCCAGAACGACGGCTTTCCCGTGCAGGTGGTAAAACGCTGATCATTATTCCCAAAAATTGCTAAACTCCAAAGGGGCCGGGATTCATTTCCCGGCCCCTTTTTTTTGTAAAGGAATGACGGACCCGGGCGGCATGGTTTTTCGGGTAGCTGCGGCAACCCCACGCCCGGGTCCCAAGGAACAAGCGCCTTTGAAAAGGCCGCGGCACTCCGTCCTGGGCTTTTTGATGCTCAATCTTCAACACCCGGTAAATAAAGGTAAAATTTCCCCTTTCCCTTGCCACTTGCCTTAAAAAGAATTAGAATCACCGCTAACGACGAAAAACAATTCAGCGGGAGTTCAAAAAATGGAAAACTGTTTCCTGGGAATAGATGTGGGGTCCGTGTCGGTTTCCGTGGCTTTGGTCACGCAAGATAAAATGGTGGTTAACACCGCCTATGCCTTTCACCACGGCGATGTGGCGGGCTGCCTGGGCAAAATCCTGGACCAGGGTTTTGACCTTTCGGCTGTCCGTGCCATTGCCGCCACCACGTCCACGCCCGGCTTTGTGAACGCGGACACCCGGATAGACAATCGGGTCGCCACCATTGCGGGCGTTAAGGTTTTTCACCCGGACGTACGGTCCATCTTGATTGTGGGAGCGGAAAAATTCGGCCTGATCCTTTTTGACGAGCAGGGCGATTACACCGGCTACAAATCCAATACCTCCTGCGCGGCGGGTACCGGCAGCTTTCTGGATCAGCAGGCAAACCGGCTGAACCTTGCGGGTATCGAAGACCTGTGCCTGGTTGCCCTGACCAACCAGGGAGGCATCCCGAAAATCGCCTCCCGATGTGCGGTTTTCGCAAAAACCGATCTGGTCCACGCCCAGCAGGAGGGTTATTCGTTACCGGAAATCTGCGACGGCCTGTGCATGGGATTGGCGAAAAACATCGCCGACACCCTCACCAGCAGGCACGGCCAGGTTTTGGAGCCCCTCATTTTTGTGGGCGGGGTATCCAAGAACAAGGCGGTTCAGCGGCATTTGGAAAGCCTTATGGGGAAAATAATCACGCCCGACGCCACCGGCGTGTATCCCGCCATAGGCGCTGCCTGCATCCTGGCGGAGGAAAACATCCAAGCCTCCGGAACCTGGACTGCGGCCTCCCTCATTAAGGATCGGGAGGAACTCACGACTTCCTTTACTTCGCCCCTGGAATTGTCCCTGTCCGTCCATCCTGATTTTGGCTCCCATGCTTATTTGTATCCCCAGGAAAAAGAAAAAACCCCGGAAAGCGTGGAAGTGGATGTGTACACCCCCGATCTGCCCCGGAACGCCACCCTGTTCATGGGGCTGGATATCGGCTCCACCAGCACCAAGACCGTGTTCACCCTGCCGGACGGCGCGGTGGCCGCCGGTTTTTACACCCGCACGGCCGGACGGCCCCTGACCGCCACCCAGCGCATTTTCAAGGCCATGGATCATTTTCTCCGGGAATACGCCCCGGACGCCGCAATCGCCGGTGCCGCAACCACAGGCTCGGGCAGGAAGTTCATTGGGCAGATCATTGGGGCTGACCTGGTCTTGGACGAAATCACGGCCCACGCCCGGGCCGCCTGCCAACTGGAACCTTTGGTGGACACCATCATTGAAATCGGAGGCCAGGATTCCAAATTTACCTGCCTGAAAAACGGGTCCGTGGTTTTTTCCACCATGAACACCGTGTGCGCGGCGGGTACGGGCTCCTTTGTGGAGGAACAGGCCCAGCGCCTGGGATGCCCTTTGGAAGACTATTCGGCCCGGGCCATGGGGAGGCAGGCCCCCGTGACCAGTGACCGGTGCACGGTTTTTATGGAAAGGGACATTAATTATTTCCTGGCGTCCGGGTGCACCAAGGACGAAATGCTGGCTTCCACCCTCCATTCCATCTGCGAGAACTATCTCACCAAGGTGGCCACGGCCAGCAGGATAGGGGACAGGATCATTTTCACAGGGGCCACGGCCAAGAACAAGGCCCTGGTCGCCGCCTTTGAACAAAAACTTGGCAAGCCCATTTTGGTGTCCAAATATTGCCACCTGACAGGGGCCTTGGGCGCGGCCCTGGCCCTGGCCGACTCCCCGGCTCTGGAATCCCGGTTTGCGGGCATGGATCTCTATAAGAAGGACATCCCCGTGGAGTCCGAGGTCTGCCAGTTGTGCACCAACCATTGCAAGATCACCAAAGCCATGATCAATGGCCGCACCTCCGCCTTTGGCTTTTTGTGCGGCAGGGATTACGATACCCAAAAAAAGGTGGATTCCAACACATCCGGCTTTGACCTGTTCAGGGAAAGAAAAAATCTCCACGCCTTCACCCCTGCGGCGAAGCAGGGGCCGGTGGTGGGCATTCCATCCGCTTTGCATGTGTTTGACGACGTGACTATGTGGCGCAGGTTTTTCGATCACTTGGGCATACGAACCATCACCAGCAGCGCCTATAAAACCGCCATCAAGGACGGGAAAAGCCTGTGCCGGACCGATTTTTGCGCTCCCATAACCGCCCTGCACGGCCATGCCAGTCATTTGCTGTCCAAGGCGGAGTTTGTGTTCATGCCCTTTTACCTGGAGCAAAAGCAAAACACCCGCAAGGTCAGACGCCAGTATTGCTATTACACCCAATATGCCCCGGCCCTGGCCGAATCCGTGGGAGACCGGGACCGCTTCTTAACCCCTTTGGTGAACTATGTGTACAGTCCTTGGCATGTCAAAAAACAGCTTTATGAGATGCTAAAAAAAATCCCCGGGACAGACATCGGGTTCATGAAGGTGTCCGAAGCCTATGACCTGGCCCAGGAAGAAAAAAACGCCCGCCAGGAAGCGTTGCAGGGCATGTACGAAAAATTTTCCTCCCCGGATAACCTGAACGTGGTGCTTCTGGGCAGGCCCTACACCATTTTAAGCCCGGGCATGAACAAGAACATCCCGGGCATTTTTTCCTCCATGGGCATCCGTACTTTTTATTCCGACATGGTAAAGACACAGGGCAAGGACCTCTCCCAGATCAGGGAAATCCTGGACACTCTCCATTGGCACTATGCATCCAAAATCCTGGAAACAGCCGCCGCCGTGGCCCAAACCGAAGGGGCTTATCCGGTGTTTATCACCTCTTTCCGGTGCTCCCCCGACGCCTTTGTGACCGATTATTTCAAACGGGTCATGGAAGCCCATGGCAAGCCCTATCTGGTGCTTCAACTGGACGAGCATGATTCCGCCGTGGGGTACGAAACCCGCATTGAGGCGGCCATCAGGTCCTTTAGGAACCATTTTGAACAAACCCGCCGACCTGCTGTTTCGTCTCTCCCGCCCATGACCTTCGCCAAAGAGGAATACGTGGACGGCAAAACCCTGGTTATTCCCAATTGGGACCCCATCGCCATGCCTCTGGTGGCGGCCGTGCTCCAGGGCCGGGGAATCGACGCCCGGCTTTTGGAGGAAAGCGAGCCGGTTATCATGAAAAGCATGCGCCACAACACCGGCCAGTGCGTGCCCATGAACGTCATCGCCGAGGAATTCCGGGAATATGTCACCAAGCATGACCTGGACCCGGCCAAGACCCTCTTGTGGGCGCCCGAGGGAAAATGGGCGTGCAACCTGGGTGTCTTTCCCCTGTATCTTAAGAACGCCATCAACAGCATGGGCGGGGGCATGGAAAAGGCTGGAGTCTACGCCGGAAACGCCTCGTTCATGGATATATCCGTCAAACTGCCGGTTTCCATTTATCTGTGCTATCTATTGGGCGGTCTGGTTAATAGGGTCGGGTGCGCCATCCGTCCCTATGAAACTGTGCCGGGAATGACCGACGCCATCCTGGACCGGTCCCTCAGCCATTTGGCCGAGGCTTTTTTCAACAATTCCGGCGAATACGAAGCCGCTGAAAAAGTGGTCACATGGTTTCAAAGCATTCCTGTTAATCGCACGAACCGGCCCAAGGCCGCCATCATGGGCGATATGTACGTGGTGGATAACCACGTCATGAACCAGAACCTGGTCCGCTTTATTGAAGCCAACGGGGGCGAGGCCGTCACCACACCGTACAGTTCCCACCTCAAGATGATTGCCGGGGCCTATCTGCGGCGTTGGTTCATGGAAGGCCTTTACCTGAGCGCCATATCCTCCAAGGCATTCCTTGCCGCTTCGGTCCAGATAGAAAAGAAATACAATCGTTTGTTCGCTCAGTTGTTGGGCGAGCAGAACGAAAGTTTCGAAGAGCCCTTTACGGAAATCCTGCCCAAATACGGGGTGCTTCGCGAAAACACAGGAGAGACCATGGACAACATCGTCAAGGCCTGGTACTTGAAAAGGCAATATCCGGATTTGGCGTTGATCATCCACACCACTCCGGCGTTTTGTTGCCCCTCCATGGTCACGGAGGCCTTGGCCCATAAAATCGAGGAGATTACCGGCGTGCCTTTTGTTTCTGTAACCTACGATGGCACTGGCGGCAGCAAGAACGACGCCATCATCCCCTATTTGAAATATCCCAAAACCAAAACACCTCCCATGCCCGAGGAAACCAGGAGAGTGTATTGAAAAACTTCGTCCGGGCGGCGGTATTGGTTCTGTTGGTGTTGCTGATTCCTGGCTGCATCTCCAAATTGGTTTATCATCCCACCCGGGACTTTCAATATACCCCTCAGGATATAGGCCTGGCCTTCGAGGAAGTGTTCCTGGAAAGCACCCGGGGAAATGAAATTCACGGATGGTATGTGCCCTGCCAGAACGCCCGGGCTACGGTGCTGTTTTGCCATGGCAACGCAGGCAACATCAGTCACCGTATTTCCCATGTGAAAATTTTTCATGACCTGTCCCTGTCCCTGTTGATTTTCGATTACCAGGGCTTTGGGAAAAGCCAGGGCAACCCCTCGGAGCAAGCCACCTATGACGACGCCCGGGCCGGTTGGGATTTTCTTGTTAAGGAAAAAGGCGCTCTGCCGGAAGACATCGTGATTTTCGGCAAGTCCCTTGGCGGGGCCATTGCCATTGAACTGGCCGCGGAGGTTCAACCCGGCGCCTTGTTCGTGGATTCCTCGTTCACCTCCACCTATGACGTTGCCAAGGCCCATTATGGTTGGGCGCCTCGTTTTTTGTTGAGGAACTACCCCTACGACTCCATTTCCCGGATTTCCAAGCTACAGGCTCCGGTTTGTTTTTTCCACAGCCAACTGGACGACGTCATCCCCTACGAACAAGGCGTGGCCCTGTTCCAGGCGGCGCCTGAACCCAAGGCATTTGTAGAGTTATCCGGCTCCCATAACGACGGGTTTGTGAAATCCCTGGATCTTTATTCGAAGGCCATAGACGCATTTATAAAAGAACACATGGAAGATTTATGAAGATAAAAATTTGTATTATGGCGGCGGCCCTGGTTTTTGTGTTCGGGGCCGTCTTTTCATCTTATGCCGAGGACTCCAGGCAGGAGGCCATGGACCTTCTGGCCGAGGCCCGTGTGGAAAGATGCCGCATTTGCGTGGAAAAGCTCCGGGCCAAGGCATTCAAAATGCTGGACTATGTGTATTATCCGGGTCTGGAAATCGCCTCGACCGAATCCTGTGTGTTTGAAAAATCAGAGTTGGAAAATCAGCTTGTTCTGAACTGCAATGGGGAAACGCCCAGCAATCCCGACTATCCCCGTGTGACCTTTCTGTTTCATACCCGGGAGACTCATCTGGTGGGCATTGACCCCCAGGATTACACTTCGGATGGCATGGCTGAAACAATCCGCAACGCCCCGGAGGGAGCCAGGTTTGCAGGCCGGATTCTTATCGTGGCATATCTATACGGAGACGGGGACGGATTCAACCTTTACCCGTCCTCCAATCATCTTCAGGTTCATTGTAAAATTGAAAATGCAGAAGTGGTTCAGGAGTAAGAAAAAATTCATGGCGCAGGACTGCGGGGCCGAAGCCCCGCAGCCATGGAACCAAAAAGTTTATTCGTAGCGCAAAGCCTCGATGGGGTGGAGGCTGGCGGCCTTGCGGGCCGGATAAAAGCCGAAGAATACACCCACCACGGCTGTAAAAGCCACAGCCATGACGATCACGGACAGATCGGTTTTCACCGAACATCCCAAAACCTCCCCCAGGCCAAAAGCCAGGCCCAGGCCCAATATAATTCCAAACAGACCGCCAATGAGGCTGAGAATAATGGCCTCCACAAGAAACTGGGCCAGGATGTCGCTGCCCCTGGCCCCCACAGCCATGCGGATGCCAATCTCCCGGGTGCGTTCGGTCACGGAAACCAGCATGATGTTCATGATGCCTATGCCGCCCACCAAAAGTGACACCCCGGCAATGGCGCTTAACAGGACCGTCAGGGTGCCTGTGACCTTGGAGGCCATGTCGATGATTTCGGTCTGGCTCCTCAGGCTAAAGTCGTCCTCTTCATTTGCGTGGAGTTTGTGGGTCTTTCGCAAAATGGCTGTAATTTCCTCCTTGGCGGCGTCCACCGTATCTTCTGAAACCGCGCTGGCAAGGATGACGCGCACGGTTTTTCCGTCCGACAGCCTGTATAAGGCCGTGGTGGAAGGGGTAAGAATCACGTCGTCCTGGTCGTTGCCCATGGAGCTTTGGCCCTTTTCCGCCAACACGCCGATGACCTTAAAGGGCACGTTCCGAAATCGGATTCTTGCGCCAATGGGGTTTTTATCCCCGAAAAGATTATCCACCACGGTTTGTCCCAAGACCGCCACCTTGGCCCTGATTTTCACGTCCCGCTCAGTGAAAAAGGTCCCGCTGGCCATCTCATAATTCCTGATGGACAAATATTGCGGGGACACGCCTTCCACCGAGGTGTTCCAGTTGGCGTTCCCTGCAATGACCTGGCCCGAAACCCGGACAGACGGGGATACGGCGGCCAACGTGGCGGCTTTTTCACGCAATTCATCCACGTCGTCCATGGTGATGGTGGCCAAGGAACCTGAGCCGTGACTCACCCCGCCGGTCCGGCCGGATGAAGAGTGGACCATTATCAGGTTGGTCCCCATGGACGATACCTGGGTTGTGATATCGGCCTGGGACCCCTGGCCCAGAGCCATGAGGGAAATAACCGAGCCCACACCAATAATGACGCCCAGCATGGTCAAGAGGCTGCGCATACGGTTTTTCAGAATGCTTTGTAAAGCCACTTTGACGAACTTGAACCATTTCATGAAATAGCCTCCCGGGGGCCTGATATGTTCGGGAGAGACGCCCCCCCTACCCTTCCGCCGGGATGCAAGGCCTTGCCGTTCAAATGATCTTCAATAATCCGGCCGTCCCGCATAGTGATCACCCTTTGGGCATGCTGGCCCACTTCCGGCTCATGGGTGACTATCACGATGGTGATTCCCTGCAGGTTGAGTTCCCTGAAAAGATTCAACACGTCCAGAGTGGTTTTACTGTCCAGGTTGCCGGTGGGTTCGTCCGCCAGGATAATGGCCGGATCATTCACCAAGGCCCTGGCAATGGCGACCCGCTGTTGTTGGCCGCCTGAAAGCTGATTGGGCTCGTGGTCCATGCGATTGCCAAGGCCTACCCGTTCCAACGCCTCGGCAGCCCGTTTTTTGGGATTGTCTCCCTTGCGTTTGCGGCTGTAAAACAGGGGCAGTTGGACGTTTTCCAGGGCGGTTGTCCGGGGCAGGAGGTTGAATCCCTGAAACACAAACCCGATGCGCTGATTGCGGACATCCGCCAGACGGGCCTTGTCCATGCCGCTCACGTTCACCCCTTCCAGATGGTATTCGCCTTCCGTCAGGGTATCCAGGCAGCCAAATATGTTCATGAGGGTGGATTTGCCCGATCCCGAAGTCCCCATGATGGCTACAAATTCCCCGGATAAAATGGACAGGGACACCCCGTCCAGGGCATGCACCTTTTCTCCCCCCAGGCTGAAGATTTTTTTTGCGTCCTTAAGCAATATGGTTTCCATACCTATTTTCCTTTATGAGCCTATCAAATACTCTTACGCTGCGAACCTTCAATACCGGGCTGCTTACCATCTCAGGGAGGGCCGCCGCCGCTCCGCCTCGGGGGCCTTGGCATGAGGCGGGAAAGGATTCCCGTCTTGGACTCCGCCTTTTCCTTTTTGTATCCGGTGATCACCTTGTCGCCCGCATTAATGGTCCCGGAAAGAATGATTGTATTGGCGCCATCGCTGATACCGATCTCCACCGGAACGGTCCTGGGCCTTTCGCCATTTCGGGCCACAACAAGGGCGCTCCCTTTATTTTCCTGATCCGCAAACTCGGATGCGGCAAAGACAAGGGCCGAGTTGGGCGCCAAAAGCGCGTCCTTTATCTGAGCGACGACAAAATCCATGGTGGCGGTCATACCCGGCAACAATTTGCCGGTATCGTTGGGGGCATCCACCACCACAGTGTAGGTCACCACGTTGGAAACCACTGTGGGGTTCAAACGGATTTGGGAGACTTCCCCCGTAAAAACCGCGTCCGGGTATGCCTGGACCGTAAAGCGCACGGGTTGCCCTTTGAGGATTTGCCCGATATCGCTTTCATCAACGTCCGCCTCTATCTGCATTTTGGAAAGATCCTCGGCAATGAGAAACAGGGTGGGAGTGCTGTAACTGGCCGCCACGGTCTGGCCTTCCTCAATGGCCCGTTCGATAACGGTTCCGTCAATGGGAGATTTAATGACGGCGTTACCAAGATTGGTCTTTGCCCTGTCCAGGTCCGCCTGGGAGGAAAGGATCGAAGCCTCGGCCGTATCCCTGTCTGTCTCGTAGCCTAAAAACTCCTGGGCGGACAAATGGCCCTTTTCAAACAAGGGCAGGTTACGGTCATACTCTGCCTTTGCCTGCCTGAGTTTGGCTTTTGCCTGGGCCAGACCAGCTTTTGCCTGGTTGACCGACGCCACAAACAGGGAAGTGTCCAATTCCGCCAGAACCTGATCCTTTTTCACCGTATCGTTGAAATCCGCCAGCACCCGGGTGATAATGCCGGAAACCTGGGTGCCCACCTCCACCGTACCTACGGCAGCCAGGGTGCCTGTGCTGGAAACCAGGGTCTCCATATTGCCTTGGGTTACAGCCATGGTCTGAAAAGGAGAAGTTTCGGCGGTGGGTGTTTCCGTTGAATAGTAATACCGGCGGGCGCCCAATAGAATAAAAGCTATCCCGCACACAATAAGCAGGCCCTTTAATATTTTAAACAACACTTTGAGTATTTTCATTATTCTTCCTCCGATGCAAAGGCCGATGCGTCCAGGGTTCCCGTATAAAAAGCCAGGGCCAATGCCTGGACCCGCAGGTTCACATCCGCTTCGATTCGGCCATATTGGGCTTCCACATAGGTTGTGCGGGCCTGGGTGAGTTCCGTCAAAGTGGAGGCCCCCACGCTATAACGTTGGTAACTGGATTCCATGGCCTGAGCCGCATATTGCAACCGATCCCGGGTGACCTGCACCTTTTTGGCGGCGGTTTCATAGTCCGCCACGGCCTGGCCGATTTCCGCCTCCACCTGCCTTTTGAGCTTTTCCAATTGCAGTTCCGTGTTGTTCAGGCTGATGCGAGCCTTGGCCACATTGTTTTTAGTAATATTCCGGTCAAAAATCGGGATGGCCAGGGATAAGCCTACCCGGGCGTCCATGCTTTCATCCCAGAACTGATCCTCGAAACTGTTATTCTGAAGGCTGGAATAATTTGTTCCCACCTCTCCGAATAGATCCAGGCTGGGCCAGAATCCCGCCTTGCTTTCCCGGATTTGGGCCTGGGCCGAGGAAATGGATTCCACCCGGGCCAGAATGTCAGGCCGCTGGGAAAACGCCGAATTGAGCATGGTTGGCATATCCACAGTTTCAGTGAGAACCTCCTGGCTGAGATTGGGCGCCGTCACCTCGAAATTCGCCGTGGCAGGCATGCCGATGGCTTCCATGAGCTTTATTCGGCTCACCGAATAGTCCCTCTGGGCGGTCAGCAGCGTCAATTGGGCCGACGAAGTCTCCGCCTGCTGCTGGTAAAGATCGGTTATGGGACGGGACCCTGCATTGAAAAACGCCTGAATCTCCTCCAGTTGCCGGGTATTTTCGTCCAGGTTGTTTTCCGCCACACCAATGCTTTCCTTGTCCGTGTACGCCTGGAAATAGGCCGCCATGGTTTGGTAAATCACACTCTGCACGGTCCGGGATTGGGTGTTTTGCTCCGCAGACAGGGAGTATTGAGATTTTTCCAAAGAGGCTTGGTCTGCATACCCGTTGAACAAATTGACATTGGTGGACAAGGCCCCGCTCAAAGATTGATAGGTATCGTCCTGGGTGGATTCCTTACGGTCCGCCGTGGTGGACCAGGACGAACTGGCCGACAGGCTGGGCAGGAAATCGTCCTTATCCTGTTTGAGAGAAATTTTTGCGCTTTTAACGCTGTTGCCCGCCAGCCCCAGGTCCTGGTTATGCTCCAGGGCCATGGACACGGCTTTTTCCATGGTCAGAATCGGGGCGTCCTGGGCAAGGGCCTGCAGGGCGCCTGAAAATAGCCCCAGGATCAGCGCCACCGCAAAAAGTAATTTGTGTCTTGTGCTACACCGTTTCATTTTTTTGCTCCTGAATAGGGATTCCTTTTACCGCCGTTCGATCGTTCAAGGTTTTCTGTCTCCAAAGCGTGAGTCCTGTCCTTCGTTATGATCCTGGCTCCAACCATACTCCCTTTTTATGCTAAGTGCTGTCAATTTCAGGTGAAATTTGGTTAAGAAATGTAAACTCATTCACCTGGTTGTTTACAATTCTTAACCACATGGAGTTTGATTTCCGGCCTGAAAACATGCCATGTTTAACAAGACGTTATGCAGGCCAAAAGGGCCGACAACAAAAACCACCACCGTAGTCGCCAAACAGGCCGGTTGGGTCACATAATCTTCACGACAGGGAAAATACGGTATGGACAGCCAAAAACCAATTTTGGTTATTGATGATGATGTGGAGTTATGCGAACTGCTCCAGGACTTCCTGACCCCGGAGGGTTTTACCGTGGAGCCGGTCCATGAGTCCCGCCAGGGCGTTGAACGGGCCTTGTCCGGGGATCATTCCATGGTGGTGCTGGATGTCATGCTGCCGGGGATGAGCGGGTTTGACGTCCTCCGGCATATCCGGGTCGAAAGCAGCATCCCCATCATCATGCTGACAGCCCGGGGGGATGACGTGGACAAAATCGTGGGCCTGGAAATGGGGGCGGACGATTATTTGCCCAAACCCTTCAACCCCCGGGAACTGGTGGCCAGAATCCGGGCCATTCAAAGAAGGGCCGTCTCTTCCAACTCCCGGGAACAGACCCCGGGAGATAATAAGAAATCCCTGTCGTTGGGTAATGTTGTTTTGTGTCCCATGACCCGGGCGGTCACCCTGGATAATCAGGAAATCGCTTTAACCGCAGTGGAATTCTCCCTGCTTCACGAGCTCATGCTCAACGCGGGCGCCGTGGTCAGCCGGGACGGCTTGGCCGAAAAGGTTCTGGGCAGAAGCCTGGCGCCCTTTGACCGAAGCATTGATGTGCATGTGGCCAGCCTTCGTAAAAAACTGGGCCATGAGTGCCGGGGCAGGGAGCGCATTCGCACAGTGCGGGGAGTGGGATATCTGTACGCCTTGCAGCCTAATGATTAAATAGAGCGGCATCCACCGCAGAGGAAAACCATGCGAAGCCTGTTTATGAAATTGTTCCTGAGCATTTGGCTGGTCATCAACCTGTCCATGGTGTTCATGATTATCCTGGCTGTCACCTCCACTTCAGGACCAGTATCCCGGCACAGAAAGATTGTTCGGGAACACCGGGACCTTTTGGCCTATCAGGCCATGACCATGTACGGGTATGCAGCTATGGAATTTCAGGGGGCTCTGGGAAATGAAAAGGCTCAGGGATACATAGATAAGCTATACCAGGACGTGGGAGTACGGGTGAGCGTTCTGGATCAAAATCATAAGGTGTTGCTGGGGGAGGCCCCGGCCTCCCGGGTGATGGAGCTTGTTAGACAAATCAACACGGAAAAGGTGCGTACAGCCCGCGGAGAAAAAGGGGTCTTGAACGTGGCCTGCCGCACTGTCGGACCTTCCGGGCAATCCCTTATCCTGACAGGCATGCTGCCCGGGCCGGACCCGGACACTTTTGGCCCTCATTATCCCTTTCCCCCGGATTTGTGGGAAAAATTGGCCATATCCTTTATCCTGTGCGGGCTTTTATGCCTGTGGCTCACCAGAAATATCGCCGGTCCCATTCGAAAGTTAAGGGCCGCCACAAACAAGGTGGCCGAGGGGGACCTGTCAGTTCGGGTAAGCCCGGGCCTTGGCAAACGCAAAGACGAAATCGCTGGCCTGGCCCAGGATTTCGATTATATGGCCTCCCGGGTGGAAATCCTGTTGGCTTCCCAAAAACGCTTGCTTAGGGATATTTCCCATGAGTTGCGGTCCCCCCTTGCAAGGCTGAATGTGGCCCTGGAACTGGCAAGTCAGCACGCGGGCGAAAAAGCCGATCCCTATTTGAAAAAAATCGGATTGGAATCTCACCGCCTGAACGAACTCATCGGCCACTTGCACACCCTCACCATGATGGAAAATCAACCGGGACTGCACTTCGAAGAGGTGGATCTGGACGCCCTCCTGGCCCGCATTGTGGAGGACGCCCGTTTTGAATCCAGCCACAAAGGGGTTTCCGTATCCCTGGATTCCCCCCATCCGGTTATTGTCGCGGGCATTCCCGAAATGCTGCATAGGGCGGTGGAAAATGTCGTGCGGAACGCCATAATTTTTACGCGGGATAAATCGGAGGTTGTGGTCAGCCTTTCCAAGGCCCCCGGCGGCATGGCTGTAATTACGGTTCAGGATCAGGGAACGGGCGTACCGGAATCGGAGCTTTCAAATCTGGTTAAACCCTTTTACCGAGTCCAGGAAGACCGGGCGCGAAAAACCGGCGGGGCAGGGGTGGGTCTGGCTATTGCTGATAGGGCCGTGGCGCTCCATAAAGGCCGGTTGGAAGTGGAAAACTCCCCGGAAGGCGGCTTGGTGGTCAGGATCAGGCTGCCTGTTTAATACCAAATTGCTATTAACTGAGTAAGTTCCACGAATTGGGGGGACACGATCTTTATCTCAACCATCTAAATTTATTAGCTATTATCGTTGCTTCAGGAGATAAGAGTCGTGTCCCCCTAATTCGAATCTACTTTTGTGAACGCAACTTGGTATAAGTGCTGATTCAGCGGATATTTTGCATTTAACCTGAACCCGGTCAATCTGGCGATAAACCCTTTTGCAAGCCGATAAGCGCCTCATAAACCGGACAATGACGGCCAAATTATTCGTCGTTATCTTTCGTTTGTCTGCAAGGCCGCAAAGCGATACCCTCCGGGGGTATGGAGGCTCTCTGTTTTTGCTCTGACCTTATTCCGGCAAGTACTCCATCAAAAAACGCACGGCATTGCCGCCCATGACTTTGGTGATTTCGCTGTCCGAAAAACCCTGATCCATCATGGTCTGGGTGAGTATGGCCAACTCCGAAGTATCAAATTTTGTGGTCACTGTGCCGTCGAAATCCGATCCCAGAGACACATGATCCTCGCCCACCAGATCAATGGCGTAGCGGATGGATTTCACCACGCCCGCCGGGGTTGTGTCGCACACGGCCTCCCAGTAGCCGATGGCGATGAGCCCGCCCTTTTTGGCGATTTTTTTCATGAGGGCGTCATGGAAATTACGCTTTACGGGACAGACGCCATAAACGCCGGTATGGGAAACCACAACAGGCCGCGTGGTCAATTCCAAAACATCCTCGGCCACCCGGGGAGAGGAATGGGCAAGGTCGATGATCACGCCCAGTTCGTCCAGCTTGCGCACCACATCCCGGCCAAATTGGGTGAGCCCGGCGTTGGAGGTTCCGTGAAGGGACCCTCCCAGTTCGTTGTCAAAGAAATGATGCAGGCCGATCATGCGATATCCCGCATCGTAGAGGACCTGAACGTTTTCCAGCTTACCCTCCAGGGCATGGCAACCCTCCAGACCAATGAGACTGGCCACGGGAGGCGTTTTTCCACCGGCTATGGCGATTTTTCTTGCAACCAGGGCGTTGTCAAGATCCCCCCGGGTCAGGATAATCCGGATTTGCTCCGGCCTCTTGGCCTGAAACCTGTGCAACTTGCCAGCCTGATAGGTGGCCCGGGCCAAAAGGCTGTCCCGGGTTTCAGAGGGCCAGCCCTGGAACCACGCCAGCTTGGTGATATTGTCCGACTCCCCGGTGTTTTCTTCATAATTCTGGCCTGCGGGGGACTTTGTCACCACGGTGAACATCTGAATGGCCACGTTGCCTTCCACCAAGCGGGGAAAATCCACATGCCCGCTGTTGGAACGTTGGGTGAGGTTTTTTGCCCACAACAGGGAATCGCAGTGCCAGTCCGCAATAATGAGGCTGTCATGTTTCTCTTTGGCTTCCTGGCTGATGACATAAGGCTCGTGGGGCTCCACCTTGTTCAACTTTTTTCCGATAAGGCCTGCGCATCCGATATTGGAAACCGTTAAGGCCATGACCAGAATGGCTGTTAATGTTGCTTTTTGGGGATTGGACAAAATGGTTCCTCCTGTGGGGTTGGTGGGTATGTTTGTTGCAAATACAGTTTCCGGAAATGTTTTAAACAACGCCTATTGGCAACTGGCCAGCAGATCCCACATGACCGCGCCGACCAATAAAAGGCCTGTCCGCAAGAAAGGATGGCTCCTTAAACTGCATAGATTGATTAAATGGGCCGGTCAACTTTTTATTTTAATCCAAATAGGATCGCATGTCTTGTTTTATGATGCCTGTTTTGAATTGTGTTTTTGAGCGATCCGGGTTGTGGCCCTGCTGGGTGGTCACGCCGGGCCTGCCTTCTATATCGCAGAATATTCCCCTTGACTAATGAGGCGAAATTCTATTTAATGAATTTGTATTCATATTTTGAAGATGTATTCACTACCCATAACATATTGAATCGGACATGAGACCCAACCATGAAAAACACACAACTCTCACGGCGCGAAAAGGAGAAGTTAAGGCGGCGTCAGGAAATAAAGGCGGCGGCGCTTCGCCTTTTTTCAGAAAAAGGCTATCACGGTGTTTCCGTGCAGGAAATTGCCGAAAAGGCGGAGTTCGCCGTAGGCACCCTGTACAATTTTTTCAAGAGCAAGGGTGAACTGTACCAGGAGGCCATGCTTGAGCAAACTGAAATTTTTTTTGCCGAACAAGCCAAAACTCTTGACGAACCCATGGATGAAGTTACAAAATTACGAAACCTTGTCAGGGCCAAGGGGGAACACTTTCGGGAAAACGCCTCCAGGATTCGCATATTCCAGGCAGAACTTCGCCAAGCCTCTGATAGCGCCATCATGGAATTGGACGCACAGATTCACCAGAAGCGCCGCCAAATGTTCGACAAGGTTGCTTCGGTATTTGAGAGCGGTATAAAAAACGGAAGTTTCCAGCGAATCGGAGATCCTTACCACCTTGCCGTTATTCTGGACGGCATTATCGCCGCCTTTGTGACCCTGTGGATAGAGGAACCCGACAAGCATCCTTTTCCTACAGATCCGGATGTAATCCTGAACATTCTTTTCAAGGGACTGATTGAAGACTGAATGCATAATCCATGCACTGAGCAGGCCGTTCCTGTCTGTGCTCCCAAAACCGTTTTCCTTTTTTTGGAGAATTTCAATGCAATTGCCCCACCTCAAAAACAAAATTAGGCTGATCAGTATTCTTGCCGCCCTGCTTTGCACTTCATTATTACATGGATGCGAAGATCAGGCCCAATCCAACCCTGCTGCCCCGGCAGCGGCCCGCCCGGCCCCGGAAGTGGCTGTGGTGGAGGTTGTCGCCCGGGAGGTCACCCTCACTACGGAATTGCCCGGACGCACGTCACCGTTCATGATTGCCGAAATCCGGCCTCAGGTGAATGGCCTCATCCAAAAACGCCTGTTCACGGAAGGGGCGGATGTGGAAGCCGGGCAGGTTTTGTACCAAATTGACCCGGCCCCTTTTCAGGCTGCTTATGAAAATGCCCAGGCAAACCTTACCGCCATGAAAAAGTCTGCGGATCGCGCTCAGGCGGCAATAAACGCAAGTTTGGCAATGGTGGCCCAACAGGAGGCATCCTACAAACTGGCGCAGACCAACGGAGACCGTTTTGACCAGGCCTATGACCAAAGAGCGGTTTCCGCCAGCCAACGGGACCAAGCCATGACCGAAGTGGAAGTGGCCCGGGCGGCCTTGCAGGCAGCCGAGGCCAAGGTAGAGAGTGAACGCAAGTCACTTGCTGCGGCTGAGGCGGGTATCAAGCAGGCGGAGGCGGCGCTCAAAACAGTGCGCATTCAACTGGATTATACTCTGATCACCGCTCCCATTTCAGGCCGCGTCGGCAGGTCCACAGTGACGGAAGGCGCAATTATCACGGCCTATCAGCCCACGCCTTTGGCGACCATCCAACAGACCGACCCCATATATGTGGACGTGCCCCAATCCACCCTGGAAGTGCTGCGCATGGCCCAAAAGACTGAAAAGGGCCAAATCGTGACGGGCGGAACCGGGCAGACCGAGGTCAGCCTGTTGCTTGAGGACGGTACGCTCTATCCTCAAAAGGGAGTCTTGAAATTCCGGGATGTGACCGTGGACCCGACAACGGGTTCCGTAACCCTGCGTATGATTTTTCCCAATCCCGACCAAACTCTGTTGCCAGGCATGTTTGTGAGAACGGTCGTGCAGGAGGGAATAGCCCGGGATGCCATTCTGGTTCCCCAGAGCGGGATCAGCAGAAATTCCAAGGGAGAGCCCCTGGCCCTGATCGTGGACAAGGACAACAAGATCGAACAGCGGATTTTGAAACTGGACAGAGCCATCAAGGATATGTGGTTGGTGGCCTCGGGCCTGGAACCGGGAGACCGGGTTGTTGTGGAAGGCTCGCAAAAGGTAAGGCCCGGCGCGGTAGTTAGAATAGCGGAACCGGACAACACCCAGAGCCGCGAAGCCTCTTCCAAACCAAATTCAAAGATCTAAGGGAGGATACCAATGTTAGCGAATTTCTTCCTGGATCGCCCTGTTTTTGCATGGGTCATCGCCATTATCATCATGCTGGCCGGAGGGCTGGCCATTCATTCGTTGCCGATCGCCCAATATCCTCCCATTGCCCCACCGTCCATATCCATTGACGCCATGTATCCCGGCGCTTCGGCGGAAACGGTGGAAAACACGGTTGTCCAGATCATCGAACAAAAGATGAACGGGTTCGACAACCTTTTATACATGGACGCCACCAGCGATTCCACCGGGTCCGGCAGGGTCGAATTGACATTCTTTCCCGGAAGCGACCCGGACATGGCCTGGGCCAAGGTCCAGAACAAGCTCCAGCTTGCCATGCCAAGCCTGCCCGAGGTGGTGCAACGCCAGGGTGTGAAGGTGAGCAAGTCCACCCGGAATTACCTGATCATCGTGGGTGTCATCAATACAGATGGCACGATGGACAACAGCGACCTGGGCGACTATGTCAATTCCAACCTGGAAAAGGTCCTGGCCCGGGTTCCCGGCGTGGGCGAGGTGCAGTCTTTCAGCCCCCAGTACGCTATGCGGGTCTGGTTTAATCCGGACAAACTGACCAGTTACAATATGACCGTGCAGGATGTGATCACGGCGCTCAGGACATACAATGTAGAGGTTTCCGCCGGCGCCTTCGGAAGAGACCCTGCCGTGGAAGGCCAAAGGCTGAACGCCTCTATTGTGGTGCAAAACCTCTTGCAGACACCCGAAGAGTTCGCGGCCATTCCCATCCGGAACAACCCGGACGGTTCTGTCATCAAGGTTGGGGATGTCGCCAGGACTGAGCTTGGCTCCGAATCGTATGGAACCAAAGCCTTGTTCAATGGTCATCCGGCGGCGGCCCTTGCCATCCGGCAGGCATCGGGCGCAAACGCCCTGGAAACCGCCCAGGCTGTCCGGGACAAAATGACGGAGTTGGAAAAATATTTTCCACCCGGGATGAAGGTGATCTACCCTTACGACACCACACCCTTTGTGAGGGCGGCCATCCACGAGGTTGTCAAAACTCTGTTCGAAGCGGTGTTCCTGGTATTTTTGGTCATGCTCCTGTTTTTGGGCAGCCTGCGCGCAACGCTCATTCCCACCATTGCCGTACCGGTGGTTATATTGGGTACTTTCGCCGTGTTGGGACTGTTTGGATTTTCCATCAACATGCTGACCATGTTCGCCATGGTGCTGGCCATTGGCCTGTTGGTGGATGACGCCATCGTGGTGGTGGAAAACGTGGAACGGATCATGGAGGAGGAAGGCCTGCCCCCCAAGGAGGCCACCCGCAAATCCATGCACGAGATCACCAGCGCCCTGATCGGCATTGGTCTGGTGCTTTCCGCCGTGTTCGGCCCCATGGCTTTTTTTGAAGGGTCCACGGGCGTCATTTACAGACAGTTTTCCCTTACCATTATTTCGGCCATGCTGCTTTCGGTTGTGGTGGCGCTGGTTCTGACACCGGTGCTTTGCGCCTCCCTGTTAAAACCAGGCCACAGTACCAGAGCAAGAAAAAGGACTCTCACCCCCCTGCGGTTCATCGTGGACAATTTCAACCGGGTGTTCAACTGGATCAGGGACATATACATTGCGCTGGTGGGCAACATTCTCAGGCATAAAATCATATACATGCTCTTCTTTGTGCTCATTGTGGGGGCCTTTGGCTTTCTGTTCAAAAGAATGCCCACAGCGTATCTGCCCAACGAAGACCAGGGGGTTCTGTACGCTTCCGTGCAATTGCCCACGGGTTCCACCACGGAGCAGACTGACGAGATAATGGAAACCATACGGCAGTATTTTAACGAAAATGAAAAGGAATCCGTGGAATGCGTCCTGACCCTTTCGGGATGGGGTTTTGCAGGCCGAGGCCAAAACATGGGCCTGGCGTTCATTCAGCTAAGGGACTGGGAACTGAGGCAGCGTCCGGACTTGAAAGCGGACGCCGTAGCGGGCCGGGCCATGGGCCGATTCATGCAAATCCGTAATGCCAGGGCTTTTGCCTTTGCACCTCCTGCCGTGCGGGAGTTGGGAAGCTCCAAGGGCTTTGACTTCCGGTTACAGGACCGGAGCGGCCTGGGCCATAAAGCGCTTATGGAAGCCCGGGGTCAATTACTTGGCTTGGCGGCGCAAGACCCGCGCCTGACCTCGGTACGGCCAAACGGCATGGAAGATCAACCCGAATACCGGGTGGATGTGGACTGGGAAAAAGCAGGGACTCTGGGTGTGCCTCTTTCCGTCATACACAGTACGGTTTCCGCGGCCTTTGGAAGCGCCTATGTGAACGACTTTATCCAGGCGGGCAGGGTCAAGCGTGTTTATCTTCAGGCGGATGCTCCATACAGAATGCTGCCTGAAGACCTTAACAATCTTTATTTGAGGGGAAATTCCGGAAACATGGTCCCGTACTCCTCCGTGGCCTCGGGTTACTGGACCGAGGGATCGCCCCAGTTGCAACGGTACAACAGTTTTCCGTGCATCAACTTTTGGGGGGAAGCTGCTGCTGGAAAAAGCTCGGGCGAAGCCATGGAAGCCATGGAGGAAATCATGCAAAAACTGCCCAGGGGCTTTGGGTTTGACTGGTCCGGCATATCTTACCAGGAGCGCATGGCCGGGTCCCAGGCAGGTATCTTGTACGTTTTTTCCATCCTGGCGATCTTTTTGTGCCTTGCGGCCCTGTATGAAAGCTGGCCTATCCCCATTTCCATTTTGCTGGCTTTGCCGTTGGGCGCCATCGGCGGGGTGATCGCCACGTCCTTGCGAGGCCTGCCCAATGACGTGTATTTCCAGATCGGGCTTTTGACAACCCTGGGCCTGACCACCAAAAACGCCATCCTCATTGTTCAGTTCGCCAAGGCGAAACGGGAGGAAGGCATGGATCTGGTGTCCGCCACCCTGGAAGGGGCAAAATTGCGGTTCAGGCCTATTATCATGACCTCTCTGGCGTTCGGATTCGGTGTTCTGCCTCTGGTTCTGGCGAACGGCGCCGGGGCGGGCGCTCAGATAGCCATTGGCACCTCGGTTCTGGGCGGCATGGTGACAGGCACCATTCTGGTGACCCTGTTCACGCCGCTCTTCTATGTGATCATAGCCAAGTTGTTTATTCCAAGGAAGTCGTTGGCACTCAAGCATCCAACAATAATGGAAAACGCATCCGCCGAACCCGAACTAACACCGTCCGAAGGATAGAAAATATGAAACGGTATTTGATATTCCCCATCGTTGGTTTAACCATGCTGGCTGCCGGCTGCAACCTGGCGCCCCAATATGCCAGGCCCCAGGCGCCTGTGGCCCGGGATTGGCCGGAAGCCTTGGCCCCCGCGCAGGTAAAGGGAGCCGCCACACTCCCCCAGCCCGTGGAACTGGAATGGCGGGAATTTGTGGCGGACAAAACCCTGCAGCAGGTCATCCAGACTGCGTTGGATAACAACAGGGATCTGCGGCTGTCCGCCCTGAACGTGCAGCGCGCCCGGGCTTTGTACGGCATCCAGAGGGCGGAACTGTTCCCGGCCCTGAATGGAATCGCCGGGGCGGCGGTTCAGCGCACGCCTGCGGACTTGTCCGCCAGCGGCAAGGTGTCCCAATCGGAAAAATACAGTGTGGATTTTGGCGTGACCTCCTGGGAGATTGATTTTTTCGGGCGAATCCAACGCCTTAAGGACAGGGCCCTGGAGGAATATCTGGCGACCGAACAGGCCCAACGCAGCGCCCAGATATCCTTGATATCCGCGGTTGCCAACGCGTATTTAAGTCTTGCCGCGGACCAGGAGCATCACAAACTGGCAGCCTCCACCCTCCAAAGCCAGGAGGAGGCTTATAAATTAATCAAAAGCCGTTTTGAATTTGGCCTTGCGTCGGAACTGGACCTTCTTAGAGCCCAAACCCAGGTGGACACGGCAAGAGCGGATATCGCCCGCTTTACCCAAAGGATCGCCCAGGATAAAAACGCCTTGGTCCTGTTGAGCGGCACCAACGTTCCTTTTCCTGAGCGGATTTTCCCCCGGGACCTTGCAGGCGTTAAACCCTTCAGGGAAATCTCTGCGGGCGTTTCCTCCGAAGTGCTCCTTCTGAGGCCCGACATCCTGGCCACCGAGCATCGTCTGAAGGCCTCCAACGCCAACATTGGGGCGGCGCGGGCCGCGTTCTTCCCCCGCATATCCATCACAGGACTGGCAGGCACGGCCAGCGCAGAGCTTACCAAGCTGTTTGAGTCCGGCCAGGGCACATGGAGTTTTGTCCCCCAGCTTGCCATCCCCATATTTGACGCACGGGTGTGGTCCGGGTTTAAAGCCTCCAAGGTGGAAAAGGAAATCGCCCTGACACAGTATGAAAAAACCATACAGACCGCCTTCCGGGAAGTGGCCGATGCCATGGCCGTGGAAAGCACGGTGGAGGATCTGCTATCCGCCAACGAGTCTTTGGTGGATGCCCTGAACAAGGTAAATACTCTTGCCAATGTGCGCTATGACAAGGGAATCGACAGCTACTTGGGAGTTCTGGACGCCCAGCGTTCCCTGTATACGGCCCAGCAGCAGCTTATTAGTATTCGCATAGAAAAACTGGCCAATCAAGTACGCCTGTACACGGTACTCGGCGGCGGCGCCTGATCTTGCGGAGTATTTGATAATCCGGAGTATAAGAAGATTGAAAAGGACGGGCCAGGGAGATGGTTTTCCCCGGCCCGTTTTTTTTGCATCTCCTGCCAAAAGTGTCTGCCGGTTGTTTCCATGCCTTTTTAAATATTTGCAATTAGCTTAAAAGAGTGTTAATGGCCTGTCATTATACTCTAAAATTAATCATAATTTTAATAAATCATTGTGTTGATTTTACAATTTTTTCAAGTGTGTGGGCATTTAACCCTACAGATTCCAATCATAATCCTGGAAATTCCCGGGAAAGGATAATTCCATGACAAGCCTCACGCCCATAGACAAAAAACCGGACCACCATTTTCACATGAGCAATATAATATCCTTTTTTCTTTGTGTTTTTTTCATTCTCGGGTTTGTCCTGCCTCCCTGTGGAGCGGCAGATGACCTATGCCCGGACGATCCTTTTAAAACCGGACCGGGAATTTCCGGCTGCGGCCATGCCGAGGCCATGGTAGCCGCCGGCGCAGCCCATTCCATGGCGCTGAAAAGCGATGGCATGGTATGGGTGTGGGGGGGTAACGCTTTCGGCCAAGTGGGAGTGGAAGACGGCGGGCAGGTCCTCGCCCCCACGCAAGTGGAGAAATCCGGCGGAAAAGTACTTTCCGGTGTCAGGATAATCGCGGCCGGAGGCTACCATTCCCTGGCCGTTACAGCCGATGGCTATGTGTGGGCCTGGGGCGCCAACGAATCCGGCCAGCTTGGAGACGGTGCGAACGCCAGTTCCTACATCCCATCCCAGGTAAAGTTACTGGATGGCAGCCTGCTTTTCGGCGTCAGGGCCGTTGCCGGAGGGGATTGCCATTCCCTGGCCGTGAAAGCCAATGGCACGGTGAGGGCGTGGGGATCGAATTCCTATGGCCAGCTTGGGGACGGCTCCGTGATCAGTTCCAGCAATCCGGTGGAAGTGGTAATGTCCGACGCACACTCCCTTTCAGGCATCCAGGCAGTGGCCGGAGGATATGGCCATTCCCTGGCCCTGAAAACCGATGGCACGGTATGGGCATGGGGGGGCAACAAGTATGGCCAGCTTGGGGACGGGGAAACCGGCTCCTTGTCCAACCCCGTGCAGGTCATTGCGTCTGCGGATAATCCGTTGACCGATGTCATGGCCATTGCCGCGGGAGAGAACTTTTCCCTGGCCCTGAAAAACGACGGCACCGTATGGGCGTGGGGATGGAATTACTACGGCCAGTTGGGGAACGGAACAAATGAGGAATCCCATACCGCCAAGCAGGTTATCATGCCGGATCAATCCCCGCTTTCCGAGGTTGTGGCCATTGCCGGGACAGGCATGCACGCCCTGGCCCTGAAAAACGACGGCGCCGTGTGGGGGTGGGGATACAACGCAAAAGGCCAGTTGGGCAATGGGGATAGCACCGTCAGCTACTACCCTGTGCAGGCGTCCGATATCTCAGGCGCTTACGCCATTGCCGGAGGTGAACGCCATTCCCTGGCGATTGCAGGGGAGGGCATGGTGTGGGCATGGGGGAAAAATGGGGACGGGCAATTGGGAACAGGAATTGCTGATTTTGTTGCACACCCTGTTCCCCTCAATGTCCTGTTGTCCGGAGAAAACTTTCATTGCTTCTCTGATGAAGACGGGGATAGCGTGGATGATGAGTTCCTGGACAACTGTCCTTCCATCATTAATCCCGACCAGGCCGATGCAGACAATGACGGGATAGGAAATCTCTGCGACAACTGCCCGGACAGTTACAATCCTCTCCAGGAAGATTCGGACGGCGATTCCCTGAGCGATGCTTGCGACAACTGCCCGAACAAGAACAACCCGGGCCAGGAAGATGCAGACGGTGATTTTTTGGGAGACGCCTGCGACAGCTGCCCGGACGACCCTTTTAAAGCCGAGCCGGGAATATCGGGTTGCGGCAATGCCAAAGCTGTCCTAAGTGCAGGGCGTATCCACTCCCTGGCCCTGAAAAGCGACGGCGCCGTGTGGGCGTGGGGGCGCAATGAAGATGGCCAGATAGGGGACGGCAGCACGATAGACAAACCCAACCCGGTCCAGGTTGTCATGGTGGATGGCAGCTCCTTTACCGGCATTCAGGCCATTGCCGCGGGATGTTTTCACTCCCTGGCCCTGAAAAATGACGGCGCCGTGTGGGCGTGGGGGGGCAATTACTATGGTCAGCTCGGGAGTGCCAGTACGGGTAGAAAACGAAACCCGGTCCAGACGGTCATGACGGATGGCAGCCTCCTTATCGGTATTATAGCCATCGTCGCTGGAGAATACCACTCCCTGGCCCTGAAAAGCGACGGCGCCGTGTGGGCGTGGGGGCGTAATGAACATGGCCAGATAGGGGACGGCAGCACGATTGACAAACCCAACCCGGTCCAGGTTGTCACGGCGGATGGCAGCCCCCTAACCGGTATTATAGCCATCGCCGCTGGAGAATACCACTCCCTGGGTCTGAAAAACGACGGCGCCGTGTGGGCGTGGGGGCGCAATGAAGATGGCCAGATAGGGGACGGCAGCACGATTGACAAACCCAACCCGGTCCAGGTTGTCATGGCGGATGGCAGCCCCTTTACCGGCGTCCAGGCCATTGCCGCTAGATATCGCCACACCCTGGCCTTGAAAAATGACGGCGCCGTATGGGCGTGGGGGCGCAATACCCTTGGCCAGATAGGGGACGGCAGCACGATTAGCAAGCCAAACCCGGTCCAGGTTGTCATGGCGGATGGCAGCCCCATTGCCGACGTCAAGGCCATTGCCGCTGGATGTCGCCACTCCCTGGCCCTGAAAAGCGACGGCGCCGTGTGGGCGTGGGGGTACAACAGGTATGGCCAGCTTGGGGACGGGGAAACTGACTCCTTGTCCAACCCCGTGCAGGTCATTGCGTCTGAAGATAATCCTTTGACCGATGTCATGGCCATTGCCGCAGGAGATAACTTTTCCCTGGCCCTGAAAAACGACGGCGCCGTATGGGCGTGGGGATGGAATTACTGCGGCCAGTTAGGCATCGGGGATTCAGATACAGCATCCCACCCAAATCCCGTCAATGTCATCCTTTCCAAAAAAAACTTCCATTGCTTCTTTGATGAGGACGGAGATGGCTTGGATGACGATCTCCTGGATAACTGTCCTTCCGTGCCCAATCCGGACCAGGAAGACACGGATTCGGACGGGGTGGGCGGTCCCTGCGACAATTGCCCCTTGATTGCCAACCCGGACCAGGCCGATGCAGACAGTGACGGAATAGGCGATCTTTGCGACAACTGCCCCCATAATTCCAATCCGGAACAAACGGATATTGATTCGGACGGTAGGGCCGACGCCTGCGACAATTGCGGGGCCATTTACAATCCGGGCCAGGAGGACGCCAACAATGACGGCATTGGCAACGCCTGCCAGTCTGATGATGATGGCGACGGGCTTGATGATGAAGAGGATAACTGCCCTTTGGTTGCCAATGGGGACCAGACAGACACGGACGGTGACAGGCTTGGAAACGCCTGCGACCCGGATGATGACAATGACGGCCTGAATGATGACGTTGACAATTGTCCGTTGATCTTCAATTCGGATCAACTGAACTTCGACGGCGACTCTTTGGGAAATGCCTGTGATCCGGATGACGATAATGACGGAATCGATAACCATGAAGACAACTGCCCATTGGCCTCCAATGCGGATCAGGCCGATTCGGACGGGGACGGACAGGGGAATGTGTGCGACAACTGCCCGGGCATATCCAACCCGGACCAGACGGACACCAACGGCGACGGTTGGGGCAATGCCTGCCAGGAAGACGACGACGGAGACGGAATAGCCGACGAGGAGGATAACTGCCCGTTGATTGCCAATGCGGACCAAGCCGACTCGGATGGGGATAATGTGGGAGACCTTTGCGACAATTGCCCAGGCGTTTTCAATTCCAACCGGGAGGACACGGATAATGACGGGTTTGGCGATGCCTGCGACAACTGCCCTGCCATTGCTAACCCGGACCAGGCGGACAGGGACGGAGACAACACGGGCGACGTCTGCGACAACTGCCGTTACACACCCAACCCGGACCAGCAGGATACGGATGGAAACGGCACAGGCGACGCCTGCCCTGGCTTGCAATCCTGCGACGTTAACGGCAACGGGGAGCTGGATCTGGAAGACGCCATCATCTGCCTGCAAATAGCCACTATCAATTATAACGGCGCCCTGATTCGGGATAACGCCCTGGGCGAGGACGGGGTTTTTGGCATGGAGGAAGCCCTGTACGTGCTCCAGGGCCTGTCCGGGCTAAGGGAAACAAAAATTGAATAAGCAACTATTTGTTGGGTTGATTTAGGGCAACACCTCCATGATGCTAAAACGGGCCGGGGAAATGGTTTTCCCCGGCCCGTTTGTTTTTTGGATAATGCTTCCATGTTGCCTTTATGGGCCGCCTTCCGTTCCCGGATTCAAAAATCATTCGGGGTCGCCCTTAATGCGCTTGGCGCCCTGCCACAAGTTCCCGGGGGCGCCCAAAAGACGACCGGCAGTCCGGTTTTGCTGAATCAGGAAAGGTTTTGTCCGTCACCCGAGCCTACGCCCCCTGCCCGGCGCCCTCTTCACCGGATGAAGAAAATATCCGGCAAATTCGCCCTCATGTCCTCCCAACCCACGAACTTTTGAAGACTCTCCAAAACAACAGGCGCCGGATCAGGCCATATCTCGGGAAAGTCCATTTCCCCGTCCTCCAGCGGCGGAAAGGCCAACTTCTCCTCTGGCGGACGAAATTGAGCCTCCACACCGGGCTTGTTCCCCCTGGAGTCAATCCTGTACCAACCGAATTCAGGCAGGTACGCCGCATTCAAACCATGGAGCGAAAATCCGTTTCCATCGTCCCGGCAAAGACGCTGGTAGCAAAAACCTGCGGGAATGCTGTTGGCGCGGAGCAATGCGGCAAGCAGATGGCTTTTGGCGAAACACCACCCTGTACTGGCTTCCAGGACCTCGGAGGCCCGGCAAGTAGTTACCGGCGATTGGGCGTCTCCGCTATGCGAGATGGTATCGCGCACCCACTCAAAACAAATCCGGGCGATTTCCACCGGCCCGAAAGCATTTTTCCCTAAATCCCGGGCCTGCCTGAAAACCGCCGGAGCCCGCCAATCAATTATGTCCGTTGATCTAAGATAATAGTCCATACTATTTCACATTGGGGGTCTGGAATGTCACATCCCCCATGGCCAGGGCTTTTTCCACGTGGGGCCGAAACATGGTCACCAGGGTGCCCCTCACCCATTCCCGATATTCGGGAGAATCGAATTCCATGCGCATGACCTGCGCCTGACAGGTGGTGCCCACATACATGAAAAGCAGGGAGGTGAAGCTGTAGATAAGCCGATCCGCGTCCTCTTCGGAAATCCAGGCGGGAAACTTCTCCACAAAGGATTTGCGCACCTGGGCGAAGACTTCCGGGATGTAGTGGTATCCGGGGATTTCTTCAATATTGCCGGTCTGGGCCATGTTCTGGGTGAGAACGCCCAGGGTTTCCTGGTTGGAAAATGCGCTGTCCAGGGCCCTTCCGATAAACACTTCCATCCTGTCCATGGGCTCGATTTCCTCCAGGCCTGTGGTCAGGAGATCGTGGGTCACCTTGAACTCCTCGAACATCTGGCGGGCCACTTCTCCAAACAGGATCGCCTTGGTGGGGAAATAATAATGGATCAGGGGATGATCAAAGCCCCCTTCCCGGGCGATCATGCGGATGCTGGCGGCATGGTAGGGATAGCGTGAAAACACCAGCCGGGCGGCTTCCAGGATCTTCTGGCGAGCCGCTTCCCCTTTGGCCACACCTTTGCGTTTTTTTTGGGCAAGGGCCTTGGTGGCGGAAAGGAGCTTGTTCTTGGCGGCTTCCCGCTTTTTTTTCAAACGGCCTTTGATGCCTGCATCGCCCTCAGCCTGCAGAATATTTGTCTGTTCATTTGTAGTATCCATGATTATTTTCTAGTAACATAGAGCAGGGATGTCAACCAAAACCTTTACCGGTCGTACAGAATCCCTGACACAATGCGTTATCCTCAGGCCTGATTTTTCCAAAATCTCGGGCGACTCAAGGCCACACTTTCAGAGAATTCCGGCCTGCGGAGACAAGGCAGAAATCCCTAAGCCCAAGGCCTGCGTCATAACTTTTTTAAGAAAATAGGGATTTGGACTGAGATTCCGGCGGTTTTCAGGATTTTTTCACCCTCGCGCCCGGGGAGGGCCGGTTGTAAACACCATGGACAGCAGGCAAAAATTTCGTACGGGGATTGTTCCAAAGCACGCAGACAGTTTGCGCGCTGCAAGGGCCTAACCATACAAGGCGCTCGTAAAACGGGCGCCCTGGACTGTTTGGCATGGAGAAAGGAGTTTATTCTTCTTCTTTCTTGTCGTCCTTATCGGTTTTGTCGTCAATTTCCTTTTTGGACGTTGCGTTTTTGAAATTGCGGATGCCCTTGCCAAGGCCGGCGCCGATTTCGGGAATCTTTTTTCCGCCAAACAAAATAATCACAATGCCCAGAACAATCAATAGTTCCGTAGAGCCGATTCCACCCAACATAATGTCCTCCTCGAAACAGACGCCTTTTTAACAGGCCTGTTCCTGAACATGAAATGCCTTTCAAGGTTAACCCGGACAACGCCCACGGCGTTCCCGAGAACTCACTTATTACCACCGGGTTAAAGGGGTGTCAATTATTTAGGGCATTTCTTTGGCTCACGGGACTTGACACCAGGGGCTGGCTGGCATAAAAAAAATGGTTCTTTATAAGAGTACTGGCGGCGCCGACCCAGTGCGGCCCATCAAGCACCATAAATAAAGGTATCCCTTGAGATATCTTAAGCATACATTTAAAGGCCCCGGAGGATGTGATGGATTACAAAAAAACCCTGAACCTGCCCCAAACCTCTTTTCCCATGAAGGCCAACCTTTCCCAAAAGGAACCCGCCATGCTGGAAAAATGGGACAAGGACGACATGTACAATGCCTTGCGCAAAGAAGCCGCAGGACGCGAGCTGTTTATCCTGCACGACGGCCCTCCTTACGCCAACGGCAACATCCACATCGGGACCGCCCTGAACAAGATTTTGAAGGACATTATCGTCCGTTCAAGGAATATGGCCGGGTTTGACGCCATATACGTACCCGGCTGGGACTGCCATGGCCTGCCCATCGAACACAACGTGGACAAGGAACTGGGCAAAAAAAAGGAAGAAATGACCCAGGTCGAAATCCGCCAGCAATGCCGGAAATACGCCGAAGGCTTCATTGATATCCAACGCAGCGAATTCAAGCGCCTGGGCGTCTGGGGCGAATGGAACAACCCCTACCTGACCATGGCCTATAAGTACGAGGCGGATATTGTGCGGGAATGCGGCAAATTCGCCGCTAACGGCGCACTCTTCCGCGGCAAAAAACCCGTGTACTGGTGCAACCGGTGCGGGACCGCCCTGGCCGAGGCCGAGGTGGAATACGAAGACGTAAAAAGCCCTTCCATCTTCGTGAAATTCGCCGCTGGCGAAGATTTTTCCGCCGTAATCCCTGAAGTGGCGGGCAAAAAGGTCTTTGTGGTCATCTGGACCACCACCCCCTGGACCCTCCCCGGCAACCTGGCTATCTGCCTCCATCCTGATTTCGAATACTCCGCCGTGGACGTGGGCGGGGATGAAGTGTTCATCCTGGCCACCGATCTGGTGGAATCCAACATGAAAAATTTCGGCATCGAGGACTACAAAATCCTGGCGACTTTCTCCTCCAGCATTCTGGAAAAGAAAACCTGCCGCCATCCTTTTTACGATCGGGAATCCCTGCTGGTCATAGGCAACCACGTCACCCTGGAAGCAGGCACCGGATGCGTGCACACCGCCCCCGGCCATGGCCGCGAGGACTACGAAGTTGGCCTTGCCTACGGCCTGGAGCCTTACTCCCCGGTCAACGACCAAGGTTGTTTTGATGAGGATGTGGAATTTTTCGCGGGCCAGTTTGTGTTCAAGGCCAACGTGAACGTCATCGCCAAGCTGGAGGAAACCGGCGCCCTGGTTCTTTCCCGGGGCATGGAGCACTCCTACCCCCATTGCTGGCGCTGCAAGCAACCCGTCATCTTCCGGGCCACGCCCCAATGGTTTATTTCCATGGACAAAACCGGCCTGCGCAAGGCCGCCCTCAAGGAAATCGATCAGGTAAAATGGGTTCCCCATTGGGGACGGGAACGGATTTACGGCATGATCGAAAACCGGCCCGACTGGTGCGTTTCACGCCAGCGTTCCTGGGGCGTGCCCATTGTGGCCTTTTATTGCGCCGATTGCGGCGAGTTGGTCCTGAACCCGGAAATCGTGGAGGGCGTCGCCAAAAAGGTGGAGGAACAAGGCGCGGACGTTTGGTTTGCCGAAACCGCCGAAAACCTTCTGCCCCCTGGAACCAAATGTCCCAAATGCAATAGCGCCTCCTTTGAAAAGGAATCCGACATCCTGGACGTGTGGTTCGACTCCGGCGTGAGCCACGCAGCCGTGCTGGAAGCCCGGGACTACCTCCGCTGGCCTGCGGACATGTACCTGGAAGGCAGCGACCAGCATCGGGGCTGGTTCCACAGCTCCCTGCTGTCCGCCGTGGGCACCCGGGGCAAGGCGCCTTACAAGGCGGTTCTCACCCACGGATTCGTGGTGGACGCCAAAGGCAGAAAAATGTCCAAATCCGTGGGCAACGTCATCGCCCCGGGCAAGGTGATCAAGTCTCACGGCGCGGAAATCCTGCGCTTGTGGGTGTCCGCCTCCGACTACCGGGACGACATCCGCATTTCCGACGAGATCCTCAAGCAACTTTCCGACGCGTACCGGCGTATCCGCAACACATGCCGCTTTATCCTGGGCAACCTGGGGGATTTTGATCCCAAAAAGGACGCCGTGGAAAAAGACATGATGCTGGAAATCGACCGGTACGCCATGCATCAGTTGCAACGGCTGACCCGCCGTTGCAGGGCCGCCTACGACGAATTCGAGTTCCACGTCATTTACCATGCCCTGCACAATTTCTGTTCCGTGGATCTTTCGGCCTTTTACCTGGATATCCTCAAGGACCGGCTGTATGTGTCCCCTCCCGGCTCCCAAGCCAGGAGAAGCGCCCAAACCGCGCTGCACATGATCATCGACACCATTGTCAAGCTCATGGCCCCGGTCCTTTCCTTTACCGCTGAAGAGGTGTGGGAATACATGCCCAAGGCGGAAGGCATGAAGGAAAGCGTACACCTGGAACAATTCCCCAAGGTGGACCCTGAATGGCAAAACGATAAACTGGCCGCCCAGTGGGACCTCATCCGCAAGGTGCGCAGCGACGTGACCAAGGCCCTGGAAGAAGCAAGGAACAAAAAAGTGGTGGGCCATCCCCTGGATGCTTCCGTCACGCTCCATGTGGATCAGGACCTGTTCCAGGCCCTGGACGCCTACTCCCACGAATTGAGAAGGCTGTTCATCGTGTCCGAGGTCGTCCTTTCCCTGGAACCCGCGCCCGAGGAATCGTTCAAAAGCGAAACCCTGGCCCTGAGCGTAGTCGCCAAAGCCGCTCCCGGGGAAAAATGCGAACGCTGCTGGGTGTATGACACCACGGTGGGGGAAGACCAGGAACAACCGACTGTTTGCCTTAGGTGCCGCGACGCCCTGACACATTTGGAATCCTAAGCCAGGACCCGCGGAGATCTATGGAAAACGTGGCCTTGAAAAAGTGGATCAGGTTTCTCGTTGTGGTCCTGCCGGTGGTGATCGCCGATCAGGGCGCCAAAATGCTGGCTGTGGGCCACATCGGGTTTGCCGAAAGCATTGAAATAATTCCCGGTTTTTTCTATCTCACCCACCTGTACAACACGGGCGGGGCTTTTGGCTTGGCAGCCCAAGCCGCTCCCTGGATACGCATTTTGCTGTTCCTGGTGGTTTCAGGCATTGCAGCCGTGATTGTGCTGATACTGTACAAAAAAACGCCCTATGAAAGCCGATGGTTTTCCCTGGCCCTGTGCCTGATTTTTTCCGGGGCCGTGGGCAACCTCATAGACCGCGTTTTCCGGGACGGCAGGGTTGTGGATTTTCTGGAAATTTATTTTCCCATGATTCCCATGAATCTCTTTAATCCATGGCCCCCCTTCAACATTGCCGATAGCGCCATCTCCGTAGGAGTGGCTGTCCTGACCTTGTATTTTATAACGGGCAAGGATCCCTTGTGATCCTTGCCCATCCCGGGAGCCCCCCATGCATCCTGTTCTGATCCAAATCGGACCGATCACTCTCCACACCTATGGTTTCATGATCGCCGTGGGATTCCTCCTGGGCATGGCCCTGGCCACCCGGGAAGCCCGGTTGCAAGGGGAAGACCCCGAACGCATCATGGACCTGTGCTTTTACATGGTCCTCATCGGCGCGCTGTCTTCACGGGTTCCCTATATTATTTTCAACTGGCAGGAATTCGCCCCCAACCCTCTGGATATTCTAAAAATCTGGAAAGGCGGGCTGGTATTTTACGGGGGCTTTATAGGCGCAGTGGGCGTGCTCGCCTACTTTGTACGCAAATACAGTCTCAATACCTGGAAGACCGTGGACATCCTGGCCCCTTCGGTGGCGCTAGGACACGCTTTTGGCCGGATCGGGTGTTTTTCGGCGGGCTGCTGCTACGGCAAACCCACCGAGCTGCCTTGGGCCGTCACCTTTTCCAACCCATTGAGTCTGGCGCCTCTCCACATCCCCCTGCACCCCACCCAGCTGTATTCGTCCCTGGGCCTGTTCGCCATTTTTGCGTTCCTGTTCTTTATTGTGCGGCCCCGCAAGACTTTTCACGGGCAGGTGTTCTGGACCTATCTTCTGGTTTATGCGGTTTTCAGGTTTTGCGTGGAGTTCCTGCGCGGCGATGACCGGGGCAGCTTTTTATTGGGTATCCTGTCCCCTTCCCAGGCCACGGCGTTTGTCATGGCGGGTCTGGCCTTGTTTTTTCTCCTTCGCCTGCGAAAACGGAAAATCACCTGATGGAGATCAACCAAGCCAACCTGGACGGCATTCTCAAACCCAAAGACGGGTTTGCCCCGGTCTACCTCATTTACGGGGATGAAATGCTGTACAAGGAGGCCTTTGCAAAGCTCCTGGACGCCATGGTGCCCAAGGAGCAGCAGGGGCTGAACTACGACCCCCTGGACGGCAGGGACATGGCAGCCTCGTCCGTGGTGGCCAGCCTCCTGACCTACCCCATGTTTCCGGGAACCAAGGTCGTTGCCTGGCTCGACTCCAAGGTTTTCTATTCCCAAAAGCAAACCCTGGCCTTGCTGGAAAAGGCCGCAGACGTATTCAAGGACAAGGGCGTTGAAAGGGCTTCGCGCTTTGTTCTGGATTACCTGAGCATACGGAAAATTGATCTGGCGGATATAAACCGGGCCGACCCTGGCCCTGGCTTGAATCTGCCCGAGGACCACAAAGGCCTGGCCGGAGACTGGCTGGATGAAGCCATTACCTATTGCATTGATGAAGGCAAAGAGGTCCCCGAATACCTGGATGAAGGAGAAATGATCGTCCAGGTTCTGGAGCAGGGGTGCGGGGAAAACCATCTGATTATTACCGCCGACCTGGCGGACAAACGGAAAAAACTCTTCAAATACATCAAGGAACACGGCGTGGTGGTGGACTGCTCGGTCCCAAAGGGAAGCCTGAAGGCCGACAAGGACGCCCAGCTCCAGGCCCTTACCGTACAGAAAAACAGGGTGCTGAAGGCCCGTAACAAGTCCATGGAGCCACGGGCCTTTACCATGTTGGTGGACCGCATTGGCGCGGACCTTCGCGCTTTTTCCAACGCGCTGGAAAAACTGGCCTCCTATGTGGGAGACCGCCCCAATATCTCCGCCAAAGACGTGGATACCCTGGTCAACCGCACCAAAGAGGACCCCATCTTTGCCTTTACCGGAGCCCTGGCGGAAAAAAACGTTCAACAAACCCTGGAACTTTTGGACCGCCTGCTTTCCAACGATTTTCATCCCCTGGCCGTTATTGCAGCCAGCGCCAACCATTTCAGGCGATTCCTGGCCATCAAGGTGTTTCTGGCCGGACCTTTTGGAAGCAGGTGGAATAAGGGCATGCAGTTCAACGCCTTCAAAAGCGGCGTCATGCCCGCCATTGAAAATCATGACACCAGAACCCGGGAAGTCCTGGACGCATGGGAAACCCAACTGGTTCCCGAGGAAAAAGAGGTCCCTGGAGCAAAGAAGAAAAAGGCCAAAAAGACCGCCAAAAAATTCACCACAGACCTGTTTGTGGCGCCCAAAGGCCGCAACCCCTACCCTATTTTTCTGGCCTTCAAGGAATCGGAGCGGTTCACCCAGGAGGAGCTTGTCCGGGCCATGGATCTTCTGATCCAGGCGGACCGGGACATCAAAAGCTATCCTCCCCAACGGTCCCGGCTTATCATGGAAAAAGCCATCCTGGGCATCTGCGGGACAGGATCTGCATGATAAGGAAACGGTGAATTCAGACTGTCACTACCTGAAACCCGCTACCGATTGCAGGATGTAAATGGCCTCAGCCAGTCCAATCACCCCATCGCCGTTCACATCAGCCCCTGCTCGGACACTTGCGGCGGGAGAAATCCCCACTAAAACCTGAAAAACCGATACGGCATCCGCCAAATTCAAGACGCCGTTGCCGTCCACATCACCTTCAAGAGCCGTAAGTTTCAATCCGGCAACCTTTGTCGGAACGTCCACATAGGACGAAGTGCTTCCAGTGCCGACCTGCCCAACGCTGTTCGCGCCGCACATCCACACGGAACCGTCAGTTTTCAAAAAGGCGGTGTTGTATTCAAAGGTTTCCAATTGCATCAACGAGCCGGTAATGAGGGCCTGCTGCCATTCGGCGGAGGCATAAGGAATATTAGCCCACAAGCAGTTCCCGTCGCCAAATTGCCCCCGGTGATTCAAACCCACGGACCACACGGACCCATCGGATTTTTGTATCATGGTATGATCTCTTCCGGCGTTGATGTCAGCTATGTTCGAAATATCTGGAATTTGAGCAGGACCATATGATGTCTTGTTCAGATACTCCGTATTGAGGTCCAGGCCTTTTCCAAGCTGGTTGTACTGGTTGCTGCCCCATGACCAGACATCACCGCCATTTTTAAGCACGACAGTATGATATCCTCCGGCTCTCACTTTTATA
>JAEINP010000018.1 GCA_016342355.1 Desulfatibacillum sp.
ACTTTTATAATATCCTGAACGCCGGTTGTGGTAACCTGGCCAGGAGAGGTGTAACGGGTTTGAGCCCCACGTCCGCATTGTTTGGTGTCATTCCTGCCCCATGTCCAGACGGTGCCGTCGCCCTTCCTGGCAACCACATGATTAGCCCCCGAGTCAATGGCGCGGATATCGGTAAAGTCTGTGGCCGTGACCAAAACCGGGACAATGCTCATGGTGGTCGATCCGTTACCGACCTCCCCGTAATAATTGTAGCCCCAGGCGTATACTGTTCCGTCATCTTTCAGGCAGACGGCACAACCTCCGTTGGAGCCTGACACCTGAATGATGTTGGAAAGCCCGGTAATTTGAACAGGAAGATTTCGGGATTCTGTGTCTCCAACGCCAAGCTCGCCGCTGGCGTTCCATCCCCAGGACCATAAAGTGCCGTCTGTCTTGATGGCGTAGGTAGCACTGTTGCCGATGGCAATGTATTTCACATCGCTAATACTGGCCTGCACAGGAGGATAAACCACTGTTTCATAAACATAGGAGACCCCGTTCCCCATCTCCCCTGAGCCCCCTTGCCCCCAGGACCATACGGTTCCATCAGCTTTTAACGCGACCGTATAGGAATTGCTGACCGCCACCATGGGCGTGACATCCGCAGCTTGTGCTGTTAATGGCGCAAAGAGTCCAAACACTAAGGACAGATGGACACAAAAAACCGTAAACAACCAGATTCTTTTCATATTCTTTCCTTGTATTTTTGTATGGAGGGGGATGAACGGAAAGGCAGTAGCATAGATTCTTGAACTATGAAAGCATTATCATGCAAATTGCATGTTAAATATTTCACACTGGCTGTAATTCAAAACCAAAAAACCTGTTCTATTCAGGTAAAATTTCTTTCCCGGATTGAAAATAGCGGGTAGCCACGACAACTAGCGCCGAGGCTCAAAAAAAATGGGGGATGTCCCACTCCCTGATTAGGGAGTGAATTTCGCCAGGGTTTCCAGGCAGGCGTCGCTTTCAATCATGCCTTGCTCCGGGAAAGTCCCAAGGAAGGTGTCAATGGCTTCCATGATTCCGTTGTCGTCGCACAGGGTATCCTTCACCTGATTGGCTGAATCCAGAAATTGTCCCAACACTTCCAAAGCCATGGGATTCTTGCAGATAAGATTGCGGTAAAGCTCGGTGTCCTGGGCGAACATCCTGCCCAAAAGACCCAGTTTCAAACGAAAAATTGGCGTGGCGTAAGGCCGGATTTCCTTGGGGTCCACCCCCATCTGCTGGAGAGTCCGGCCAAAGGCGATGGTCATGAAATGGGTCAGGGCCTGGACCACTGCCATGTTGCGGTCGTGGGTGTAGCCGTCGGTGATGGTCACCACCGCCCCCTTGGCCTTAAACTGCGCCTCCAGCCAGGAAAGCCAGGGGCCTTCGCCCATGGGGCAGACGATCACGTTCTGGCCCGCCATGCCTGCGGTGCTGGGTCCAAACAGGGGATGGGTGCCGATGACCTGGGCGGTTGTGGATTCCTGCATGGCCTGGTTGATGTCGTGCTTCATGGAGCACATGTCCATGAGGAGTTGGTCCTGGTTCATCAGGGGGCCGACTTGGCGGGCCATATCGAGGGAGGCGTCCAGGGGCAGGCTGATGATCACCACTTGGCATTGCCGGGCCAAGTCCTGCCAGGCGAGTTCCGTCTTTCGCCCGGACACCAGGACCGTGTGGCCCAGGTTTTCAAAATACTTTTTGAACCACTGGCCCATCTGGCCGGTGCCTCCAATAATGCCTATGGTCGTAAACCCCGGTAATTCCACATCCACCTCATATTCTTGTAAAATCAATTCTCAGGACGAAAACAACTCCAAAGCCCGCACCTGGGCTTGCCTGAGAACAAAATCCGCCAACACCAGATTGAGCATGGCCTCGCACACCACATTCACCCTTGGTATGGCCGAAATGTCGTGGCGCCCCCCCACCTGAATGGTTTCGGGCTTGCCCTCCAGGTCTACGGTCTGCTGGGGAACATTGATGGAAGGAATAGGCTTGACCGCCACCCGAACCACTATATCCTGCCCGCTGGAAATGCCCGCCAAAGTTCCTCCGGCATTGTTGCTTTCAAAGCCGCTTTCCAGGATGGGATCGTTGTTGGTGGAGCCAGTCAGGCGCGCTGCTTCAAAACCCGCGCCAATTTCCACGCCCTTGACTGCGCCGATGCTCATCATGGCCTTGGCGATATCGGCGTCCAGCTTGTCAAAAACCGGCTCACCCAGGCCAACAGGAACCCCGGTGGCCTGCACCTGGACAATACCGCCCAAAGAGTCGCCGTCCTTGCGCACTTCTTCAACCCGGACAGCCATTTTTTCAGCAGCAGCCATGTCCGGACAGGCAAAGGGATTTTGCGAAATAACGTCCATATCCAGTTTTTTGGCCCGGACGCTCCCCAGTTCCAACGTAAAGGCGCTCACCTGAATCCCCACACGTTTGAGGATCAACCCGGCTACGGCGCCAGCGGCCACCCTGCCCACGGTCTCGCGGGCCGAAGCCCTGCCGCCGCCCTTGTAATCACGGACTCCATATTTTTTCTGATACGAAATATCCCCATGGCCCGGCCTGTAAAGGTTCTTTATTGTACTATACGAAGCGGACTTGGCGTCCTTGTTTTTGACCATCAGACAAATGGGAGTTCCGGTGGTCTGGCCTTCAAATACCCCGGAAAGAATATGCACGATATCCTCTTCCTTGCGGGGGGTGCTGGCTGCGGAAGAGCCTGGCTTGCGCCGGTCCATCATGATTTGGATATCCTCCTCGCACAAGGGGATTCCCGGGGGGCATCCATCGATAACTGCTCCCACTGCGGGACCGTGGGACTCCCCCCAGGTGGTCACCCGAAAGGCCGTCCCAAATGTGTTTCCTGCCATTCTTTAATCCTTTTGTATGTCCAGGTTCCCGGCCAGATCCATAATTTTCCCGCAAATCTCGTGTATGCCGGCGCCATCTGTGGCTACGGTGAGCATGGCCGCTCTTTCATACAAAGGCATGCGTTGTTCAAGCACTGTGTTGATTTCGTCCAGGACGCCCTGATCCGTAAGGGCTGGCCGTTGTGTATCTGTCTTATCATCCTTGGCAAGACGATTGCAAATAACTTTAGAATCCGCGGTCAGCCAGACCACCAAACCAGTGTCTCGCATGGCCTGCACGTTGTCCGGGTCCAGCACAGCCCCGCCCCCGGGAGCAACGATGTGGCCGTCCAGGGCGGACAGCCTGGCCAGAAGTTCCTTTTCCAGCCTGCGGAATTCCGGCCAACCATCCGACTCCACAATACTGGCGATGGTCCGGCCCTGTTCCTTTTCCAGGACTTCGTCCGCGTCCACAAAAGGCTGGCCCATGGCCCGGGCCAGGGCCTTGCCCACGGATGTCTTGCCGGTCGCCCGGTATCCTACGAGGTAAATATTCGGCATTTTAACTTGCCTCTCGGGATTGGATATACCAGGACGCCATGAATGGAGCGACCTGCGAACAGAAAAGCTCTCGGAAGCCGACGCCCTGAAAACTTCGTCCCTTCCCCCCTTGCGGGGGAAGGACAGGATGGGGGGTAAAAAAATGTGGTGTAATTGACGAACAATACATTGTCATAAAATTATTATCCCGACCCTTTCTCTCAATGGGAGGGAGATTAAGGACGCCTTATCGCTTCCAAAACGGCTGCATGGATGCACTGCGGTTCCCATTTCAAAAAATCAAAAACAATGTTGTATATTACCGCAGCATTTTCTCATATTTCCGAACCATAAAATTTCAATAGAACTTTTCCCATTCCCGCCAAAATCCGGGAAAGGACTTTTCCACACACGAAGGATCGTTGATGACCGTGCCGGGAGTAAGAAGCCCGGCCACGGCGAAACTCATGGCGATGCGGTGGTCGTTGTATGTGTCTATGGTGGCGCCCTTGGGTTTTCCGCCTATGATGGTCATGCCCGAATCCGTGCAGGTGGCCTGGACACCCATTTTATTGAGTTCCGTCACCACGCTAGTAATGCGGTCGCTTTCCTTGGCCTTGAGGTGGGCCACGTTTTCGATGCGGGTTTCGCCCTTGGCAAAGGCGGCCACCACAGCTAGGGTGGGGGCCACGTCGGGCATGTCGGACATGTCCACGGTGATTCCCTGGAGTTCCCGGCCGGTTATGGCCAAGCCCTCGGGGGTTTCGTCCAAACGGCAGCCCATGGATTTTAGTATGTAGGAGAAACGGCAGTCCCCTTGACACGAGGCGGAACGGGTGCCTGAAACAATAACCCTGGCCCCTGTAATGGCGGCAGCAGCCCAAAAATAGCTGGCTCCCGAAGCGTCGGCCTCCACCATATATTCTCCGGGCTGATATTGAGTCTGGCCGGGTACGGAAAACCAATTATAGCCTTCCCCTTTTACCGGAACGCCCATGGCCTGCATCACCGAAAGAGTCATGTCGATATAGGGTTTGGAAACCGGCCCTTCGGTCACGGTGATTTCCAGGCCTTCTTTGGTGTACGGGGCGATGAGAAGGAGTGCGGAAAGATATTGGCTGGATACCCCGCAATTGATGGATACCCTGCCTCCCTCAATAGCCGTGCCCTGAATCCTTATGGGCGGACAGCCGTTGGTGGTTTCCACGGGAACACCCAGGCTTTCCAAAGACTGGGCCAAATCCAGGATTGGCCGTTCCTGCATGCGCTCGGTTCCCGTAAGGGTGTAGGTTCCTACGCCCATGGCCGCCACGGCGCACAACAGGCGGAGAGTGGTTCCCGCGTTACCCAGATGAATGGGTTCGGAATAGCGGCTGAGCTTCCCGCCCGTGCCTTCAACGAGAAAACGGTCTCCCTCGTGCCTGATGGCCGCTCCCATTTTATTGAGGCCGTCCATGGTCAGGAAGGTGTCTTCGCTGACCAGCCCGTTCTTTATCCGGGATTCTCCGTCTGCAAGGGCCGCGCAAACAAGCATCCGGTGAGTATAGCTTTTGGAACCCGGCACCCGGGCCGTATGCTCGGTCCGGCCCATGGGCTGAATTGTAATTTGAGACTCCATGTTACCTCTGGCCTAAAAGTGTTTCCACGGTTTCCCGCATTTGGACGACAGGGGCGTCCTTACCGGTCCACCATTCAAACTGCGATGCTCCCTGATACACGAACATGGCGATTCCGTCCACTGTGGCGCACCCGGCGTCTTGTGCGTCGGATAAAAACCGGGTCAACAAGGGACGATACACGATGTCCATAACCACCATATCTTTTTTAAAAAAAGACGCAGGCGCCGGACTCCTGGCCACATCCGGGACCATGCCCACGGAGGTGGCGTTGACCACAATCCCGCATGCCAGTTGATCCAGGGCTTCCAAGGGCTGAAAATCCACCCTCAGTTCCGCAGCCAGTGCTTCGCCTTTTTCCCGGGTTCGGTTGACAATGGTCACCTTGCCCCCCTGTTCCTTAAGCCCGTAAACAATGGCCCGGGCTGCGCCGCCCGCTCCCAGGACAACCACGTCCTTACCATCAATGGGCGTTTTCTCCAAAATCGCCTTGACCGCCCCGGCGCAATCGGAGTTTTTCCCGGTCAAACGCCCCTGGTCATTGATGATGGTGTTGACCGCGCCCATGGCCCGGGCTGTTTCGTCCACCTCGTCCAGGTGTTCCATGACCGAAACCTTGTGGGGAATGGTTACGCTAACGCCTCCCATGTCAAAAGCCCGGACCGCCTCCACGGCCTTCCCGATATCCTGGACGCAAAAAGCCATATAGACAGCGTTTTCGCCAATATGGGCGAATGCCCGGTTGTGCATGGCCGGGCTGAGGCTGTGGGCCACGGGATCGCCAAAGACTCCGTACAAACGGGTTTGTGCATTGATTCCGGCCATCATGGCCTATCCCCTATGGGGTACGACCCCAACCATTTAACAAAGGAGCACAAAGTGCGCATTTTATCCACCACCTTTCGGATGGGGGCGTCCTTCATGTGCCCTTCCAGGTCCACAAAAAAGAGGTAATGCCAGCTTGCGCTTTTGGAGGGCCGCGATTCCAGCTTCACCATGTTCAGGCCCTCTTCCGAAATAGGCTGCAACACACTGTGGAGCGCCCCCGGCACATGGGGGATGGCGAACAGAAGCGAGGTTTTATCCCTGCCCGTGGGCTTCACCTTGTCCCGGCCAATCACCAAAAAGCGGGTGATGTTGGTCGTGGAGTCCTGGATGTTGTCCGCCAGGGTGTTCAGCTCATAGGTGATGGCCGCTTCCGAACTGGCGATTGCCGCGCCGCCGGGGGTGTTCAACGCCATGCGGGCCGCCTCGGAGGTGCTGGAGCATTGGTTTTGCAAAATGCCCGGCAGGTTCTTGCCTAACCATTTACGGCATTGGGCAATGGCCTGGGGATGGGAAAACACCACCATGATCTTGTCCAGGGAATCCTCGGCGGACAAGAGATCGTGACGGATGGAGGTATAAATCTCCCCGCAAATCCTCACGTCGCTTTCCTGGAACAGGTCCAGGGTCAGGTTCACGGCCCCTTCCATGGAATTTTCCACCGGCACCACGCCAAAGGGTACTCTTCTTTTGTCCACCTCGTCGAACACATCGACGATGGTGGGCATGGGCGCAAAAGTGGTGGACCGGCCAAAATGATTCATGGCCGCTATGTGGGTAAAGGTTGCCTGGGGGCCTAAGTAAGCCACCTCCAGGGGTTGCTGGATTCTGCGGGAGGCGGCAATGATCTCCGTGTACAAAAGGCGCAGGGTTTCGTCAGGCATGGGGCCTTCGTTCAACTCCTGCAACTTGTTAAGCACGGCCCGCTCCCGTGAAAAATCCACCACAGGCATGCCCTTGCCCATTTTTATGGCGCCAATCTGCCTGGCTATGTCCAGGCGTTCATTGACCAGGGTAAGGATCTGGCGGTCGGTTTCATTGATGGCCTGCCGCAAGGGCTCCAGGTCGGAATTACCATTGGTATTGGATGGTTTCATTTTTCCGTGATGGTCTCCTTGATTTTATGGCCAAAGTGCCGCCCGCCTTCCTCCAGGCTGGCCAGGACCTTGTCCCCGGGCTTGAGGGCCACTACGGAAAGGGGCTTGCCGTCCGTGGCAACCAGGCGAATGGTTTCGGCATTCTGGCATATGGTGGTGATTTTCTGATCCCCGGCCTTGGCCGTAATGAGAAGCAAAGGCCGTTTTTCGATTTTGACCCTTCCCACCACGCCCAAGGTGCATTTGCCCTTGTAATCGGTAATCAAAATCTCGTCCCCGGCGCTGAGTTCGGCAAGATAACGGGTTTTGTTGCCCGGAACCTTGGTGTAGGCATGAACCGCCCCGGCGTTCACCCGGAACGGACGGGCCGCCACGTAAGGATTTTCTATGCTTTCCGCATGGACCAAAAACATGGCCGCCGAGGAATTGCCAACCAGCATGCCTTCTCCGGGCTGCATGTCCGTGCAGGTATCCACACAAACCCGGTCCCCCATGCCCACAGCCTTCACTTCCACAATTTCCACCGGCGTCACGGCCACGGCCACGCCCTCCCCTTTTAAAAAGGATAGGGTGCGTTTGAGTTCCCCGGAATCGGCGGTGTCGATAAGCACGCCCCACACTCCGTGCTCCAAAATACCGAAGGCGGTCTTGGCCTCTTCCAGATTCTTTACCGGTGTAACAACCCGGGCGCCCTTGGCGATAAGATTTTCCAGGGGGATGATGCTCCAGTCCGGAGTATCCACGATGACCGGTCCCATGGCCTGGGCCTGGACTATGGCGTCCTCGTCGTCCTGGCTGGTGATGGCGATGGTGGTTAGATCCTTGCCGGGAACCATGTCCCCGTCCGCCGCAATGGTGGTGATCCGGCCCAGTTCCTTGACTTTGTCCGTGTACCCCTCGGGGACCATGAGAGCGTCCGCCCCGCCCTCCAGGGCGGTGGTTACCAGATCCTTGTTCCAGGGGTCCACTTTTACCCAAATGGCTTTCATGACATATCCTTCCTCTTATAGGAGCTTCAGGGCTTCGTCCACAGAAACCTCGTCATGCACGATGGAGGAAATAGCCCGGACCATCCTTTCGGGGCTGGCATGCTGGAACACATTCCGTCCAATGGAAACGCCTGCGCCGCCCGCTTCCACGGAGCCTTTGACCATTTCCAGGATATCCCGGTCCGAATCCATCTTGGCGCCCCCGGCAATGACCACAGGAATAGCGCATCCCTGGGTTACTTCCAGAAAACTTTCCGGAGTGCCCGTGTAAGGCACCTTCACCAAATCCGCGCCCATCTCGTGGCCCAGGCGGGCTGCATGCTTGACGTACTTGACATCGTACTCATTATCAATTTTATCGCCCCGTGGGTAGATCATGGCCAAAAGAGGCATGCCCCAGGTGCGGGCCTGGTAACTGATCTCCCCGAAATCCCTCAACATTTCCTTTTCCAGGCCGTCGCCCAGGTTCACATGGATGGATACGGCGTCCGCGCCCAGTTTGATGGCTTCTTCCATGGAACAGACAAGGGTTTTTGCATTGGGAAAGGGGGATAAGGAGGTGGAAGCGGAAAGGTGGATGATCAGGCCGATGTCCGGCCCGTCGCCCCGGTGGCCTTCCATGACCAGCCCTTTGTGGACCACCACTCCGTTGGCGCCGCCCGCCGCGACGGAGTTGATGGCTGTTTTCATGTCCTTCAGGCCGTCAATGGGACCAACGGATATACCGTGATCCATGGGTACAAGCACGGTCCTGCGGGTTTTTCGGTTGAGAATTCGCTCCATCCTGATTTGTTTTCCAACGAAGGTCATTTTCTTGCTCCTTTAAGAGTGGTTGCCTTCCCCGGAAAAGGGAAGGGCCATGAAGCCCATTTTCGGCTCCACAGCCCCTTAAAAACAAAAAAAGCCGTGGAGACTTGGTTGGTCTGCCACGGCTTGGTTGTGTTTGTTGGGTTTCAGCTCACCCCCGCGCACCCCCGGGCAGACCGGTGCTAAAATAATAATAATAGCACTCATTGATAAAAAGTCTGCCGACGTTGGTTTTCACGAATAGGGCTCCGTTGCTGAAAAGATTTACTTCAAGTTGGCTCCTTGATACGGGATGCAAAATCCCTTGTCAAGGGATTTTTTTGGGCCGCACAGTTATTTATCACAAAACCGAAAGGTTTTCCTTCCCTCCGGCAATGTGTGGACCATTACGGATAACATGCTATTTTTTATTGCTTTTCATACTCTTTTGAAGCATGGCGATATCCTTCCAACGCTCCTTTTCCACCCGGTTGGCGGACTTCTCCTGACGCTGGCTCATGAAATCGAGTTCCCGTTGCATTTTAAGGAAACTCTCCAGACGGTTCTGGGGAAGGTCCCCCGTGGCCACTGCTTCACGAACCCGGCACCCGGGCTCCTGCATATGGGAACAATCGCCAAAACGGCATTCCTGGCTCAGTGCCTGAATTTCAGGAAAGGTGTCCCCTATTCTGCCGGTGTCTTCCCACAAGGCGATTTCACGGATGCCCGGATTGTCCAGGATCATTCCGGCCCCGGGTATGCTGATGATGTCCCGGGTGGTGGTGGTGTGGACTCCCTTGCCCACGCTTTCGCTGATCTGCCTGGTAGCCTGGATGTCCTGTCCAAGCAAGTGGTTCACCAGGGTGGACTTCCCCACCCCGGACGAGCCTATCAGGGCCACGGTATGCCCGGGCAGCAGATACTGCCGGATGGATTCCATGCCCAGACCGGCAAAAGCGGATATGGCGTGCACCGGCACGCCAAGGGCCACGGACTCCACCTCGGCGACACATTCCTCCGGAGCCGGATGGATGTCCGCCTTGTTGAGGATCACCACCGGAGTGCATCCGCAATTGAAAATAAGAGTCAGGAAACGTTCTATGCGGCGGAGGTTGAACTCGCGGTCCAGGCCGCATGTGATGAAAACCGTATCCAGGTTGGCGGCTATCACCTGCTCCTGGGTCGCGGCTGCAAACTTGCTGAACCTACGGCCCGAAGCGCCCCGGGACAGGGAATTTTTCCGGGGCAACACACTCACTATAACGTTGTCCCGCATGGCCACCCAGTCGCCAGCGGCCGGAAACAGGGCATCCGGGTTTTCGGCGTGAAACAGACGACCGGAAGCAGTGGCCGCAAATTCCTTGACGCCGTCATTCACAACAAATTGATTTTTTCTCACACCCGTTACCCTGGCTGGCTTCCAATCGGGGTTTTCCAGGGAAAGGTAATTGTTTTCAAAAAAGCCATTCCAGCCCAAATCCTTCAAACTCATGACATTATCCTCCATGCCAGATATTTTCGCCTGGACCCAAAGGGATCCAGCAAACAAAAAATTATATGATATCAAGCCGTTCCAGCCTGAATCTTCCAAAGCCATGACACTATCCTCCATGCCAGATCTTTTTGCCTGGACCCAAAGGGTTCAAGCAAACAAAAAACAATATGATATCAAAAAGTTAACAATGGATATTGGAAGATACATCAATAGAACGGTATGGTGAGGCAAAATCTAAAACCGGCAGGACGCCAGCCCAAAATTTTTGAAAGCTATCCTCCGGCCTGTTTGAGCCGGTAGGGTGCAACCAACCGCCTATTGCTGTATTTCCACAAGCACAGCGGCTGGCACAAGTTCCATTTGCTTCCTGAACACAAAACCTCCTGGGCATAGGGAATGCCATGGTAGATAGGGTTGGCCGGGGATCAAGCATGTCGTCCCCACCCGCATTAGCCAATACAGAATCCTTTAGGGATTGTCAACACCAGGCCTTGCGAAGAACAATTGGCCTGCCTGGCAACGGGAAGTGTTTGTTCAATATTCTCCGTTGCTTGAGTTTCCCACAGGGTTGTGGTAGGGTGCTGTCTCTCACAGGGCTGTTTGTAAATGGAATAAAAATAGTACCATTGGCAGGGGAATATCGACAACGCTTCCTTTTTCTTTAACAAAATCAAGGGTTTTATGAGCCAGAAAAGAAATGACTACCTGACCTGGGACGAATATTTTATGGGCGTGGCCTGTTTGTCGGCCCTCCGAAGCAAGGACCCCAACACCCAAGTGGGGGCCTGCGTGGTCAACCAAAAGAAAAAAATCGTGGGTATCGGATACAATGGGTTTCCCACAGGGTGCTCCGACGACATCCTGCCCTGGAGCCGGGAAGGCGGGGTCCTGGATACCAAATACGCCTATGTGTGCCATGCCGAGCTGAACGCCATTCTAAACAGCATTGTGTCGGACCTGGATGGCTGCACCCTCTACGTGGCCTTGTTTCCCTGTAACGAGTGCGCCAAAATCATCATCCAGTCCGGGATCAGGGAAATCGTATATCTTTCTGACAAATACGCGGAAACAGATCCGGTAAAGGCGTCCAAAATCATGCTGGACATGGCCGGGGTGAAGTGTCGGAGACTGAAGGGGTGCAGGGAGGCAATCTCTCTCATATTGACGGAAAAATGCGCCTGATTATCAGATAATCATTTGAATTTATGACAATAATACGCTACCCTCCCAAATTACAAAAAGGCATGCCATCCCTCCAATGTAAAGGTCTGGTATGCCTTTCTAAAATCGAGCAAACTGTGCTGGGCAGCAAAAATCCCGGTTGTCCCAAAGCGGACATGCCGCAGGCCGCAGGGACATTCCTATGCTGCAAAGCAGAGGGGATTCCTTCTGGCCCGAAAAGCAGGCTCAAAGGATGGGTATAACCGGGCAAGGCTCGGGCATCCCATCCTCATAGCCAAATATGGATTACTTGCCCTTTCTCCTCTGGTGCCGGGTACGGGCAAGGAGTTTACGGTGTTTATGCTTGCGCATTTTCTTTCTACGTTTTTTAATGACGCTTCCCAATGGATCACCTCCCTTTAGAAGTTAATCTTTACAAAAGCGGTTTTATATCCCCTAAACCGGTCCTTGTCAAGAATCCTTCAAGTACTTTTTCTCCTGATTAAAAAAAACTATGGGGTTCGAGGCCATTCTCACCTTGACATTAAAAGCCCATTTCATTAGAAAACTTTGCTGGATCAATTTGTGAAGTTATTCACGGCGCCGCACAGGCAGCCTAACCCCATGAAAGGAGTTTGTTTACAATGAAAATACTGTTTTTTGGCCCCAATGGCAGCGGCAAGGGTACTCAGGGTTCCATCGTCAAAGGCAAATACAACATCCCCCACATTGAATCCGGAGCCATTTTCCGCGAGAATATTTCCAAGGGCACCGAGATTGGCAAAAAGGCCAAGGCCTACATCGACAAGGGCGACCTGGTTCCCGATGAAATCACCATCCCCATGATCCTCAGCCGCCTTCAGGCCGATGATTGCGCCAACGGATGGCTCCTGGACGGCTTCCCCCGCAGCAAGGAACAAGCCATCAAACTGGACGAAGCCCTCAAGGCTGCCAATATGGCCCTGGACGTGGTCATTGAAATGCTCCTGGACCGCGAGATCGCCAAAAACCGCATCATGGGCCGCAGACTCTGCGAAAACGACAACAACCATCCCAACAACATTTTCATCGATGCCATCAAGCCCAATGGAGACAAATGCCGCGTGTGCGGCGGCGCCCTCACGGCCCGCTCCGATGACCAGGATGAAGAGGCCATTAACAAGCGCCACAACATCTACTACGACACCGACACGGGAACACTGGCTTCCGCCTATTATTTCAAGGCCATCGCCGAAAAAGACGGTTCCGTAAAGTACATCACCCTGGATGGTGAGCCCAGCGTACCCCAGGTGACCGAAGAGTTGGTTGGCAAACTGGGATAAGTTACAAAAAGGCTTTCCAATATTATGGCAAGAGCCTGCAAAGGCTGTAGGCTTGTTCTTTTTAGTTGTTTTCAGTTTAGCGCCATGTTATGGCGCAAAGACTAAAATCTCCATATGAAAGGGGGTTGAGAGTCTTGGGAAACGCAAAGGATTTAGAGGTCAAAGTCTTTGACAATGACCTGGAAAAGGCCATGCGCGTTTTGAAGAAAAAAATTCAAAATGATGGGCTTTTCCGCAGGCTAAAAATGAAAAAAGCCTATGAAAAGCCAAGCGAGAGCCGTCGCCGCAAACAGCGCGAATCGGTAAGGCGTCTTCGTATTGCGGCCAGAAAGGCCCAGTCTAGAGGCAACCGTTAAACCTGTTCCGTATGGCAGTTGGAAAATTAGGCAGGGGCCTTGCGCCCCTGCTTTTTTTGTTGGGCCACCAAAAAATCAACACGGATCATGAGTAATGACAAATACTAATAATTTCGACCAAGCCATGGGGGAACTTTTTTCCCTGGGTCGTTTTGGCATCAAACTGGGCCTGGAAACCATTTCCGCCCTCCTGGAAGGTATAAACAATCCCCACTTGCGCCTCAAATGCATCCACATTGCCGGCACCAATGGTAAAGGCTCCGTGGCTCAAACCACGGCATCCATCCTTCGGGCGGCCGGTTACAAGGTCGGGGTTTATACATCTCCCCACCTGGTCCATGTAAACGAACGCTTTGCCGTAAACGGCCAGCCCATTTCAGACCAGGAAGTGCTGGACGCCTATCAGGCAGTGAAAAACGTCACCGGGCTGGAACGCCAGGCCACATTTTTCGAATACACCACCGCCATGGCCCTCTATGCCTTTGACAAAGCCAATGTGGACTACGCCGTCATGGAAACCGGCATGGGCGGACGCCTGGACGCTACCAATATCCTAAAGCCCGAAGTCTGCATCATTACCAATGTCTCCGTGGAACACGAAATGTACCTGGGCTCCACCATCGCCGAAATCGCCATGGAAAAAGGCGGCATCATCAAGGAAAGCACTCCCGTAGTGACCGGGGTCCGCCAGCCCACAGCCATTAAAATGGTGGATAAAATCGCGAAAAACAAAAGCGCCCCTCTCTATCTTATGGGCAGGGATTTCAAAACACGCCGCCTGCCCGGCGGGGGGTTCTCCTTTTACGGGCAGGATGCAACCTGGAAGAGGCTAAACTGCCTGCTCAAGGGGGAATACCAGATTCCCAACGCCTCCCTGGCCCTGGCCGGTTGCCAGGTGCTTATAACCCGGGGGGCGAAAATCAACGAAGAGCACGTCCGGACCGGCCTGGAACAGGTCAAATGGCCCGGCCGTCTGGAAACGGTCCTGGAGTCCCCCATGGTCATCCTGGACGGCGCCCATAACCTGGCCGCCATGAAAGTCCTGACCAAATACCTGTCCGGCGCCTTTGCAGACAGGAAGATCACCGTGATCACCGGGTTCCTGGATGACAAGCCTTACAAAAGAATGCTCCCCATGCTGGACGCCCTGGCGGACAAAATGATTCTCACCCGACCCCAGATCAACCGGGCCATGGAGCCGGAAGCCCTGGCAGTTCTGCTCCCGGAGTCCCAAGGGCGGATTGTGACCCAGCCCAGTGTGGAAAAAGCCGTCCAATACGCCCTGGACCATGCCAACCAATCAGACGTCATCGTCATAGCCGGGTCCCTGTACATTGTGGGAGAGGCCAAACAAGCCCTGCAAGCCATGGGCCTTGTTGAGGACCTGTCCAACAGCTCCCTTTCGCCAAGGAATATGGGGCCTGTTTGATTTTCTGCTTGATTTTAAAGGCTCCCTGGCATATATTATTTGTTGCGCGCCCGTAGCTCAGTGGATAGAGTGTCAGTCTCCGGAACTGAAAGTCGTAGGTTCGACTCCTACCGGGCGTACCATTTTTACCCACACCTGAATAATCCGCCCTATCCCTTGTCAAAAATTTTCATGTTGGAATAAAAAAACGCTGTCTTGACTTTCCGTCTATTCCTTGCCATAATTCGAATTATGTCGAACTATAAAAATATAATCGAACGTTATGCGGAACAGTTCAAGGCCTTGAGCCATCCCCACCGTCTTGCCCTGTTCCACCGCCTTATCACCTGCTGCCCCCCCGGCACCCGATGCACCGCCGAGGAGGGGATGTGTTTCACCGTCGGCCAATTGGGGAACGGGATGTGTTTCACCGTCGGCCAACTGGGGGAAGGCCTTGACATTGCCCCGTCCACCGTTTCACACCACCTCAAGGAACTCAGGCGCGCCGGCTTGGTCCAGACTGCCCGCAAGGGCAAGCAGGTGGAATGTTGGGTGGAGCCGAAAACACTGGACCAACTCGCCTTGTTTTTTAGCGAGCCGGTTCTTCAACCATAAGAATTTGAGGAGAATTCCCATGAACGAAAAGAACCCCTGCTGCGGTCCTTCCACCGTGATTACCGGGAAAAGCAACACTTCTGCAAGTCACGATGCCTATCGGCAAAGCGTGCGTCTTGCCTATACCCGGGTTGCCAAAGCCAACAACTGCAAAGACGGCTGCGGTACCGGGGCCTGTTGCTGTGGCGGTGGAGACGATGGGGCGATCGGCGCTCTCATTTCCACGCGCCTCGGATACGCTAAGGAAGATCTTGAGTTGGTCCCTTCCGGGGCTGACATGGGCCTTGGATGCGGCAATCCCAAGGCAATCGCTGCGCTAAAGAAGGGCGAGGTGGTGATTGATCTGGGAGCCGGCGGCGGCTTTGATTGCTTCCTCGCCGCGCATGAAGTGGGCGATACCGGCCACGTCATCGGGGTGGACATGACCCCGGAAATGCTCTCCAAGGCCAGAGCCAATGCAGCCAAGGGAATGTTTGAAAATGTGGAGTTTCGCCTCGGGGAAATCGAGCACCTGCCTGTTGCTGACGGGACCGCCGATGTAATAATCTCCAACTGCGTGATCAATCTGTCGCCCAATAAGCAACAGGTTTTCCGCGAGGCCTTCCGCGTACTTAAACCCGGGGGCCGGCTGGCCATCTCCGATGTTGTCGCCACGGTGGAACTGCCTGAGGAAATGCGCAATGACGCCAGGCTCATCGCCAGTTGCATGGGTAATGCATCCCTCATTGAGGATCTGGAAAAAATGATGAGTGATTCCGGTTTCGAGCAGATTCGCGTCCAGCCCCTAAACGAGTCCAGGGAGTTCATCAAGGACTGGGCGCCGGGCCACAAGGTTACGGACTACGTGGTTTCCGCAACCATTGAGGCAACCAAACCCTCCGGTTGACGCTGCGGCAACGCCCAATGCCCCACGTTACACATTGAAGACAAGACGCAAAAAAGCCCTTGGAGGCATGGCCGCCAGGGGCTTTTATTTTTTTTACAGCATGAACTTTTCAAATCTTCGCGGGTTAGTAGTAGTACTTCACGCCCACGGTTGCGGTGAAAGCGTCCATGTCCAAACTGCCACTGCTGATGGTCACGCCATTCAGGACTTCATCAAAGTCGGCACTGTTCCAGGTGTATTTCAGGTCAAAGTCCAACGCCACGTTTTCAGTGGCAAAAACTTCTGCGCCGCCATTGATATGGAAACCAAAGCTGTTTTCCATGTCCAGGTCATAAGCCCTGGGAGCAGCCGCATTGACCAGAAAGCTGGAAGGATCAAAGTTGTTGAAGTAGTAGCCCACACCGGCGCCAATGTACGGGCTCACAATGGATTCGTTGGGGTAATGGAGCCGGGCAGTGAGCAACCAGGGCACCGAGCTTACTTCACCCATATCAATGGACCTGCCAAAACCGTTGGCGTCCACATCGGTTTTCGTGTAGTCCAGGGTCATTTCCATGCTAAAAAAATCGGTAAAAAAGTAAGATCCAGTAGCGCCGAAAATAAAGGAGCCGTCAAATTCCGCATCCACCCCGGGAGCATCGGGAATACTGGAGTCTGAAATCTGGTTGTATCCCAGTTCCAGGCCCACACCCATTTTCCCGGCCGTGTCCATAGCCATGGCAGAACCGGCGAAAACCAGCAGTCCTATCAATCCTACTACCATTGCGACAGAAAATCTTTTCATTGTGTTCCTCCTTTTCCCATTTTGAAATTGACGCCATAGCCGACAGTCGGCTGGAGGCGCAAGTTACATACAATAAGGTCCCCATTAAACTCTCATGCGGTATTTAGTACAGAACCCTAAAAAAAAGCCACCATTTTTTTTTGTTGAAGCATTCCAACGCCAGCTTGGGTTGGGCAAAAAAACAGCTCACGACGGTCCGGAAGTTTAATAAATCTTCAAGCAGCATGAAACCAAGATACAGGCTTTTTTGTCAGAAGAAAAGAAAAAAGGCTCCATTTCCCCTCTCCCACGGTCAATTCCTTGTCATTATAAATTCATTGTGATATGTTGTGTCCTTGGATCGGGACAAAATTTTTTCTTGCAGACTTTTTTGCATGTCAGTAGTTTGGAGAGGAACCTGTTGCAATATAAACACGTTTTCGGTCCCGTCCCTTCCAGGCGCCTGGGCATATCCCTGGGGGTGGACTTGGTGCCGCCCAAAACCTGCTCGCTTGATTGCATCTATTGCGAGTGCGGTTCCACCACCCATTTGACCGTCAAACGGAAGGAATACGTTCCGACCGAAGAAGTAATTGAAGAAATCCGCCTTTGCCTGGACCAGGATCCGGTCCTGGATTATGTGACCTTTTCGGGCTCTGGAGAACCCACCCTGCACAGCGGGCTGGGACGGATAGCCGCATTTATAAAAGATAATTACCCGAAATACAATCTGGCCCTTTTGACCAACGGCACCCTGTTTTCGCAGGAGGATGTGCGCCGGGATGCCGGGCAAACCGACCTTGTGATCGCCTCCATGGATGCGGGGACCCCAACGGTTTTCTCGAAAATCAACCGGCCCCACCCCAGCCTGAACGTGCCTGATATGATCAGGGGACTGGAAATTTTCCGGGATGACTTTAAGGGCCAACTCTGGATAGAGGTTTTTTTGGCAGCCAAGGTGAATGACTCCCGGGATGAATTAACAATGATCCAGGAAGCCATTGCCAGAATCAAACCGGACAAGGTCCAAATCAACACCCTGGATAGGCCGGGAACAGAGGACTGGGTCCAAGCGTCACCCCCTATAAGCCTGAAACGCGCCCGGGAAATCCTGGAAGGGGCGGAAGTTGTGGCTAAGGCCGTAGCAGCTTCTCCGGAAGCGGGCGATTTACGCCACAAGGAAGATCAGATTTTGGCGACCATCCGCCGAAGACCATGTACGGTCCCGGACTTGGTCCGTGCCCTGGGTATGCATGAATCCCAGGTGAGAAAGCATCTTGCAGGTCTGGAACAAGCTGGAACGGTTATCAGCCAGCGCCAGGCCCGAGGGCTGTTTTACCGGGCTGTCCAGGGAACGGCGCAACATTAAGAAGCCCTGGTTGTTCTGTGCTCCATCAATGAGGGAGGAAAACCATGCCAGTTTTTATTTGGGAAGGCAAAAACAGGAAAAACATCGCCCAAAAAGGCGAAATTGAGGCGCCGGACGAAAGCGCCGTCCGCTTGCACCTCAGACGTCTCCAGATCACCCCCAACAAAATCAAGAAAAAACCCAAGGATCTTTTTGAAAACCTGGAAATGTTCCAGCCCAAGGTGACCCAGAGCGAGGTCATCATTTTCGCCAGGCAGTTCTCCACCATGATTGATGCGGGCCTTCCTCTGATCCAGTGCCTGGACATCCTCCACACGCAACAGGAAAATAAAACCTTCAAGAAAGCCTTGCGGGAAATCAAAAGCTCCGTGGAAGGCGGCTCCACCCTGGCGGACGCCCTCCGGAAATATCCGGCCCAATTCGACGACCTCTTTGTAAACATGGTTGCGGCCGGGGAGATCGGCGGTATCCTGGACACCATTTTGCAACGCCTTGCAGCCTATATGGAAAAAACCGCGGCCCTCAAAGCCAAGGTGAAGGGCGCCTTAACCTATCCCCTCATCGTTATTATTGTGGCCTCCGTTGTTGTGGGTATTATTCTGGTCTTTGTTATCCCGACCTTTGAAAAAATGTTCGCGGATTTTGGCAAGGCCCTTCCGTTGCCCACCCAATTGGTCGTCAACCTGAGCCGCTTTGCCACAGGTAATATTGTATACATAATCATCACCATTATCCTTTCCATCTTTTCCTTCAAAAAATTCCTGGCTACGTCAAAGGGGCGGATCCTATTCGATGACGCAATCCTCAAAGCCCCGATTTTCGGTCCTCTCCTGAGAAAGGTGGCTGTGGCCAAATTCACCCGTACCATGGGAACCATGATGGCCTCGGGCGTTTCCATCCTGGACTCCCTGGATATTGTGGCCAAAACATCAGGCAACAAGACCATTGAAAAGGCCATTTTTTCCGTTCGACAAGGCATTACCGAAGGCCGGACTATGGCAGACCCCCTGGCCGAAACCGGGGTTTTCCCCTCCATGGTCGTCCAGATGATCTCGGTGGGAGAGCAAACAGGCGCCCTGGATAACATGCTTTCCAAAATCGCTGATTTTTACGATACGGAAGTGGATCAGGCGGTGGAAAACCTGACATCCATGATCGAGCCCTTGATGATGGCCTTTTTGGGCGTGGTCGTTGGCGGCCTGGTTGTCGCCTTGTACCTGCCTGTGTTCCAGATGGCCGGTGCTGTCACCGGATAATTCGCAAGGGAGAGTACTTAAACAGGTGTCAACCGCACGCGTCACATTCCAGGAAAGGCATGGGCCGGGCCCTGCCTCGGAACATGAAATACGGCCCAGACTCCAATGGCTCATGCTTTTAAGGGTGGTTTTCACCACCCTTTTATTGGGGGCCACCATAGTGGTCCAGTGGCAGGACCCTCCCCAGACAACCACCCCACCCCTTCTGGTGCTGTACGGCATTATTGCCGGGACCTATCTCCTGACTTTTTTATACGGCCTGTTATTCACAGCCATTCCCCTCCACGCCTTCTCCTATTTGCAACTGGCTCTGGATACAATTCTGGTTACCTTTATTATATATGTAACTGGTGGTTATTCCAGTGTTTTTTCCTTTCTCTACCTGGTCATCATCATTTACTCCAGCCTCTTTCTGCAAAGAAACGGCACCGTGGTCATTGCGGCCCTGTGCAGCATTCAATATGGGCTCACCATCGACCTGGAGTATTTCGGCCTGCTGGACGCCTTTGACCAAGGCGCAGGCATATCTTCCGGCCTGGTGCCCTGGAACCAAATCGTTTTTAAAATCATCATGACCACCGTGGCCTGCTTCCTGGTGGCAGGCCTCAGCAGCCTGCTTTCAGAACAAGAGTATAAAACCCGCCAGGAACTTCGCTCGGTCCGCCAGCATATGCAACGGGTGGAAAAAATGGCGGCTGTTGGCGAAATGGCCGCCCGCCTGACCCATGAAATCAAAAACCCCCTGGCAGCCCTGGTGGGCTCCGTACGCCTGCTCCAGGACGACCTTGCCCTGGAAGGAACCAACGAAAGACTCATGCGCATCATCCTGCGGGAAGCAGATCGCCTGGGAGGCTTGGTGAACGAGTTCCTCCAATTTGCCCGCCCTGTCCCCAAAAACCCCACCCCCATCTGCCTGGCCACCCACCTGACGGAAATTGTGGAACTTTTCAGGCGAGACCGCCTGGCTACAGACCGCCTCACCGTAACCACCCAACTGAATCCCATGCACTGGATCGAAATGGATTCTTCCCATTTCAGGCAGGTTATATGGAACTTTCTCCTCAATTCCGCCCAGGCTATTGAAAGCCAGGGCCATGTCCGAATCATTACCGAAATTACAAACAACGATACCGTAGCCATCCGCGTCATCGATGACGGCTCCGGGATTGACGAAACAACCATGAAATCCCTTTTTGAACCATTTTTCACGACCAAATCCCAGGGCAGCGGCCTGGGACTATGCGTGGTGTACAGAATCCTGGAGGCCTACGGCTTTCTATTGGACGTGGATAGCGCGCCAGGACAAGGAAGCACCTTTTCCATCCTGGCCCGCCGGGCTTTTCCTCCTGCCACGGATGACAAGTGACCAACCTTTCCACCCAAAACCACTTCCAAGAATGAACCGCTTTTTCAAAACCAGGATTCTTTGTTGCAAATCTTTGTTTTTTAAGCGATTATACCATACAAAAGGCAAGCGGCTGAATAATCCGGGTTGACACCTGCAAAACCTATGTTTTAACAGTACCGGATTGCAGTTGCGAAAGAGACTTATACGCTCGACTCTGCCGCGCCGTCCGTGTTGGAACCAGGCCGCGGCTTGAATGAAAAAGCGGGATGCACCCGCCATAATGACAAGGGACAAAACCAAGTGAAAAAAACGGAACAGGATATCCGTCGGGAAAAAATGGAGACGCTGCGTGAGCAGGGCATAGATCCTTATCCCAACGGTTTCGAGGTCGACAATACCATTGCGGAAATACTGGCATTTACAGAAGACAGCCCGGATAGCATTACAGAAGAAGGGCCTGTTTTCGTGGTCGCAGGACGACTCATGGCCATCAACAAATTCGGGAAATCCGCCTTTGTCCGGTTTAGGGATCGCACAGGCCAAATGCAGGCATATATCCGCAAAGACCAGATAGACGAACAAGCCTTCATGCTCTATAAGGCCCTGGACATTGGCGATTTTGTCGGACTTAAAGGATCGCTCTTCCAAACCAAAACAGGGGAGTGGACCTTGGTGGTAAAGGAACTCACCCTCCTGTGCAAATCACTCCGGCCCCTGCCGGAAAAATTCCACGGCCTCAAGGACCCGGAAAAACGCTATCGCCAACGCTACCTGGACCTGATCATGAACACCGAAACCAGGGAGACCTTCATCCGCCGTAGCAAAATTGTCCGGGCCATGCGGACCTTCTTCGACCAAAGGGATTTCCTGGAAGTGGAAACCCCCATGATGCAACCCATCCCGGGCGGAGCAGAAGCCTGCCCCTTTGTGACCCATCACAACGCCCTGGACATGGCCTTGTACTTGCGCATAGCCCCGGAACTCTATCTCAAACGCCTCGTAGTGGGCGGGTTGGAACGGGTTTACGAAATCAACCGGAATTTCCGCAACGAAGGGGTGTCCACCCGACACAACCCCGAATTCACCATGCTTGAGTTTTATTGGGCGTATGCCACGCACCACGACCTCATGGCATTGACCGAAGAAATGTTCCAATACGTGGCCCGGGAGGTTCTTGGGTCCACATCCTTTATATACCAGGGTCAGGATATCAGCTTTGAAGGCCCATGGAAACGCTTGTCCCTGTACAATGCCCTCCTGACTATCGGAGGCGCGGACAAGGAAATCCTGGAAGACAGGAACAAGCTCATTGCCTTTGCCGAATCCAAAAACGTACCCATAGATAAAAACGCCCGTACAGGAAAAATCATCACCAAACTCTTTGACGTGCTGGTGGAGCCGGAGTTGATTCAACCCACCTTCATCCACAGCTATCCGGTGGAGGTATCTCCCCTTTCCCGCAGAAACCAGAAAGAGCCGGACCTCACGGAACGGTTTGAACTGTTCATTGCAGGCAGGGAAATCGCCAACGGCTTTTCCGAGCTTAATGACCCGGATGACCAAAGGGAACGCTTTCTCCAACAAGTTGCCGACAAAGAGGCAGGAGACGAAGAAGCCCACTGGATGGATGAAGACTACGTGGAAGCTTTGGAATACGGCATGCCCCCCACAGCCGGTGAAGGGGTGGGCATAGACCGTTTAGCCATGCTTTTGACCGATGCGGCATCCATCAGGGAGGTGATCCTCTTTCCCCATATGCGCCACTCCGCCGCCACCACCAAGGCGGGGGATGAAACGCCAAAAAACAAGGAAGGATGATTCCTTTAAATCATGGCCTTTGAGCTTTTTATTGGCGGCCGCTATCTCAGGGCCAAACGCAGGGAAGCCTTTGCATCTTTGATTACAGTCCTGTCCCTCTGCGGGGTGGGCCTGGGGGTCACCGCTCTCATCGTGGTCATTGCCGTCATGACCGGAGCCGAGGCCCATATCAAGGAACGCATTCTGGGCTCCACACCCCATATCATAGTCATGCCTGGCGGCGTGGCCGGTGGGATGGGGGCCTACGGAGACGCCCGGAAACAAATCCGTGAGGTCCCGGGCGTCCTGGGCGCAGCCCCTTTCATCCAAAGTCAGGCCATGATACGCAGCAGCCGGGGCGCTTCAGGCGCCCTGTTGAGGGGAGTGGATCCCCTCCTGAGCAATGAAGTCTTTGACCTTGCGGGCAAGGTGGAGCCCCCCGAGGCATGGGACAGACTGGTCCCCAAAGACGCCGAGACACAGGACGGCCGTCCAGGAATTATTCTGGGCAAGGAAATGGCCAAAAACCTGAACGTGATCCCCGGAGACGTTGTGAGTATCATCTCCCCTTCAGGCGCCTTGTCCCCCGTGGGCCTCATGCCCACCATGCAAAGACTGGTGGTGGTGGGGACCTTCTCCGGCGGTATGTACGAATACGACTCCACCCTGGCTTGGATGGATCTCAAACAGGCCCAAAAGTTTTTGCGCATGGGCGACACGGTTTCCGGCATGGAAGTCCGGGTCAAGGATATTTACCAGGCAGACAAAATCGCCGCAGAGGTTTCCAAAACCCTCGGACCCATGTTTTGGGCCACAGACTGGATGCGTATGAACCGCAACCTGTTCGAGGCCCTTAAAATGGAAAAACGGGCCATGTTCGTCATCCTGATTTTAATCGTGCTTGTGGCGGCCTTCAATATTTCCACCACCTTAATCATGATGGTGACGGAAAAACGTAAGGATATAGCCATTCTTAAAGCCATGGGCGCCACCAAAAAAAGCATTTTAAAGATTTTCGTATTCAACGGAATGTTTATCGGAACTGTGGGGACAGCCTTGGGCGTGAGCCTGGGTACGCTCCTGTGCACTATTTTGGAAAAATATAATTTCATCAAATTGGATGGTTCCGTTTACCTGTTCGACACCCTTCCTGTGAAAATGGAACTATTCGACGTGCTTGTGATTTCCGGGGCGGCCTTGCTCATTTGCCTGTTTGCCACCCTATATCCTGCCTGGCGGGCATCCCGCCTTGATCCCGTGGAGATCATCCGGTATGGTTGAGGTTCCGTGCATAGAGGCCATCGGCCTGACCCGGCAGTTTTCCGGCGAACAAAACCAATTGACCATCCTGGCCAACCTGGACCTGCAAGTGCCGGTAGGCCAAAGCGTGGCGGTTGTGGGAGCCTCGGGCATAGGCAAGTCCACCTTGCTGCATATTCTGGGCGCCCTGGATAAACCGGACTCCGGTACTCTTTTCCTGAACGGGCAGGACGTGTTTGCGTTGCCAGACACCCAGCTTTCCCGGTTCAGGAATCAAAATGTAGGGTTTGTTTTCCAGTTTCACCATTTGTTGCCCGGCTTTACCGCCCTGGAAAATACGGCCATGCCCGTGCGAATCAGCGGCATGGACAAAAACCAGGCCAGGGACAAAGCCATTGCTGTACTGGAAAGGGTTGGAATGAGCCACCGCCTGAATCACCGCATCGGGGAACTCTCCGGGGGGGAACAGCAGCGTGTGGCCGTGGCCAGAGCCTTGGTCATGGACCCTCCCCTTTTATTGGCGGACGAACCTACGGGCAACCTGGATGTCAAAACCGGTAGTTTGATCCACGAGCTTTTGTGCGAGCTCAATGCAGAAAAAGGCATGACCATGGTTGTGGTCACCCACAACATGCAACTGGCAGAAATGATGCAACGCCAAGTGACCGTTAGCGAAGGCAAGTTGATCCTTGAGCAGTAGAGGTGATTATGAAAAAACCCCTGTTAACCGCCCTGTTTCTATGCATGCTGGTAAACATTCCCACGGTGTGGGCAGAGTCCGCGCCCAAAGTGGAAATCCTCCCCTTTGCGGTCCATACTATGGAAAATCTGGGATACCTGAGTACCCAGATTCCCATGGAGCTGGAAAAGCACCTGGATCGTGAGGGCGCCCAGGCCACCGTAGGATCCGTGGCCACCCCCGGACAAATCGATCCGTCCCGCATGGACATAAAAACCCTGCGAGAGTTGGGCAAGCAAGCCTCGGTCGATTATCTGGTTTGGGGCAGCTTTTCCAAAGTTGGCAATCGTTACAGCCTGGATGCCAAAGTCCTTTCCACCTATGTGGAATCGCCCATAAAGGCGGTCTATGTAGAGGGATACGGCATGGAAACCCTTATGGGCAAAGTCGGCCAGTTGGGCAAAGACGTGGCATCCAAGGTCCTGGGCAGGAAAACCGTGGCCGACATTGTGGTCACGGGCAACAACCGCATTGAAGGCGATGCCATCATCCAAAAAATCAAGACCAAAAAGGGTGACATGTACTCCCCCGGAAACATGGCCGATGACATCCGCGCCATCTTTGCCATGGGCTATTTCGAGGATATCCGCGTGGAATCCGAAGACGTGGCAGGAGGCGTAAGAATTTCCTTCACGGTCATTGAAAAACCCACACTCCATATGATCAAGTTAAGCGGGAACAAAAAAATCAAGGATGAAGACATCCTTGCCACGATGGATATCTCCCGCGGGTCTATCCTCAATATCCGTCGCATTGAGGATAACATAAATAAAATAAGGGAGTTATACAAAGAGGACAACTACCACAACGCGGTGGTTACTTACGAGATTTCCCCTTATAAAGAACACCTTTCCAACCTTGATATCAAAATCGAGGAAGGCAAAAAGGTCATGATCAAGGAAATCACCTTTGAGGGCAACAAGGCCTTTTCAGATAAAAAACTCAAAAAGGCCATGAAAACCTCCGAAAAAGGCTTCTTTTCCTGGATCACCGATTCCGGAGAACTGAACACCGAAGACCTGAACCAGGATAACGCCAGACTGAACCAGTTCTACCACAACCACGGATATGTGGAGGCCAATATTTCCGAGCCGGAAGTCCGGGTGGAAGGCGAATGGATCTATGTTCTGGTCAAAATTAAGGAAGGCGAGCAATACAAGGTAGGCCAGATTACCTTGTCGGCCCCCCAAGGCGACACCCTTATTCTGCCCCAGGAGGATATGCTCGCCGTGCTCACCACAGGCAAGGAAAAAGGCTCGGTTTTTAGCCGCGAAACAGTCCAACGCGACATCCTCATGCTTACGGACCTCTATATGGATGATGGGTACGCCTATGCGGAAATTTTTCCCATCATCCGACCTGACAAAGAAAAACTGGAGGTGAATATCACCTTCAACATCTCCAGGGGCCCGGAAGTTTACTATGAAAAAATCATCATCACCGGTAACACCAAAACCCGTGAGAAAGTCATCCGCCGGGAACTGCCCATCCAGGAACAGGGCCTCTACAATGGCAGCATGATGAAGCGGGGAGTGCGTAACCTTGTCCGCCTGGACTTTTTTGAAGACGTAAAAGTGGACACGGTCAAGGGAAGTGACGAGAATAAGATGATCCTCAAGGTCAATGTGGCAGAAAAACCCACAGGCGCCTTTATGTTCGGCGGTGGATACAGCAACACCGACGACGCCTTTGGTATGGTTTCCGTGGGCCAGAAAAACCTTTTCGGCCGGGGCCAGTCTTTGGATGTGAAAGCCCAAATGGGCGGAAGCTCCAGCAAATACTCCATGAGTTTCGTCGAACCATGGCTTTTTGATTCCCGCTTGACAGCAGGCGCGGATGTCTATAATTGGACCCGGGACTACGACACCTACACCCGTGACCGTATCGGTGGCACTCTAAGCCTGGGATACCCTGTGTGGGATTATACCCGGGCCTATGTGTCCTATACCTACGATATATCCGATATTAACGACATCAGCATCTATGCTGCCGACGCCGTCAAGGCGGTGGAAGGCGAAAATGTGGAATCCAGCGTCATGACCACCCTGGCCTACGACTCCAGAAACAAGAGCTTTAACGCCACCAACGGTTCCTACCACAAAGCCAGCATCCAATATGCCGGCGGCCCCTTTGGAGGAGACCTGGCCTATACCAAGTACGTCGCCGAATCAGGCTGGTTATTTCCCCTCTTTTGGGATACAGTCTTTTTCGCCCACGGCAAGGCGGGTTTTGTGGAAGAAAACAGCGATGGCTATCTCCCCACTTATGAACGCTTTTACCTGGGCGGCATAAACTCCATGCGGGGCTATACCTGGGAAGACCTGAGCCCCCTGGATCAGAATGGAGCAAAAATTGGCGGAAACAAGTTTGTCCAGTTTAACCTGGAATACCATATTCCGTTGATCAAGGAAGCCGGTCTGGTGGGTGTGGTGTTTTACGACACCGGCGATGTCTATGATAACGGAAAACTGGTGAACCTCCAAAAACTCCGGGAAAGCTGGGGCGCTGGAATCCGGTGGTACTCCCCGGTTGGCCCCATCCGCCTGGAAAGAGGTTATATCATAGATCCCCGGGACGGAGAGGACACTGACGGACGCTGGGAGTTCACCATGGGTGGTGCATTTTAGCTAAAAGCACAATAAAGCATTTTTAATTATCAAGGAGGCTGTTTGATGCGTACAAAATTTGTGGTCCTAACCTTAATTCTTGTTTTCGCCATAGGGATACCCGGAGCTCTGGCCAATAAAATTGCCATAGTGGACGTCCAGAAAATCATGGAATCTTCCCAAATGGGAATGGATTATTCCAATCAGTTGAAAACAGAAACCGAAAAGAAAATGGCCCTGCTGGAAGAAAAACAGACTGCCATAAAAAACCTGGAGCAAGCCCTGACCAGCCAGGCCAAGTACCTGAAAGATGAAGCCAAGGAAGAAAAGGCCAGACAGCTTAGGATTGAAGCCGGCGACTTCCAGATGCTCCAAAAAAAATACCTGGATGAACTAAAAAAACTGGAATACAAACTGACCACGGAACTCCATAACAACATCCTGGAAATCGTGGGAAAAATCGCCGAAAAGGATCAATACTCCCTTATTCTGGAACGCAACGAAGGCGGAGTTATGTTCAACCTGGACGCCATGAACATCACCGACCAGGTCATCAAACAAATCAACGCGACGCATAAAAAACTATAGGGCTATGAATACCTATTCCCTGGATCAAATAGCCAGACACCTGCAAGGCGCCCTCCAAGGTGACCCGGACCTGGATATTTCGGGCGTAAAACCCTTTGAAGAGGCTGGCCCCGCGCACATCACCTGCGCGGTCAACGCCAAATATTTCAAAAGGATTTCCAAAACCCGGGCCGGGGCCGTGATCGTTTCGACCAATGCTCCGCACACGGACAGAAACGTCATCAAGGTGAACAACCCCTATGCCTGCTTTGCCAGAACCATAGCCTTGTTCAACCCGCCTGCCCAACAGAAACGGGGAATCAGCCCGGGAGCCCATGTGGGCGCCAATTTTTCCCATGGAACCGGCCTTTCTGTGGCCCCCGGGGTTGTGATTGGAAATGACGTCCAGGTTGGCGATAACGTGACCCTCATGCCCAATGTGGTCCTGGGAAACAACGTCACCCTGGGAAACGACATAACCATCCATCCCAATGCGACTATCCTGGACCGATGCGAAACAGGCAGCCGGGTGATCATCCACGCAGGCACTGTTATTGGGGCCGACGGATACGGCTTTGCCCCGGACGGAGAAACCTACGTCAAAATACCCCAAATAGGGATTGTCCGCCTGGGCGACGACGTGGAGATCGGCGCTAACAACACCATAGACCGAGGCACATTTGGCGCCACACACATAGGAAACGGAGTCAAAACCGACAACCTGGTGCATGTGGGCCACAATGTGGTCGTGGGGGATAACACCCTTCTGGTTGCCCAGGCAGGAATATCCGGCAGCACCACCATTGGCAGACATGTCATCATCGCCGGACAAGCAGGAATTGGCGATCACCTGACTATTGGCGATAACGCCGTAATCGCCCCCCAGGCAGGGATTGCCAAATCCATTGAACCCGGACAAGTCGTGTCCGGCACCCCGGCAATCCCCCACCGCGTCTGGCTTAGGGTCCAACGGATTATTCCACTGCTTCCGGATCTGGTTAAGGACATTCGGGATCTTGCCAAACGCATCAAAAACCTTGAGGACAAAGTGCCATGACAACTCTATTTGATGTCCGAAAAATCATGGAAATCATCCCCCACCGCTTTCCTTTCCTGCTAGTGGATAGAATTCTGGAGCTGATCCCGGGGGAAAGGGTAAAAGGCCTCAAGAACGTTACTATCAACGAACCTTTTTTCCAGGGCCATTTTCCCGGGGAGCCCATCATGCCCGGCGTTCTTATCCTGGAAGCCATGGCCCAAACAGCCGCGGTCCTGGCTTTTGAAACCCAGCCTGAACGCCAGCGCAGGGAGCCTATTTACTTTTTAGGGATAGATAAGGTACGCTTTCGCAAACCGGTTCTTCCGGGGGACCAGATTATTTTTGAGCTTACTGACTACAAACAAAAAAGAAACATCATGAAAATGAAGGGAACAGCCACTGTGGAAGGCGCTTTGGCCGTAGAAGCCGAACTCATGGCAGGCTGGGGAAAATAGAGAATGATCCACGAACAAGCAATCGTTCATAAAGACGCTGAAATCGGCAATAACGTAAGCATTGGTCCTTTCACCGTCATCGAAAAGAACGTGAAAATTGGTGATAATACAGTCATCGGCTCCATGGTGACCATCGATGAATTCACCTCCATTGGAGCAGACTGCACAATTTTCCACCATGCAGCTATTGGCGCGGCCCCCCAATCAGTTAAGTTCGCGGGTGAGGAAACCCATGTGGAAATCGGGGACCGATGCCTGATCCGCGAATTCGTCACTATACACCGCGGCACCGGCTTTGGCGGTGGTCTTACCCGGTTGGGCAACGACAACTTTCTCATGGCATACACCCACATTGCCCACGACTGCATCACAGGCAATGGCGTGGTTTTCGCCAATGCAGCCACCCTGGCCGGACATATTGAAATAGGCAATCACGCCACAGTAGGCGGCTTGGTGGCTATCCACCAATTTGCCAGAATCGGCGACTATGCCTTTGTGGGCGGCAAGTCCGCCGTCACCAAGGACATCCCGCCTTATGTCATCGCCGCGGGAGACCGGGCCAGGCTGCACGGCCTCAACAAGGTCGGCCTGAAACGCCACGGATTCACACCCGAGGTGCTGGATGCCCTCAAAAAGGCCTACCGCATAATCTTTAGAATAGGCCTGACTTTGAACGAGGCTATTGAACGCGTCAAGGCCGAAGTTCCCGACCTGCCGGAAGTCAACACTTTCCTCCATTTCCTGGAATCCTCCAAGCGCGGGGTCACCCGGGGGAAGCCGGGCCGGGATTAATCCATTCCGGTCTTCCGGCAGTATTTCAAACCCCATGCTGGGAGTCTCTTAACTATGTCCCAAAATACAGCGAATATTGGCATTGTTGCAGGGAACGGACAATTCCCCCTGCTCTTTACCCGGGCCGCCCGTAAAGCTGGCATGAGGGTCTTTGCCGCAGCCCATATCAACGAAACCGACCAGTCCCTCGCTCCGGAGGTTGACGATATTCTTTGGGTGAAAATCGGCCAGTTGGAAAAAATCATGCATTTTTTCCGCCAGCATGGCGTAACCCGCGCCGTAATGCTGGGGGGAATCACCAAAGCCAGGCTCATGACCGATTTCGAGCCTGACGCCCTGGCCCTGGAAGTCCTGGCTACCGTGGACACCACCGGAGACGACGTTGTGCTGCGAGCTGTTGCCCAGGCCCTTGAAAAACAAAATATCGAGGTGCTGGCAGCCACAAGCATTCTGCCCCAACTGCTTGCACCAGAAGGAATCTGGACCGAAAGACAACCCACGGAGCAGGAAATTGCAGATATTGCCTTGGGCCATGCCCTGGCAAAAAAAATCGGCCCCTTGGATATTGGTCAATGCCTTATCCTCACCCGAGGAACCGTAGTGTGCGTGGAAGCCATTGAGGGAACCGATGCAGCCATCCAACGGGCCGGAGACCTGGGCGCACAGAACGCTGTAGTGGTCAAGATGCCCAAATCAAACCAGGATCTCCGATTCGACCTGCCAGCCGCAGGAGCCAAGACCATAGAGACCATGATACCTAACGGCTGCACTGCCCTTGCCATTGAAGCCGGTTCATCCGTGGTCTTTGACCGCAAGGCCATGGTGGATCTGGCTAACCGCCACAACATAACCATCATGGCTATAAATCAAAACAAGGAATAAGGGATCTCTCCCATGAATAAACTTCGTACAGCCGTTATTGGCGTTGGTTATCTTGGCAAATTCCATGCCCAAAAATACGCGGCGCATCAAGATGCAGAACTGGTAGGCGTAGTGGACACAGACCGTAAAGCGGCCGACCAGGTTGCCAGGGACTGCGGTACACAGGCCTTTTATGATTACCGGGACCTTTTCGGCAAGGTCGACGCGGTAAGCGTTGCCGTCCCCACAGCCCATCATTTCCAAATCAGCAAAGAATTTTTAGAAAATGAGGCGGATGTTCTTATCGAAAAACCCATGACCAACACCCTGGACGAGGCAGACACCCTCATTGAACTGGGGGAATCCCGGGGCCTTATCATCCAGGTGGGACATTTGGAACGCTTCAACCCGGCAGTCCTGGCATTGAACGACATCGTCAAAAAACCCTTGTTTTTCGAAGCCCAAAGGATGTCCTCGTTCAAACCCAGAGCCCTGAACGTCAGCGTTGTGCTGGACCTTATGATCCATGATATTGATATCATTCTGAACCTGGCAGGCTCCCGGTTGCAGAATATCCGGTCAACCGGTGTTTCTGTGGTTTCCGAACACCTGGACGTGGCCAACGCCCGGCTGGAATTTGAAAACGGGTGCGTAGCCAGTGTCACTGCAAGCCGAATGGCCCAAAACGACATGCGCATGCTCAGGATTTTCCAAAAGGAAGCCTGTATCACCGTGGATTTCGCCCAACGCAGGGTGGCTGTCACCAAGCCTCAGGATACCGGTGAAAACGGCATGGGCCTGGGCGTGCAGGAATCCACCTTCGAAACTGCCGATGCCCTGGCCGCAGAAATAGCGGCCTTTGTCAACAGCTCCATCAAGCGGGAAGCGCCCCGGGTCACGGGGCAGGTCGGCAGGCACGCCCTGGCTACGGCCCTCACTATCATGGGACAAGTCAGGCTGCAGCAAAAATAGCCGGTTTGCATGGGATGAGGAAACAGTCGTGCAGGAAACAGGCTCACATTGCGTGATGATTATTGCAGGGGAGGCCTCCGGGGACATCCATGGCGCCCGGCTGGTCCAGGCCATGAAAGCCCAAAACCCTGATCTGTATTTCTGCGGCATCGGAGGGCAGTCCATGGCCAAGTCCGGAGTGCGGATTCTGGTGGACGCCAAAGATCTCTCGGTAGTAGGGATTACAGAAATCCTGGAAAAGGCCGGAACCCTGGTGAACGGCCTCATGATGGCCAGAGAGGTTTTGCGACAGGTCAAACCTGACCTGCTCATCCTCATAGATTTTCCCGACTTCAATCTTATGGTGGCCAAAACAGCCCGCAAACTGGGAATCAAGGTGCTGTATTACATCAGCCCCCAAATCTGGGCATGGCGCAAAAACAGGGTTAAAAAAATAAAAAGGTTGGTGGACCACGTAGCCGTTATTCTGCCTTTTGAAAAAGAATTTTACGATGCTTATGACGTGCCTGCCACTTATGTAGGACATCCCCTCCTTGACCATGAGGGAGCAGACAACGAGCCAAAACAAAAACGCAACCCCAACCTCATTGGCCTGTTGCCCGGCAGCCGCAACCGGGAGGTGGCAAGCCTGCTTCCCGCCATGCTGGAAGCTGCGGCAATCATGAAAGAACAACTCCCGGACTTGCGTTTTGTATTACCCCTGGCCCCCACTGTGGACCAGGACCTGCTGGATGGCATTATGGAAAAGGCCCATGCCGATGCATCCTGGGTGGAAGTCCGCCAGGGTGAAGCTCGAAAGGTTATGGAGCAAAGCCAGCTTGTGATTGCAGCGTCAGGAACCGTCACCCTGGAAGCGGCCCTGGCCCTGGCGCCCACAGTTATTATTTACAGAATGTCCACCATAAGCTATTGGGTTGCCAAGGCTGTGGCTCAAGTGGAATTTGTGGGCTTGGCCAACCTCATCGGGAAAAAAGAAATCATGCCCGAATTGATTCAGGATGAGGCCAACCCGGAGAATATGGCAGCCAAATCCCTGGAAATACTCTTAAATCCCAGGATACTTGCTGAAATCCATCGCGATCTGACGGAAGTGAAAAAGTTGGTGGGCGGACCGGGCGCCTCTCAATTGACAGCACAAATCGCTCTGGATCTTTTGGGAGAAACAGCATCATGAGTGAGGAATTAACCTCCAAAAGGTCAAAAAGGCTTAAATGGAGGCTGGTGGGTATTCTTGGCAAATTCGTTATAGACGCCTTGTTTTTTACATGCCGCATCCGCATCAAGGGTTACGAAGCTGCTCGTCCGGTAATGGAGCGCAAACCCTTTATCCTGGCGTTCTGGCATTCCAGGATTCTCATGGTAAGCTACCTGTTCAAGGGTTGGAACGCCGCCATTATGGTAAGCGCTTCGGAAGATGGAGAATACATCGCCCAGGTGCTTCAGCGCCAGGGGCACGATTGTGTGCGGGGTTCCAGCACACGCCATGGCATCCGTGCCATGGCGAGTATGGTAAAAAAAATGCAGAACGGCCAGCCCGCAGGCATTGTGCCGGACGGTCCCCAGGGTCCCCGCCAAAAATTGCAGCCCGGGGTCATTTCCGTGGCAAGAAAAATGGGCGTGCCTATTGTGCCCATAACCTATTCGGCAAAGCGCAGGAAGGTCTTCAGCAGTTGGGACCGTTTTATCCTGCCTAAGCCTTTCACGGAAACCCTTGTTATTTACGGCAAGCCTGTTATGGTCCCCTCCGAAATGGCGCCTCATGAATTCGAGGCTAAAAGGCAGGAAGTGGAAGACGAACTGAACCGCATTACTGCCCGGGCGGAAAATGAATACGGACACGAGGTGGATTATTGAAATCCCATATTGAAAAATTCCAGGTGCGCAACCGGCACAGGAAACTTTACGCGTTACTCAAGGAAAACTGGGGCCGTCTGGCCCTTGCCATGCTGGGCATGCTGCTCATGGCGGGCTCCAAAGGCGCCATCCCCTTGATGGTCAGGCCTGTGCTGGACTACATTTTTGTCAACAGAGACGAAAAAATGCTCACCTTGCTGCCGATTGCCGTGGTCACCCTGTTTCTGATTCAGGGCATAGGCCGGTTCATGCAGGAATATTTCATGTCCTTTGTGGGCCAGAAAATCATCAAGGATTTGCGTGACAGCCTGTACCACCACATCATGGAACTGCCTATCTCCTTCTTTCATGCGGAAAAGACCGGCAGCCTCATGAGCCGCATCACCTTTGACGTGAACATCATCAAAACCATGGTATCCTCCGCGGTCACCGCAGCTCTGCGCGATTTCTTTACGGTCATCGTCCTGATCGGCGTCATCTTTTATCTTGACTGGAAGCTGGCCTCAGGCGCCATCCTGATTTTGCCTTTTGCCTATTACCCGGTGGTCTGGTTCGGAAAAAAGGTCCGTAGCGCCAGCACTGGCATCCAGGAAGCCATGGGCGATCTTTCTTCCTTTTTGCACGAAACCTTTGCAGGCAACAAGATTGTAAAGGCTTTTGGCATGGAAAAGGCGGAAAAGGAGCGGTTTTACAATAAAACCCAAAGCGTGTTCAAGCTGGAGCTTCGCCAAGCCCTGGCACGTAGCATGTCCTCGCCGGTCATGGAGTTTCTGGCCGGGGTGGGTATCGCCTTTGTCATCTGGTACGGCGGATACAAGGTCATACACGATGCCTCCTATACACCGGGTACCTTTTTCGGCTTTATGACCGCCGTGCTTCTGCTGTATGATCCCGTGAAAAAAGTCGCCAACCTGAACAACGCCCTCCAGGAAGGCATGGCGGCCGTTGACCGTATTTTTGACATCATCGAAAGAAATCCGGACATTGTGGACCCGGAAAATCCGGTGGCCATATCCAAAAAGCCCCATACCCTCGCCTTCGAGCATGTGGGCTTTAAATACGGCTCAACCATGGTGCTCCAGGATATCAACCTGGAAGTCAAACCCGGTGAAGTGGTGGCCCTGGTGGGCATGAGCGGGGGAGGCAAAACCACCCTGGTCAACCTTCTCCCCCGCTTTTACGACGTGGTGGAAGGGGCCATAAAAATTGACGGGGTGGACATCCGGGACGTGGCCATTGCGCGCCTGCGCCAGGAAATAGCCGTCGTGACCCAGGAGCCCATCCTGTTCAATAATTCGGTCCGGAACAATATCGCCTACGGCCAGATCGACGCCACTGAAAAACAAATTGAAGAGGCGGCCAAGGCGGCCTACGCCTGGGATTTTATCCAGGGCTTTGACAAAGGTCTGGAAACCAGCATCGGCGAATTGGGAGGCAGGCTTTCCGGAGGCGAAAAACAACGCATGTGCATCGCCCGGGCCATTTTAAAGGATGCTCCCATCCTGATTCTGGACGAAGCCACCTCTTCCCTGGACACCGAGGCGGAAAGAGTGGTCCAAAAGGCCCTGGAAAACCTTATGCAGGGCCGGACCTGCTTTGTGATCGCCCATCGCCTTTCCACCATCATGCATGCGGACCGCATTGCGGTGATCGTAGGGGGCAAGGTGGTGGAAGAGGGCGCCCATGCGGACCTCCTGGCCAAACAGGGAGAATATTTCAAGCTCTATTCCATGCAATTTCGTGAAGACAAAGCCCCGGAGGGTGGAGAATAGAATCGTGAAGTTATCTATCGTCATTCCCGCGTATAACGAAGAAGACCGGATTGTCCGCACCCTGGAGCAGACCGTGGAATACCTGTCGGCCCAAGACTATACCAGCGAGGTGCTGGTGGTGAGCGACGGCAGCAAGGACGGCACAGTGGGCGTTGCCCGGAACTATTCACGGGAAGGAGGGCCGGCCATTCGGGTTCTGGAATACTTTCCCAACCGGGGCAAAGGCTACGCCGTACAGTACGGAATGCTCCGCGCCCGGGGGGAACGGGTGCTGTTCATGGACGCCGATTATGCCGTACCCATCGAAGAAATCACCAAGGCCCTTGCCCTTCTGGATAAAGGATGCCATATTGCCATTGCATCCCGGGCATTGCCCGGAGCCGTGGTGGAACGAACCCAGAACCTGCCCCGGGCCATATCCGCCAAAATTTACAATTTGGTGCAACGGCTTATACTGGGTATCGGGTATCCCGACACCCAATGCGGGTTTAAAATGTTCACCCGTGAGGCGGCCCGGACTTTATTTTCCATGCAAAAGCTCCACAGCGTGATCTTTGATCCCGAAATTTTGTGGCTGGCCCGCAAAAAGGGATATAAGGTGGGGCAATTTCCTGTAAAATGGACCCATGTGGAGGACTCCCGGATAGTGTACGATAGCTTGGGCAAGTCCCTTTCGGTGTTCCAGGAGCTGTTCAGGATCAGAAAAATCCACGGCTCAACGAGAAAATAACATAAATGGAATCATTTGCTTGCCAAAAGCAAATTTTTCTGTCATTTTTAGGGTTTAATGCGGGAAATAAGAAATATCTCTCCCGCAAGCAAGGAAAGTGCCCTTGCAAGCCCACGCCATGCTGGGGAAACGCCTTTATTTTTCCTCTTGCAATATGGCATGTTGTATTGTATCTACCACACCATCTTGCACTATGGAGTATGGTTTTTAGGGCAAACATTTATTAGCTGGGAGGTGACGGGTATAGATAAGCGGGTAAACATCAATAAGAAGATACGAGCCAAGGAAGTCCGCCTGATTGACCAAGATGGCAACCAGGTTGGGGTGATCCCGACCCACCAAGCCCTTTCCGTGGCGGAAGCGTCCGGCCTGGATCTTGTGGAAGTGTCACCGAACGCCTCCCCACCGGTCTGCAAAATCATGGACTACGGTAAGTTCAAGTACCAGCAGACTAAGAAACTCCAGGAAGCCAAGAAAAAGACCTCGTCTTTTACTGTAAAGGAAATCAAGGTTAGGCCTAAAACAGGGGACCATGACCTGGATACAAAAATCGGCCACATAAAACGTTTTTTGGCAAATAACGATAAGGTAAAAGTGACCGTAATGTTCAGGGGCCGTGAAATCGCCTTTTCTGACAGGGGACGCGAAATGCTCAAACGCGTTGCAGAAGCTACGGCGGAAGTTGCTACGGTGGAACAGTTTCCCAAATTTGAAGGCAGAACAATGATTATGGTCCTGGCGCCCAAATAAACAAATTTTCGCGCAGCCTATTCCTAACGCCCCGTACAAAACCGGCGGGGCGTTTATTAATGTTTAGACGCGCAAGAGCGATACTTTGGTTCCGAAAATTCCGGAGCCTGAGAGGAGAAGGGAACAATGCCAAAAATCAAGACAAACCGGGCCGCAGCAAAGCGGTTCAAAAAGACGGGCACTGGAAAAGTCAAATATTCCAAGTCTTTCGGAAGCCATATCCTGGCTAAAAAATCCCGGAAACGGAAAAGAGACTTGCGGCAGAGCCATATCCTGGACGGCTCCAATATGAAAAACATCAAAAGGCTCCTTCCTTACTGGTAGGATGCATTTTTAACAGACTGACCGGCCGGACGGCATACATGCTTGCCCTCCGTGCAACGGGAGAAGAAACATGCGTGTAAAAAGAGGTTTTAAGGCGCGCAGACGCCGTAAAAAAGTACTCAAGCTGGCCAAAGGCTTTCGTGGCGGCCATAGCAAGCTCTATCGCACCGCCGCTGATACGGTGGACCGGGCGCTTATGTACGCCTACCGGGACCGCCGCCAAAGAAAACGTGATTTCCGCGGTCTCTGGATCGCCAGAATCAACGCGGGAACCCGCTTGAATGGCCTGACCTACAGCAAATTCATCCACGGCCTCAAACTGGCTGATGTTGCCCTGGACCGTAAAGTCCTGGCGGAACTCGCCATTTCCGACCCCGGATGTTTTGCTGAGATCACAAGCCTGGCAGCAAAACAGGCATAAGCAAAGCCCAAGGTTATTCCCGCCGCAGTCTTCATGACGGGTCCTCCCCTTGGGCTTTGGTTTTATTAAAGGACGCCCCTCGGGACCTTGCGCCCCGTGTGCCGCCTTTCCTGTAATCATGTGCCCCGCGGTGCGCCGCGGGGAGGTTTATTTGTGAAAAGGCCACAGTGAAAACAAAAATCCAAGAATTACGGACCCAAGCCCTTGCCGAAATTCAATCAGCAGGGGATGCCAAGGCCATTGATGAACTGAACATCCGGTTTTTGGGCCGCAAGGGCCTGGTGAACGACCTCCTGAAGGGGATGGCTAAAATTCCGGCCGATGAAAAACCCCTTGTCGGGAGTCTTGCCAATGAATTGAAAAAAGATCTCCAGGACGCCTTTGCCAAGGCCACGGAATCCTTTGACTCCGGAAACGGGACTGCCGACGCCATAGACGTCACCCTGCCCGGCAGGCCCGGGAAAGTGGGTGGACTCCACCCCCTCACCACCATCAACCTGGAAATCTGCGACATCTTCACCCGCCTGGGCTTCGACATCGCCCAAGGGCCCGAGGTGGAGCTGGATTATTACAATTTCGAAGCCCTGAATTTCCCCAAAGACCACCCTGCCCGGGACATGCAGGATACCTTTTTCGTCTCGGACAACGTGGTGCTCAGAACACACACCTCCCCCATGCAGGTCCGCACCATGGAAAAACAGGCCCCGCCTGTCCGTGTGATTGCTCCTGGCAAGGTCTACCGGTGTGATTCCGACATCACCCATACTCCCATGTTTGCCCAAGTGGAAGGCCTGGTGGTTGACAAGGGCATCTCCTTTGCCGACCTCAAAGGGGTCCTGACCACCCTGATCCACCAGATTTTCGACAACAAAACGCCGCTTCGCTTCCGGCCCAGTTTCTTTCCGTTTACCGAGCCCAGCGCAGAAGTGGACATTGGTTGCGTCATGTGCAAGGGCAAAGGCTGCCGGGTTTGCTCCCAAACCGGCTGGCTGGAAATCCTGGGCTCCGGCATGGTGCATCCCAAAGTATTTGAATTCGTGGGCTACGACACTTCCCAAATTTCCGGCTTCGCCTTTGGAATGGGAGTGGAACGCATCGCCATGCTCAAATACGGGATAGACGATATCCGCAAATACTATGAAAACGACGTACGCTTCCTCAACCAGTTTTAAATCACATTGATTTCTGGCCAGGTCGTTTTCGCCCCATGATTTTGAAATATTTGAAAACGGATTAGGAAAGATTATGTTAGTCAGTCTGAATTGGCTCCAACAATACGTTACCGTGGAAGCAGAACCCCGGGATATAGCCCATGCCCTCACCATGGCCGGACTCGAAGTGGAAGGGGTTCACGACAGGTTCGCACACCTGGAAACGGTGGTGGTGGGTGAAATTGTGTCCGCAGAACCTGTCAAGGGTTCGGATCACTTGCAGGTATGCAAAGTGGACGCAGGCCAACAGACCTTTCAGGTGGTGTGCGGCGCCCCCAATGCACGGGCCGGACTCAAAGCCCCCCTGGCCCTCCAGGGAACCGAACTTCCCGACGGTGCAATAATCGCCAAGGGCAAGCTCATGGGCGTGGTTTCCGAAGGCATGCTATGCTCCGAAAAGGAACTGGAACTGGGCGTGGCTTCCGGCGGCATCATGGAGTTGGACCCCGCACTGCCAACCGGCCAGAACCTCGCCATGGCCCTCAATCTTTCCGATACGATTTTTGAACTGGGCATCACCCCCAACCGGTCTGACTGCCTGTCCATGATCGGCGTGGCCCGCGAGCTGTCCGCCATTTACGGCGTGGAAATGCGCCTGCCGGACATCAGCCTGCCCGAAGACGGCGAGCCGGTACAAGACATCACCTCCGTGGATATTCTCGATCCCGACCATTGCCCCCGGTACGCGGCCCGTGTGATCAAGGGCATTAAAATCGGCCCCTCCCCCGCCTGGCTGGCCCAAAGCCTGCTGGCCGTGGGTGTGCGGCCAATCAGCAATATCGTGGACGTGACCAACTATGTGATGATGGAAACCGGCCAACCCCTCCATGCCTTTGACTTTGATCTGCTGGAAGAAGGCCGGATTGTGGTGCGTCTGGCGGAAAAGGGCGAAAAATTCATCACCCTGGACAGCCGGGACAATGAGCTGGAGCCGGACATGCTCATGATTTGCGACGGAAAAAAAGCCGTTGCCCTGGCCGGCGTCATGGGCGGTCTTAATTCGGAAATCAACGACAACACCACCAACGTGTTGATCGAAAGCGCCCATTTCAGCCCCATGAGCGTAAGAAAAACCGCCAAACGCCTGGGATACCATACCGAAGCCTCCCATAGGTTCGAACGCGGCGCCGACCACGAAGGCGTCTTGTTCGCGGCCCAACGGGCGGCGCAACTTATGCTCCAAACAGCCGGAGGCGTATGCGCCAAAGGCGCGGTGGACGCCCATCCCGTGACCGTGGAAAAGGCGGAAATCACCCTCTCGGCATCACGGACCAACGTCATTCTGGGCACGGATATCAGCTACGACCGAATTGTGAAATATCTCGAATCCGTAAACATGGAAGTGGAAACCCTGGACCAGGACCTCATGATGGTCCGGCCTCCTGTCTACCGGGTGGATGTTTCCCGCCCCGAAGACCTCATGGAGGAAGTGGCCCGTCTGTTCGGATACGACAACATCCCCACCACCTGGCCCGCCGCCGCCATGGAGATTCATCGGGCGGACCCTGTACGGGATTTCGGACTCAAACTCCGCACCGCCTTGTGCGGCCAGGGATTCCGGGAAGCCATCAACTACAGCTTTGTGGCCGCCGACACTCCCGACCGGTTGCAACTGAGTGAAAAGGACAAAAGAAGGCAGACACTGCCCATCCTTAACCCCCTGACCGAAGACCAGGCCGTGATGCGCACGTCCCTGCTACCCGGGCTCTTTGCATCCGTAGCCGTGAATGTCAATTATCAAAACAAAGACCTGGCGCTCTTTGAAATCGGCAAAACCTTTATTGCTGAAAAAGGCCAGGAATTGCCCACGGAAACCGAAAGCCTGTGTCTGGTTCTTTCCGGAGCCAATATTTCCCAGTCCTGGCACGGCAAAGCGGTTCGTACCGATTTTTACGACCTCAAGGGATGTTGTGAAACCCTGCTGGCCGGCCTGCATATTGTCGATGCGGCTTATGCAAGGCTTTCCGATGACACCGCCCCTTACCTGACCAAGGGGCAATGTGCGGAAATCCTGTCCCGGGAAAAACGGGTGGGCGTCCTGGGCAAGGTCAGACCCGAGGTTCTGAAAAAATTTGATATCAAGCAGGATGTATTTGTGGCGGAAATTGACGTGACAAGCCTGTTGGAGGCTGTCCCCGAAAAAATCACCTATGAGGCCCCGCCCAGGTTCCCTGCCACGGACCGCGATATCACCATTATCTCGGACAAAGCTGTGGAGGCCGATGCAGTCCTGGCCCACATAAGAAAAATGAACCACGAGTGGGTCCGCTCCCTGGAGGTGGTGGCCGTCTATGAAGGCGATCCCGTACCCGAGGGAAAAAAGAGCTTGTCGTTTCGCATTACGTACCGGTCCGACACCACGACCCTGCAAGACAAGGAAGTGAACGAGGTGCATGAAGGCATAGGCAAGGAAGTGATGTCGACCTTTGCGGCTGCCTAGCCCCTGGCCAAGGCCTTACGCCAGTCCTGCTTTTTCCCATGGAGGGTGTCCATGAGCGAAGAATTTGTGCTGGACCCTGATAAACGGTATTTCAGGATCGGAGAAGTCAGCTCCATAGCAGGGCTCAGGCCTTCCGTGTTGCGTTTTTGGGAAAGCGAATTCAAGCAAATCAAGCCCGGCAGATCCCTTTCAGGACACCGGGTGTACAAACGGAATGACCTGGAGTTGATCCTTCGTATCAGGGATCTCCTGTACAAGAAAAAATTCACCATTCCCGGTGCAAAAGCGGCCCTGGCAAAAGAGGCCAAAAGCCCCGGAACTGCTTCGGATAGCCTGGATTCCCCCCTGAGCCTGAAAAAAGTCAGGGAAGAATTGCTTGCCATCCGTCAAATACTGGACTGACAGGGTCCTGGCTGACAAATAGCCAACCGCCCGGCAATCCTTTTCATTTCCCATATGGTTACAAGGCCTTGAAACCATTATTGGATACCCATTCTTCCGCATCAACAGCCATTTCCAGCTCCATCCTGGCCGGTATTTTTTTCACGGCAATGAGTGTGCTGGCCTATCAGGTGGGGCTCACCCGCGTATTTTCCATCATCATGTGGCATCACCACGCCTATCTTGTGGTGTCTGTGGCCTTGCTGGGTTTTGGCGCTTCGGGCAGTTACGTGGCTGTACAACAAAATGGAATCGCCAACCAATCCGGCCTATTGTCCAGGCTGAACCGCTATGCCTTAGCCCATGCCCTAACCATTCCCGCCTCTTACCTCGTCGTCACCCGAATGCAGATTCACTCCATGAATCTCCTTGGAAGCCCGGAGAACTTTTTGGCCTTTTTGTTTGTGCTGGGACTGCTCGCCGTGCCGTTTTTTTTTGCAGGACTGGTCATGGGGGTTTGCTTTCAGGCTTTTTCACAACAGGCTGGCAGGTTGTATGGCGCAGACCTCCTGGGCGCTGCTTTGGGCGCCTTTGCCGCTCCGTTTCTTCTCCATGCCGCAGGCGTGAACGGCACGGCCATGGCTGCCGCATTTTTCGCCGGACTCGGGGCCTTGTTCTTTTCCCAAAGCGCAAGTTGGGGCCGGAGAATCGCTGCAGGGCTGGTTGCATTATGCCTGCTGGCCTGTGTGGGTTTTTCCACCAACACCCTGTTTTGGGAAATCCCCCTGGACCCTTCCAAACAGGAAATGTCCTCGGCGTACACGGCGGATCCGCGCATAACCAAGGTGTTTTCCACCAAAATTCCGTTTTCCGGGGGCAGGCATTTTGTTTGGAAACGCTCGGCGCCGGACATGACCCATCATGCAATCCTCCACAGCGCCATTGCCCAGTTGGACATATGGCCCGAACACACCATGCCCATGCTGGGCGGCGGAGAGTTCGGTAAAATTGACCGCCAAACAACCCCCATGAGGATGGTCACCCAGGACGGTATCGGCCCCACATTTTTATACAAGGACGCCGGAAACCTGAAAAAATTCCCTTCCCTGGACGACTCCCAAATCGCCTCGGCCTATGTGGCGCAAAAGGCCCTTGACAAAACCCGGCCAGACGTTCTGGTAATCGGCGTGGGCGGCGGCATAGACGTGATGACGGCCTTATACCACAATGCAGGGTCTGTGACCGGGGTGGAAATCAACCGGGCCATGATCCGCATGGTCACCAGGGATTATGCCGGTTATCTGGGCCATTTGTTTTCCGATCCCCGAATTACCCTGATCCGGGAGGACGGACGCTCTTTTTTAAATCGCGATAAAGCCAAATACGACATCATCCAGCTTACCGGCGTGGACACCCTCACAGCCCTGTCCACCGGAGCCTACACCCTGAGCGAAAACTACCTGTACACGGTGCAAGCCATCCAAACCATGGTCGGTCGTCTGAAGGAAGGCGGAATCATCTGCTATTCGCGCCCCATCTTCTCGCCGCCCCACCCTCCCCGAGAGACCCTGCGCCTTGCCAATACCGCCCGTGCGGCCCTTGAGGGACTGGGCATGGAATCACCCTGGCAGAACATTGCTGTGCTTCAGGCAGGCCATTGGGCCTCCACAATGATAAAAAACGGCCCGTTTACACGGGAGGAATGCCAGACCCTGACAGACTTTTCCAATGCAGAGGGATTCAAGGGCCTGGTTTTCAACCCCTGGCCCGATCACACGCAAAAAGATTTTCCCGGGGATGAAAATCTCAGACAAACAAAAAAACAGTTTTTGACGGTGATGGCAGGGGAAGACGAGGAACGGAATGAGTTTATGCAACAATCCCCCTTTAACCTGTCCCCGCCCACAGACAGCAAGCCCTTCTTTTTCAATTATTATAAAATGTCCAATGTCCCGTTCTGGTGGGGACGTGGCGCATCGGGCAACATGTGGACAGAGTTTATCCCGGAATTTCCCGCAGGCCACATGATCCTGGCCGTGGCAGTGATCCAGGCAACCTTATTGGCCGGGTTATTCATCCTCATACCGGTTTGGTTTTGGAACCAAAAAGGTATTTTGTCTCCTGGCAAGGGGCGTACCCTCGCCTATTTTGGGGCATTGGGCCTGGGATTCATGTTTGTGGAAATCTGCCTCATGCAAAAATTCATATTATTTTTAGGTCATCCCACCTATGCTGTGAGCGTGGTGCTGGCTGGTATGCTGGCTTTTGCGGGCGCAGGAGCCTGGTTTTCGGAAAGGCTTCCCTGCTGGACCCGAAAAAACCTGTTGATTGCCGGGTTAACAGCCCTGGCCCTGAACCTTGCCAATGCCTTTTTGCTGGATTTTTTCCTGGATTGGCTGCCGGGCTTGCCTTTGGGCTTGCGCATAATTGCGGCCTTGGTGTTGATAGCACCTTCGGGCTTTGTGTTGGGCCTGTTTTTCCCCCTGGGAATACGCACTGTTGGCGACACCGCCCCGGAAATGGTGGCCTGGGCATGGGCCATCAACGGTTTTTTTACCGTATTGGGCTCTGTACTGGCTATCGTGGCGGCCATGACGCTGGGATTCACCTGGGTGCTGGTTCTGGCTGGATTGATCTACCTGGCTGGTCTTTGTCTGGGACCTGAAGCTGTGAAAAAACGTCCAATATGAGTGTAAACGATGTCCGGCTTGCACAATAGGGTGCTTGGAATTAATTGTTGATGGATGATTGGGAAAAAAATATCCCCAAGGCCTTTTGCCTGGGGAACTTCTGGTGCCTGGCTTTGGCCCTTGCCCATGGAGCCACCCTTGCCTACGCCAAGGTGGGCGTCGTCACCAGCCAAAAATCCATCCTCACCCTCATGCTTTTCTTCGTCCTATGCTCCTGGCTGGCCCGGACCTTTTACAGAAAATTGCAGGCCCTGAATAAGGAACAAAAAAACTGGGTGCTGGTCCTGACTTCGGTCTTTCCGGCAGGCGCCTTATCCTCCGTTTTTACCCACTCGTCCGGGGTAAGCGCCTTTTTTCTTCTGCCATTTATTCTTTACGCCGTGTTCCTATGGACGCCCCAATTACCAGGCCGAACCGCACCTGATTTGGAAAGGCTGATCACCCTCTTTTGCCAGGTCATCGCCTTAAGCCTGTTAGTCCGCACCGGACCATACTACGCATTTTCCTTCATCCTGAGCACAGGGTTGGTTCTGGCCTATCATGGAATCCGGTCCAAAAAAATGTCCGAGGGCTATACCCTGGAAAAACTGGCCCTACCCAGCCCCGTCATGACATTGTGGTTTTTTGTCAGCCTTTCCAACCAAATTTCCAACCTGTTCCCCCGGTGGTCTCTGGCTTTGTTTTGGGCCGGACTGGCTGTTTCCCTGATTCTGGCTGGAATCCTGGCGAAACACCCCTTTGGCAAAACCCCGTGGATCAACCGCCTGTGCATGGTCTTGTTCGCCGCCAGCCTTGTGTTTGACCTGAACGTGAGCACAGCCCTGGCTACGCCCCTGGAAGCCTGGGACTTTCACTGGTGGGTCCATGTGGCTCCTGGCCTGGATGCCATGGGCTCGGTTATGCGCCCCTTTGTTGATTACGCCCCTATTGAGGGGGTTGGATGGGCTGCCTGGCTGCCGCGAGCCTGGTTTGTGATGCTGGATGGCAGCGTGGCCGGATATGAGGTCTTGTTCGCCCTGCTAAGCCTGTTGGCCCAGAGCCTGTATGCGGCCATGCTCGGCTATGTGTTGTGGAAAATCGCTGGAATGCAGCCCTTTGGAGCAGCCCTGGCTGCGGTTCTGATTGCCGTCGCCAATCTGGCCCTGTTGCAGACCTGCTACCCCTTTCCCGAAGGGTGGAGCATCGCGGAACGCACTCCAGGCCTGTTTTTCAGCGTTTTCCCGTTCCTGTTTCTTTTAAATATAACAGGACAGGATAAAAAATCCGGACTGACCTGGATTGCGTTTGGGGTGGGAGCACTGCATATGCTCTCGTTCTTCCTGGAAACCCTCCTGGGCCTGGGCGCCATTGTGTCACTGCTGGGCGTGATGGCCCTGGTTCCCACACGGATTCCCCATAAAAAATATATCCTGCTTGGAGGCTTTAGCGCGCTGTTTCTATCCTTGCTGATAATCCGCCCCCCCTTGTTTGATTTTTTCCTTGTTCAGCCCATGACCCTGATACAGTCCGGCCTGGAGCATATGGACCTCTCGGGCAGAGTGAACATTTTCGCCATATTCTACCGCAAAATGGCTCTTTCCACCTTTCATTACAGTTTCCCCCTGGCGGTTATGACTGCGTTTCTGACGCTTTTGCCCTTTACGCCATGGAGGCGCAGCAAAGCCTTTGTCCCGGCCCTGTACTTTTTTCTCATTACCTTTTTCATGTTCATTTCCGGAGGACAGCGCTATTTGGAAGACCCCGAAGGCGCCTGTGGTGCCGTGTATTTTGCCGGGTTGTCTACGATCCTGACGATTCCCCTTTTGGTATGCGTTTTGAAAATCGCCCGGGATTTACGAAGCCCGAGCCCCCTGCCCTCCTGGCTGTCCAAAACCTTGGCTTGCGTCTTGATTGTAGCGGTTTGCTCCACCGGCCTGTTCTATGGCAAATCGCCAGGCCCCATGAAGATTCAGTTGGCTGGGCGCGTTTTCCACGCCACCGCCTGGGAGGATCAAGAGCATTTTTTATCGCCTCACAATTACGGACTGCCGGACGTATTGGGCTATTATTACACTTATAAAAATCGGAAAGCCGTGCAGTCCGGCCCTGCGCCGCTGGAAGTCCATCTCCAGCCCTATTCTGCCTGGAAGGATAATCCCAAGGTGCTTGTGCCCATCCACCGAACCATGGGCTTTTTTCAACAACAAAGGTACAGGCGATGATGGATACAAAGAAAGACATCCGCTTTGTATTATGGCTGGGCAATTTTTTATGCATGGGCCTTTGCCTGGCCTATTGGGCCGGAGCCTGTTTTTCGTTGTTCGTACCTGTCACCAGCCAGAAATCCATTCTGGTGGTTCTAATCCTCACTCCCGCCTGCGTGTATCTTGGAAAGCATTTGTGGGAGCGCCTTGGCCTGCCAGGAAGCCCGGGCGGAGAATTTATTCTGCTTGCTGCCTTCATCTATCCGGCCAGCGCGGCAAACCTCATTTTCTCTCCAGGCCAGATGCCGGGCTTAAGCCTCGCTCTGCCCATTTTCGCCATTGCCTGGACCAAGTGGTTTTCAAGCGACGCCGCCCGAGTGGAGGAATATGCGGAAGATTTCCTGACCCTGCTTTGCCAGATAGCGGCACTGGCCCTGGTGCTTCGGATATCCGGCCAGTGGTGGCAGTGCATGGCGGCGAGCGCTTTGGTGTGCGGAGCCGCCTACTGGCTGATTGGCCAAAGCAGGCCCCAAATGCTCACGGTTATTCTGAGCCCTCTCATGGCCCTGTGGTTCTTCCTCAACCTTTCCAACCAGCTCGTGAACAGTTACAGCGGGTGGTCCCGATTTTCCCTGCTGGCCGGAGCTGCCTTATACCTGGGGTTCATAGGTATCGGCCGCCTGCTGGCTGTCCGCAACAGCCCGAACCTGAAAAAATTCAACCGGGCCTGCCTGCTGATCTTCGCCGCCAGCCTCATCACCGACTTCAACCCGGAAGCAGGTATGTCCACGCCGCTTCATATGCTGGATTTCCACTGGTGGATTCATGTGGCGCCCGGCCTGGACGCCATTTTCGACACCATGCAGCCTTATGTGCACTACATCCCCTTTGAGGGTTTCATCTTTGAAACCATGTTGCCCAGGCTGTGGTTTGTAGGACTTAACCAGACCATGGGAGGATATTTCATCGTCATGGCCGCGTTTTGGTTTGCTTCCCTGGCGATTTACGCATTATTGCTTTATGCGCTCCTTACACGGGTCCTTGGATTGGAACAATTTGTGGCCGGGTTGCTGGCAAGCCTGTTGGTCATCACCAATTTTTCCCTGCTACAAATAGCATACCCCTTTCCCGGCGCCTGGACCGTGGCGGAACGGAGCTTGGTCTGCTTTGTGTGCGTACTGCTGTTTTTCCGGCTTCAAACCACGAAGTCCAAAGGCTGGCTTGGGGTCCTTACCGGCGGGGCTCATGCTTTCTCGTTTTTTTACGAGCCCTTTTTCGGGCTGGCCTGCCTGGTGGCCCTGGCAGGCGCCATGGCTATTAAACCCAAAAAATTGAACCACAAAATGGCTCTGATTGGCGGGACTGCAGGGATGTTGGCGCTTTTTATAGTGGCCTTCCGCATTCCCTTGTATATGTTTTTCATCCATCAGCCTTTAGCCATGGTGGATTCGGGAAACCAGATCGTCAAATTGGGCGAAGGTAAACACATTTTCCAGGCCTTGTTCCGGGATCACACGTTTTCCGCGTTCCATTACTGGAACTCGCTTGGAGCCATGCTTGTGTTCCTGGGGCTTGCGCCTACCCGGGCACGGCATCACAAATTTTTCAGCATGGCCTTGTACTTTTTCATAGCCACTTTTTTCATGGTAATATCCGGCGGCCAAAGATTTTTCGGGGATCCCGGGCAAACATTCAGCACCGTACATTTTGCGGCCATGGCCTCGGTGCTGGCTATCCCATTATGGCTCTGCCTGATTCGCATGGGCCTGGATCTCCTTGAACCCGGGGGTATCAGCCGCAAGGCTTTGGTAATGACCTGCCTTACAGCTGCAATCTTTATCGCTTATACCGACGGAATTCACCGGGGGCTTGCGCCGGGTCCGACCAGGGCAGGCATCAGCAAACATCATTTTGAGGCCACGGCCTGGGACGAGCAAGTCCATTATCAGGCAACCTTTTCCAATAGTATTCCTGTCATCCTTGAGTATTATCATACCTGCAAGTCCCGGAAGTATGTGGCAAGCGGACCCAAGCCTTTGGGCATCTATTACATGCCTTATGAAACATGGAAAAACACCATCCTGCCCATGCAGCCGGTCCAGGATGTTCGGGCGTTTATCTCTCATTCCCGGATCAATAATAACCGGTGATTTTATTTGAAAAAATATTTTAAAATATCAGTACACTGTGCTATGAGTTCGTATTCGTAGCCAATTGGATTTTTTTGAAAAAATTTTCTTTTTCGTGGAGGGGTAAATGACCCGGATATTTATGTGGCTTGCCTTAGCCTATATACTTGTAATCAATACACTTTTTGCCTCTGATTTTTCTGTGACCCCGAACTCGGACATGGATTGCTCGGACTTTGACTGCACCCTGCAAGCTGCACTGGACGCGGCATCGGTTAACAGCCAGGACGACGTCATAACCATGGAGGCCGGGGAATATGTGTTTAATGCTCCCCTGGTTTACAACCCGGAAAACGAAAACCAGGCCCTGAGCATCATAGGACAGCCGGACGGGGCCACCCTGGTAAAGGGCGTGGATGACGGGCCTTTGCTGGGCCTGTACGTCACCCAGCCGGGAGACGCATCTAACGGAAACATTACGCTGAGACATCTTTGGATGGAAGAGGCGGAGGCGAAAAAACTGACGGCGACATCAAGAAAAAGCCCCGATCCTCCTTCTGAAGCCACCTATTCCGATCTGGACATCATTACGGGCGGCGACGTGATCCTGGAAGACATTCTCATTGACCTTGAAGAAGTCAGCGTGTGGGTTTACGCAGAAGGTGATCTGGAGGTGCAGGGAGAGGGCCTTGAAGCGTATGCCGAGGGTAATTGCAGAATAGATCTGACCTCGGATACAGTGTCAATTGAGAATCTTCTTGCACAATCACAAAATGGAGAGTCCGTGATAACGGTCGAGGCATTCACAAAAATTATAGTCTCCGGTTACGCAGGTGCCCCAATTTATTTGAAGGGATTGACCATCGGCGGCACCAGCGGCGGGAGTAGCGGCGGGAGTAGCGGCGGGAGTAGCGGCGGGAGTAGCGGCGGAAATTCGGGAGGCGTTACCTTATGCGCCTTTGGCGACTGTGATTTCTTTCCTGACGGAACGGTTTCCCAGCCTGGACAAGTTGGCCCAAACCCAGGAAGTGAGGAAATTCATGTGGGCGTCCAAATACAGGAAGGGGCTGCCCATTCTCTGCCTGTTTATTCAAATGCCGCCAAGGAAATAGAGAGCGTGCTATGGACCCAAACTTGCGGGCCGGATGTAGCCTTGTCCGATCCCCAGGCCTATTCCCCCACCTTTATGCCTCCTCCCACCGGACAGTTGCCCGTGGACTTGTGCTTCACCCGTGTGGTTTCCTTCACAGACGGAACGACCAAAACCGCGAGGTTTTCTTACTTTGTAATGGATAACGGGATTGCAGGATTTCCCGAAGACGCCTACACGTTTCAAGGGATTAACAACCAGAACATGGGCGCCCGAATGCAGGCGGGAGGCAAAGTGGCCAGAATTGAGGTCATGGATCCTGATAGCGTCGGGGACATAGCAGGAAAACCCAAAGATCTGATTTTTGGAGTGGTGGACATGGAAATCCGCGTGGACTCCCCCGGAGACACGGCCCAGGTCGTGATATTCCTCCCGGAACCCGCGCCAATTGGCTATAAGTGGTACAAGTACAGTCCCGCTTTGGGATGGTACGACTATTCCGCCCACGCGGAGTTTAACGGGGATCGCACCCAGGTCACGCTCACTCTCCAGGATGGAGGATTCGGGGATGACGACGGAGTGGTTAATGGGATTATAGTTGATCCTTCCGGGCTGGGCGCTCCTGTCGCGGACAATTCATCATCCTCAGTCACTGATGGCGGAGGCGGAGACGGGGGAAGTGGAGGCTGTTTTATTTCCGCTTTAAAATAATCGTCACAACGTAGCCAATAAGCCTGTTCGCCCCTGGCGGGCAGGCTTATATTTGACATTCAATCGCTTCATGTATCCAATGTCTGTGTGCATTAAAACCTCGCCCCCATGATATCATTCATTAATTGAGGCAATTGCAATAGCCTTTGTTTGAATGCGGTATTTATGGGTGAGGGTGGAAATGTCTGCATAAATAATTGGAAGATATGGAACAGGAAAAATGACTCCACCCACCATCTGCAAGGCCTTTGTCATGGCCTCGGGCAAGGGCAGCCGCTTTGGACGAAAACCAAACGATCCTCCCAAGACCCTAAGCACTGTGGGCGGTGTGAGTCTGTTGGAACGCAATATCAGGCTATTGGATATGGCTTTTCCGCTGGATACGATTTTTCTAATCGCCGGAAGCCAACCCGGTGCTATCATGCAGGCCGCCCGGACTTTCGCAAAAACTCAAGCCAACATCCAAATCGTTGAAGCCACCAAGCAGGAAATAGCCGCAGGACTCCTTGGCGGTTTTGCCGCCATCGCCCCCTTTGTGGAACCGGAAGAATTATTTATAGCAGCCCTGGGGGACGAATACTACGACGGAGAAAACCATATAAAATTCGCACGGGCCGCGACTGCAACCAAGGAGTTTTCCGCCCTGTGCGCCATAAAACGCTGCCAAAGCCCAAAGGATTCCGGACGCAATTTCTCCCTGGTTTTTGACAAATCCACCCTTCAGGTGGCAAATATCCGGGAAAAGGACCATAATGGCAACATGGAATATTTCGGCCTGGGACTGGTCTGCGCCAAGGGCGCTCTTGCCCATGCGGCCCAAGAGCAATGTAGAAAAAGCCGAATCATCTCCCCCTATGAATTAATCAACGAGCTTCCTGGAACGGCGCTCGGCTGCGAATTTTCATGTAAGTATGTGAATGTAAACCGCCGTACCGACCTTCATCGGGCCAGGAATTGTGCCCGCAAAAATGAACGGATTCCCTTCAATGTGGACGTGGTCATCCCGGCCCTTAACGAGGAAGACAGCATCGCCCGGGTGGTGGCTGATTTTAAAAAATCCTGCTCCCAAGTGATTGTCATGGACAACATGTCCCGCGACCAAACCGCCCGAATAGCCCGGAAAGCAGGGGCTGTTGTGGTCACCCAACCCATGGGAGGGTATGGGGACGCCATCGCAAAAGGGCTAAACCTGTGCACGGCCCCCATACTGGCTATCACCGAGGCGGACGGCTCTTTCCGCGCCTCGGACCTGGAAAAACTCCTGCCGCATCTGCTCAAGGCCGATGCGGTCCTGGGCGCCCGAACCTGTGAACGCCTGGTTCAGCCGGGGGCGTTCATGCCCTATCCCTTACGATTGGGCAACCGGGCCGTGGGCCTGCTTTTGTCCAGCCTGTGGCCCGGCCACAAGGCGCACTATACTGACGTGGGTTGCTCGTTGCGGGTCATGTGGCGGGATGCCTATCTGGATATCAGGGATGATTTGAAGGGACAGGGGCCGGAATTCGCCCCGGAAGTAGCCCTGGAAATCATGGATCACGGCCTGCGGGTGGCGGAAGTACCGGTGTCCTATTATCCCCGCCTGGGGGGCGGTTCCAAGCTCTCGGGCAATTACCAGAACTCTGCCCGCACTGCGCTTAGGATGCTAAGGTTGATCCTATCCAAACGAATCCGTAAACTGTAACATTTCCAGCCGGAACGCAGGCATTAAAAAAGGGAAGCCCCCTCAACGAGGGCTTCCCTTTTTTTGTTGATTTCAATGGATTAAACTCTGTGCTTGCGCACCGTACCTACCAAGCCCCCCGCCATCAGAAGCAGGATTAAGGCCCATGCCGCGCTTGCGTTGGCGCCAGAGGCCGCGTCCACAAAGCATCCGCCGCTTCCCCCACCCTCCGCCACGCCAATGGAGTTCTTGCTGGAGCCCGAATTGGCGCCGCTGGTTCCAGGAGCAGCCGGAGGCCTTTCCTCATCTGTAGCAGCCCAGGCAACCCTCTGGACCGCATGGCTGATCTTGCGGGTTACGCTTGCCAGGAACCCAAGATCAGACTTGCGGGAAGCCACCTTCTTCACATCCGTGAACGCGGTGGGCGGAATCTTGAGGGTGACCGGCTCATTGGTGGGATTGTTAATCCAGTAACCGCCGTTGGTTACCATTCCCGTAACCACCACATAACCATCCACTCCTGCCTCCGCATCCTCGGGATCATAGGTGAACAGACTCTTGTCGAAGAGCGGCGAATCCTCCTCGGTCGGATAATAATAAATTTCTCCGTCCGTTGACGCCTCGGTGGCGTTCCAGTTGAGGCTATGGTCAAAGGGATTGCCGATCATGTTCCAGCCAGTCTGGAGCGTGATAAAGTAATTCTCGGAATCGTCATTGAGCAGTCCCGGCACATTCACGTTTCCGCCATAGCGGGAAATGAGCCAGTAGGCCTGCCCTGGCGCCATGGGGAATTGCAGGTCAAAGTCTGTTTCATTGCCCTCTACGTAATACTCGTTGGCGTCGCCGCTGGCCTGATCCAGGGGATCAAAGGCAAAGATGCGCCATTTGGTGTCGTCATAGGCGCCCAGGTTTGCACCGTCGCCCAGGAGTTCCACCATGGAATCCTCGGCAGCCGGATACAGCGGAAAACTGATCATGCGGTAGGACTCCACATCAGTCCCGGCGTCCACAGGCAGACCCGCAGAACTGGGCTCCGCCAGGGTGTACAAGGACAAGTGCTCCAGATTGACCGTTATACTGGACCCGTCGTTGCCTTCATCGGGCACATATTCCCAACGTCCGGTTTCCGTGTTGAAGGTAAACACCAACTGGTCGTTGATGTCGCCGCCCCCGTAGTACGGGAAAGCCAGGGAAGCCGGAATGGAGAAGGTCGTGCCTTCCGGGCCGATCTGAACCACGGGCGAACTGCTCTCGCCCAGGAACGGTGTGCCTGTCAAAACCGTACCGATGGTAAAGGTCACCGGCGCTCCGGTGGAGGAGTTGGGCACAACAAAGCCCAAACCATCCAGATCCCCTCCCGGATCCGTCACACCCATGGTCACCCCTTGACCGGCTGGTACGTACTGAGGCGCCGCCACCAGGGTGGCCTCCACCTTTTGTATATTGTAGGGCCCGGCTGTCAGGCTGAAGCCTGCGTTGTCGTACACCCACAGGGAGGCGCTGCCCTTTGCCAACGGCATAAAGGTAAAGGTTCCGGCCGAGGCGTCCAGGTTCACAACAGATCCCAAAGTGGGATCCGCCACATCAACCGAGTAAGGCGCCATGCCGCCGGTAATCTGACAGTTGATGGCCACGGTAGTGGTCACAGCGTCGGTCACCAGAATCAGGGGAGAAGCCTTTTGGGGCGCCAAAGCCAGGGGCGATAGTGCGGTAACGGTCAACGCATCGCCCTGAACCATGTGTACCCCGTCTGATACCTGCACCTGGAAGGCCTGTGCTCCCAGTTGGGTCTGGGAAGGCGTCCACTCCAGCATACCTGTGTAGATGTCCGGGAAGTTCATCCCGTCCGGTCCCTCGTCCACGGAATACTCTAAGGCGGCTGATTCCGGATCGTAACTCGAAAACTCCAGGTGGAAAGCCCGGTTTACCATGCCGTAATAAGGCGGATAGCCCATGGACATGGGCGCGTCCGGGGCATTGTTCACCGCAATGATTTCCAGGGAAAAGGTCTGGTAAGTTGTCCGGCCGTAGGTATCGGTGGCCGAAATCTGCACTGTGTAGATTCCGGCATCGCTATCCCCGGCTGTATAGGTCACTTCACCGGTCCCGCCATCAATATTCATCGACCCTGGAAGCCCGGCGTTGTCAGGCCCGAAGCCCCAATTGACCACGCTCCCGTACGCCGTGGGTTGATAAGTGTAGTCAGCGCCTTCATTCAGGGTGAGAGGCGGCGTGGAGGTGATGCCCAGCCCGTATTCCTCGTAGCAACCCATGTCGTATTCACTGTTGGGACCCAAAGGACGGGACCTGCCAAGCAAGTCAAGACCAGGAGCCGCAACGGCGCCGTCCTCGGCGATGGTTTGCGGAATGGCGTCAATGGCCGGGGAGTCGGGCATGAGCCGGAAATCCCCGTTTGCCGCATCCACGAACATGGGATCGACCTCAATGGAGCCGGGGACCATACCTGCACTGAAATTGCCCGAGGAGTTTTCCCAGCCGCAGTTGTAGCCCCGGGTTACGACTGAATTGCCGAAGAAATACCCATGGGTTCCGTTCATGGCCGACACATTGAACAAAAATACCGGAGCGGCATCATTGGTTGTAATGCCCGCCAGCGTGTTGGAAACCACTGTGTTGTTAATGATTTCGGGAGAAGGCTCGAAGGCGTCCCCTGTATCATAATCCTGAATCCGGATGCCCGACCCAAACTGGCTGTACCGCACCAGGTTGTTCTCCACCCGCACATTGGCGCCCACCGAGTAAATGGCCAGGTTGTCGCCGTAATTGGTGCACAGGATGTTGCCGCTTATCAGGACATTGTCCGTGTTCGCATCCACCAGAACACCTTCCGTGCCGTTCGTGATGGTAAAGCCTTGCAGGGTGAATCCGTCCACACCGGCAATGTCCACGGCAGGCAGAGTGGGCAGCCAGTCCTCGCCGTCATATTGCAAAACCCCGCCTATAATGCTGACGCCCGGTCCCGCACCCTCCAGGGTGACCCCGTTGTGCTGATCCGTAATCACCAGGTTCTCCGTGTATGTGCCTGCCAGGACTTCCACTGTGTCGCCCTGGGAAGCCGCGTCCAGGGCGTCCTGGATGGCGGCGTAATCCGTGGGCACCGTGATGGTCATGACATCCCGCACCGTCACATATGTGTGAACCCGGGTGAAATTGCCTGCATTGTCTGTCAAGCCAATCCTGAACCACATGCTGGCCCCATGGGTCAAGGGAGCATCCGGCGTCCAGTATCCCAGCACCGTGCCGCTTATGGTCGTGGTGGTGGTCAGCACGCCTGTAACAGCCCCGTCGTCAACCTCTACATCAATTAACGCGGGATTTACGCCGGAAATATCGTCCATCACCTCAAAGGTCCAGGGACCCGTGGGCGAAGCCTCCACTCCACCAGTCGGAATGGACCACAACAGGTAAGGCGCCTGGGTGTCCGCCAGCTCGTAACAGCCTATATCAAAACCATTAAGCTGGGGCCTTGCCACGCCCAGAATGTCCTCCGCCGGAGCAGCGGGAGGCGCAGCGGCTTCCACGCTGTCAAAAGCGTCCACACAGGGAGAATCGGGCATAAGGCTATAGTCGCCGTTTGCAGGATCGGTAAATCGGGGATCCGCCAGTATGGCGTTGGTTCCTGTGCCCGCCCCGTAATAATGGCCTGACGGGTTTCCATACAGACAGTTGTAATCGTTGATTATACTGCCGGTAATGCTCTCCAGGCCGAAGTCCTCATTGTAGGCGATAATATTATAATATGCCTCGGAAGTACTGTAATATTCGTAAATACCCGAGGATGTGTTGGAAACCACAGTATTGTTGACAATGACAGGAGAAGGCGTATTGGCATCGCCTGTGTCCGCGTCTATCACCATGATGCCCTGGCCGTAATTTTCCAAGATAAGGTTGTTCTCTATACGGCAGGTTCCCTCGGATTCCAAATAAATGCCAGCGGCAGGCATCCAGTCTCCTGCAACGCCTCCGTCAATCAACGTGCCCGCGCAACCGGATATAATATTACCGGATATGAGGACATTGTCGGCAGCCTGTCTAATATACACATTGCGCGAGCCGCCTTTAAGGGTGAAACCGGAAAGCCGGAAGTTATCCACATCGCCGATTTCAACCACAGGCCCAACAGGAGCGTTCACCTCCACGGCCTGTTCTTCGGAATTCAAGATGAACCTGTTTTCCCAAACGCTGGTGATGGAAGTAACCTCCGGTCCGCCCGTACTAGTCAGAATCACTCCGCTTTGCATGGAGGGGACTATCAAGTTATCCACATAGTTGCCGGGATTCACATACACAGTATCCCCGCTCACGGCCTGGGCCAGGACTTCACTGATGGAATCGCCCGGGTTGACATACAGGCTGGTATTGCCCCGCGTGGTGAAGCAATAGGAATCCTGGTTCAGGCTGTTGCCCGCATAGTCGGAAATCGTCACGTCAATGCAAACCTGGGAATCCAAAGGCGCCGGAACGGAGGGGTAAACATCCACCAACAAGGTCCCCGTGACCGTAAAGGACGTTACAATATTCGTTGACAGATAACCGGAATTCGCACCCACATACAAGGTAGTGGGATCAATACCCGAGCCATTGTCCTGCAGTTCAAAATACCAGGGACCAGCAGGCGACGCGTCCGTATCTCCGGACCCGGGTATGGCCCACAGGATAAACGGCGCGGCTAAGTCTTGCATTTCGTAACACCCGGCGTCGTAATCGCCGCCCGGATTATACTGGGGACGGACGATCTGTTCGATGTCATCCCCCGGAGCCACGGGCGGAGGATTGGTTCCCGGAACACCGTTGGGAATCATGTCAATGGCCGGAGATCCCTCGTCCGGACGGAAATCCCAGTCCAGGGGGCTGACCGGGGAGATATCCATAAACAGAGGATCTTCCAACACATCATTGGTTCCCGCACTCAACCCGGTGTAATCGGCGGTGTTGCCATAAACCAGGTTGTAATCCCAGGTCAGGGAGTCGGTATCCAGGTAAAGTCCGTTTCCATTGTGAAAGGCCACAATATTATAATAGCCGGAATTCTGTCCGTCATAGGAATACACGCCGCCAAGGCTGTTGTAGGCAATGGTGTTGTTGAGAAGCTCGGCCTCCATGGGGGTTCCGGCTTTGGTGACGATCGTGCTAAACAGGTAAACGCCCCATTGGCCGTTATTGTGAATCAGGTTGTTGGTGATGTCATAGTAGGAATTGCCGGTAATGTGTATACCCGCCTCGGAGTTGAGGGCAATCTGACAATTAATAATGTCCACAATTCCGCCGCCATACACCTCAATGCCGTTGGCGCCGCTGACCACGGTCAAATCCCGGATCACTACATCCGAGGATTCATCCACAAAGATGACGGAAGCCGTGTTCCCCGACCCGTCCAGGACGGTCTGGCCATACCCGGAACCGGTAAAGGTGATCCCCGCGTGGCGGCTGGTCAGAACCAGGTTTTCCGTAAAGGTTCCCGATTCCAGGAGGATATGGTCGCCGGAAGTGGCGGCGTCCAGGGCTTCCTGGGCCGTGCCGTACTCCGTAGGAACCATGATGGGATCGCCCTCGCCCCGATTGGCCCTGATCGTAAAGGCAATCACGGCGGGATTGGGGTCAATGTCCTGACCTATATTATCCCGGGCGTAAACATTCAGGGTAATGCTGTCTCCTGCGCCCCAGGGTGCGTCGGGCGTATAGGCAACCAGCACGTTGTTGGGGTCCGTGTCATCAATGACAAGACCCGTCAGGGAGACGCTGTTGAGGGTTATGTCAATAGAGGCCGCATCCACACCCGTCACGTCATCGGAAATCACCAGGGTGAAACCGGCGGCGGGCTGCACATCAATATCTCCGTCCACAGGAGAACTGGAGAACAGGTAAGGCCCTACGGTATCCTCGCCAAGGGTGAATTCCCTTTGTTCCGAAAGAGCCCCGCCCCAGTCGCCAAAGGGCAGGCCCTGGTCGGAGACAGCCACCACCCTCCATTGAAGAACGTCTCCTGTGGCGCCCAGGCTTAAATCCGCCGGGGTTTCAAAGGTGTAAGGCCCTGCCCTTCCATCGTCAGGGATATAGTAACTGGCGATCCTGGAAGCAAAATAATCCGATGAAAACTGGACATAATAACCGGAAACCGCCTCGGACATGGGCTCCCATTCCACCGTCACGGGCAGCAGCACCGTATTGCCGTTGGCAGGGCTGACCAGCGAGGGCGTGTCGCTGTACACCATAATGGGATGGCTCACCGTAGCCTGATGACAGGCTGTGTCGTAAGCAGTCACTTCCAAGATTTGCGGGCCTGCCGGGACAGAATCCCCCGGAGGCAGGGAATCAGTGGCATAATACCAATAATTGCCGCCCATTCTATCCATGCTGGCGGAAAAAGTCCCCACAGTCATGGTTACGGTAGTGCCGAATATGGGATCCACCGCGCTGTCGCTCTTGCCGCCCTTATTCTCCCAGCCGCCCAAGCCGTCGTAATAATCGTCGGCTATGGTGGCGGTGGCATTGAGGTAAATTCCCCCTTGGGTGTTGTACACCTTGGGATAAGTGGGACCCATACGGGTGGTCAGACCATGAAGCGACGGCAGGGCATTGCCAAAGGTGGGCACTGTGCGCCACGAGAAACTTTGCTCGGCCACTCCTCCCTGGGGCACATTGCCTGAAAGATCGGTGACCGCATCGGGCGATTGAGTGTCCACGGTCAGGGTGATCACGGTATCGTTGGGAAAACTGGAGAATTGCCATTCCGGCTTGGGCACAATGCGCACACCCTGAGTAGGTTTGAAATATTGGGTCTCGAAACTGGTCGAGAAATCCTGGCCGCCCACATACAAATGCAGATTGGTTCCCATGACCAGGGTGGAGGGATCCAGTTCCTCGTCCGCATATAGCACCATGGCCGCCGATGTGGTGGCCACGTCCGTGGCGCCGTCCAGGGGCATACTCAACGCCGGACCCTGCGTGTCGGCCGGTCCTGTGGTGAATTCCCACTCGTAGATGTCGCCCAAGGGGTTGGACGAAAGATCCTGGATTCCCGTAAAAAGCATGACCTTATAGGTGGTGCCCCCCAATAGCGGGGCGTTGGGAAAAATGGCAAACCTGTTGCCCATCCACTGGCTGGATATGGGAACGGACGTCACGTTACCGCCGCCGGGTCCGGTCAACTGGAACATACTGGTGTATTCCGTGCCCATGGACTTGATGGCTTCGGAAAAAGTCGCCACAATGTGGTTGGAACTCATAAGCTGAGGAGTAACCGTGGGAACCCCGATTTGCCCGTCGTAAGGCACCGTGGCTACCACCGCCGGAGGCGTGGTGTCTCCAGCATCCGGCTCAGTCGTGAACCAGATAGTGAAATCCATGGGGTCTGTCGGCCATTGAGACTGATATTGGGTGGAATCCCTCAAAAGCACAGACACCCCGTAAGCCGTACCCGGTGCAAAATTTCCGATCTCGGGAGCATAATTCAGGGTATCATTGGCCTTGGTGGTGTCCGAAAAATTGGTGGAATAAGACCCGTCAGGTCCCAACTCGCTGTCCACCAGCACGTTGCCCCACTGGTCAACCACATACAGGAAATAACCTCCCCACATTCCGGGCTTATCAATGGTCGCGGAAATTGCGCTGCCAGTGGGAACATTCATGTCGCCGGCATCAGGATATTGGGCGATGATCCGGGGACGAACAGCCTCAACCTCCTGAATTGTCCAATCATGCTGGACCTCGGTCCGGTAGGTCTTGTTCACAAAGCCGGGCAGCCATTCCAGGGAAGTACTCGCCGTAAGGGTCGCCTGTCCCAGGCTGCCGGGTTCGTTAATGTGCATACCAAATTCATCGGTCGAATAGCTTGCCGCACCCTGGTACTGGGTCAACCGGGCTCGGGTTTTGGACACAAATGTCACGTCGTTGGTCAGGCCTGTCGCCGTTGTCACATCCACAATCTTGGAGTACGCATACCGATGGCCGATGATGGGATTTTGGATATTGTAATATGCGTAATTCCAGGCGTCATTATAAACATCATCGACGTCCTGACCGTTCTCGTCCTTGCCCGGGGTCCAGGACCGTATCTCGCTGTATCCCAGGTTGTTCTGCCCCTGATAAATCCGCAGTTGGAGGACGCCCGGAAAAACGTCCCCGGGCGTTCCATCCGTGACAGCCGCTTCCAGGGTGACTTTTTGCTGGAAGGTCCCCCTGCCGGAATTCACGTCCACGGACCTGGAGACCTCCAGGTTGGGAGCCCAGGTGGAAGCTGCGCTTTCCACAAAGGAGTATTCCACCCCCTCCGTCATGCCCATGGCGAAATACAGAGGATTATTTTCCCAACTGTAAGACGGATTGGCGCAGACTTCCGCGCATTGGGGACCGCACACATCAACATTGCTTTCCGGTATGGAATCCTGCGTCATCCAGTATCCGTCGTTGAGTTCATCCTGGGACGCCAGGACGTTTTCCACGACCTGTCCCGGTTGCAAGGTCGCAGTCAGATCATCAATGTTCAACTGGACCCCGTAAGGCGCCTCCAGCCACAGGGAGTGGCGGATTTGATATTGATAATCCCCCCCCACGGTCCGGGTTCCATCAAAAACATCCGTGTCGGCATTGATCCGATGGTTTTCGATAACCGTAAGGGATGGGGTGTGGGTTCGGGCAATCTCCAGGTTACCGAAAAAATCCATGCCTTCTTCCGTGGATTCTCCGGGAGATTGGGGCGGAGCAGCGCCATCCGTAGGATCATAGGCGTTGGTTATGTAATCGGTCCCGGTGGGAATACGGTACAATTCGTAGCCGTCCATGTTGCTGTAAGTCCAGCCCACAATTTCCCCGGCGGCGTCCGTGACGTACACCATGGCGCCGGAAACAGTGCTATACCCGCTGTCTCCGGTCACGGTTCCGTATGCTTTCATGTCGTAGGTCGCCGGCAGAGTGAACGTAATCACGGAGGTGGCCGTGATGGGCACGTTCAAAGCCCTGTCCAGAATGGTGACGGAATCTTCCCCGATGACATTGGACTGAACCCAGGTAAGGTACAGATCAAAAGTTTCCCCCAGGGGGAAAGGCGCCATAAGGTTGCCCACTCCCAATGTGGTGGAGAGAACCTGGCTGGTCACGGGATTTTGGGTGAGAATGTTTGGATCCAACCCGCTGGCCAGGGTTCCCGGAGCAAAAGCCGCACAAACCAACTGGCCCCCTGAGGAGTCCCAGGTGGGATCGGCCTCCACCCCTACCGCCAGAGCCCCGCCATCCAACAAAAAGGTGGCGAAAAGGTCCGGCGCCTGCACAGCCTGGGTCCAGGAAGCCACATCCCCCGCCGTAATGGTCAGGTCCACAGGCATTCCGGCAAACAGACTGTTGGGAGGCGCGCTTTCGGAAGGCCAGTTGGGCAAATCGCGGCCATCATAATAAAAACCGTCCAAATAAAGGGCATGCTGGCCTTCCGGCATCATCAGGGTGTAGGTTCCCTCGCAGGTGCGGGCCGAGGCGTGAAAAGACAGGTCCCCCGCCTCCACATTCACCCCGGACATGGGTCCCATGGACACCGAATCCAGCACATTGCCGGTCACAAGGGTTCCCCGCTGCAGCCGGATAAGGCCTGCGGCAAGTCCGCCTCTCAGGTCGTCATAAGTCACGTAATGCCTGCCGGAAGCACAATACCCCATGTAGGGATCAGGCTGGGCCGTCACATAACCGGAAGCGCCGTCAGCCACCCCGCCAATGAAAAATTCGCCCCGGCTATTTGTATACTCTGTAATCCTGAGGGGGGAATTTGTCTGATAAAACGTGACGGGCGAACCTTCTATGGCGTATCCGTCCGCATCGGTTACAGTCCCGAAAACATGGGTGCTGTCATTCACCACAAAATCATGGGTTTCGGTTGCTGACAGGTTCAGATCAAGAGCCAGGGCGCCAAAAGCGGAATCCATGGGCCTGACGCCCACCACGCAGTCTCCCAAAGGCAGGCTGGTCAGGGTGTAGTTGCCGTACCCGTCGGTCATCACCTCATGATATATGCCCAGAGCGTCGTTCTGGTAAAAGACATGGGCTTCAACCGAATTGGTGTTATAGTCCGTGATAGCGCCGGAGACAGTGACTCCCGTATCAGGCCACAGGCTGTAATCCAAAATCCCGCCGCCCAGATAGGCCGGGGAGGCCACCGCAAGTTCCGAGGGCGGAAATTCCACGGTCGTGTCCACGTCCGAGGGATCGACCAGTATCTCGTAGCATCCTTCGGAAACAAACAAATAATAGTAACCGTTGCCGTCTGTTTTCACGGATGTCATGGTTCCGTAAAGGGGGTCCACAGCCTGGACTGAAACTCCCTGGGCGGAACTTTCATCTATGGAGACAAAACCCCGGATCAAATGATCCAAACCGGCTGTTTCCGCAATCTCAAGAAAATTCAGATCCTTATCATAAACCCGCACGTCGTCGATGGTCCCCGCAAAATTGCTGCCGTCGCCCGAACCGATGGTCAGGGCCGCGGAGCTTGCGTAAACAGGCCCTATCATGGAATCGGAGCCCACCAGATTGCCGTTGACGTACAGTTTCATGGTGGCGCCGTCAAAGGTTCCGGCCAAATGGTACCACTGGCCCGGGTTCAAGCTCGTGTCCGAAGCGTAAACCTCCCCTTCCCAGCCGGTCCCGCCTGACGAAAGCCGGAACTTGGGCGAACCATAATAGGTTCCCATCCAGAACCCGTAATCGGCTCCAGCCCCGGTTTTCGCTACAACAGGGCGATAGTCATCGGTGGAATCCAGATCCATATAAATCCACCCCGCCAGGGTGAGGGCGGAGCCTACGGCGGTGTTGAAGCCCGCGGAACTGGGCACGGAAACATCGCTGGCCCCGTCAAAATACAGGGCGTTGCCCGGGGCCTTGGTCCGGTCTTCGGTCCAGGATGCCCCGTTGATGGTTCCGTCATACCCATTCACCGTGGCGTCGTTGGCCACGGCGCCTGTGCCTTCATTAAAGGCCCAATGCCCCACAAGATGGCTGTCCAGGGTGTCGCCCAATTGAGCATTACCCATCAGCGCCCAATCCACCTCATAGGGAGAGTTGGCGATGGAATAAACAACCAGGGTGTCCAAATTGCTGCCATAGGCTGTGGCAGGGTGTCTGGCGTCGCCTTCCAGGCCCACAACCATGTGCTCCCGTTCCGGGTACAGGTCATAGGCTCCGGAAACCATATTTATCAGACGGCCGAAAATTGCCCCATAAGGACTGCCAGGCCCTGCCAGGGGGTCGAAGCGGGTGTCTTCCCAAAGCACGCCCACGGCTCCCATGCCTGTGGAATCCAGGGCCGGAGAATATTGGTCATAGGGGCTTTGACAAATGGCAAGGTCCTGAACCAGTGACCTGGTTGTTGTAATAACCACCTGCCCGTAAATGTCGGACCATGTTTCCGTGGCGTTTCTGGTATCTTCCCAGACAATGACAAAAGACTGGGAATAGGTATCATAGACTACTGCCGGTACGAACCGGTCTCCCTCCGCCGTGTTGTCGCTGACAGGAAAATTCACATAGGGCATGGAGCCGGAATTGACGACCCCGCTGCCCACCGAATCGACCATGAATTGGCCCAAAATCTCGTTATGGGAATCGCGGTCGTCGGTAAAGACAACCAGATACCGGGCATTCACCGGGTCATAGGCCGCGTCGGGATTCAGCTTGTTGGAAGTGGCGTAGGTGGCTACCTGGGCCGGATTCCCTTCAACAAATCCCGCGCTGGTGACCAAGCCGGCCATGATGTCAAAAACCGTCCCATTGTACTGGGCCCAGGCAATCATGAACTTGGAGGCCGAGGAAGATTGGTTGTTCGCAGCTACAGCCACGCTCTTTTTGGCCTCCGTATCGTCCCCGCTGGAAACCTGCACGTTGCCGCCCAGAAGGCCGGGGGTTTCGCCGTCCACCCGTTGCACGTAAACATGCTGCCTGCCAAATTCCCGGGAGTCCCCGGCCCAGGCCACGCAAAATACGCTTCCGTTGGAGTCGGTTTGCGCCCAGGCCACGTCCGGCGCGGAATCCTTGGTGTCAAGGACGGCGCTATTGTCCGTTATGGGGAAAGGATCGCCTACGGCAACGCCGGTGAGAGAGTCCACAAACTGGCCCGCAATATGGGCGGATGTGCGAACATAGGGCGTGCTTACCGGCCCTTCCACCAAATAAACCGCCAGATGCTGGTTTGCGCCGGCCCTCCCGTCAAAGGCCACGGAAGGATAGCTTTCATTAGGGCTTGTCGCAAATGCCGGCAAAGCCAGCATTAGGGTGCAAACCAGAGTCAAAAGCGCCGAAAAAATGGAGGATCTCACCTTCATATCATTTCCCCTTAAAAAAAAGCCCGGGTCAAACAACCAGGGCCGGGATCCTGCCCGGCCCCGGTTGCGCCCGTGAAACATTTTGTATATTTTACAGTCTTCCTTCTGCATGGTCTCTGCTGCCGGACCCCCAAAGGCCCGGCATCCAAATCCTTATCCGGGAAGTCCCGGAGGTCCAGGCAACTTAAGTAGCAAGGTTGAGGACGTGGTGCTGGAAGTCGTGGTTGAACTGGTCGATGTCGTGGTCGACGTGGTGGTGGTCGTGGTCGTCGTGGTCGTCGTGGTCGTGGTCGTGGGCTCTGTGGTGGTGGACGATGTGGACGTAGTGGGTGGCTCCGTAGTCGGTGGCTCCGTGGTCGGTGGCTCCGTGGTCGGCGGGGCCGTGGTGGTGGTGGATGAGGTGGTGGTGGTGGACGTGGAGGAGGTGGTTGAGGGCATAGTAGTCGTGGGCGCCGTGGTGGAGGCTTCCGTGGTGGGGGCCTCGGTGGTGGAGGCCCCAGTATCGTCGCCTTCGCCGGGTACGGGCAGTCCCCCTACCTGGAATCCCTCAGCCTGGAACTGCCGGAGTTCCTCCTCGGTCATGAGAACTGGAATCGTGGGGCTCAGGCCTTCCTGAATTTGCGTTTTCAGGCCGGGATTGAGCAGAACGTACTGGGAGGGATCGAACACATTGGCCACCTGGACCTGAGAATCAAAACACGCCACGATAGTAAGGGTGTTGTTGACAACCTCCACCATAAACACTGTGCCGCGAACCCCGCAAATAGCCGTGGGGGTCTTGACGTTAAAACTCTTGGACTTGTACCCGGTGAGCCGGTTGGCGAAAACCCGGATCTTGCCCTTCATCATGTTGAAAAAAGCCTTGCGGGTTTGTTGCTCGGGCTCAAACTGGTATTCGGCAAGGTCCAGGGTGGAATTTTCGTCCATACTCACAATACTGTTGTCGTTGAGTGTGAGGCGCAGGGAAGCGCGGCGCTCCGTACTGATGATGTCCTTCTCGTACAGGCTGCGCCCTACCCGGGCCTTGATGGACTTGCCTCCGTGCTGCACAAAGGCTTCGCCCTGGAGTTTGGTGATCCGTCCAATGGGCTTATCGGCGGCGCCGGCCGTACCGGCTCCAAAGGCCAGGATAAGGCCGCACATTACCAAGCTGATAACAAAAAATCTTCCCATTCTCATAGCCGACTGTCCTCTGTATTATATTCCGGTTTCATTCCCGAATACGGTGTTTCACCTGAACCACCCGAAAAAGGCTGCTAAGCCGCCAGGGTTAAAAATTGCATGAAACGGCTACACTGAACACATTTTTCTTGAACTCGTAAGGATCCGAGTATTTACCGTAGTAATCCCAATGGTTCTGACTATAATCCCAATGTTTGGTGTCTTTCCTGACCACGTTGGAATCGTTTGCCCCATGGTAATAATTGACGAGAACCATGACACGATCGGTCACTTTCTTGGAAAGATTGGCGCTGAATCCCTGCAAGGAGTCTTTCCGGTCCCCTACCCAGGAGCTGTACCACTGGCCGTCAGCCCATATCTGGGGACTTTCATCAAAATGGGTCCGCACATAGGTGTATTGCGCATCCGCCACCAAATCCCAGGGCAAGGCGCAGGAAGCGCCGAAAAATCCGGTGTGGCTGTAATAGGAATAATTGGAGACCTCCGAGTCTTCCCAGTAGAACTGGTACCCGGCCCTTAGGACCACGGGCAGATCGGGCAAGGCCCAGTTCTGGGTCAGGCCGGGCTGATAAGCATGGGCGTCCGGGGTGGAGTCGCAATAATCCTTCTGCATCCACGAAAAACTGAGTACGCTGGACAAGCCGTAGGGTTCGAAAATGGTGAGGGTAGGCATGAGGCGGTGAGTCTGGAGTTTGGAATAATCCGCGTCAAAAAGCAGATACCATTCCGCATCCTGCATGTCCCTGGTCTGCCCGCCCGTGTAGTAATAGCTGTAATCATAGGAAAAACGAAAATAATACTTGTCCTTCTTCAATATCTCCACAAAAGCCGTAGGATTGTACGACAGGATATTGTTCTCGGTCAGATCCTGGTAACCCTGCGTGTTGACGGCAAAGCTGGCGCCCAAGCGGAAATCCTTGCGATTGATAATCCGGTAACCCGCTTCCGCATACAAACTCTGAAAAGCGTCCTCCTTGTCCGAAGGAAACTGGACAGCGGCGGAATCCAGGGGCAGCAGGGTCACATTGTCGTCATACCCCCAAGCAAACTGACCGTTGACATACCAAGCCTTGCGGGCTTGCCGGGTTTGCTCCACCGCTTCCAGGGACTTAATGGCAGCGTCCGCCACGGGCGTTCCCGCATCGGTTTCACCCACCTGCCTGAAAAGCTCCTCGGCCTTGTCAAATTCTTCCCGCTCCAGGTAGATGGAGGCCATAATCAGATGGGCCGTGGGGGCTGTCTTGGAATCCAGGGACGCGGCCATTTGAAGATTGCCGATGGCCAGATCATACTGCTCCATGGATCTCTGAATTATGGCCACTTCCATGTATGCCCGGGGGTCCTTGGGGTTCAGATGAATTGCCTGTTCCAGGACATCCAGCGCTTTTTCATATTGACATTGTCGCGAATAGATAGCAGCTATGTCAAAAAACGCCTTGCGATACTCCCTTGGAGACTGCTTCACCAGGGCATTCCAAATCGCCAGGGCCTGATCGGTTTCACCGGTCTTGGCAAAAACCTGGGCTTTGAAATACTTGAATTCAGTATTCTTGGGGTTCAATGCAATGGCTTGATCCAGAAGCACAAGCGCCTGGTCATAATCCCCCGCCTCAAAAGCCTCCACCCCGTCCACGTATAAATCCATGGGGTTTTCCTGGGCTACGGAGGCTTGAATAAAGGCAAAAGTCATTACAAGAACAATGAAAATAGAATACGATAAGCAACGGAAACCAAAAACGCCCGTCTGTCGCATAAGTCCCTCACAGGATTTTGAGTATGGAAAATATTAATTATGACAGCTAAAGCCGACAATGTACGTATCCTTCAATATCTAAAGGCTGGCGCCCCTGGTGTCAAGTATTTTCCTGGCCCAAAAAGTGTTAAACACTTCACACAGGAGCCGACAACCAACCATTTTTTTTGGGATTTGTTCTTCCTGGCACTGTTGTGGGGATTTTTGGGGCTTTACTACCCCCCGGAACTCCTTTTCTCCCCCACCATCACAGCCGGTGGAGACACTCCTTCCCATTATTTTACTGCATCCTTTCTGACAGAATACATCCTGCATACAGGAAAAATATCGGGTTGGTGCCACGGAAATCTTGCTGGATTTCCCATGCTCCAATACTATTTCCCGGCCCCCTTTTTGCTCATGAGCGGACTCTCCACCATGGTGGGCCTGCCCGTGGCTTTTAAACTGGTGACCGCCCTGGGAGTTTTTATGCTGCCTGCTTCCGTGTACGGGTTTTTCCGGCTCCTGCGCCAGCTCTTTCCCGTGCCCATTGTGGGGGCCTGCTTCAGCCTGATTTTCCTCTTTAATGAAGGAAACAAAATGTGGGGGGGCAACATCCCCAGCACCATGGCCGGGGAGTTTTGCTACAGCATAGGCTTTTCCCTGGCCATATTGTGGATGGGAATGGTCTACCGAACCATGGAAAAACCCACCCTCCGCCAAATTGTCCTGACCGCCGCCTTCCTGGCCCTTGTTGGCCTGTCCCATGCCTACGCCCTCTTGTTCGCAGGTTTTGGGTCCGGGTTTTTCCTGCTCACCAAATCGCGCTTCAAGGCCCACCTCAACACCCTCCTGAAAATCCACGGCCTGGCCTTCTGCCTCCTGGGATTCTGGATCATGCCCCTTATCGCCAACCTGCCATGGACCACCAAATTCAACATCCTGTGGATCTTCCATTCCTGGCAGCAGGCTATGGAAGAGATTTTCCCCGCAGCCATGCTGCCCTTTATCGCCCTGACCCTGCTGGCCACAATTGTGGCTCTTGTTTTATTCCTGGCGCGAAAGGGAAAAAATCCTCAGGATGAAACCGCCCTCCCCTTTTGCCTGCGGCCCACCATGTACTTGTGGGGCCTGATTCTCTGCGGAGTCGCCCTGTATTTCGCCGGATACCGGGCCAGGGTGGTGGACGTGCGCTTTATCCCCTTTTTCCAGCTCTTCCTCATTGTGGGCGGGGCCATGCTGTTCCAAGGCAGGTTGGTCACCCGCAACTCCACGTTGGTAGCAGCCCTTCTGGCGGCAATCGCCCTGCTTTCCACAACCCTTTGGGTGGACGGCAAGGAAACCTTTATCAGGAGCTGGGTGAAATCCAACTACGAGGGCGTGGAAGTCAAGCCCCTGTGGCCCGCCTTCAAGGCCGTGAACGATTATCTCAAGGGAGACTGGAACGATCCCCGGGTGCAGTACGAGCACTCCACCATTCACCAGGGCGCCGGAAGCGTCCGGGCCTTTGAAAACCTGCCCCTGTTCTCGGGCAGATCCACCCTGGAGTGCGTGTACATCCAGGCTTCGGTCCCGGCCCCCTTTATCTTTTACATCCAGTCGGAAACCTGCCAGAGACCCTCCACGCCCATTCCCGAGGTTTTTTTCTCCCGATTCAACCTGAAACGGGGCGCGGAACACATGCGGTACTTCAACGTGTCCCACTTTGTCGCCGCGGAAAGCCCCATCAAACAGGCCCTGGAGCATAACCCGGACTTTTTCCTGGAATTCATGGCGCCGCCCTACGCGGTCTACGGCCTGGAAAAAGCCCCCCGCAGCTATGTGGCGGCTTTGCAATACAAGCCCGTGCTTCTGCCCCTGGAGGGTTGGATGCAAAAAGCCTATGCCTGGTTCCGACTGGGCGACCTGGAGGTCACCCCCGTGTTCGCGGACCACCTGAGCCGGGAGGAACAATCCTGGTTTATCCCGGCGGGCGACGCAGCAATGCGGTCCCTGCCGTCCGTGTCCTTGCCGGAATCCCCATCCCCCGCCCCTCGGGCAACCATGCTCCACGAAAAAATCGCCATCACCGGGGCACAGCCGGGCAGGCCCCTCCTGGTCAAGGCCTCCTATCATCCGGGATGGAAAGCCTCGGGCGGGGAAAAAATTTTCCTGGCCGGGCCGGGATTCATGCTCTTGTTCCCCAAATCCCCGGAAGTGACCCTTACATACGGCCCCACCTCATCAGACTGGATCGGCAAGGCCCTGACCCTGACAGCCCTCCTGTGGCTGGTCCTGTGCCTGCTTCCCTTCTCACGGGGGCTCACCGGGCTGGCAGGCCGGTTGTTTAACCACTACGCCATCGTGCCAGCGGTCCCCCTGCTCCTGGTCATGGCCGTGGGCGCGGGCCTGTTTCTCTCCCGGGAAGCCCCGGAATTCCCGGCGGTCCCCTACAACAAGGGCCTTGAATATTTCCGGGACGCCGATTATGATGAGGCCATCAAGGTGTTCAGGGACATATTGGACAGGCACGGCCAAAGTCTGGTGGCCGGTGAAGCCGCCTATCATCTGGCCATGTGTTATTATCGTCAGGAAGACTACGCCGGCGCCCTCAGGGAGTTGGAAGAGACCTTGCGCCTGTATCCCGAAACGCCCCGGGCCGCTGAAATCCGCTACCACATGGGCTTGTGCAGGATGCAGCAAAAACGATTCGGCCAAGCCCGCCAGGCCTTTGACCGGACCGTGGATGAATTCCCGGGTTCAATATGGGGCAGGCTGGCCGCCTATCACCACGCCATGTCCCTGTTCCGGGAAAGGCATTACGCCAACGCCCTGGCCTCCCTGGATCGGTTGTTGTCCCTGCTCCCGGAACGGCCCATGGCCGCCGAGGCCTTTTATCACAAGGGCCTGTGCCATCTGGAACTGGGAGAAATCCAGGAGGCAAGGCAGGATTTTCAGCTCACTCGGTCCCATTATGACGAAACTTTGTGGGCCGAACATGCCCAATATCAATATGGCCTGAGTTTTTTCAGGGAACAGGACTTTGACAATATGGTCCTTGCCATGAAAGAATTGCTCAATCAATATCCCAAAACCGCCCTGGCGCCCGAAGCATGGTATCATATGGGATTGGGACACTTAAGCCTGGACATGCCCAAACAGGCCCGTCTGGACTTCACCAACGTGGTGGAAAAATCCCCCGGGTCTTCCATGGCGGCCCCGGCCCGAGACCGATTGAAGGAGTTGGATTCTTGACAAGCACACAGCCCGGCCTCACCGTCTTCTGCCCGGTGTACAACGAAGAGGAAATCATCGTTGCCAACATACAAAGGCTCCTGGCCTTCCTGGACTCTTTAAACCTGGGCCTGCCCTTTGAGATCATCATCGGCTCCAACGGCTCCGACGACCGCACCGTGGAACTGGCCCAAAGCCTGGCCCGGGAGCACGCTCCCCTGCTCAAGGTGTTCCATCTGCCGGAAAAGGGGGTGGGCAAGGCCTTTGTAAAAGGCGTGGAAGAAGCCCGGTTCGACCGCATCGTCACCGTGGACATGGACCTTTCCATTGACATGGAATTCATCCCCCGGGCCTTCAAACTCTTGGATGATTTCCAAATAGTCATAGGCTCCAAGGTCACGGGAGACCAGAAAAGACCCTGGATTCGCAAGTCCGTGAGCAACCTGTTCATCCAACTCGCCCGAGTCCTGTTGAACATCGGGTTCCACGATTATTCCATCGCCGCCAAAGCCTACCGCACAGACATGGTGAAAAAATACCTGCCCTACGCCGACGACCTGACCTTTTACGTGGTGAAAATTGTCTATTTTGCGGCCCGGGACGGCCATAGGATCACCGAGGTTCCCGTCTCGTGCCACGACATGCGGGAGTCCCGGTTTAACCTCGTCCACGAGGGATTCTACAAATTCGGCAACCTCTTCCTCCTGTGGGCCAGAAAAAAATAGGCGGATTGTGTACGGTAAGATGTTTGCCGCGCTTGTTTTCGTATTAAATCGCCGGGGCCTCGCCCCGGGCAGGCAAAAGGCTCATTGAAACTGTGTAGACGCGTGGCTTGCCGCGCCTTTTTTTGTGGAACCGGGAAATCCTGCCGCACCAAAACAGAAGCCAACAAATCTTCCCACCCTTACCTGCTCCTTACCCACTGCTTCAAATAGAATAACGAAGCCCTGCGGATCAATTTTTCCGACAAAGAACGCCTTCGGGGCTGAATAACGGACCGGGCCAGGGAAAGCATCCAGGCTCCCAGGCTCGGCAAAGGATTGGCGCGCCCATGCATGGCCTCGGCCACACACCGGAATCGCCCGTGCACTGCGGCCTTTTCCAACAAATAATCCCGGCTCAGTCGATCCTCCGTAATATAGTGAGTTACCGACAGGCCCGGATCATACACAATGGGCGGTCCGGCCCTGGCGATACGCAGCATGATCTCCAAATCCTCGCTGTCCGCCAGACCCTTGCCGGACCGGCCCAGGCCGGTATGAAATCCCCCCACCCCTTCCAGCACCTTTTTCGGAAACGCCATATTGGTTCCGTAAAGAATTTTAGGATACTTGAGAAAACACCTCAGGGGGCCATGATCCAGGCGATTGCACCAGATGTCCAGGCCAGTCTCGTACCAGGAAGGGCGAGGCCCCAACCAGCCAAGGGATATGGGACCGCCCACCGATCCGGCGTCCGGAACCTCCTGAAAAACACGATCCAACCGGGCAAGATACTCCGGGCACAAGGCGGCGTCATCGTCCACAAATATTAAAAACTTACCCCGGGCTTCTGCAATGGCCCTGTTCCGGGCGTGGGACAGGCCCTGCCGCCGCTCCCCAACCGCCCGCAAGCGGGAATTTCCCACAAGGAGCGCCCGGATCACCTGAGGGGTGTTGTCCGTGGACTTGTTGTCCACCACCAGGACCTCGAAACCCCGGGCATAATCCTGGGCCAAGGCCGCCCTCACGGATTGCTCCAGGATATAATCCCGGTTATGGGTGCATATGGCGATGGTGAATTGCATGATTTTAAAGAATGTAACCCTGCTAAAATGTTTTTAAAAAACTACGCATCCAATAGCGACTGCAAAACCATACATCTCCAGCGGCGTACGGCCACAAATAACAAAAGAAAAAACTGCGCCTCCTGCGGCATACTTCTTTTACATCCGCCGCACAGCAGCAAACGTTTGATCAAAAACTCCTAAAATTGAAAATGGGCGATTAACTGTCCAAACGCCAATCTCCGGGTAGCCGCGGCAACTCGTTGCCGGGGTCCGTTAGGACAATAGGTCGACCGAAACGCGCATGGATGCGGGGTTGTCAGGCGAACCCGATTTGTATGAAAAACCCGGATTCCATGGGCTCTTCCCGACCGCCGATCTTTCCCGGATTCGAATAATTCTTCGGATCGACCGACTGCGCTGCGCATCCTGGGAACAAGGTCTCAGGGCTTGCTGTTTGGCAGGGGCACGGTTCCCGTGCCCCTACAGGAAAACACCTGCAATTCCGAATTATTGTCCGGCTACACATCCATGGTAGGTCGGGTAGAGCCCCGCGAAACCCGACAAATTATCGCCGCAACGCGGCATCCTTGTAGTTGATTTCGTTTCCAAACCAATCATGCCGGGATCACCCGGCCACATCCCCGACCCGTGCCCCCTCCACCGTCATTCCCGAGCGTCCCTGTCGGGAATCCAGCGTCCCCCATCCATAGGCCCGTCATCACCGGTTTTTCCCCCTCGTTCCCATGCTCCCAGGTTGTTTCGCAATAAGAAAAAAAGGCAATTCATCGGGTAAATTGGCGGTTTTTCGGAGGCCTTCTCCCTCCCGGCTTCGTCCCTTCCCCCCTTGCGGGGGAAGGATAGGATGGGGGGTAACTTGCTATAAATAACGTAAAAATATCACCCCCACCCCGACCCTCCCCGTCAAGGGGGAGGGAGCAAGAACGTGGTCTCCTTGGTCAGAAAATTGATTGCGACACAGCCTGTCCACGTGGGAATGCAAAAAACTACTGAATTTACCATGTATAATTAATGGACGAAACACCCATCATCCGGCATTTGCCGCCCGAATCAAAATCTGAACGCCAGTATAAGCCTGGGCCAAAAACAAAAGCAATACAATCAGATTTCCCAACCCATGCAAGGCAGGCAGTATATTCCTGGGCTTGGGCTTATAATATTGGATCAAACCGGTTACTATGCCAAAGGCCATCAATAGAGCCATTACCACGCCAATTATTTCATGGGCCTCGCCAATATAAGGATCCAATTTTAAAATCCCGCCGATTACCGAGCCGCCCACCATGCCTCCCAACAGGCCGCCCAGGGCAATGACTCCAACCAGCGCATGCCGCTTTCTTGAAAATGCGGCTTTTTGATGCGTATGCAGGCCGCGAACACGGGGGATAGCCAAATACAGGGCATACACGCCCAGGACAAACATGAGCGTCTGGGACAACGGGTGCATATAAATCATTGCCGTCTCCTTGGTTGCGTCAAATGGGAGGTCATTCGCAGAATTCGGGACTAAAAAGGCAGCAAAAGCATCCCGGCCTGCTTCGTGATTGTTGTCATGACTATTCTCCTACCTGCTCTGCATGAGTTTTTCAATGGGGAAATGTTATCATTCCATGAGCGAAGAACGGCTATGGAAGGCAGGGATTTTTGAATTCATGGGGCTGCATGGCTTGGAAAGCCTCCTTTGGTGATGCACAGTTTCCGCGCCCTGGACAGGGAAAACAGACGGGCAGGCACAAGGGGCCTGTACTCGTTTTGTGTATTGGGTAGCCCAGGCAACTTGTCGCCTGGGTCCGTCAGGGGGCTGGCAATTCCGGCGGCAGTGCTCCTCAGAAGGTCTTCATCACCCCTTGAATTTCTATGCGCAAATCTCATAACGAACTAAATTTTATAATTATTCAGAAAATTTTGATCAAACTTTTTGCCGCTGTGCGGCAGACAGAAAATAAGTTTGCCGCCGGAGGCGATCTTTTCTGCAGTTCCGTCTTTTCTGCAGTTCCGTCTTTTCACTTTTCCGCTTTTCCGCCCTTTAGCAGTTCCGCCTTGTCAGGGCACGGATTTAAGCAGGTCCACCAGGGCTTGGCCGAACACCGTTTTTTGCCATTGGCGGAGTTCCTGGCATGCGTCCAGTTCTTCGGGTGTGGAGGGTTTGTTCATGGCCATGGCCTGGATTTGGGCGTTGGTGAGGACAACCGAGGTTTCCACACCCAGTTCCTCGCCTTTTTTATCGCGCCAATCCTTTAGGATATTGGCCCGTTTGGGCGCCTTGGGATTGAGGGGCATGCGTTTTGTACGGGGATAGGCGGGTAATTCTTCTTCCGGCACGGCCAGTCCGGCCTTGATGGCCCGGATCAATTCGTGTCCGAACATCTTGGCTTGTTTGGGCGAAAAACCATGGAGGGAAACCAGCCCATTGGAGCTGATGGGGCGATTCTGGGCCATTTCCAATATGGGGGTGTTGCCCAGGACTTTGAACAGGGGACGGTTCCACTTGCGGGCCAGTTCATCCCGGACAATGAGAATATTTTCAAGGATTTGCAGGGTTCGGGAATCCAGGCGTCCCGCGCCCCGGAACCTGAGAAACAAGGGGCCATTGTTGGGGGGCATGGGCCGGACCTGGGTCAGGAGTTCGCATTCCTCTTCCACCCAGAACAAACGGTCCTTTTCCACCAGTTCCTGCCTCAACATTTCTGCCAGTTCATGCAGGTACACGGTATCGTTGGCGGCGTAGGCCATCATTTCCTGGGGAAGGGGCCGCTGGGACCAGTTTTTCTTCTGGTACTTTTTTTCCAGGTGGACCCCGAAACGGGCTTCCAGCAAGGGCGCAAGGCCTGTCTGGGGTTCTCCCAGGAAGCGGGCCGCCACCTGGGTGTCGAAGAGGTTGTTGATGGTGATTTCAAAATCCCGGAAAAGGCAGCGCACGTCATAATCGGCGCCGTGAAACACCTTTTCAATCCCCGGATTTCCCAAAAAGGGCGCCAGGGCGGACATGTCCACATTGCACAAAGGGTCCACAATATAGTTCAGCCCGTTGGAGGTGATTTGCAGCAGACAGGCTTTTTCCTGGTAGTGGTACATGGAGTCGGCTTCCAGGTCCACGGCGATGCGGCTTTCCTTTTCCAGGTTCCGGGCCAGTTCCACCAGGGCGCTGTCATTGTCTACAAGGATAAAATCCGGGTCTTCGATTGGCTTGGCTGTGTGTGTATTCAGCATCGTTTTATGCAATATCTGTTTATTTTCCCATGGCTCAACCCAGGTTGAAGCCGAATTGAAGAATAAGGTAAAGGAAATAGACTCCCAAAATGGAGCCTCCCTGCCACCGTTTGAACGAGCCCCCTTTGTTCATGAAAATAAAACCCCGGAACAGATACAAAACGGCCAGCATGGCCGGGAAATGGAACAGGTAAAAATTGTCCGGGATAGCCAGGGGTCTGGCTGCGGCGGCTGCGCCTATGACAAAAAGTATATTCAGGACATCCGATCCCACAATGGTTCCAAGGATAATGGACGGATACCCTTTTTTCACACATACAAGGGCAGTGGTCAGTTCGGGCAAAGAGGTTCCAAACGCCACCAGGGTGGCGGCTATCACGTCATCCGGCACGCCGAGACGCATGGCTATTTCCGCAGCAACCGGCACGAGAATACTGCACGAAATCAAAATTCCGGCCAGCCCGGCGGAAAACAAAAACAAGGACTTGCCCAGGGGCATGAGGGGCAGGTCGCCCACCTCCCCGTCATCCATCCCCCCCTGCTTGGCCCATCCCACGGAAAGGTACAAGTAAAAACAAAGCAGGCCCAGGAAAATAAAGCCCACCACCCGGGGGAGATAAGGCGTCCCGGGCGTTACCGCCTTGATGATAAGGGCCAGGGCCACCAGCATGGTGGCCGAAATCACCTGAACCCATCCGGTCCGGTTAAGGACGAATTTGTTGTTGGGCAAAGGGGATAAAAAACAGGTGAGGCCGAAGATGAGGCCCGTATCGCACAGCACCGACCCTACCCCGTTACCCAGGGCCAAGCCGGGATTTCCCTTCCACGCCGCAATGGTGGAAACAAACATCTCGGGCAGGCTGGTGCCGATAGCCACCACCGTGGCGCCAATAAGCACCCGGCGCATGCCCGTTCGCCGGGCAAGGTGGACCGCCCCGTCCACCATATAATTGGCTCCGTAGGCCAACACGGTCAGGGAACCCGCCAGCATTGAAACCAGCCACAAATAATGAACCCGGGTCAGCGCGGTCTCCAATCCCTCCCGGGCAAGGGCGCTTATAAACTCACTCAATAGGTTTTCCATTCTTAAAGTATAAAAGCCGTAAAATACCGGCGCATAAATCCTTTTATTTCAAACACTATTCCATAGCTGGTGTCAAGGCCGGAACGCCCCGCCCCACGCAGACATATGAAACCATCACTTCCTAACTCAATCAAATAACAGGATAACCGGCATCCCCGGCCCTGGCCATTGCCGGACAAAGTATTTGACTCCGCTCCCTATGTGCATTAAGTTCACGGGAATACGCATAGCCGGACAGACCTCAGCTTGAGCGCCCGCCGCAGACCGGCATGGCGCCGATCCGAAAAAACGCCAGGAGGGACAATATGATTAAGGAAATGGTTTCCAACATCCGCTGGCTCGGCCATGACGGCTTTCTCATCAAAGCTAATGACAAAAACATTGTAATAGACCCCTACGAGCTGGACAAGGCAGTGTCGGCGGATATCATCCTTATCAGCCATGAACACTTTGACCACTGCTCTCCCGACGACGTGGCCAAGGTGCAAAAACCCGGCGCAGTCATCATTACAGAAGCCAAGTCCGCCGCCAAACTCGCTGCGGCCAATCTCTCCGGGGACGTCCGGGTGGTCAAACCCGGAGATACGGTAACCCTGGACGATATCACCGTCACGGCCGTACCCGCTTACAACACCAACAAGAATTTCCATCCCAAAGACAACGCCTGGATAGGCTTTGTAGTCACCGTGAACAACGTGAACAACGTGAAAATCTACCACGCGGGCGATACGGACCTCATCCCTGAAATGGAAGGCCTGGACGTGGACATCGCCCTGTTGCCGGTTTCCGGCACCTATGTTATGACTTGGGAGGAAGCGGTGGAAGCGGTAAAGAAAATCATGCCTGAAATAGCCATCCCCATGCATTACGGGGGAATAGTGGGAACCTCGGAGGACGCGGAAAATTTCAAGTCCGCCCTGGCCGGGGTATGCGACGTGGTGGTGCTTAAAAAATGACAAAAAAACTCTGTTTGATACTAATCATGGTTATGGCCCTGGTTCTGCCGGGCATGGCCCATGCCAAAAGAATGTCCGTAGCCGTGGACAAGGCCAATATCCGGTCCGGCCCCGGCACCAATTACGATATCATCTGGCAGGTCCAGCTATACTATCCGGTCCTGGTCCAGGATTGCGTGAACGACTGGTGCCGCTTCACCGACGTGGACGGCCAGGCCGGCTGGCTCCATAAAAATCTCCTGGATGACACCAAGTCCGTTGTCACCAACAAGGATAAATGCAACGTACGTTCCGGTCCCAGCACCGACAGCAAAAAAGTCGCCATTGTGGAGGCGGGGGTTCCTTTTAAAGTCCTTGCCAACAAAGGCCGATGGATCAAGGTGGAACATGTGAGCGGACTCGTGGGCTGGCTTCACGCTTCTTTAGTCTGGTAGAGAGGAATAAAAAACAAGATGGATTTCGCCAAAAAAAACGGCGCCGGCGTGATTGTGGGCGTCGGCTCGGCGCTTATGGATATTCTGGGGCATGAAGAACATGCCTTTGTGGAAAAGGCGGGAGGCGTTCTGGGCGGCATGGTCTATGTGGACGGCAACCACATCGACAGCCTGTTACCCTCCTTTGCAACCCCTCCCCAAGTCGTGCCCGGAGGATCCGCCTGCAATACCGTGGTTGGCGTGGCCAGCCTGGGCGGGGCAGGACGCTTTGTGGGCAAGGCCGGGAACGATCACCTGGGCAACCAGTTTATACAGGGCCTGGAAAAATACAATGTGCAGCCCTCGGTCATCCGGTCCGGTGAACCCACCGGACGGGTCTTGTCCATCGTCACCCCCGACGCCCAACGGTCCATGCTCACCTTCCTGGGCGCCTCCAGCAGCCTGGACCCCCTGGAAGTGGGGGCCGATGTCTTTGAAGACGCCTCCGTGGTCCTGGTGGAAGGCTACCTGCTCTTCAACCGCGACCTCATCACAACCGCCCTGGTCAACGCCAAAAAATCCGGCGCCAAAGTATGCCTGGACCTGGCCGCCTTCACCGTGGTGGAACACGCCCGGGACTTCCTGGAAGACCTGGTGGAAAAATACGTTGACATTCTCATTGCAAACGAGGATGAAGCCAAGGCATATACAGGCTTGGACAACGAAGAAGCAGCCCTGAGAAAACTGGCTGAAAAATCGGAAATCGGCGTCCTCAAGGTGGGGGAACGAGGCAGCTACATCCTAAACCAGGGCCAAATGACCCGGGTCCAGCCCCAAACCGGCGGCGCCGTGCGCGACACAACCGGCGCGGGCGATCTGTGGGCCTCGGGCTTCCTCTATGGCTTGGTGAACGACTTTTCCATGGAAAAAAGCGGCCGCTTAGGCTCCGCCTGCGGACACGAGGTCTGCCAGGTTATGGGCGCGGGCATCCCGGAGGAGGGGTGGCGGCGTATCCGAGCTCTTTTGGATTGATGAAAATCGTAAAGCAAACCGAATCACTGGTCCGACCAGTCACCCAGTAGCCCAGTCACCCAGTGAACCACTTTAAACCAATCTCTTTGAAGGCGGATGGAAAGAATGGCAAACACAAAACGGATTTCACGCAAGGATTTGTTGAACGAGCCCGATGAATTCATCACCATGACCGGCAAGGTGGTGCGCTGGTGCCGGGAGAACGAAAAACAACTGTACACGGCTGGCGTCATCGGCTGTCTGGTCATCGTCATCCTTGCAGGTTGGTCCTTTTTCGCCAACCGGGCCGAAAACAAGGCGTCTTCCCTGTTTTCAAGCACCCAGGCCAAGTACGCCACCCTGCTGAACCAGTCCGACGCCAAGGAGGCGGCCCTGGCCACCGCCCAGGAATTCAAAAACCTGGCCCAGGAATACCCCCGCACCGATGCAGGCCGTCTGGCCAATGCCATGGCCGGGCAGACCGCTTTTGATTCCGGCGACTATGACGGAGCTATTGAGTGGTGGGAAAAAGCCCTCAAGGCCCTGAGCACCGACCCCTTGGAAAAGAGCCGGGTGCTTTTGGGGCTGGGTTATGCTTACGAGCAAAAGGCGGATTACGACAATGCCGAAAAGACCTTCACCCAGGTCCTGGACATGAAGATGGGATTGGGCAAGGAAGACGCCTCCCTGGCCCTGGCCCGGATTTATGAAACCACGGGGGACGCCCAGAAGAGCATCCAGGCTTACGAAAAGTTTGTGGCTGATTTTCCGGATTCCGCTTACGCCCAGTTGGCCAAGGAAAAACTGGCCGCTTCAGCGGACTGATTCCTCTTTACAAGATTCCCAATTAAAAAGGCCGACCGCATTTTATGCGGTCGGCCTTTTTAAAGAGGAAAAAGGAGGAAAACGGATGTTTATGTCCGTTTGCCTTGATAAGTTTGCAAAGAGCTTGCCAAACAGTTTTTCTTCTCCCCTTTCATTGCAAATAAAAACATAATCACCTTAAATTACAACATATATATTTTTGATTGCTAATAGAAACAGGGGATGAAATCCCTGTCCTCCCCCTCTGAAACACCGCCTGTTTGGCCTTGAAAGTTCGTGTTTGTGAACCCCAAACGGGCCAAAACATTCAACTATCTGTTTTTAAAGGCCTTATCTTTAAAAGGCAAATGTTCAAAATTTTGAACTTTTTTTTAACCGAACGCGTTTTACCGGTTAACAACCTAAAATTATAATCAAAATCAATATTCAACTTTTTAAACCAAAGTCCAGGCCGAACTTCTTGATCTTCTGGTTCAGGCCGCTTTTGCCGATTCCCAGGATCTGGGCCGCATGGGACTGGACATTGTCCGACATGGCCATGGCCCGTTTGATCATGGCCTGTTCCACCATGGTAAGGGTGTCGTAGAGGTTGGCGTCCACGGGAATGCCTTCCATGTGCAGGGTATTGGAGACGCTGTGGGTTAGTTCCCTGGGCAGGTCGTCCACGTTGATGATTTGGGTATTGCACAGGATGATAGCCCGTTCGATGACGTTTTCCAGTTCCCGCACATTACCGGGCCAGGCGTATTCCTGGAACAATCTTTGGACATTGGGGTGCACCCCTGTCACCTGGGAGGCTCCCCCTGGAATGGAGGAGTACTTATGCAAAAAGTGGTCCACCAGCAGGGGAATATCCTTTTGCCGGTCTCTGAGGGGCGGAAGCTGGATGGGGAGGACGTTGAGACGGTAGAACAGATCTTCCCGGAACGCGCCCCGGTCCACTTCCTTTTTAAGGTCCCGGTTGGTTGCTGCGATGAGGCGGATATCCACATTGATGGATTTGACCCCGCCCACGCGTTCAAAGTTTTTTTCCTGGAGAACACGGAGGAGTTTGACCTGGAGAGAGGAGGAGATTTCGCCGATTTCATCCAGGAACAGGGTGCCGCCGTCGGCCAGTTCAAAGCGGCCTTTTTTCATGGCTGCCGCGCCGGTGAAGGCGCCTTTTTCGTGTCCGAAAAGTTCGCTTTCCAGAATGGACTCCGCCAGGGCCGAGCAGTTGACAGCCACCCAGGGTTCGTCTTTGCGGTGGGAGTTGAAATGGATGGATTTGGCCACCATTTCCTTGCCTGTGCCGGATTCGCCCTGGATGAGGACGGTGGCGTTGGTGGGGGCGACCTTTGCAATGGTGTCGAAGATTGCGCCCATGACCTGGCTTTTACCAATGATGTTCCCGAAGGAATAACGTGTGCCCAGCTGGTCCTTAAGGATCCGGTTTTCCTGGACCACCCGGTACATGGCCAGGGCTTGTTTAACGAAAAGGATGAGTTGCTCGTTCTGGAAGGGTTTCCAGATGTAGGAATAGGCGCCTTTTTCCATGGCGAACATGCCCATGTCCACGGTGCCATAGGCGGTCATCATGATCACGGGAAGGTCCGGGTCCCGGGTTTTGATTCGGCTCATGAGTTCCATGCCGTCCATGCCGGGCATTTTCATGTCGGTGAGGACCATGTCCACGTCGGACCGTTCCAAAATTTTAATGGCGTCGGGTCCGCTGTTTGCCGTAAGGGTTTCGTATCCTTCGTCCCCCAGGACGGCGGCCAGGAGCGGGGGGTAATTTTTTTCGTCGTCAACTATCAGTATGGTTTCCATCATGTGTCCCTATGGGGAGCGCCACCCGGATGCAGGCTCCCTTGTCTTCCGAGTTTTCCATGGATACGCTACCGCCGTGGGCCTCGATGATATTGCGCACCACGCACAGGCCCAGGCCGGTTCCCCTTTCCTTGGTGGTAAAAAAGGGATTCCAGATTTTTTTCATGGCTTCTTCTGTGATGCCGCTTCCTTGGTCCGTAAAGGCCACGATAAGGGAATCGGTTTCGGCCCATGCCTTGATGAATATGGTTCCGCCCCCTGGCATGGCCTGCATGGCGTTGATGAGAATGTTCAGGATGGACTGGTACAGGAGGTTGGGATCGGCCCATATGGGGGGCAGGTTGGGAGGGGTGTCCCGTTCCACCAGGTATCCGTCCTGGTTGAGCCTGGGCGCCAAAAAGGCCAGATTTTTATCCAGGAGGCTGGTAATGCTGCATTCCTGAAACCGGGGTTCGGAAGGCCGGGCGAAATTGAGGAAATCCGTAATGATGTCGTTGAGACGGGTGGATTCCTCGATGATGACGTCCAGCAACTGGTTATTGGGTCCGCCGGCACGCTTTCCCAGAAGCTCAGCCGAGCTGCGTATGATCCCCAGGGGGTTGCGGATTTCGTGGGACACCCCGGCGGCCATTTCGCCCAGAGACGCCAGCCGTTCGGCATGGCTCAACTGTTCTTCCAGTTTCAGCCTTTCTTCGGCCCGTTGGAGCAGGAACGCCTCACCCCGTCCCACGTAAAAACGCAGGATCAGGAAAAGCATGAGCATGACGCTGGCCGAGACTCCCACCACCATGAGTAAAAAATTGAATATGGTCCGGTAGTCATTGGACAGGTCTATGCCCACTTCAAAGACGCCCAGGACGTGGTCGATTTTTTCCGACCCGGGTTTTTCGGCGAAAAACGGGGTGTAGGTTTTGAGGGTGCTTCGCTCGGGCCTCCCCATCCAGATACCCCATGCGGAACCGCTTTGCATGAGTTTGGAGCCGGAAACCCCTTCCAGGGCATTGACGTATTCCCTGCCCCCCTGGACCTTTTTTCCCACCAGGTCCGGGTCAAAGCTATAAACTATCTGACTTTCCTCGTTATAAATATTGACCATGTCCACATTAAAGCCATGGAGGGTATGACGCACCACGCTGTCCAGGTTGCTGAACTGCACCTCGTTGGAAAGCTGAATCCTGCGGTATTTCTGCACGGTAGGAATGACAAACTGCTGGAACACCTGGTGGTTGAGGTTGTTGGCCAAAAGGATGGCGTATTCCTCGTTCCTGTGCATGAGCACGGTTCGGGCGTTTTGGGTCAGGACCATGGAAAGGACCAGGGTCGCCGCAAAAATAACCACCAGACTTATGGAAGTGAAGTTCTGAACCAGCCGGAACGGCTTGACCGTTTCACGGGTGACCGCCGAACGTCCCGACAAGTGGGGTGACCGGCGCCTGAATTTTTTACTGGTGGTTTGGGAACTCATGCAACATACCCTGCCAACCGGGAAGCAGGGCTTCCCGGAAAGGTTCCTTGGGGTTTCCTGCTACCGGAAATCCTTGTAATGGAGTTCGTACTTATGGGCCTTATAGCCAATGATGCGCGGTGTGGATTTTAGAATCTCCGCAGCCTTGCCCGTATTGCCCCGGGTGCTTTTCAGGGCGTCGATGATCATTTCACGTTCCAGGGCTTCCACGGCCTCGTCCAGGCCGCGCCCCGGCCAGGTATCCGATTCCTCGGCTGTCTGAAGGGTCGGGGGCAGGTGAAAGGCATGGATCACCCCGGAGTCGCACAATAACACGGCCCGTTCGATGCAGTTTTCCAATTCCCGCACATTGCCGGGCCAGTGGTACTGCATGAGCATGTCTATGGCAGGGCTGGAAAGCCGCCGGATTTCCTTGGCGTTTTCCTTGGCGTATTTTTCCACAAAGAATTCGGTCAAAAGCAGGATGTCGGTCTTGCGCTGACGCAAGGGCGGCATGTAGATGGGAAACACATTGAGCCTGTAGTACAAATCCTCACGAAAACTGCCGTCCTCCACCGCTCTTTCCAGGTTTCGGTTGGTGGCTGCGACCACCCGCACGTCGGCTTTGAGGGTCTTGATGCCGCCCACCCTTTCATACTCCTTTTCCTGGAGCACCCGTAAAAGGTTGGACTGGACATCCAGGTTGATGGATCCGATTTCATCCAGGAAGATGGTTCCCTTATTCGCCAGTTCAAACTTGCCGGGCTTCTGGCGGATGGCGCCGGTAAAGGCGCCTTTTTCATGGCCGAACAATTCGCTTTCAATGAGATTGGAAGGCAGGGCCGCGCAATTGACCTTTACAAAGGGCTTGTCGGACCGGGAGCTGTTATAGTGAATGGCCGTGGCGGCCAGTTCCTTGCCTGTGCCCGACTCTCCGCGGATAAGCACCGTGGCGTTGCTCTTGCACACCTGGGAGATCATCTGGAAGACCTCCCGCATCTTATTGCTGTTGCCAATCAGGTTGGTGATGCTGTACCGCTGGCCCAGTTCCTGGCGCAGCCGCCTACTCTCCTCCTTGTGGGCTTCCTTTTCCCACTGGAGGGTTTCCAGGCTGGCCACCCGCTGGGCCACCATGGCCCCGATGATGGTCAGGACCTGGAGGGCGCCGTCCAGGTCATAGGCTGGATCATAGGGGCGGTCCACCCACAGGCAGCCCACCACCTGCTTTCCCTTGGCGATGGGAACGCATAAAAAGGAATATTCGACTTCCTCGGATTTCCTGTGGCCGGTTTTATCCAGGAACAGGGGTTCCTGGCTGGTCTTGGGCACAATGGTGGGCTTGCCGCTCTGGATGACCCGCCCTGTAATGCCTTCTCCGGGTTTGTACCGTCCTTTTTGGATGGCGCCCGCAGACATGCCGTGGGCTGCCTCGATCCGGATTTCATGCTGCACCGGGTTGAGTATGGTGATGGCGCCCCGGTCCATTTTCAAGGAATTGGACAGGATTTCCAGGGCTTTATATAAGGAGGGCCGGAGATCGGACTCGGACAGGGCGATGGCGATGTCGTGGAGGCAGGCCAGTTCTTGGTTCATGATCACCTATGGTAGTTAAATCCGGGATGTTTCCGGGGGCTTGAGAATCAAACGCCGGGGCCTTGGGGCTCCGGCGTTTTTTGACAAAATTGCCGACTGATTGGAATATATCGTACAATTTTGTAATTTTCAAGGAATTTTTTGATTTACCGGGAGTATAGCCTCCCAAGCCGAATAGATAAACCCCTTTTTCACCCAATGGCCTAAATTCATGGCACCGGGCGGATGCAATTACTATGTATTCTTTTCTTAGCTCCAATGCTCTTTTTCATAAACACTTTGTTCTTCACGGTTTAATGGCTGAGAAGAGCAACCGGAGCGAATAAAAAAATCTTCTTTGCCTTCAAATCTGACAAAAATAGGCCGACTACTTTCGGATACCGAAATACGGCAAATCTTTTTCCCGTCATATTCAGGGAAGTTAATTTTTATATGGGAACTGAATTCTTTTCCAATATATTTTTTTATAATTTCAACCACTTGCAGTTCAAATCCATCGATGTCCTGCTTTTTTAGAGTGCCTATATCATCACTAAGCCCCAAAGCATTTTGATTGTCATCAATGCCTATGAAAAGATTACCTCCGTTACTATTCAGAAAAGCTGAAATGGTTTTTGCAATCACATACTCCAATGTTTTATTCACTTTTTTCTGATGCAGATCATAACGTAGCGTGGATTTGAATTCCACAAATTCACTTTCCCCGCCAAATATCAGTTCCTCAATTTCCTCATTTGCAGGTTCGGTGCGTGTAAGTTCAATGCGAGATTTGAGATGAGTGAATATTTTCTCAGCTCGGGCTCTTAAAAACTGTTGATAATCATCGGATTCAATACCATGGCCATTGATATCGATGAAATGGGAATTGAGAGCAGTATTGAT
>JAEINP010000088.1 GCA_016342355.1 Desulfatibacillum sp.
GAAACACTCCCTTTTAACGGAGACTCATAGCTTAAACCTGCCCCGGACCTGTCCAAGCCACGGGGTCCACCGTACTTGACAGACACCGAAGGTTGCTAATAATATTTTCATTAGCTTCTATGGCTTCTACAAGATCCTCGGCAGCTTTCAGGGCATACCAGTTTTCTGTGTAAGGTAGTGGGGGTAAACGTGAATGGGCTGAAGCAGGATCAAACAGGAGGCCGGAAACAAGTAATGTCAGAGCGACCAGTACTCTCCAGAAAATTTTAATTTGAGGAAATTTTGTCATAATCATACCAGTTTAGTAGGTAGAAAAATTTGGGCATAGACCGTTCCAAGAAAGAATGGTCTTCGCTTCAATATGTAGCGGGCATTTTGTATCTTTTTGGTATCATCAGTTAACATTGCTTTTCAAGAAAATAGTGGAGCGGGCTCCTTCCTACCTTACTAAAAACCGCTTGACAGAAAGAAAACGGATTTCGTAGCGTCTGTCAGCCAGGCAGTTTAAAGCGTTCCGGCCCATCCTGGAGACATTCAGGATGGGCGAACCAAAAAACATTTTTCTAAAATTATCCCAACCCGAGCCCGGGATCTCCATCCCAGGCTCGGGTTTTGTTTTTGGAGCCGGGAAATTTTTTTTCAATGTCCGGGATCGCAAGGCCCGGAATACCTCCGGGCAGCATCGGCCAAACTCTTTCCTGAGAAAAAATTCTTTGGCCGGACTCCGAATATTCGCCAGAAAACCCCGTCTTAAGCAAACCAGGATAAAAACCGCCGCCCGGTTTATTCGGGCGTATTCCCAAGTTTTATCCGGCATCCCGGATTTCCAAAGCAGATCCCGCATTCATCTTTATATGATCCAGGCCATGGCCAACTCCCTGGATACTCAGGCCAGGGAGGATTTTTTAAATCTGGCCCGGCGCATGGCTCACGACCTTTTAAATGGCCGGGAACGCCTCGCATCGAATCCCCTAGGGCTCCGCGATCCCGGCCCTGACACAATCACCCCCAAGGGAAAGGACGCGCCATGCAGTTGACCATCCCCAAACAGACCCTGTTACGGGCCGTGCTGGCCGCGGAATACGTTGCCGCCAAGGACAAAAACTTTCCGGCGCTTTCCGGCATTCGCATGGAGGCCGGAAACCAGTCCCTGACCATCCAGGCAACGGACCTGGATACCGGGTACGTGGCCATCCTGACCCTGGAGAACATCCGGGAGCCCGGCGCCGTGCTACCGCCCGCCCAACAGCTCAAGGCCGTGATTATGGACTGGCCCGAGGAAGACTTCCGGCTGTCCGTGGAAGCGCGGTTTCTGAGCATCACGGGGGAGCGCACCCGCACCAGCCTTGCGGGCATGGACCCGGAGGATTTTCCCGAGATCCCGGAGCCGGACAAGGCGGACTGGTTTACGGTCCCGGCTGTCACCCTGGAAACCCTGCTTAGGCAGACCATGCTTTCCCGGAAGGTTCCCGAATCGGAAAGCAGGCCCCACATGGTGGGCGTTCATCTGGCCAACACAGAGGACCACCTGGTCATCACCGCCACGGACGGCTGCCAGCTCGCCCGGGGATGCTTTCCCATCCAGGACGCCCGGCTGCCGGAAAAGGGAATCATCCTGCACAAGACGGGCGCGGCCAAGCTCATGGAGTTCGCCAAGAACGCTCCCGGAGACGTGGCCCTGGGCGTGACCGGCTCCCACATCGTGGCGGAATCGCAAAACGAAAGGCTGATCAGCCGCCTTGTCCAGGGAGAGTATCCGGACACGGCCCGGATCATCCCGGACCTGGACACGGGCCTTGCCATCAGCCGGGGAGAGCTGTTGGCCGCGTTGAAAAGGGTGGCCATCCTCACCTCGGACAAGTATCAGGCCGCCACCCTGGAAGTGGAGAGCGGCAAAATCACCATCACCGTGGACAACCCGGAGATCGGATCATCCATGGAAACCCTGGATCACCTGGAGTCCCAGTTTGACGGGACCCCGTTTTCAGGATGCTGGAATCCCCATCGGCTGGCCCGGGCTTTGGCGGTCATGACATCGGAAAATGTGGAGATCCGGGCCAGGGACGCGGCATCGCCCCTAATGTTCACCGGCGCAAAGGACCCGGGATACCTGGCCCTGGTCATGCCCATGAAACGGTAAAAGGAGGAACAAGCCGTGAAACGCTTTGTAATACTCGCTATGGCAATCATTGCTTGCTGCCTTTGGGACGGGCCGCAGGCGCGGGCGGCCGATGCATGGACGCAAAGGCAGATCGTACTGGAAGCCGCGGCCCTCACGGCCATCGGAGCGGACTGGCTGCAGACCAGGGATATTGCGGAGCACCCCGACAAATACCGCGAAACAGGTTGTTTCGGAATCCTGGGGCAAAGCCCGGACAAGTCCAACGTGGACATTTACTTTGCATCATGGGCCGCGATCCACCTGACCGTATCGCACTTGCTGCCCTCGGACTATCGGGAGCTATGGCAGATCGGGACCACCTTCGCCGTGGTGGTGGCCACGGCCGACAACGCGGCCATAGGCATCCGGTTTGAGTGGTGAATTTTTTTGAATATTGAAGGAGGAATAAGCCATGGAAGAAAAACAGACATTCCGGGAGATCCCCCTGGATCAGATTACCCCGAGCCCCGAGAACCCGCGCAAGTCCTTTGCTGGCAAAGGCATGGACGAACTGGTGGAATCGATCCGGTCCGTGGGCGTGTTGGAGCCCATCCTGGTGAGGCCCCTGGACGCGGCCCCCGCCAAAAAGGCCCGAGGCAAGAAGATCCTTACGGCCAGCACCCAGGCCCAGGCCTTTGAAATCGTGGCCGGAGAGCGCAGGTTCCGGGCTTCCTGCATTATCGCCAACGGAAACGGAGGCCTTGCCAGCCACACCATCCCGGCCATGGTCCGGCCCATGACCGATGATCAGGCCTGGGACGCCATGGTCATAGAGAACCTGGCCCGCCAGGATCTGAACGAACTGGAAGAGGCCCGGGGATTCCAGGCCTACCTGGACCGCAAAGGGCCGGAGGCCCTGGAGGATCTGGCAGGCAGGACCGGCATCAGCCCGGGATACATCCGGCGCCGGTTGCGGGTTTTGGATCTGCCCGGGGAAATCCTGGAAGCCTGGGACGGGGATGTTCTCCGGTTCGGCCACCTTGAGCAATTGCTCCGGCTTCCGGACCAGGAGGCGGCCCTGGATCTTTTCGAGCGTTTCCTGGGGAACTCCGTTTCCGTAAAAAGACTGAGAAGCATCATTGATGACCATGCCGTTCCCCTCAAAAAGGCGCCGTTCGATCTGGCCCAGACCGGTTGCAGTCTGTGCATGTTCAATTCCGACACCCAGAAGCAGCTCTTTGACACGGAATCGGACAAGACCCTGTGTCTGAAACCGGCCTGCTACAAGGAACATTTGCTGGCCTGGCTCCGGGAAAACTGGAAAGGCTACCGCAAGAAGATGAAACTCATCACCCAAGGCCCGGCCATCTATGACGTGCTGAACTGGAATGATTATTCCTCTTTCTACGGAAACATGGCCATCCCGGACGAGTGCCTGGGCTGTGAAAAATTCGTGACCCTCATTTCCGTCCGAGGAGACATCCAGCATGAAAGGGCCTGCCTGGGAGAGGAATCCTGTTTTCGGGCGTTGACTTCGTCCACCAGAAAAAAGGTGGAATCCGCCAGGCAAAGAAACCACGGGCCGGAATTCCGGGAGCGGTTCTTCCAGGAGCAGATCCCGCTCCGCATTCGGGACGTGGACCCGGACGCGGACAAGGCCCTGCACCTGGCCCTGTTCGCCCTGCTCAAGTCCAATAAGGCGGCCCTGATCTGGTACGGGGAGTCGTACAGCGTGGGCAAGGTGAAGCATCCGGGGGAGCCCTGGGCGTACCTGGAGATCAACGACAAGGAGTTGTTCGAGAGCATCACCGCGCTTTCGGACCGGGACGCCAGGTTGAGGATCCGGAACGTCTCCACCGTGGTGGCCCTGCAAGGGGACACAATGAGCGCCCGGGAACATGTGGCGTCTTACCTGGGCGTGGACGTGGCCACGGAATGGCGGATCCACAAGGAATACCTGGAGCGGAAAACCAAGGCGGAGATCCTGGACCTGGGAGAGGAGCTGGGGATCCTCCAGGAGAAGCAGGCCCAGGATTTTCTTTTTGAAACTCTGGGCAAGAAACGCGGGCGTTTTGATACATGCAAGAAAGGCGAACTGATCCGGGTTTTCCTGGATTCGGGCGTTGACCTGGCCGGGAGGATCCCGGCTGAAATTCTGGAGCAAACGGGGTAGACGTCATGAACCATACAGATCTTGAAAGACTTGCGGACATGGTGGCCGCCCGAATCCTGGCGGAAACCAGGGCGGCCTCCGCGCCTAAAAGGTGGATGACCGTTGCCGAAACCATGGCCTATGTGTCCCTGAAGTCAAAGAAGACCATTAGGATGTGGATCAATGAAGGTTATGTCTATGCCCACAGAACCACGGGCAAATGGCTTATTGATCGGGAATCCGTGGATTCCTGGCTGGAAGAAAACAAGGTTTGGAAAAAGCGATCCACATAAAACCTTCTTTGAAGTTTCCCGGAAAGCATTTTTGAACTATTGCCGGGACTCGGGCCGCTTTGGCGCCCGCGCATTTGCCGGACACATAAGGGATACCTATGGCTACATTATATAAACGCCCCAATGACGGGCTTTACTTCGCCAACTGGATGGAAAACGGGAAGGTCCGGAGGAAGTCCCTGGGAACCCGGGACCCGCGTATAGCCAAGGCCCGTTTCAGGGATTTCGAACGCGAACTGCGGGACGGGAAAGTCAAACCCCTGGAGTGGACGCCAGGCCTGAACGTGAGCCTTTTTGAGTTCGCGGAGGAATTCCTCTCTCTCATGGAAGCCCAGGTCAGATCATCCACAGCCAGGTTGTATTCAGATTCCATCAATAAGGCAAAATCCTGTTGGGGAGACATCCCCATGGCGCACATCACGGAGCGGCATATTGACAAGTTGAAAGCCGACCTGGCCCGGCAGCCGGGGAGATATCCCGGCGCCGCCCTAAGCACCCCGACCATCAACAAGCATCTTCGGCATATCCGCAGGGCTATCAACAAGGCCTATGGATGGGAATACATCCCGAAAAAAATCCGGGTTCGCCTGATTGAGGAAAAGAAGTCCGTGAGATTCCTGACCGTGGAACAGCTTGGCCAATTGCTAAAAACGATCACTGACCCGGAGTTTTTTGACCTGGTGCTGTTTTCCGGATACACGGGCCTCAGGTCCGGGGAGATCATCCGGCTACAATGGGCGGACATAGATTGCCCGGAGGGATTCATCCGGATTTCGTCCGAGCAAAAGAACAAGGATGAGGATCGTATTCCCATAAACAGGGTCATGAGAGAGATCCTGGAACGATGCAAGGGCCGGGGAGGGAACAAGGTATTCAGGTTTCGGACCCAGACCTGGGTATCACAGCTTTTCAAGATTTACATCATCAAGTCGGGTTTGCCTTATTCCACCAGGTTTCACGACCTGAGGCATACCTTTGCCAGCCATCACGCCATGAACGGAACGGACATGAAAACCATCCAGGAGCTTATGAGGCACCGGTCCATGGCGTCCACCCAGATCTATGCCAAGTTGTCACCGGAAAGATTGAAAGAGGCTTCGGAAAGTTTGAGTTACGGACCCTTGCCGGACCCGCCTGAGAAGAAATAATTGAGGTCAAAAATCTAGACTTTTTCTAGACCTATTCTTGTAACCTACTGGAATCAATGCGTACCGAAAAGGCTTTTAAGTCCCTTGCGTCTACCTATTCCGCCACCCGGGCTTGTGTGACTAACCTGCTTATTTTATTGCGATCTTGCTTCATATTGTTGAAGAATTTTTGGGCTGACTTTTTGCCAAAATTGACCATATTTCGCTAAAAAAAGACATCAACTCCTCCCAAAATCATACTGCATTTTTGCTGGAACTAATCACAAGCATTACCGCTTAGTGAGTACTCATCCATAAGAATCACGCCATATCACATAGCCCCAGGACAAGCAACAAAATGCTAACGAAAAAATTCGCCCGATCCTTGAAGGAACGGCTGGACGGAATCCTGGGCCATTGCCAATACCCGATCCATACTGGCACCCTGGAAGGAATTAATAACAAAATCAATGTGATCAAAGGAGTAGTATTTGGGTTTCGGGATTTGAGCTATTTTTTCATGAAAATACGAGGCGCGTTCCAGCGTTCCACACTTTAAGGCGAAGAACCTTTTTATATTTCAAGCAAATACGAATAATCTTATTTCGTCAGAAACAGCCGCCAAATATTTTGGTCGTACTGTAGACGAATACGGAGCCAGCGCGATTTTTTACGCGATCTTTCTGCCTCCTGATATCCTATTTGAAGATGGCAGACGAATGATAGTTGCTACTGCCGGACAATAATGATGAATTCCCCCTCATTGCATAAAAAGGTTTCAACTCAGGCACAATTTTTTTAGGTCTGAGAGATGTTTCCACGAAAAGGGTTCCTTTTGACAGGGAAAAACAGCCCGGTTGGTGAACAGGGGGTCCGCCTCCAAATCGTATCGGGACGAGGCCCTGGCTTCTTCCCATAATGCCGTATGGGGGATGGGCGTATAATGGGTGAGCACGGGCCGGATGCCTGATTCCTTGACGATTTGGATGGACTCCCGCACTGCGTTATAATCCTGATTGGGCAGGCCCACCAACAGATAGGCCCCTACGGCCTTATTGTCAAAACCCGCCTCCCGCAAATGTCTGGCGCCTTCCTGAAATTCCTGTTTGGTGAGTTTGGCGTCCATGCCTTTTCTTTCCGAAAAAACAGCGGTTTCCAGACCCAGGCGGATGGTTTTGAATCCTGCTTCAAACAGGGCTTTTGTCACCCGAGGGGTCAGGTGGCGGATATGCACGGCATTGGGGGTGTGGAATCGCCACTCCAGGCCCTGACTCATGACTTTATCCAGCAGGGGCAGGATGTAGGTTTCAGGTTGCACCAGCATGGCGTCATCATAGAAAACAAAATCCCGGATTCCGAATTTTTTATGCCAATGGAGCATTTCGTCAAAAATGCGATCCGGACTCCTGCGTAAAAAGTCCGGGTTCAAATAGCCCGAGGCGCAATATTGGCATCTGTAAGGACATCCCCGGGAGGTGAGTATGGGCGCGAACACGGGCGAACCTTCCAGGTCCAGGGCGGGATAGGGGAAATTGTCCGGGGCGGGCGATTCCACGGGATTTTTTGCGTTCAAACCGGTGTAGCGGTTGGCCAGGTCAGCCACGGTAGTGTCGGCCAGTCCGGGGACCACTTCGTCCGCGCCGGAAAGTTTTTGGGCGTGCTCAGTCCACAGGGTGGCGTAGGCGCCTCCCAGGACAACGGGCGCATCGGGCCATACCTGCTTCGCCAGGGCGATGGTTTCAAAAACTCCGGGATACCAGTAGGCCATGAGGGAGGTCACCAGCACCAGATCGGGCTTTGTCATGGCCTTCAGGTCCTGGAGCGCCCTTTCCGGGGCAAGGCCGTAGCGGGAGAAGGTCCTGTTCACGTCCCAGAGCATTGTGGGCATGGGGATGGCTTGTTTGGGATAGGGGCCTGCCCCGTAACGTTCTTTACGGAGGTGGGTGGGGTTGGGTCTTCCCAGGCAATCGTAGTAAGATACGGAATATCCTGCCTGGCGCAGAATGGCCAGGAGATAATAGAGGCCCAGGGGCCGCGCCCAAACATCGTAGGCGGCGAAGTCGTGTATCCAAGGATTGAGGCCCAGGATATGAGGATGGGAGCTTTTCATAATTATCCGCTTTTCTTTCCTTTATCTGCTGGCTGGAAAGTGCATAGCACACAAGATGGGGCATGTGGACAACAAATTTGCTCCAAGGCCGGATAATAATTTGACTAAAATAAAAAATTCTTTATCATAAAAGGTTAACGCCGCGTGCGGCTTACACATATACCTAAATGAAAGGAAAGAATCATGGCGAAAGTGGCTTTTGTTGGATGGCGTGGAATGGTTGGGTCGGTTTTAATGGACCGCATGAGGGCGGAGGGCGATTTCAAGGCTACCGGGATTGAGCCTCTTTTCTTCACCACTTCCCAGACCGGACAAAAGGCCCCGGACGTGGGACTGGATTTGCCTGTCCTCCAGGACGCCATGGATCTTGACAAACTCCTTCCCATGGACATTATCGTCACCTGCCAGGGGAGCGGGTACACCAAGGAAATGTATCCCAAGCTGAAGGACAAAGGCTGGAGCGGATACTGGATCGATGCAGCCTCGGCCATGCGTATGGACGCAGACGCGGTTATCACCCTGGACCCGGTGAACAGGTCCGTTATCGATAAGGCGCTTTCGGCAGGCGTGAAAAAATACATTGGCGGCAACTGCACGGTCAGCCTCATGCTCATGGCCTTGGGCGGGCTTTTTGAAAAAGGCCTGGTGGAATGGATGACCTCCATGACCTATCAGGCCGCCTCGGGCGCAGGCGCCAAGAACATGCGGGAACTGATTGGGCAGATGGCCTCCATCGCCAACACCAGCAAGGACCTTCTGGACAATCCCGCCTCGGCCATCCAGGACCTGGACAAAAGGGTTTTGGACACCATGAATTCCGGGAGTTTTCCTGTCGAAAACTTTGGAGTGCCCCTGGCGGGTAGTGTCATCCCCTGGATAGACACCGAGGTGGCAGGCGGCCAGAGCCGGGAGGAATGGAAAGGCATTGCCGAAACCAACAAAATCCTGGGGACAACCAGACAGATCCCCATTGACGGCCTGTGCGTGCGCATTGGGGCCATGCGGTGCCACAGCCAGGCGCTGACCATCAAACTCACCCAGAATGTGCCCATGGATGAGATTGAGGACATGATCGCCAAAGCCAACGACTGGATGAAGGTGATTCCCAATAACAAGGCGGACTCCATGAAATACCTGAGCCCGGCGGCGGTCACGGGCGGACTGGTGGTTCCCGTGGGCAGGCTGCATAAACTGAACATTGGGCCGGAATACCTGGGGGCCTTTACCGTGGGGGATCAGCTTTTATGGGGCGCCGCCGAGCCGTTGAGGCGGATTATACGCATCATCCTGGATTTTTTGGGATAGATTAGGCCCTATGATTTTTCAGGGAATTGGTTTTTAAAGTATTCAAAAGGCCGGGGCGGGGATGTTTTTCCTGCTTCGGCCTTTTTTGTTTCAAAAAGAATAAATGCCGGCAAGGGGTGAAAGCTCCCTGTTCAGATGATTAACCTGTGAACAGTCTATGAAAAGACCTTGTATTTAACTATTTCAAAGGGTATACCGATAGCCTTTAAGGATCTCCCGGTATGGCGTACTGGGTTTTCCCGGTGACAGTATAATCTGTTGCTGAAAAGGGGCAGGCCAAATTGTATGAGCCCCGGTTTTGGAAGTATCAGGACAAGGGAAAGGTTTATGGACCGGACATCAGAGGCAAAGCGTAAAGAACTTGTAGCCAACCGCGAGACCCTTAAACGCATTTTCATCATGCGTGAAGATGATTCGGCCAAAGCCACCTTGCTGAAATACATGGAGCAGATTTTTTTCGGGCTCCAGGATTTTTTAAGGGACCATGTGGGCATCACGGAACAGCGGAGCCTGCGTGAAATGGCGTCCCGCTTTCAGAACAGCCTCCTCAGCGAACAGCCGGAAAAGAAACTAGCCGAAGTCATTACCGAGCTGGTGGATGACATCGCCCCCCATGCCGTGAACGTGGCCTCCCCCTATTTTGTGGGACACATGACCTCAGCCATGCCATTTTTTATGGTCCACCTTGCCACTTTTGTGGCCGCCCTGAATCAGAATGTGGTCAAGCTGGAAACCTCCAAGATCGTTTCCATTGTTGAAAAACAGCTTTTAGCCAAGATACACCGGATGATCTACCACCGGGACGATGATTTTTACTCTCGCCACATTCAAAGCGTGGACACCTCCCTGGGCGGCTTTACCGAAGACGGCACCCTGGCCAACATGACCGCCCTTTGGGTGGCCCGGAATCGCCTTTTGCACGTCCAGGACTCCTTTGGCGGAGTGGAGCAGGAAGGCATGTTCGCGGCCTACCGGGCTCTGGGCATAGAGAGGATGGTGGTTCTGGTCTCCCAGTTGGGGCATTATTCCCTGCGGAAGGCCGCTGGCCTGTTAGGATTGGGGAGCAGAAATATTATCGGCCTGCCCATAGACAGCCAGAACCGGGTGAATATAGACGCCATGGCGGAGACCATCCAAGAGATCAAAAATGACCCAAAAACCCGCATCATGGCCATGGTGGGCATTGCGGGGGCCACGGAAACCGGCTCCATAGACCCCTTGCCCAAACTCGCTGAATTGTGCGCGGAACATGACATCCATTTCCATGTGGATGCGGCCTGGGGCGGCCCCACTTTGTTTTCGGAAAAATACAAGCATTTGCTGAACGGCATAGAACTGGCCGATTCGGTGACCATTGACGGCCACAAGCAGTTTTACATGCCCATGACCTGCGGCATGGTTTATTTCAAGAATCCCTGGGCCATGGACGCCATCGCCTACCATTCCAGCTATATCGCCAGGCCCGGCTCCGTGGACCTGGGCATCCGTTCCCTGGCAGGATCCAGGGCTTCCAATTCCCTGATATTGGACAGCGCCCTCAAGATTATGGGTACCAAGGGCTACGGCATTCTCATTGAACATGGCATTGGACTGGCCAAGCAATTCGCCAAGGAAATTGACGCCCGGCCTAGTTTCGAACTGATCACCCGCCCCGAATTGAATATCCTTACCTACCGTTACGTGCCCGCCCACTTGCAGGAAAAAATTAAAAATGCCGATCCCCAGGAGGCCTTGCGCATTAATCAGCGGCTCAACGCATTGAATATCGTGCTTCAGCGGGACCAGCGGGAGGCTGGAAAGAGTTTTGTTTCCCGGACGACCTTGCGCCGCTCCGTGGACCAGGGTGGGGACGTGGTGGTCCTGAGGACGGTGCTCATGAATCCCATGACCCGTTTGCGCATACTCCGGGAAATCCTGGACGAGCAGGAAAACATTTGCAAGACCAAACTGAGCAAAGCCTTTGGGGCTATCTGATTTTCTCTCCAATTATTTTTGATGGTCCGGCAAAAAGTAATCAGAAGCTATAATATCATTTAAATAACTAAATATTTTATGTTAGTTAGTA
>JAEINP010000089.1 GCA_016342355.1 Desulfatibacillum sp.
ATTTTGGGGCAGGTTATAGTGTGGCTGGCAGTTGCCACGATAGCCTGGGCTGGACAAGAGCCCGGAGAATCCATTGTACCGGACGGAGGCATGCCCGGCGCGGTGGAGAGATCGCTCAAGGAGCGGGAGGTTCCCGCCCCGTCCCAGTTGCCTGAAATCAGCGTCCAGGAAGAAGCTGGCGCCACGTTCAAGGGTGGAGAAGGTGTCACATTCCGGCTGTCCAAGATTCGCTTTGAAGGACAACGGGTGTTTGACGATCAGGAACTCCAGGAAGTGGTGGCCTCTTATGTGGGCCAGACCCTGGAAGTGAGCGCCCTCAAGGACATCACCGACGCCGTAACCCGTTTTTACAAGGAAAACGGCTATTTTCTTTCCCGCGCCTATGTGCCTCCCCAAAGCATCAAAGAGGGGGAGGTGCTGGTCAAGGTCCGGGAAGGCCGCCTGGGTGAAATCATCATCCGCGGCAATAAACGCTACAGCCGGGAGCTTTTGCGCAACACCTTGAAGGTGATCCGGGGAGAAGGGGCCGTGCGCACCGCAGACGTGGAGCGGGGCCTGTTGCTTCTCACGGACATTCCGGGCCTGAAGGTGAAAGCCACCTTCAAGCCGGGCGAACGTCCCGGGACCTCGGACATCGTCCTGGACGTGTTTGAGGAAAGGATGTTCTCCGTCGGGGCCGACTTCAACAATTTCGGTTCCGAGTTCGTGTCCACGGAGCGCTACGGCCTGAACGCCCAAGCCCGGAACGTGGCCGGCTACGGGGATCTCCTCACCGTGCGGGGCGTGACCGGCAACGACGGGTTTGACGGCCTGTTCTACGGCGCCGCCGACTACTCCCTGGCCCTGGGGGCCAAGGGGCTCCGGGCCGGTATCCATTACGAAAAACTCAAGTACGAGCTGGGCCAGGAACTGACGATCCTGAATTTCGCGGGTCACGTGAATCAGGGCGGGGTCTACCTCTCCTATCCCATCATCCGGAGCCGGTACCTGAACTGGAACATCAAGGGCGGTCTGGATGGCAAGAACGTGAAGAACGAAATCCATGACCAGATGATTGGCAAGGACAATCTGCGTTTCGCCCACCTTGGCACCTCGGTCCAGTGGCTGGACACCTGGGGCGGTTCCAACTTTATCTCCCTCACCGGGTACCAGAACTTCCCCACGGTCCTGGGAGGCATGGAAGAAGGCTACGCCAACACCATCCGGTTCGACACCGAGACCACCTATTCCAAATTGGAACTGGACGCGTCGCGTATGCAGCAGATTCCTTTCGGGGGATTGGTGCTCATGCTTTACGGCCACGGCCAGTATTCCCACGACCGGGTGCCTTCCTCCGAGCAGATCAGCTTGGGCGGGGCCGGTTCGGTCCGGGGCTACGACCAGAGCGAGTACACCGGAGACACGGGGTATTACCTCACAACCGAGTTGCGGATACCCATTCCCGGGACCCGGAACCTCCATTGGTTCGGTTCGGAGAAAACGGTTTGGGAGACCCTGCAGATCGCCGGTTTCATGGACTATGGCGCGGCAAGCATCAACAATCCCTATCCTTCGGAGATGAGCGAGGACAATTCAGACCTGTGCGGAGCAGGCGCGGGTTTGCGGTTCACCTATTCCCCCTATGTGCGGTTCAAGCTGGATTGGGCCAAGTCGATTGGCGGGGATGAGCCCAAGGACGAGGACGTGGACGAAGACGGTATCTGGTATGTCCAGGTAGCGCTCCAGTACTAAGAGAAAATAACGAGATACGATAAAATATCCGCTTTCCTGCATAGAGGCGAGGAGGTTGTGAAATGGCCAGCTTGAGTAGAAAGATTAATCGTGCCCGGATGAGGAAGGAACGGTTTGCCACTGCCGGAGGCGCCGGATATCGGTCCCTGGACCGGAGTCTGTTGCGCGCCCGGCGCATGGGAATCAGCCTGGGGGGAACCCTGGTGCTGGTGTCCGCCGCGCCCATGGCCTTTGCAGGCCAGGGTTTTACTGTGGACGTGAACGGCAATACCACCACCTATAACCAGACGGACCAGAATGTATATAACCGCGTGGACAACTACAACATCGCGGCGGACGAACTCCACAAATACAACCAGCCCAACTCCGACGCCATCTTTGTGCAACGGGTCATCGGGCAGGACCCGTCTTCCATCCTGGGTTCCCTCGTGGCCAATGGCCAGGTGTGGATCATGAACGCCAGCGGCGTGCTGCTGGGGGCGGATTCCGTGGTGAATACGGCGGGCTTTATGGCCACCTCCCTGGTGATGGAGGAAGACGATTTCTTTGCCGGCAACTACACCCTGAACCAGCAAGGGAACGGCGGATACGTCATCAACAACGGAACCATCCTGGTGAAGGAAGGCGGCTACGCGGTGCTGGCCGGCGCTTCCGTGGTGAACAATGGCAGGATCCAGGCGGACCTGGGCCAGGTGGTTTTGGCCTCGGGAACCCAGGCCACGTTGGACTTCAACGGGGACGGGCTTGTCAATTTCGCCCTGGGTGACGGAAAAGCGGCCCAGATCACCGGTCCTGACGGCGAAGCTCTAACCACTGCCGTCCTGAACACAGGACAGGTGCGCGCCAACGGCGGCCGTATTCTCATGACAGCCCAGGCCGCAGGCAATATCCTGGATTCCGTGGTGAACAACCAGGGCGTAGTGGAAGCCAATACCGTTGTGGAACGGGAAGGCGAAATCCTGCTTTTGGGCGGCGACGAAGGCCTGGTGGTGAACCAGGGCGTCATCAAGGTTGAGGGCGACGACGCGGGCGAAGACGGCGGCTTTGTGGAAATGAGCGGGGAATACCTGAGCTTTGGCGGCGGAACGGTTTCCGCTCTAACCGTGGACGGCCAGGTTGGCACCCTGCTTCTGGATCCCACGGATGTAGTTATTGAGTCTGGCGCGGGTGCTTCCGGGCCTACAGGCGGGGGGGGGGCCAACTATACCTGGCTGCCGTCCGATCTGGAAGCTGCGGGCGCAGGCGCCCGTGTGACTGTACAGGCTGACCGGGATATCAAGATAACGGGGCTGGATAAGGACATCGACACGTTACTGACAACGGACGATACCCTGACCATGCAGCACGGCATCACCTTCCTGGCAGGCCGGAATTTCCAGATGTTTGAGAATGCCATTGTGGAGTCCACTTCCGCAGCTGCGGGTGAAGGCATCTATTTCCTGTTGGGCGGGGGATATCTGGGCGACACTGGCGGCTGGGCTGAAATCGGGACCCTGACGGCCGCTAATAACGAGATTGAAATTACAGCCCTTTCCGGCACCGTGGCCGATGCGGGGCGTATTCTGATCAAACGGGACGTGACCGCCCAGTCTTTCACCATCCTCGATTCCAATACGGTGAACTTCTCCGGAACCACCTCCAACGCCAATATCACCAACGATTTTAATGTTACGACCAATAACTTTACCACCTCCGCAGCCATTACCTCCCAGTCCGGGAGTATCAGCATTACGGCGAACGAAATCACTTTGGCCAACGATCTCACCACCACTAGCGCGGCCAAGGCCATCAACATCGACACCCGGACTCCGGGCACGAACATTGGCCTGGGCGATGCAGGCGTGGCGGGTGACCTGCGTTTGTCCGATGAAGAAGTGGATCACCTCCAGTCCCGGACCGTGAACATGACGGCCGCCGGCGGCAGTATTCTGGCGGACGGGGTGGACGTGGACAACACCGTCACCAAGACCCTGAACTTAAACGGCGCGGGAGCGACGATTGGGGACCTGGAACTCACCCAGCTTTCGGGCTCGGTGAAGATTGCTGTGGGCGCCGGCGCGGTCCTGGACGACGGGAATAGCGGTACGCGCCTTAAGACCAATAAGCTGGATATCCAGGCCGGAAAAGTAGGCGCCTCCGGAGCGGACGGAGCGCTGGATATTGATGTTACCGGCGGGGCAGATTCTGTCACCATCACCACCACCGGCAACGGTTCCGCGGGCGACATCTATCTGCGGGACGCAGGAGAGGGAAGCGCTCTTGCCACGGGTGCCGTAAAAGCGCTCTCCGCCGCGGTCAGCCTGGACGATTTCGCCCTCAGCACCACGGGGACCGGCGCCCAGACCGTGAGCATCACGGCAAAAAGCGGACATATTTATGCGGATGATACGGGTTTTGACCAGAACATCGGCACGGACAACATTATATTGGCTACGCAAGGCAGCGCCGCCAATATCGTGTTTTCCAATCCGGGCACAGGCAACGCCATGCTGGAGACCACCAAGAATGTGACGCTTACGTCCAAGAGCGGTCAGGTGTACGACACCACCCAGAATGGGATAGCCGTAAAGGCGGACTATCTGGCGGTTAATGCAAAGAATGGCGTGGGTACGGGCTCGACCGGCAGCGGCCCCTTTAACGTGGACGTGAATTCTTTGATGGCCACCTCCGAAAACGCCATCTACATCCGTGAAGATAACGACGTAACCGTTGAGGGATTGGAAACCACCAATAATACCGCCGAAATCTCGCTCGTCGCCAACGGAAATATTGTACTTAATGGCGATGTGGATGCGGACACTATCGGTAACGTGACCCTTGACTCCATTACCGGCGCCATTTCCCGGACATCGGGCTCCATCATTGGCGGCTTGCTGACTATTTCCGCCGCCTTGGGAATAGGCGCTACAGGGGCCACCGGTGTAGCCATACATACCAACGTGGCCACCCTGGACGCGGACAACAGCGCCACCGGCGATATTGTCATTCTGGAAACCGATGCCCTGACCGTGGGCAGTGTTGCGGCGGTCACCAATACGTCCGGCGGCGTTTATATCACCACAGCCGGCGGCATGACCGTTACCCAAAATATTACGGCTGGCGGAGCCGGGGCTGCGGGCGGCGACGTGGTTTTGACAACCACAGTCATCGGGCAGACAATCACCGTCAATAAGGAAGCCACCATTACTGCCGGTCATAATACGGCAGGCGCAGGAACAGGTTCCGGTGGTGTGACCATCAAGGCCGATACCATAGACCTGCAAGGGAGTACCGGCACAGGTTCTGTTGCTACTCTGATATCTTTCGATAATTCTGTAGGCGCGACAGGGTTTGACGCCAACGGCAACATTACACTTGCGCCTGTTAACACGGCTTTAGTCATGCATGTTGACGGCAGCGGCAGTGTGGACTTTGTCACCACTTCTTCAGACCTTGCCGACTTTATTACCGTTAACGGGACCAATGGATACTTGGTCATTGGCGACATGAATAATGTTGGCGGAATGATCGTTGGATCTTCAACAGGTTTTACAGCCACTGCCGGCACCAACGTGGCCCTTTTCACCAATGGAAATGTAAGTTTTTCACAGGCAGCCGGATCAACGGATTTGTCCACGTTAGGGGACGTTTTTGTCAATGCCGGCGGAAATATCACAGATACTAATTCTGACGCAGGGCTGGATATCTCGGCTACAGATCTGGTTCTTAACGCCGGTCTTGATGCGGGCGGGGCCATTGGCGGTGCTGCAGCAAACGCCGGAATAGGCATTAATGTCACCACGGTGGATGCGGAAACCACCAATGGAGGCATTTACCTGGATGACATTACCGGAGCAGGCGGTTTGACCGTAGACGCCAAGACCAATTTCTCCGGTAACATTGTCATTACCGGTTCCACCGAAACCATTACATTAAGGGACTTGTCCACGGACGCTGGTGATATTACGGTCACCAACACAGGGAATGACCTGGTCGCCACCAGTGTTGTTGCTGGCAGCGCCATGACCATCACCCTCACAACCACCGGTGCGGCGGGTGATATCTATTTAGACTATGTGAGTTCGGTTGGCGGCACAGTGAACATCACCGCCGGAACCGGCGGCACGGCGGGCGCAGTCCTGGCCGCTGCCGCGGACGGCGCGGCGGAAATAATCGCCAGCAACGCCCAGATTAATGCCGTGGACGGCGTAGGCCAGGCCGCGGGCAATGGCCCCATTGACATCAATGCCGACACCATTAATATATCCAACACCGGCTCCGGCGGCGTGTATATCGATGTTTTGGACACCAACGCCAATGGCGCCAACGTCACCATCAATTCAGACGGAGCGGGCGACGTGGTGGTCACTGCGGGCACGGCGGCGGGAACCCTCACCTTCAAAAGCGTGGATGCGGAAAACGGCAATATCAACCTGTCCTCCCGCTGGACCATCAACCTGGCCACTGCGGGCAATATCGTTTCCGACTCTGCTGTGGCGGGCAGCCACGACATCACCGTCACCTCCACCCTGGCCAGCGTCATCCTTGCCAATCAGGTGATTTCGGACGATGACGTCACCATTACGGCGGCTGGTTTTATTTGGGACAATTTCAGCGATAACGTGGCGGACATCATTGCCAATACGGTCACCCTGCAAGGCCAGCAGATTGGTTTGTCCACCGGGTCCAACACGGTGGACGTGGACGTGAACGAGGTGGTCCTGGCCAGGTCCACCAATGGCCCGATTTACCTCAATCTCATGGACCCCGACAACTCCAATGTCATGGTCACCAAGGTTGACGCCAACGGCGCAGGCAAAGTGGTCCTAAGATCCACCACCGGCGCTGGCACGTTCACTTACCAGAGCGTGGATACGGAAAACGGAACGATAAGCATAGACAGTTACGGCTCCAACATGATCCTGGGTTCAGTAGCAGGCGTTATCATGGCCGATTCAGCCGTGGCCGGGAGCAGTTGGGTCCAGATCAGGAACTTGGCAGGCAACATCACCGTCAACACCCGGGTCCAGTCAGATGGTTCAGCTTTATTATCGGCCTCAGGCTCCATCACCGACAATGCCAGCGACGGGGTTGCGGACATAGTGGCTGCAAGGGGCAGTGTTTATGGCGCCACGGGCGTCGGTTCGGTCGCCAACACCCTGGACATGGATGTGGACGTAGTGATTCAGGCGCTAGCCGATACCAACGGCATCTACCTTAATATTGATTCCGACCATTCCTCCACCGGCAATGTGTCCGTGAATAGCGTGGATGCGCGCGGCACCGGCAATGTGAACATCGAGTCCACCTCGGGCGCGGGCAAAGTTATCTACACCAAAGTGGACGCCAACAGCGGTTCGGTAACCATCACCTCGGCCCTGGGCGATATTGACGCCCGCAAGGTGATTTCCGATTCCGGGTTCGGAACCGGAACCAACGACATAACCATCACGGCCACGGCTGGTGAAATCTGGTTGGGTAATGTATTCTCGGAGCATGACGTGGCCATCACGGCCCATACCAATGTCAATGACGATGATGACGCTATCAGCGGATACACCGAAGTCGCCGCAGGCCGCAACCTGATCATTACCGCGGGCACCGCCGCTTCTTCCGGCTACATTGGCCGTTCCGCAGGCATAGACATGACGGACTCGGCCCAACTGGACGAAGCCGTGGACATCAATCCGGGAATAGGCGTCACCACCCTTACGTCCTTTGACGGCAATATCCAGGTTTATCAGAATGGCAGCATGACGGTCAACGCCCTGCCCACAGTCAATGTTTCCGCGCCTCCCGGCGGGTTCCAGATTTTGTTGGCAGCCGGTCAGGCCCTCACCGTCACAGGCGGTTTTACCGACAACCAGGGCAACAACATAGCCCTGGGCGCCCTTTCAGGAGACCTTACTATTGCCGCCGGACAGACGGTCCAGGCAAGCACGGGCAGTGTGAAACTTTACGCGGCAGGCTCCGCAGCAGGCAACGGCTATGACGTGGTATTTGCCGGCGCCACTGCTGCTACCGCCGCACAGGTTGTGGCGGGCGCGGACGTCTATGTCCAGTCCGAATCCGGCCAGATTCTTTCCGCAGGCACTGGAACAAATATCACAGGCGGAACTGGAACAACCCATACGGCGGTGATTACCGCCGGGTCCGGCATCGGCGCAGGGACAGGCGCTAATGCAATAGAAATCAATGCTTCGGTCATTGATTCGGAAAGCGCCACCGGCGGCATCTATCTGATAACCCAGGGAACGGGCGGGGTGAAGATTGACGCCGATGCTTCCAACACCGGCGATATTGACATTGCCGGTTCCAGCAACGAATCCATGACCCTGAACAACGTGGACGCCAATAACGGCGCTATCACGGTCAGCCTGAACGCGGGTTCGGGTGATGTGGTTATTAATAAGGTGATCTCCGATTCCGGCGCCGCCGGAACCAACGATGTGACCATCACCACCAACAGCGGCGATATCCTGTTTCAGCAGACCGGCGCCATCGGTGTTCAGTCTGATGATTTGGTCACGCTTACAGCCACTGGCGGAAATATCAAAAGCGATGCCGGAACTGCCTCCACGGACGTGAAAGCCTCCGACCTTGTCATGACTGCAGGAAAAAATATCGGATCCGTGGCGTTGGCTATCCAGACCCAGATTTCCAATGTGGAAGCCCTTTATGGGACAGGAGGCGCAGGGCAGGTTGGCCTCTGGCTGGATAATGACGGCGACCTTACCGTAGGCGGCATTGGCGGCATGAGCGGTATTCAGGGGCGCTCCAGCGTAAGCAACGCAGTTCTCATTAATGCGGATTCCGTCACGGTGGCTGAAAGCGTCCTGGCCACCAAAACAGCAGGCGGAAGCGCGGGAACTGGAATTGGCTACATTGCCATCGGGACCGACAAATCCGGCGGCATTACAATCAACGCCGGGCAGAAAGTCCAGGCTGCCGGGAACGCCTCGGCAACACTCATCCTCGCAACCCAAGGCGCAGACGCCGATGCAGGCGACGTGACCATTAGCGGTTCGGCCCTTGCCAATTCGGCATCAGGCGACGCTACAGTTAATATAGACTCCACACAAGGCATTTACCTTTACGATAATGGTATCATCAAGGCCACGGCTGGCGCGGGCGCCGGAGATACAGGCTCTGTAAACCTGGACGCAGTAGGCGTGGTGGACATGCAGGACGATATCCTGGCTTCCGGCAACAAGGCCTATATCAAGGCTTATGCGGACGGCGCAGGCGGCATGCGTGTAGCCAGTACGCTGGAAACCGGGGTGCAGGCAATGGGAACCACCCTGGCCCAGGTGATCCTGGACACCACCGGCGGGGCAGGCAATGTCTCCATCCAGGACGATGTGCTTGCCCAGGCGTCGGGAACGGGGGCGTCCGCAAGCATTCTGCTGGACGCAGGTGGATCCGCCACAATCACTGCGGCGGGTTCCGTGAAGGCAAACACGACCAACACTTCCGGAAACAGCACAATCACCATTGACGCTGGCGGCGCCTTGGGCGTCACCATCGCCGGTACGGCCCAGGCCCTTGCTGCTGCGGCAGGCAATGACGCCACAGTGAATATAGGCACGGCGGCTGACCACATAGTGGGTAAGGTAACCATCAACGGGTCCGTGAAAGCCGACGCAGGGAACGCCACCGGCGACAATGCCGTGGTCAACATCTACGCCAACGACGACGTGCTGGTGGACGGCGGCAGCGTGGTCGCCATGGGCGGCGCCAAAGGCTCGGGCGTGATCAACATCGGCGGACCAGGGGCTGATCGCATTGCGGGCAAGGTGGATATCCTTAACGGCGCAACCCTCCAGGCTGCCGTGGGGGCTGGAGGGACTGCCGACCTGAATATTTTCGCCACAGGCAACGTAAACATTATTAATGGGGCCGGGTTACAGGCCGCAGTGGGAAGCGTTGGCACGGGCGGCGCCCATGCGAGCCTGGACATCGGCTCATCCGTAGCTTCCGGTCTCATTGGCGGCAGCGTAAAGATAAACGGCGCCAATGTGTCCGTGGTTGGGGGATCGGCCGACACCCAGATCAATGTGTACGCGGCCGGTGACATTTCCATAGGCGCCACTGCGGTGACAAGCCTCCAATCTCTTGGCGCAACCGCTGCAAACACCCTGAGCGGCGAGGATGTTTTTATCGGCGGTTCCGCGTCCACAGGCATGATTTTGGCTACGGGCGCCATCAACGCTACTAACACTGTTACGGCTTCCGGTGGCACAGGCATCGTTTTGTACAAAGGCGGATTTGTGCGGAGCATGGGCGTTGGGGCTTCCAACCTCACTCTAAACACCACTGCCAATTCCGGCGATATCACCATTTATGGCATGGCTGCTTCCTCTGTTGGTGCGGGCAACGCCACGTTAACCCTTAACTCCGTGGATAATGTCACCGTGGATAAGGGCGGCGCCATAGGGACAACGGTAACAGGCGGGCCGGGCGGCATTGGCTCCGTGGATATCAACGCCGTAGGCGACGTGGTCATTGGTTCCGTGGGAGTTGGAAAGGTTCTGTCCGCCGGATCCCTAGGCAACGCCATTGTGCATATCGACAGCACGGGCGGAACTTCCGGCGTTGCAGTGGGCGCTTCAGGCTCCGTCACAGGCACGGGCACGGCTGGCGCGCTGGTGGAAATCCATACGGACCAAAACGTGGTGGTGGACGGGACAGTGACCGCCACATCCGCCAGCCGCTCGGCCCAGCTTGAAATCGGCACGTTCGGAACGCCTATTGCCGGCGGCATTGCCATCAACGCGGGCGCCACAGTAAGCGCCTCGGGCGCGGCAGCCACCGGCACCAAGGTTGTGCTGAGCGCCGGTGGCGATATTTCCATAGACGCCCCGGTTTCCGTGGCAGACTCCGTGGGCACGGTCAATATGTCCGTCATCACTTCCAACGGAAATATCACCACAACAGCCCCGGGCACACTGACCGCCACAGGCGCCAACCATTCCAGTATTACTGTCAACGGGGGAGGGGCCACCAAGAACGTCACACTGGGCGGCAATGCGACGGCCATCGCCAATGGCTTATCAGGTATTGCTGATGTGACCGTCCAGTCAGCGGGAGCCGGGTCTTCGGCCCTGGTCACAACCGGCTCCATGATCGCCAAGGGTACGGGCGCTGATTTC
>JAEINP010000019.1 GCA_016342355.1 Desulfatibacillum sp.
AGCAAAAAGGTCAAAAAAACGAAAACATATTTTTGAAATTTAAAAATCAACGGACCTGCCCTTGGCAATTACGGGGTTGTGTGAAGCCCCAAACCTCAACTATAAAAGCAGGCCCTATTTTAGTCAATTGTTATTGTACAAATTTATCCAGGGCTTTCAAGCCCTTGGCGAACCCAAGCTCCATGGCCTTGGCAATGAACCTTCCCGTGTACGGGATTTTGGCCTTGAAGCTCATAGTCCACACCACCCGGCATCCGTCCTGGGTTTTGGAAACCAGAATGGTTCCTGTATAATCTTTCAAGGGAGACCCCTGGCTGATGACATATTGGCACAAATAGGGAGGCTCCAGGCGGGTGATGGTTTCTTCCAGAGTGGTTGGGCCGATTTTCACTTTGCGCACAGACCCGATCCCGTTGGGGTTATCCTTATCTGAAGGACTGTCCTGAATTCTTGTCAGGGTAGCGTCCAGAAACAAACTCATCAACTCTGGCGTGGCAAGGTAGGGAAATACTGTCTCAGGGGGTACGGCATATTCCCGGGACAAAAAAACCCTTTGGCCGCCGTATAGGGCGTTGTGCAGAAGCAACCCCAGTTCCACCGACAGGGTGACATAATGCTTCCAGTTGTCCCTGGAACCTCTGTGGAGCAGATTTCTCCCCGTCTGCCTGGCTGTGGAAAGAGCCACTCGGGCCAGGGTCGTGGGTTGGTCCATGGCTTGGTGTTCCCCTTCCAAAAGACACTGGTCCAAAAATTCCACCACCCGGGAAATGGGCGCATGTTTGACCATGCCCTCCCTGGCCAGGTAGCGGACCACTCCGTCCTTGTCCAGGACCACGGTGGCAGGTTTGGCGATCCCCCCGGCCTCATGGGGATTATACAGGTCCCATGCCCTGACCATGCTGCGCTTTTGGTCAGACAGGATGTCGAATTTCAGCCCCATTTCCTCACGCATGGCCTCAGACTGGTCAGGCGAGTCCACGGACACGGCATATACTGCAGCGCCCAGGTCCTCCAATTCCCGGACATGGGCGTTGATCTCCTCCAGCCTGGCCACACAGGCAGGACACCAGTGGCCCCGGCAAAAGCACAGGACCACATGCCGGTTGTTTTTCCGTATATCTGTGAAACTAACGGCTTGACCGTGAGAATTTCTGACACGGAAAAACGGGGCTGGCCTGCCCACCTGCAAGATTTCCAAACTCGTCATATCACCCTCCCTGGTATGAATTTCAACGCATGGACTATTTTAATACCAGAAGCCAAGGCAGGATGCAAAGGCCTTTTTGGGTCCGGATAATCTTTGGGAGAAAACACTCAAAATATTTTGCTCAAAAAAAATGCTTCTTTAATCAAACAAAAATATTTGACAATAGAGAAAGCATGCATTATTGTTTCTCAGGATCGGAGAAACCCGGTCCAAACATAAAAACCATGAAACGGAGGAAACCATGCAACAACAAGACGATTTTTTGGCAAAAGGCAAGGGTGGGGGCGAAGAGCGCAATCCGGCCCTCAGGCTTATAGCATTGAGCTACACCCGGTTTGGTGCGGCGCCTTTTAAGTTGGGCAAGGGGAGGCGTGGCCGCAGGAATTAAAAGGATGCTGATAGTGGGGGAGGACGCCGGTTGGCAGGGTTCTCCCCTGAGATAGGGTTCAGGAAGACCTAAGGGGGGGTGGCATGTTTATAAGCATAGTGTTTTTTTGCTTTTCAGGAATATTTTTCGGGTTGCTTTGGCTCCATTGTCTGGTAGCCTGAACCCGGGTTCAGAAGAGTTCTTGTTCTTTGTCGAGCCAGTAGCGGGCTTGGTCCCGGGCGAAAACGTTGAGCATGGCGCCGCCTTCCAGGACTCTGGGGTTGGTTTCCAGGATGTGGTTTAGCAGGAGGTTAAAGCGTTGCCTGTCTCCTATGATGACGGAGAGGAAGCGGGCTTCATAAAGGTCTATCATAAGGTTTTTGCCATGGGTTACGTCTCGGGCTTCCTGGAACATTTTTGCGGAATTTGCGGGTCCTGAACCGACGCCCATGAATTCGGGAATCAGGGCGTAATAGATGGCGACGAATACCTGGCTGGTTCCGAACAGGTAGTCTGGGTCTATTTCCATGGCCCGGCGGACCATATCCAGGCTTTCGGGGATTTCCAGTTGGGCCTGATGATCGTTTCTGTTTTGGAGCAGGTAGAGCATTTTGGCAGAAGCAGTCCACACCAGGGCTTCCACATAGTCATCTCCCAGGTATCCCACCAGTTCACTGATTTTCTTTCCTGAATCCAATCCTTCCCGGAATTTACTATTGGTCCTTAACGCACGTTTTCCGCAGGTTCGGGCAATGTGGTAAAGCTGGGAGGCGAATGCGGGGTCATCCTTTTCCACCATCAATCCGTAGCAGCAATGGAGATAGGCGGCTTTGCTTTGTATTTGCCGGTCATTGGGGTGGAGTTCCGCCAGGGCCGTCACCAGGACCATATTGCCGCCAATGCCTTCTCTCGCCAGCCTGAGATTATCCGTATCCATCAGTTCGTCCACAAGTATCTGGATGGTGGGCCCGGCGAAAATGGCCGCGCCTGTGGAAACACCTACTTGGGTGGCCTTTTGCAGCATCCTGGTGCAGCCGGCGCAGGCAAGAATGAGGCTGATAAATGTCAGAATAAGGAACCTGGGGGCGCTGTAACTATTATTGAGGCAGGAATGCATGGGAACTCCTCGAAATAACGGTGTTGACATTGATTCTTGGGTCAGCCCTGGAGAATTCGCAGGGTTTGCTAAGTCTGGCCTTGTTGGGCCATGGCCTGGAAGTCCGCCATGATGACCTCCAGGGCTTTTGATCGGAAGGCTTTGGCTTCCTTGGCCGTGATGGGTCCCATTCCAAAGTAGTCAGAAGCCATTTTGGCCCCGAACCGGACAAAGAAATTATCCAGGATTTCCGTGGAAGCATAGGCCTGGGTTTTGGTGTTTTTGGGGTCCGTGGTGTTGCACATCAATTTGAAGATGGAGCCCTCTCCTTCGTTGGCCTGGATCATGACCGTGGAAAAATCGTATACAAGTTCTTCCATGGAAGCAGGGAGAAGCCAGTCCACGCTCCAGGTGGGAAAGATATACAGGGCTCTTCCCGAGACCCTGGTGTTCACCAGGTTGTCTGACCGGACAGAAAGGAGCATGCCCTGGTCCAGTTTTTCGTAGTCCACCAGGATGCGGAGGCCTTCTGTGGCGAACCTCAGGCCATTGGCCTTGGTGTAGAGGTCGGCCACAATGTCCAGGGGGTACACATTCAAGTTGCTTAGACTGAATTCCTCGACAAAATAAGGCTTTCCAAAGCCGTCCACGGGCACCACTTTGCCATTGCGCGTGTTAAAGGAAAAGGTCAGGAAATCCTCCCGGGTCTGGAAATCTGACTCCATTACCAAGTGGTCGAACTCGTTGAAAAAGCGCATGTGGGTGCGGACGGAATTTTCCAGATGATCCAGGTGGGCGGCGGTCCACGGGTAGTCGTCGTTTAGTTTATTGAGAAACAGGGATGTTTTGACGGTAACATGGTTAAACTCTTTGCCTTCATGGGATTTTATTTCAGAATCCACTTTCAAGTCCATGAAATGCCCGAAAAATTTCTCTGAATTGGGAAATGTCTCCCGCAGCTGCGCAACCACATCAAATGCCTGGCCGCATTTTTCCGGGTTTTCCTTGCAAATTTTTTCCTGACTCAATTTCACATTGTCAGGGCTAAGGACCAAAAGCAGACCGTCTATCAGGCGGTTTACGCTAAGGTGGGACAAACGTCCCGTGTTGGCCGCGGCGTTCACATAAGTGGAAAAACTGGGTTCCCCTACCACGGAGCGGCGGTGGTGTTTGAAAGCCACGTCCGCGATCATGCTTCCATTTTGATCCAGGCGGGGGGCAGTGCTGTGTGCGGTAGTCAGGTCGAAAATATAGGCGTTGTCTTCGTTGCGGCCATGGAAGGTCAGCCCTTTATATCCTTTGGCGCCTGGCACCAGAAACTGGCTGTCGTAGATTTTTTGAAAACGAAAATCATCCAAGGAATTGGCCAGGAATGAGGAACAATCCCGGGTTTGTTCGCTGGTAATCCGGTGGTCGTTAAAATTTTTCAGGACCTTTGCCAGGTTGTAAATGCTTGCCGCGCCATCGTGGTCGACCGTCATATTAAAAATGGCGTCCCGTGCGGCGAAACCAGTGGCGCAGGTGAGTGCAATGGCAGATAAGGCTATGGCAATCCAGGATTTCATGATGTCCCCCCCCAAGTGGCATGAATTCGGATTAGGCTCTGGCGCCGAATAGTCTTTCAAACTACTCGGAAGCCTGAATTTTGTCAACAGGGCACGGTGCTTTTGCGCCATTCTCCCTATTGGAAAGTTTAGAGCGGATACGGCGTGTTATTGAGCCCGGCATTTTCAGGAAGTCCGAACATGATGTTCATGTTCTGGACGGCTTGTCCGGCCGCGCCCTTGACCAGGTTGTCGATTACCGAAACAAGGATGAGTCTGTTGGCGTGCTGGTCCACCCTGGCGGCTATGTGGATGCCATTGGTTCCCCGTACATGGGAAGTCCCGGGCAGTGTACCCTCCGGGCAAATTTGCACAAAAGGGCAGTCCTTATAAAACGCTGTCAGGATTTTCAGGGCCGCTGATGTGTCCATATTTTTTTTCAGCATGGAGTAACTGGTGGCAAGCATCCCCCGGCTCATGGGAATGAGGTGGGGCACAAAGGTGATGCGCACCTCTTTACCCGCCTCCATGGAAAGGATCTCTTCCATTTCAGGGCAGTGCCGGTGATCGGCGACCTTATAGGCTGAAAAACCTTCCTGAACCTCGCAAAAATGGGAGGTAAGGGAAAGTCCTCTTCCCGCACCGGAAACGCCGGATTTGGCGTCAATGACAATGCCTTGGGTGGAGATGAATCCCTGGCGGATGAAAGGCGCCAGGGGCAACAGGGAGCACGTGGGATAGCAACCGGGGTTGCCAATAATGGAGGCCTTGGCGATTTGGTCCCGGTAGAGTTCGCATAACCCGTACACCGAGCTTTGCAGCAGTTCCGGCGAGGTATGAGGTTGATACACGGATTCGTAGGCAGCCTGGTTCGAGAACCTGAAATCCGCCGAAAGATCCACTACTTTGGTGTGGGTTCCTTCCAGTTTGGGCACAATGGCCATGGGCAGTTTATGAGGCAGAGCCAGAAAGGCCACATCCGCCCGTTCTCCTATGGACTGGGCGTCGAATTCTTCGCAGACCAGGGGGACTATTCCCCGGAAAGCGGGAAAGATGTCGGCGATGGCCTGGCCCGCATATTGCCGGGAGGTCAGGGCCGTCAACTCCACCCCAGGATGATCCCAGAGAATCCGTACCAGTTCGGCGCCCGCGTATCCGGTGGCGCCCACCACTGCCGCTGCAATCTTCTTGCTTTGCGTCATGCCCATTAGCCTCAAGCAGATCCGGGAAACAGAAAACGGGGAAAAGGCAAACCCTTTTCCCCGTGGGAATACTCAAATGCAGGACCAAACAACAAGTAGCGTAAGACTCGGCGTATTTTAACGCTTGGAGAACTGGAACCTTGCGCGTGCGCCCTTTTGGCCGTACTTTTTCCGTTCCTTGACGCGGGGGTCGCGGGTAATGTACCCGGCCTTTTTCAGGGATCCCCGGAGATCAGGCTGGAATGCAAGCAAGGCCTTGGTGATACCATGGCGAATAGCGCCAGCCTGGCCGGTAAAACCACCGCCCTTGACAGTGACGGTCACGTCTACGGAATCCCGGAGGTCTGACAGGGTCAGGGCCTGCAGGGTGCGCTTGACAGCGGATTCCACCGTGAAATATTTGTCTATGGGCTTATTGTTGATAGTAATGACTCCGCTTCCGGGCCTGAGCCAAGTTCTGGCAATAGCGGACTTCCGTTTACCCGTGGCGTAGAAGACGTTTTCCTGGTTCATTCCTTAGCTCCTAATACTGCGAACGTTAAAGGCTCGGGCTGTTGCGCTTCATGGGGATGTTCGGGACCAGCGTACACCCTGAGCTTTTTGTTAAGCTGCCTGCCCAGTTTGTTTTTGGGCAGCATGCCTTTAACGGCAAAGCGGATGAGGTCCTCGGGCCGTTTTTCCAAAAGTTTGGCGGCGGAAATGGTGGTCAGGCCGCCAATGTATCCGCTATGGCGGTAGTACATTTTCTGAGCCAGTTTCCTGCCTGTGAGCCGAATCTTGTCGGCATTAACCACAACAATGCAGTCTCCGGTATCGGTGTGGGGGGTATACATTGGATTATGCTTTCCCCGGATGCGGGCAGCTATCTGGGAGGCAAGCCGTCCCAGTACCTGATTTTCCGCGTCCACTATGTACCAGTTCCCTTTGTTGTCCGTCGCTTTTGCTGCATAAGTATATTTTTTCACTGTCATACCCCTTAATTAAAGAATCCGCATAAATTATAGAACCCACGCTTTGATGTCAAGCGTTTTTTTCATTGCCTTTCAGGTTTTGCACCCGGGCGACTAGTATGCTAATTGTAGCCCCGGAGCCGTGGCTACCACGAAGGCCAGGGTTAATCAATAGCTAATTCAAGGATGGAATCATGGAAAAACAATTTGTGATCGACGAGTTGTCCCAAAGTGAAAGCTGGCGCATCCTCCGCATCATGAGCGAGTTTGTGGAGGGCATAGACACCATGTCCGAAGTGGGGCCGGCCGTAAGCATCTTCGGGTCCGCCAGATGCACCCCGGAGGACAAATATTACAAGCTGGCCCGCAAGCTGGCCGCCCGATGTGTTAAGGCCAATTTCGCCGTAATCACCGGCGGGGGCGGGGGCATCATGGAGGCCGCCAACCTGGGCGCGGCCGACGAAAACGGGGTCTCCGTGGGCCTGAACATAGAGCTTCCCTTTGAGCAAAAGCCCAACCCCTACGCCAATCTCCAGATGAACTTCAAGTACTTTTTCGTGCGAAAGGTGATGTTCGTCAAATACGCCACGGCATATGTGGGCATGCCCGGAGGCTTTGGCACCCTGGACGAGCTGTTCGAAGCCGTCACCCTCATTCAGACCCACCGGATCAAACCCTTTCCTGTGGTGCTGGTGGGCTCGGATTACTGGACCGGCCTGGTGGATTGGATCAAGGGGCAACTCCTGAAAAGAAAGCTCATATCCCCTGCAGACATGGACATAATCAGGATTATGGACGATCCCGACGAAATCGTGGCCATGCTCAAACGCCGTATTATCCTATAAGTCCTCAAAGACCTGGAAAAAAATCCGGCTGCCTGCTGGGGGCAGCCGGGGCTGTTTTTTAGGGGACCCCGCAAAGGCGTCTTATTTCTGTCCTGATGCAAGCTGGGCGATGCACATGGCTTGGTTCCGGTCTTCCAGCTTGACAGCCTGCTCCAGGCTGACTCCGCTGATGTTCTGGTCCAAAGCCTCTTTGGTGAGCTTGAGGCCCAAGGGGGACTTACCGGCTATTTTTTCGGCCAGGGCCAGGGCTTCGGCCATGAGCTGGTCTTTTTCCACAACTGCCTGGACCAGCCCGATCCGAAGGGCTTCGGCCGCATCGAAAAGATCTCCGGTATAAAGGTACCTGGCGGCGTTTCCCGCGCCCACGGCCCGGGGAAAAAGCCACGAAGACCCCATGTCCGCCCCTCCCACCCCAATATTGATGTAAGCGGCCGAAAACCTGGCTTCCTGTGCAGCCAGCCTGATATCGCATGCCAGGGCGATGGAAAAGCCAGCCCCGGCCGAAGCCCCGTTGACTGCGGCGATCAAGGGTTGGGGAATTTGGCGCATCAATACAATCAGGTCGGAAAAACTCTTTTGCCGGGTATAGGCGGACGCCGGAGTGAAGCCCCACTCGGGATTGGTGATATTGGAATCCTTGATGTCCAGGCCGGCTGAAAAGCCCCGCCCGGCCCCGGTGACCACCATGACCCGGGTATCCTGGTCGTGCATTCTCTGGCTCAGGCAGTCCTCCAATTCGTCACGCATGGGATAATTGATGGCGTTCAGGCAGGTGGGCCGGTTCAGGGTGAGGATGCCCACAGGCCCCTGTTGTTCGTATTGAATGGCCTTATAATCCATGCACAGATCTCCTTTTCTGGTATTGGATGTTATTCTTGTATAGATGTATGCGCTCGATAATTTGAGACAAAAATTCAGAATCGTTTTGCTCGCGGACTATTTTAAGGCATTTCTCGGCAGTCTCCACGGCTTGGGTGAACTGCCCCGTCCTGGCCTGGGCCGCAGCAAGTGTGTCCAGTATACTCGAATTATTCGGGGATGTCTCCCGTAAAGCGGAAGCGATGCGGACCGCTTTTTCACCGTCGGCCAGAGCCGGGTCTGGGGTGGTAGCCAAAAACCAAGCAAAATTGTTCAGAACCAGCATGGATTGGGGCTTTGCTTCAAAGGCTTGGAACAGCAGAGCACGGGCCTTTGCCGGATACCCCAGGGAATGGTAGATTCCCCCGGCAATGCTGAGGTCGCGGGCTTCCGCCAGATTCATGGCCCAGGCGATTTCCAGACACATGGCCGCATTGGGATAGTCTTGTTGGGAAAACAGCTTGCGCCCCAACTCTCCTATGCCCTCCAGGGCGCCCTCAAAACAGCCTATGCGCCTTTCCAGCATGACGTAGCAGGCCTGTAGGCCCAGAAACAAGGTGAGACCCGCTGCGTCCCCGGTGTTGATATAGGACTCCAGGCTCGCTGCAACAAAGGGATCCTGCTCCATTGCCTGGCAGGAAATGCCGTTTTTATTTAAAGAGGTCAGTAAGTTGTCTGCGTCATCAGCGGCAGCGTTTAAAAATACCAGAAGCCCAATGTCCTTGTTTTCCGGGTCCTGGAACAGAACAAACCAGCCCGCGCAATTTCCGGGAGGAATGGTGTTCGGGTCAGGCCAAATATTGCAAAGAGGGGCAAGGAGCGGAATACCGGATAGCCTCGTGGCCTCGACCTCAGGTGAAATGTTCATTGCGGGCAGGGGCGCTACCACCACATGGGGCCTGTATTTTTTTGCAGCCAGAAGGTACTCGGTCATTGTATTCCAGGGCGCGGGCTGCAGGGGTTCCAAAGTAACAAAGCGCCGCTGTCCTGCCAGGATTCTCTCCATCCCGGCAAAGTTCCCGGATTCGTAGCCTGCAGGAGCCCGAAGCATACGGCAGGCCCTGTATATGGAACGCTGGTCCCGTAACGGCCAGTCAGCCACTGAGTCTGAAAGTAACGTGGCCGGGGGAGGCGACAAATATTGCTCCGACTGATCCAGGTTGAAGCAAAACAAGGGTTTTTGCGGAAAACGCAGGCTTTCCAGAGCCTCGTGGGACCGGTTAGCAAAGGAAGGATCGACTTCCTGCCGGAATTCCCCCACCCTTGTCAGCAAAGAGAAGACATTGGATAAAACCAGAATGGCCAAAATTGGGGGGAGTAGTTTGCGGGTCCTCGGGAAAATCTCTAAAAACCGATTGGCTGACAAGGATGCGGCCACAAGAATGCATCCGCTTGCAGTCAGCCAATACCGGACAATTTTTAAAATAGTGCATTGGAGGATATCGGGCCGATGGGAAAGGATCAGGGAGTTCATGAGGATCAGCAGCAAAATTCCCGCGGCCATTATGAAGGCTATTTCAATTTCTGCTTTAATGTGTTGGTTTTGAAAAGAGTTTTCTTTATTGCCGTGCGTTTTTAAAAACCATGGAATTAGGCAGGCGATTCCAAATGCCACTCCGGCCCATTGGCCATATCCCCCAAAAAAGCGGCTCATCGTGCCTGCAAGTACCTGGAACCCCTCATTCATATAAAAGCACCAATTCGCCAAATACTCCAAAATATCGAAAGGCCCTGCTGCGGATATTGGAAGGCATCCGCTGGCTTGGCTAATGAGCCACGGACCCAGGAAGAATTTGTGTCCGGCAAACAAAACTCCCACTGCGGCCAGAGACCACCACACCCCACGCAACCAGGGTGGCCGCCTGCGCATAACAAGATAGAGCGATACCAGCCCAGCCATGGACGTTAAAAAAAACACCCCCTGGGGACCTAAAAATGGCAAGGGGAGGGCCGCTAAAAACATTTTTATTCCCGATGGCCATACGCCTTCCCTGCCCTTGGACAATTTTACAAGCATCCACAGGGATAGAACTCCAAAAACAGTGGCCACACTTTGCCCAGGAAGAAGAAAACCGAAGGAAAAGACCGCCACCGGGGATGTGAGAAAAAGTAGTAAAAATAGCAGACTAATAATAAATGGGGTGGCCTTTAAAAATTTCCGGGAAAAGGCATAATGGATGAGTGACACAGCCAGGAGTGACAGACAGTGCAACAGACTGAAGAAATGAGGCAATCCCGCCAGAGCGCACAGCCTGATGAACAAAGCGTCTGGATAACCCAGTAAATACGCCAGTTCCCGGCCTAAATAGCCCATCCGGTCGTAGCTGTGAACGTTCAGAATTATACGGGCAAAATCCTGGGCGCCCTCATAATCCAGGTATCCAATAAGGAACAAAGCGCTTTCATGAAAAACACCAAAGCAGCGGGCAAAAATTCCCATGAGCGCAAGGGAGCATACCCAGGCACCCAAACAGGCGCCCAATTTAAGATTACCGGAACAGCTCAAGGCCATGCAATTCCTTTCACAAAAACACCGGTAGTGTTTCAGGAAAAGATTTTAATCATTTGGCCGCAGCCAGCCCTGCACCCCATTTAGAGCATTGGAAACGGCGGATGTTGTTATAATAATGAGATCGGTAGCAGCAAATGTCCAAATTGTCAACCGTTCGTTGAATTTTTTGCATGCGTAGAATTTTCTGATCAACGGGCATGCAGGTTATCGTCCGTTACAGTGGCCTTTTCATGAAGCCGGAATTCCTTATCACTCTTGACTACTTTCCTCTTTATGGACATAATGTACTATGGCTCAAAGACCAATTTTTCCTACAGATCAATTCGAGTGCTTCGATGCCTCCGGAAAACCGGCGCCTTGCCATGGCGCGCAGGACCCTGTCGGTGCGGGCCGACCCTGGCCGTCTCCCCGGTTTCATGAGGAAGGCCAGACGGTTATTGATAATCTCACGGGATTGGTATGGACACAGGACGCCGCGGTTAGCATGTTCCCCATGATCTGGGCCGATGCCTTTGATCTGGTGGCCCGCATGAACAAGATACAGGCTTACGGATACTCGGATTGGCGGGTCCCCAACCGCAGGGAGTTGTTCAGCTTGATCAGCCATGTGAGGAGCAATCCGGCCCTGCCCCAGGGGCATCCTTTTGTGAATACCTTGTCCGGTTGGTACTGGACCTCCACCACCCTGACCCGGATGGCCGTGGAGGCTTGGCAGGTGAACCTGGGCAGCGGGCGTGTGAGCACGGGAATGAAGCATGAAATGGCCATGATCTGGCCTGCGAGGGGCGGCGACAAGGGGGAAGTGCGGCTGGCATGGACAGGACAGAAGTTGTGCTACAGCCTTGGGGGCAATTTGCTCCCATGCCATGAATGCGGTCAGGACGGGGAATTGCGGACGGGTGCGCCCTGGCCTTCCCCCCGTTTTACCCAGTCCGGCCAGGCAGTGTTGGATCTGCTGACCGGTCTGTCCTGGACTCACAACGCCAATTGCGGCCCTGGACTGGTCGTTTGGGAAGAGGCCTTTGAAGCTGTGGCCCGCCTCAACACAAGCCGGTTGGATGGACATAATGATTGGCGCGTTCCCACCATTCGGGAACTGGAAAGCATAACCGATATGGGCGCCCATACTCCGGCCTTGGTTCAGGGGCGGCCCTATGTGAATCTTCGGGATTATTACTGGTCCTCTTCAACCGTAGCCCACGCTATGGACCATGCATGGGTCCTGGAAACCGGTGACGGCAGAATCACCCACCGGAAAAAACAGGAAAAGGCCTGCCATGTATGGGCAGTCAGGGCCTGATTTTAACAAAAAAGTGAGGAAATGAATTCGTGAGAACTTGCCAGACAATCGTGGTGGGAGGGGGGATGGCCGGCCTTGCAGCGGCCATTTTTCTACGTAGGGCGGGCAAGGACGTTCTGGTGCTTGAACGGTCCAAAACCCCGGCGTTCAAGACCTGTGCAGGGGGCATCACGCCCCGGGGGGCCACCCTTGCCAAACGGCTGGGCCTGAACCTGGGTCCCCTGGTGTACACTTATGTCATGGAAAACAACACGCCTCCGTGGCACTATAACCGGTTTGAAGCGGATATCCCGGTTATGGCTGTGGCGGACCGCCAGGTCATCGACCGCAGTGTGTTTCAGCAGGCCCTGGCCGAGGGCGTGGCCATTGAGCATGCCGCGGTGGAAGGTTTAGACTATGCCCGGGGGAAATTTTCCATCAAAACCAACAAGGGGAGTTTTTCCTCCCGAATCCTGGTGGGGGCGGACGGCGCCAACAGCCTCACGCGGCGAGCCTTCAAAAGCAAGGCCCCCTATTATGCAAGAGCCGCCATGTACCGGCGTATTGAAACCGACCGCTACCAGGACCGGATTATTTTTGACGGAGGCTGCGTTCCCGGAGGATATGGCTGGGTGTTTCCCACAGGCCACGGTACGGTCAATGCCGGGGTGTATGACATCGGGAAAAATGTCCGTGGCGGATTGAAGCAAGGCCTGGACGATTACATCAGGGCCCGGTTCGGCGCCACGTCCCCTTCGGGGCAGGCGCGGGGCGGAGTTATCCCCTGGGGAGGCCATAGCCGTCCCGCTCATGGCGCACCGGTTCTTTTGGTGGGAGACGCAGGAGGATTCGCCGATCCCCTGACGGGCGAGGGCATTTACCAGGCTTTGTACTCGGCCAAGGCGGCCGCGGACGCCATCATCCACAACGATCACACGACCGTGCGCCGGTCCTATTACCGGAGGCTTTTTTCCATGCGGGTGAACGTCAAGGCGCTGGAGTGGTTTTGTCCCTTGGCCCACACGCCCTTTGGGGCCAGGATGGGGGCCAGGCTTTTGGGCAAGCCATGGGTATATGCTCCGGCAGCGGAAGGGCTTTTGCAAGGCCTCAATTCTTCATCCATAGCGGCCATGTATCCCCTGCTGTTTGCCTATTCAGCCATGAAGCCGCGGATCAAGAACCATAGGTCCCGGTCTTATTGTTCCCTGGAAGAGCATTCGACCCGGCCCTTTTAGGCAGGGTTAGAGGGGGAAGCTCAGCCCCAGGCTTATGTTCCCGTAGCGGACCATGTCCGCATCCCCGAAGCCTAAAAAGTAGCATGACTCCATTTGGAGGGAAAACTGGTTGCCGGGAAAAAGAATCAGCCCCAAACCAGCCTGGGCCGCTCCTCCTGAATTGCTGGAACTGAACCAGTCCCCTTGCTGGTTGGATGCATTTTTTGTGGCGTCGTCCGCAAAGAGATTGTGGTTGCCGTGGGACCAACCGCCGCCCAGGATGAGATAAGGCTTCCACACCTCGCTATCCAGTCCGGGGGATAATTTCACCACGCCCATGTACATATTCACGGAGCTGTCCAGTTCCAGGTATTGGGAATTTTTCCAGGAAGGCGCATTCCCTGCCACGGAGAAGTCGGGCAGCCAGTGAAAATTCAACTCCGTGGCCAGGTATTTGTTCCATCTGTATCCGGCCTGGAGATACCCGCCATAGGTGTTGTTGGTGTTGTAATCCAGGTTATAGGGGTCGTCTATTTTAAAATTTTCAAAAGCGTACTCTCCCCCCAGGCCCAGATAAAAAAACTTTTCTGTTCTGATAGTGTCGGTCCAATCTTCCATCCGCAAGTCTCCGGCATGCACCCAGGCGGGCGCAGCAAGGCTGACGGCCAGGACAAAAACCAATATACATCTTTTCATAATTTCCCCCCTCTTAAGAAGTCCCTCCGGACATGATCGCTTGTTCAAGGCCATCTAACATTTAACGGTATAATTTTCAACGGGTTTCCATTTTTGGAAAATATAGTGAGGCGTCGCACCGGTTGGTCTGCTGGATTCTTTCATCGGTTCAGGGCGGGCAGCCTTGAAGCCCTTGCCGTCTATGGGGTTGGCTTTAGGGTGACCCGTCTCCGGCAAATATTTCAGGTGCAATTCCCCTCGCCTGCTGTTCCAGGACCTTGAGGGCCATGGTGATAAGTTCTTCCGGGCTGTCCAGACCATAAACGGTCTGGAGTTTGGGCAACAGGTCCAGGACATCCTTTCCCAAACCCAGTGTCACATAACGCCCTCCGGCTTCCTCCAATCTTTTCGCATTTTGTTCGATGAGGAAGATTCGGGCCTTCTCCCTGATGAGATTGACGGAGAGTTTTAAGGGCTTCAAGGGAGGGAGGGGCTGCCTGTTGGGGGGCAGTTTCTTTACGAAGGCCCTAACAATTTGGGGAGGAGGCAGTTCTCCGAATTCCTCCTGGAAGGCGTTCTCCAATTTGGGCAGGGAAGGGTCGATGCCAGTGAGAACGGTTTTGGCCAAAGCGATCTTCATGCCGCCATAGGGGTCGGTTTTCAGGCTCTCTCTTAGCTTTCTTTCGCGTGTGGAAGCCTTTTTGTTCAATCCGGGTCTCCTGTGTTTCGGCGAGGCGGCCATGTCCCTGGCAATGCCCTATCCCGCCCCCAATGAAAAGTGCTTACCATCCGAATTTATACGGATGACTGCCCCTTGATAAACAAGCGGCCCATGCCCCGCCATTTCTCCCATAGAGTGGGGGCAGAAAATGATAGGACGGATATTCCAGGCCTTGGCGGGCAAGTATATGGCTCCGGGAATTTTTTGGGTTATCCGGCCCCATTTTTTTCAATAATGGCCATTTATCAATGGATTCAAGCATTATAACCGATGTTTCTAAAAAAATAATTACAAAAGATACCACAACGTATTCCCATCTGTCCATAGCAGGAATAACATCTATCCTCCCGAAAAATCTTTTATTCTTGATCGAACAGGGTATTTTTACTAAACTACCCTTTCAATTTACTGCAGGAGAGAACCTATGGACACCCAGGATAAACTGGACGATCAATTGACCATGGTGGACGGCATGGGGCAAGGCGGGAACGAGCCCCGGGAGACAGGGGGCGCATTGGACGATGCCCCCACCCTGGTCACCGAGCCTTCGCCGGACACCCCCGCAGGCCAGTCCCCCAGTGAACGTTTTGAAATTTTAGACGAACTGGGCCGGGGGGGCATGGGGGTGGTGTATAAGGCCAGGGACAAAAAATTGGGGAGAATCATCGCCCTTAAATCCCTCAAGCCCGAAAGCACGGCCTCCGGCAAGGCTGTGGAACGCTTTTGGCGAGAGGCCAAGGCCATTGCGACTCTTAGTCATTTCAATATTGTAGGTATTTATGATGTGTTGGAGCAGGGCCAGGCTTTGTGGATCGCCATGGAATATCTGCCCAACGGCAGCCTGAAGGACAAGGTGCGAAGGTCCGGCGCCCTGCCCGCCGGACAGGTTGCCAAAATCGGCCGCCAACTGGCGGACGCAGTAGACCACGCCCATTCCCGGGGTATCTATCACAGGGACATCAAGCCAGGCAATGTGCTGCTTACGGAACGGGACACTCCCAAGCTGGGGGATTTTGGCCTGGCCCAGGAAGTGAGTACGGCCGGGGACATGACTGTGCAAGGGGCCATGATGGGTACCATGTACTATGCCGCTCCCGAGCAAATGGCCAACGGCAGCAATGTGGATGCCCGAAGCGACATATATAGCCTGGGCGCGACCCTGTATATGCTGGCCACGGGCGAGGCGCCCCGGGCCATCCGCCCGGAACGCATTCCCCGGGAATTGCGGGCGATCATTAGCAAATGCCTGGAAGAACATCCTGATAAACGTTTTCAAAACGCTGCGGAACTTTCCAAGGCCCTTTCCACCGGAGATTTTGCCCAAGCGCCCAAAAAGGTGGGTCAGGCCTGCCCGGCCTGCGGCCATTTCAATCCTGAAACCCTGCGTTATTGCCAGAAATGCGGGGGCGGGCTGGCCGCCTTGTTTCGTAAATGCCCCAAGTGCCGTGCTGAAAATCATGTGAGCGTGGAGTTTTGCGGAAAATGCGGCGAAAACATCCCCGTAGCCCTACTGGCTCTCAAGGCCCGGAAGGCCACTGCGGACGGGAATCCCCAGGCTGCCGCAAAAACGTGGAAAACCATCCTGTCCAAAGACCCGGAACACACGGAAGCCAGGGCATGCCTGGTAAGGATTGTGGAAAATAACCGGCGCATCAAGGAGTTGGCGGGGGAGGCGCGGGACGCCTATAAAAGGGGCGATAAAGAAAGCGCTTATAAATGCTTTTGCCGGATCACGGAAATTGACCCGACCCTGGAGGAAGCCAGGACAAAGTGCGAATCCATGAAGCCGGGCTTGGTCCAGCAAAGGATGGCCCGGGGCCGTACTTTTTTTTCAGCCAAAAAATACGAACAGGCATACAGTCAACTGCAGGGTGTGCTTGACCTGGATGAATTCAACCGGGAAGCCCTGGACATGCTTACCACCGTCTCCCGTTTTTACAGGCCCTCGGCGCCCAAAGTGCCCAAGGCAACAGCCCATGTGTCCATGGGCCTGTCCGGGTCCCGCCGGGTGAATAAAAAGTTGATGATGATCATTGCGGGCGGAATTGTCGTGATTTTTTTCCTTATCCTCATGAGTTTTTCCGGCAGCGGCGACAGCTCCGTGCTGTTTGACAAGCAGGCGAAAAGCACTGCCGCCCGGATTGCCCAATCCCTGAAAACCCTTGTCTCACTCCAGCCGGACAAACCGGTCACCTTGGGCGCAATTCAATCCACGGGTGTCCAGTGGGCGCCGGTTGTAAGCGTTTTGGTCAGCGATCCTGATCCGGCCCATCCCCGGGTTATGGTGGTTCATGCCTCGGGCGCGCATATGTATGTTGTGGACGGGGAAGGGGCAATCACCGAAAAACCTTATGAAAAGCCCACCCCGGACCAGGTTTCAGACCTGGGTGAAAAAAGTCCTTGATTGTAACTCAAAAACCAGGAGTCCGATATGCAACAAAATCCGGGAGCATGGCGTTTGGATGACGCTACTGTGGCGCGCGTCCTTGGCCGCGAAGACCTGGCCAGCCATTGGATCTACGGCAGGCAGATGTCTGTTCATCCCGGCGAGGCCGCCCTGTGGATGAAGGATGGCAAAGTGGTAAAGGTTGTCACCGAGGGGGATAAAATGGTGTCCGGGGTGGTGGACCGCCTCAAGGGCATTTTTTTTGCCGGGGGCGTTCTCGCAGTTATTATGATGGATGTGAACGATATCACCCTTGAGTTTCGGATCGGAGTGGACAAGGAATCTGTTTTCGCCAATGACCCGGACTTTTACGGCAAACTCCTTGAGGCCTACGGACACAACCAGGAAAAAAACGAAGCCGTTTCCACCCTGGTTGACCAATATTCCCAAAATCTGGACACGGAATTGCAACAGCGCAAGGCAATCCTTACCAAAGACCGGGAAAGCGTGGCATTTGATGTGCGCCTGACTTTTGGTCTTTTGCCTGAAAAAGGGGCGGATCTGTTCAAACTTTTTGGTGCAAAGACCGTTATTCAGCGCTTTTTCATAGAAAATCTGACCCGGCAACGGTTGGAAAACGCCGTGTTTGTTCCGGCCCTGGCAGTCCATACCGGAGCGGAGCTGCGTCAAAACATGGACATTCTGGCGGAAATCAACAAGACCGCCCGCACAAACCTGGAAGCATGGCTGTATGATCAAGGCATAGGCCTCAGGCGTCTGGCTATCAATCCCGCACTCACGGGAGACGAGCGTAAGGCTATAATTTTAAAAGAAAAAAAATCCCTGGAGTCCGCTGCCACAGACCGCCATCACCACGACCTGGAAGAACTCCAGCGCGAGTACGAACGCCTTATCATGCGGGAGCAACTGGCGGCCCAGGTTACCCAGGTCAAAGGGGATACGGACAAGGAGAAACAGAAAATCCTCCACGCCACATTTTTGGCGGACCAGGAAAAAAAGCTCTCCGCGGCCCAGGTGGCTGACAAAATCGAGCGCATTCGCCTATCCACCAAAATGGAAGCGCATAAAAAGCTAAAGGAATTGGCTGTTCTTGGCGTTAAGAAAAAGTGGGAACTGGAAAAGGAACGGATGGCTGCCGAGGCTGAAGTGGAAATGGACAAAATGCGCGTCCTGGCCGAGGAGTACCGAAAAAACAAAGAGTTGAAGGCCAATCAAAAACTCAGGGAGCTGGAAATGCGCCAGGTTGAGGCCAGACAGGAACGGGAGCATGTGGAACGGCTTCTGGAAATGGGCGCCCGGGAAGGGGCTCTGACCGACGGCGTAATCCAGGAGGCCCTTCGCCAGCAAAGTGTGCGGAAGGCCCTGGACCAGGGTGAGAATGTGGGAAGAGCCTTTGGAGAGGCTGAAGGAAAAAGGCTGGCAAGCAAAGAACTTCCGTCCCTGCCGGGCCAGCCTTCCATTTCCATCACGGGCCAGGGACCCATGATCGTGGAAACCGGCCTCCACAAAAAAGAAGCTGCTGCGGGAAAGCCGTCTCTCCCCGGACCAGCTCCGTCCTTGCCGTCTCCCAAAGACGACAACAACATAGTCACGGTGTGCCCCCAATGCGGAGAAGTTGTCCCGGAAGGTTCGGCCTTTTGCGGGGTTTGCGGAAATAGGTTGGGTGAATAGGAGTCGCATATGGCCGTTTTTTCCCCGGTGAGATTTGGAAAATATCTATTGTTGGACCCCATTGCCGTAGGCGGCATGGCGGAATTGTTCCGGGCCAAAATGACCGGGGATGCGGGTTTTGAAAAACTCATCGTCGTCAAAAAAATCCTGCCCCATCTTGTGAACGAAAAGGAGCTGGTGGAGTCTTTCATTTACGAGGCCCGTCTGGCAGCCCATCTTCAGCATGAAAACATTATCAGGACCTATGATTTCGGCCGCATGCAGGACGATTATTTCATCGCCATGGAGTACCTGTTCGGCAAAAACCTCCGCATGCTCATGGAACAAGCCAAAAGCCAGCATCTTTCCCTGGGCATGGGCAACATCCTCCATATCATGGCGTTGGTATGCGCCGGGCTGGATTATGCCCACAGCCTGAAGGACTTGGCAGGCAAGCCCCTGACCATTGTCCACAGGGATATCAGCCCGCCCAATATTTTCATTACCTACGACGGCCATGTAAAAGTGGTGGATTTTGGCGTGGCAAAGGCCGCCAGCAAGAACACCACCACCCAGCATGGCGTGATCAAGGGCAAGGTGGCGTATATGTCGCCGGAACAGGCCAGCGGAAAGGAAATCGACCACCGGTCCGACATTTTCGCCGTGGGCTGCATCCTTTATGAGATGGTGACGGGCAAAAGGATGTACGAAGGCGAAACCATGCAGGTTTTGGTAAAGGCCCAGGACGCGGACTTCGAGCCTGCGGAAAATTTGGCGAATATTTCCAGAAGTCTGGCCATTGTGCTTGCCAGGGCTTTGGCAAAAAACCCGGAAGAGCGGTACCAGACCTGCGGCGCCATGCTTGCCGGGTTGGAAGATGTAATGGTGGAGTTGTCCATCCGTCCCTCCCAAAGGGCGCTGGCAAGTTATATTACCGCCCTTTTTGATGATGAAATGCCAAAGGAAGAAGCCCTGATGAGGGAGGTGGCGGCGGCGCAGGTCCAGGAGGACCAATTAGCGCTTGTTCAGGCCGCCCCCCCTAAAAAAACGGTGGAACGAAAACCGCCTGTTGCTGCCAAGGCAGGCTCCACTTGCCCATCCTGCCGTAAACCGGTAGACCCGGACCTGGACTATTGCCCCTGGTGCGATGCGTCCCTGAAGGTGATGCAGCCCGCCATGGTGGCCTGCTCCGCCTGTGGCAAGCAGGTCCAGGCCCATTACAGGGTGTGCAACTATTGCGGGGCGCGGATGCAGGACAGGACCCTGGCCTCTACCTCTGCCGGGCTTCCGGTCCATGACGCCGCCAGTCCGGGCGCAACCGGGCTGCCCGTCATGATTTATTTCAATGCCGGAAAAATCATCAGCGAAAAAACCATTGATTTTCTGGAGCTGGCTGTAGCCAACGTCGGATCCACCCCTGTGGATGGCTTTACGGTCACGATCCGGGGCACCCTCATAGCCCGTATCCTGGAGGAAAAACTGCCTTTCAGCCTGGACCCGGGCAGGCCCTATGCCCTTAACGTGCCGGGCTTTTTGCCCCGGTGCGCGGGCAAGGACTCCCTGCGCCTGACCGTGGAGGGCCGCGCCAAGGACGGGGAGCCTTTTTATCTTTTGGGCACAATTCCCGTGGAAGTGACCGGCAAGGAGGAGGTGGCCTCCAACGTCAACGTGAATATTTCCGCCAAGGGTCCCCTTATTGTGGACATGGAGGACGCCATCCCCGGCCTGACCGGTAAAAGGAATCAGGATTCCGATCCGTCCATACCCCGGTGGATTCCCCTGGAACTCCACCCTGATCTGGAAAAACAGGAAAGAGCCAGCCGGAAATTTCCGCCAGCCTGCGTTTCGGCCGATACCTGCACCCTGGACGAGGCCGTGGCTTCGGCCCTTCATTCCCTGAGTCCTGAAACCGTACCCATGGCCCGGTTCTCGTGCCCGGACGGTACCGTCTACCATATTATTCCCGGCGCCTCCCTCTTGTTAGGGCGCAAACGCGACATCAACCATGTGCCTTCGTTTTTGTTTCCCGAGGAAGCTCACGAAGGGGAAAACGTCAAGGTCAGCCGGACCCATTGCAGGATATTCATTCGCAAGAATCGGGTGTACATCCGGGATACCAGCTCCAACGGAACCTTTTTGGGCAAGGAACGCCTTCCCTCCAAGGAGGATGTGATGCTGGGCACGGGCCAACAGGTGGTCATAGGCGGGGTTCTGGAAATGTGGGCCGATATTTTCACCAACGGCCAGACCATCATCGCCGTGCGTCTGAAACGCCAAAACAACAAGACCAACGAGCGCTATATCCTGGCTCATGGCCCGGCGCCCCTTGGCCCGGGGGACAGCAACCCCATACAGGTTGCCGGGGCGCCCAGTTTTTTGGGGGCCATCTATTACAATCCCGTGGCGGACAAATGGGTGTTTAGAGCCCTGGAAGGTTTTTCCAACAAGGGCCGGGATATGATCCTGCCCCCGGAAAAGGAACTGACCTTTGGCAAGGCCAAATGCCGGTTTGAAATCGTGCAGCCGGAATAGAAATCTCTTTTTTGACATCCATGTATCTGTGGTCCGCCACCAAAAGAAAAAATTCCCACTGGCGCGGTGTATGGCTGTTCGCCCAATCAGTAATGTTTATCACAGCCAAATTTTATGATTATCAAATCCACATTTGACGTTTGATGGATTTGGACTAGCTGGTCAAGTTCCCCAGGGCGGCTTAAAAATTTTTGACCCCATTTTTTTTACAAAAACATGAGGCTACAAAAATAGCTCTAAAAAAGACAAAATATTTTGTCTGTAAATATTGACATTGTAATTGCCATGAATTACTGTCATCACATGGAAGGCAGGATCATACACAAACCCTTAAAGGGCCTAAAAGGTCTTTCCTAATGGAAAAAAGGGACATCATGGCAAACAAAGAACGGGGAGCGCGGTGGTGGAACAATAGTTTGAGCGCGCTAAACGGGGTGTTGGGCGATTACCTTGTGAACCGGGGAAACGAACTGGCCCTTCCCATGAGTTTTTATCAGGATGGCAAGCCTCTTTCCCTGGACAGGGATTTGGAAGAACAACTGGGCCGCCCATTAACGGATAGGGTGTGCGTGCTGGTCCACGGCTTGTGCTGCCATGAGGGTTTTTGGGATTTCGACCGGGACGGGGGTTCGACCTCCTACGGGAAGATGTTTTCCCGGGACTTAGGCTTCACGCCCTTTTATGTGCGCTACAACACAGGCTTACCCATCCTGGGAAACGGGGAGCGTCTGGCCGTACTTTTGGACGAACTGTTCCGGGTATATCCGCAACCCTGCCGGGAGGTGTTGCTTCTGGGTCACTCTATGGGCGGCCTGGTTTTTCGGGAAGCCTGCCGGGTGGGACTGAAGAGGTCCATGGCCTGGGTGCGCCAGGTGTCGAACTGTGTTTGTCTGGGTTCTCCCCTTAAGGGTGCACCCTTGGAAAAGCTGGGCAGCGTCTCGGCCAAAATCATGGACTTGGCAGGGCACCCCTTGACCCATGTAGTCCGGGACCTCATCAACATCCGGAGCCAGGGCATCAAGGACTTGTGCCACGGTGAAGACGGTTCTCCAAAGCCTGAGACCGGGGCTTTTCTGCCGGAAGCAGGGCATTTTGCCGTGGCAGGAACCCTTACCCAAAATCCTGCCCATCCCGTGACTTTGATATTGGGTGATTCCATGGTGCGGATCCCCAGCGCAACAGCCCGGGACAGTTCCGGTTCGGCCCCGGCTACGGAAAACGTGCGTGTTTTCCCGGGCGTGGGTCACATGGCTTTAATGCACAACATGGAAGTCTACCAACAGATTGTTTCCTGGATCCGTCCGGCGCCTGGGCTATTGGAAGCTGGCTAACGAAGAGGGCTTATGAAGAAAGTAAAAGGGCTGATAGACCTGGTCCAGGACGGAGTGCACGAGGGCGCCGTAATTGTGGAAAGAACCCACAAGGCCATTGCGGACATCCCTTTTGCCGTGTTGGGAATGACGCCGGTTGTTTCTTCCGTGTCCCAAATCGTGCGTTTTACCCACGACAATATTTCCAGCCTTGTCTACGATGCGATCCGGAGTGTCAATTGCGCGGCAGGCGCGCTGGCAGAAGCAGCTATTGACGTGGCCCGTGATCTTGGCGAAGAAAAGGATGATTAGACCGGCGAATAGGTTTTTGGGCCGTGGGTAAGGCTTAATCGGCAAGGGCCTCGATATTAAAAAAGGGGGAGAAGGCCTCGCCCTCTCCCCCCGGATTCTCTTTTCAATCAAGCTAAGCCTCTGCGCCAAACTGTGCGCGCAGGTCTTTTTTCAGGATTTTGCCGGTCATGGTCCGGGGCAGTTCCTGGACAAAGGCCACCTTTTTCGGACATTTATACCCGGCCATTCTTTCTTTGCAATAGGCGATGATCTCTTCCTCCTGGACTTCCATTCCCGGATTCACCACCAGGATGGCCATGCCCACCTCGCCCCATTTCTCACTGGGGATGCCTATGACTCCGGCGTCGGCGATTTTGGGGTGGCTCATGAGGGTGTCCTCCACCTCGGCAGGATACACGTTTTCGCCGCCTGAGATGTACATGTCCTTTTTCCGGTCCATGAGGTACAGGTAGCCTTCCTCGTCAAAATAGCCCATGTCCCCGGTATGGAGCCACCCGTCCACAATGGTGTTTGCCGTGGCTTCGGGCCGATTCCAGTAACCCAGCATGATGATGGGCCCCTTGACCACCACCTCTCCCATTTCCCGGGGGGGAAGCTCATTGTTTTGAGAGTCCACCACCTTGACTTCCGTATGAAGCAACGGCTTGCCGCAGGAGCCTATTTTGCTGATGGCCTCCTCCTGCCGAAGGGCTGAAATGGCCGGGGCGGTTTCGGTCATGCCGTATCCCTGGGCAAAGAGGACGCCTTTTTTCTGGTAGGTTTCGATAAGCGCCTTGGGGCAGGGGGAGCCGCCAGCCAGGAGGTATTTGACGCTGGAGAAGTCCGTGGTTTCGAATTCCGGCATCTGGCTCATGAACAGATACATGACCGGTATGCCGAACATGACTGTAACCTTATCCTCCTGGATCATTTTCAAGACCCCCACGGGATCAAAAAACCGCTGTATGGTGAGGGAGGCGCCGCCATACAAAGCGGGTGTGGCCGAGCAGTTCAAGGCGCCGATATGGAACAGGGGTGCGCAGCACATGGTGACCTCATTATGATCCGACCCATATGTGACCGCCGCGTTGATGGCGTTCCACTGGGTGTTTCCATGGCTGAGTATGGCGCCCTTGGGCTTGCCCGTAGTGCCGGAGGTGTACATGATGAATTGGGGATCATCCAGGGTGATTTCGGATTCCGGCTTGGGTTCCGATATGGGCATGGGCGAGGTGAGGGCTTCATATTCCCCGTCCGAGGAAGATCCCCCCGCCATTTCGCAAATGCATTCCTTTACCGAGGGAACCTTGTCCCGCAGGGCTTCCCTCACCGGGAGGAATTCCGGGGAGTAGAACATCATGCAGGGTTCGCAGTCATTGATGATGAATTCCAGTTCCGGGGGCGCCAGCCTGAAATTTAGGGGCACCATGATGGCCCCGATCTTGGAGCAGGCAAAGAGGATTTCCAAAAACACATGGCTGTTGCCCATGAGGGCTGCGACCCGGTCTCCCTTGCGGATGCCTTTTTTAATCAATAAATGGGACAAACGGTTGATGCGTTCGTTGAATTCCCGTTTGTTAAGACGAAGATCCTGGTACTTGATGCAAGGTTCGTCGGGATAGAGCTTGGCCCATTGGGCTGGCCATTGACCTACGTTCATAGCAACCTCCTTGGTGGGAAAAAAGTGGGAATGGGGGGATGATGTGTCAGTATAGAGGGAGGGCCGGGGCAAGGTCAATCAATATTTGACGAGCATCATGAACAGGCCTATGGGCGGCGCGGTGGGGCCGGCCTGGGAACGGTCGCCTGATTCCAGAATGGTTTGCATGGCCAGGGGCGGGATTTTGCCCATGCCAATATAGACCAGGGTGCCCACAATGTTACGCACCATGTAACGCAAAAAACCGTTGCCTTCCACCCGGTAGATCAAATGATTTTCCCATACCTGGAGTTGGGACTGGGTGATGGTCCGCACGCTGGTGGCTTTGGGGCTGCCAGCCCCCTCAAAGGCGGAGAAATCGTGGGTGCCAACGAGCAGTTCCGCAGCCTGGCGCATGGCGTCCTGATCCAGCTTACGCCTGACATACCAGGCATAATGGCGGCATACGGCCGGAGGCGTAGGCCCGTTTGTGATATGATATTCGTAGATCTTGCTGGAGGCGCTTTTTCGGGCGTGAAAGCTTTCGGGCGCCAGGGTGCACTCCTTGCACACAATGTCATTGGGCAGGGTGGAATTCAACGCCTTTACAAAAATCCCGGCTTCCAAGTGGGTATCACACCAGAAATTGGCTACATAGTTCAGGGCATGGACTCCGGAATCCGTGCGTCCCGCGCCATAGACAATGCATTTGGTTCGGGTGATTTTTTCCAGGGCGTCCTCCACAACTTCCTGGATCGTAAGGTCGTGGGGCTGCCTTTGCCATCCGTGGTAAAGGGTTCCATCATATTCCAGAATGAGTTTGAAGTTTCTTTTCATACACGCCCTGATAATACATTCGCTCCCGGACCGCAAGAGCCGGATTTTGCAGGGTTGGGCCAGTCCCATGGTCAGGGCCGGACCATGCCTGCACAATTCCCCAATGGCATTCGGATGCGGCGGTTCTTTGACGCCTGCCAGAGGAAGGAGGCATTGCCACATACAGGCGGACCATCAAGGCGTTTCCCGGGAGGCGATAATCGTAATTATCTGGATCTGGTGCGCTATTTGCATTACAATTCTTGTAGGATTGGTCAAAAATGACTCAAGGAGTTTTCGGAAAGAGGCTATAGAATGCCGCATGTTGGCCCACCAAAATCAACCTTTAGGTTTAAATACAGACAGTTGTTTTTTCTCGTCTTGTTGTTTCCCTTTCTTTTTTTGATACTCCCGGGACTTTCTCAGGCCATTGACCAGGAAGGCGGGATAATGGCCAGGGGTGACCGGGCTTATCCTCCCTATGAGTATCTGCAGAATGGAAAACCTACGGGGTTCAATATAGAAATTTTGGAGGCTGTCTGTAAAATCATGGGCTATCGGCCGGAGATTGACATTGGCCCCTGGAATGAGGTCCGGGAAGACCTGGAAAAGGGCCGTATCGACATGATCACGGGGATGTATTTTTCTCCCGAGCGGGACAAGATTGTAGACTTTTCCAGCCCCCACATTATCGTCAATCACGGCGTCTTTGTTAAAAAGGGTTCTCCGATACGGTCCATCAACGATATCAGGGATAAGCGGGTGGCCGTGCAGGAGGGGGACATCATGCACGACTACGCCCTAAAAAACGGTCTTGGCAAGCCAGTTTTAACGGCCCCTGACCAGATTGACGTTCTGCGGCTTGTGGCCGAAGGGAAAGCGGATTGCGCCCTCATGCCCAAGCTCCAGGGCCTGTATTACGCCAGGAAGGAAAAATTACGGAATATTGTGACTGTGGGGCCGCCCATCCTGCCTCGGGAATATTGTTTTGCGGTCCGGGAGGGAGATACGGACCTGCTGGCCGGTTTGAATGAGGGGCTAAGTATCCTGAAGGCCACCGGGGAATTTGAACGCATCCATCAAAAATGGTTTGGTGTGTATGAAAGGGAACCGGCAGCCGCTACTATAAGGAAGTATGTTCTTTGGGTGGCAATGCCGTTGTTGCTGCTCCTGGCTCTTTCCTATTTGTGGTCCCGGTCGCTCAAACGGCAGGTGGCGATTCAAACTCACGCGTTGATAGTCAGTGAGCAACGTTTTTCCGGGCTTCTGGATCGCCTTAACGAGGCTGTTTTTCATATGGAATTGCCGGAAGGCAGGTATCGGTATTTCAGCCCGGCAGCCTTGCAGGTGTTTGGGTATTCGGCCCGGGAGTTTTTAGACACCCCCCTTTTGATTCGTAAAATTCTCCATCCGGATTGGCTGCCCCAATTTGATGAGGCGTGGAGCAGCCTGTTGGAGGGCAAGGTGGCGCCCTCGTACGAATATGGAATCATTGATCCAAAAGGCAGGGAACGGTGGATATTCCAGACCAACACCGGGGTTTATGACGAAAACGGCAATATCATCGCCATTGAAGGCTGCTGCAGTAATATTTCAGACAGAAAACGAACAGAAAATATGGTGCAGGACCACCTCTCATTTTTTAAGAACGTCTCCCGGGTGGAGCAGGAACTGGCAGGCACCCCGGATTTGGAAGAGACTCTTGAAAAGGTCTTGGAGGTTGTCCTGGACATTTTTGATTGTGATCGGGCATGGCTTTTGTATCCTTGCGACCCAGAGGCCGCCACATTCAAAGTGCATATGGAGACCTCCACCCCGGAGTTTGCCGTTCCGTCGCTCCGGGAACACGATTTTCCCATGACACCAGGGCTGGTCAGGGCTTTTAGAGATATTTTAGACTCAAGGGAGCCCGCCCCCTTTGGTTTCAGGCCCGGAAAAGTGGAGTGGGATCCCCGGAACAGGTACAATGTCCTCTCACTCCTGGCCGTGGCAGTGTTTCCAAAAGTGGGTAAACCGTGGATTTTTGGGCTGCATCAGTGCGCCTATTCCAGGATCTGGACCCAATGGGAAAAAAGTCTGTTTAAAGAGATTGGTCTCAGATTGGCCGAAGCATTGAATTCGCTCCTTTTGTTTCGAGATTTGGAGCAAAGGGAGGAGATGTTCCGGGCCATTACGGAAAATGCCTCGGATGTGACGGGGATTTTGGCCCGGGACCTGACATTCAAGTACATCTGCCCTTCCTCCATAAGGGTTTCCGGTTTTGGGGAAGAACAGTTCTTGGGGCAATCGCTGGACAAGTTTGTTCACCCTGACGACCTGCCGGAATTCCTGGAGGCTATCGCTGCATCACGGGAGCAGGAAGGCAAGACCTTTGTGTTAAATGGGATCAGGATGTTAAATGGGGATGGTTCATACACCCATTTTGAAATCCTTGTTGTCTGTCTCCTGTCCACCCCGGGCGTCAAGGGTATTGTCCTCACCGGCCGGGACCTTACTATCCGGCGGGAAGCGGAAATTGAAATGAACCGTTTGCGTCGGTTGTTGACCGATATCATCAATTCCATGCCTTCCGTATTGGTGGGTATTGACGCTCAGGGGCGCATCACCCATTGGAACCGGGGTGCGGAACAGTTCACGGGTATTGACGAGGCGTCCGTCCTGTCCATGGAGTTGGAACAGGCCCTTTCCCATATTGTCTCCTTATGCGAAAAAGTGCGGGAGTCTCAGGAAAAGGGAGAACCCTTGCGGGAGGTCAATGTTCCGGTTAAGGTTCTGGGGGAGCAGCGGTTTGTGGATATCACCATCTACCCCCTGACCTCCGAAGATCAGGGAGGCGCAGTCATTCGCATGGATGACGTGACAGAGCAGGTACGGATTGAGGAGATGATGATACAGTCTGAAAAGATGCTGTCCGTGGGAGGCTTGGCCGCCGGTATGGCCCATGAAATCAACAATCCCCTGGCCGGCATACTTCAGAATGCGGAGGTGGTTATCAACCGCCTATCCGAAAATCTGCCGGCGAATATGAAAAGCGCCATGGACCTGGGCCTCAGCATGGATGGGATCAGGGCATACATGGACGCCAGGGGTATATTCACCTTGCTGGGTAACATCCGGGACTCGGGCCAGCGTGCAGCCAGCATTGTGGACAACATGCTGGGTTTTTCCCGCAAAACCGAATCCCTTTTTCTGGCTCACGACCTGGTTTCCCTGATGGAGAAAACCCTGGACCTGGCTTCCAGCGACTATGACTTGAAAAAGGACTACGATTTCAAGAGGATAGAGATTGTCCGGGAATACGATGACAATCTTCCCCTGGTGGAGTGCGATGCCGTCAATATACAACAGGTTCTGTTAAACTTGCTGAAAAACGGGGCGGCTGCCATGTCTGAAAAAGAGTATGACGGGGACCGGCCCAAGTTTGTACTGCGTTTGAGACAGGAAGGGGAAATGGTAAGGCTGGAGGTGGAAGATAATGGCGTAGGCATGCCCAAGGACGTGCGAAAAAGGGCGTTCGAGCCTTTTTATACTACCAAGGCGGTGGGCCAGGGCACAGGCTTAGGTTTATCGGTTTCCTATTTTATTGTGGTGGAAAAGCACAAGGGACGCATGGGCGTGGAATCCAGGCCGGGCCAGGGTTCCACTTTTGTCGTTCAATTGCCCATACACATGGTCAAGGAAAGCCTGTGACAGGGCTATGTTTTACGCTAAACCGGAACGCAGGGTTTTTTAATCAAAAACCACTTCCATGATGGAAAAATCGTCGTCCAGGGAGTCTTCGCCGCACATTTTTTTTGCGTGCCCGAAAAGGCGGTCCATTTCAGCCCCTTCATTGGGGGGAACATTCGCCATAAAGTCTGTGAATTCGTCGTATTTCCACATGACGCCTTCCGGGGTTTCAATTTCATATACCCCGTCTGAAAACACGAACAACCGGCACTTGCCCTCGATCTGCACTTCGTTTTTCTTGTACTTCACATTGGGCATGCCCCCTATGAACATATTGGGGGTTTTAAGGCCGATGGGCCGGATGTGCCCCTTGGGGCCGCTTGTCATGAGCAGGGCCGGGGGATGGCCTCCACTGGCGTAGACCAGGGTGCGGGTCTTTTGGTTATAAACCCCGTACCACATGGTAAAATACATTTCGTTGTGGCGTTCCATGGGAAAGGAGTTATTGAGGGAGTTAAGGACCTGATCAGGTTCCCTGAAATCCGTCCCGGGCAGAGACTGGGACTGGAGCACGTTGATGACGGAAACGGAAAGCAGGGCCGCATGGACCCCGTGGCCGCACACGTCCAGAAGATAAATGGCAAAGTGGTCGTCGTCCACCCAATGGTACCCAAAGGAATCCCCGCCCAATGAGGTGGAGGGGATAAATCTCCAGTGCGCCCTCAAGGGGCCATCCGTGATGGGTGAGGGCAACAGGGTTTTTACGTAGTCAGCAGCCTTGGACAACTCGGAGTATAGTTTTCTAAGGGCCTCGTTTTTCTTGGTGACGTCCCGGAAGGTGCCAATAAAAAACTCCTCGTCTTTTTTCCCCCCGATTCGCACCACGGCTTCCATGGGAAAAGGTTCCTCGTTTTTGCGGAGACCCGGCAATTCATGCAGTTCCCCGGAAAAAATGCGGTCCAGGATGTCTTCATCTTCCCCGTGCTGCAATAGTTGGAGAAGGGACATGTCAATGAATTCGTCGTGGTCATACCCGAAGATATTCATGGCTGCGGGATTGATTCCCCGAATGCGGAGGCTTTCAATACCAAAGGTAATGATGGCGTCGGCTGCGGCTTCCACAATATCCGAGGCGTTTTTGGCGCCCTGGAGTTTTTCCTGGGCAACGAGGTTTTCCAAAAGCCGGGACCGGAATATAGCCACGGCAGCCAGGCCTGCAAAGGCTTCCAGGATTTCCAGGTCTCCATCATCGAAATTTGCGGAATTCTTAGGGTTCAGGACCTGGACCACGCCCAGGAGCTCGTTTTCATGGAGAATGGGAGAACACAGGATAGCCCGGGTTATAAATCCGGTTTCACTATCAGCGCGTTTGGAAAAACGGGGGTCGTTCTGGGCGTCCCGGATGTTCACCGAGTGTTTGTTTTCCCCTACCCAACCAGCCACTCCTTCTCCCAGTTTGAGGGTGATCTTATCCCGGAGGATTTTATCCAGATTACCGGGCTGTTCGTTGGAAGCCATTTCAAATTCCAACACGTTGCGGTTAGGCCGATACCGCATGATGGAGGCGGCTTCCGCGTTGGTGACTTCCTTGGCCAGATTCATGAGCAGAGGAAACAGGTCTTCCAAAGACTCCACCCTGGCGATGGTCTGGTTGGCTTCGATCAGTTTTTTAAGCCTGACGGCCTGGTTTGATTGGTCGGTGGCTTCCATAACTAATCTGCGCCGCAGCAAGCGGCATCTCCTTTTATACTGAGTTCGAGGACGTTTTTGTCATCAATTCTATGATAATTCAGGGTGTTTAGCATATTACGAATCAGGTGAATACCCAGCCCGCCCACGGTTCTTTCTGAAATCGGAGTGGTCAGGTCTGGTTCGGGGGCGCTTTCCACATCAAATTGATGGCCATCGTCCACAATGGTCATGGCAATCCCCGAGTCCTGCACTTCCAGGTGCACAGCGATTTCGTGCTCCCTGGCTTCGTCGTCATAACCGTATTTGAAAATATTGGTCAGGATTTCTTCCAGAGCCAGGTTGACACCATACACCACCCTGGGGCAGAGCTGGTTAACATCCAGAAAATCATTCACCCGAATGCAAAGGCGGCCAAGTTCGTCAAAATCATTTTTTATGGCAAGATCCAAAACCCGGGCCATAGTAAAGCCTGTATCCCCTCCCATGCCCCAGCCTGTCTAAGGCAGGCTGGCCGAGCATGATAGTAATCCGAAAAAACGGATTCAAAGCCAAGGCCATCGTAAAAAGGCAAAATCACCCCATTGCAATGGAACGGGCTTCCTTTTCATCATGGGTGATAGGCATGAGTTCGGTCAGGCCTGCTGTTTGCAAAATTTCCTCGACCAGAGGCTGGGGTTTGAGGAGCACCATTTTGGATCCTTCGGCAAACAAAGCCTTGGCGCCCTGGAAAAGCATCCTGATACCTAATGATGCCAGAAAAGAAACCTGGCTAAGGTCAACAATCAGGGCTTTTCCTGCGCCGGAATGGGCGGCAAAAGCTGTGCCGACTGTCTGTTCACCCGCCACATCAAGCCGTCCTGCCAGGGCTAAATGGGTGAATGCGTCGTCCGACTGCACCACAGTCAATTCCATAGTCCGTTCCTTTCTATCAGGTCTTGCCCCCGTACATTCCCTCAATGAGGTCGGCAAAGGCCTGGTTGACAAATTTCCGCTTAACTTTCATGGTTGGAGTAACTTCACCATCTTCCTCGTACAACTTTTTGGGCAAAATTACAAACTTCTTCACCTGCTCCACCCGGGCCAGGGAGTTATTTACCTTATTCACCTCCCCGGCTATCAGTTCTGTAATCCGGATGTCCTGGGTGAGATCCCTGTAGGTGGAAAATTGCACCTTTTGATCCTGAGCATATTTCACAACGTTGTCCTCGTCAATCATGATCAAACAGGCGAGGAATTTTCGTTTGTCTCCCACCACCACGGCATCGTTAATATAGGGGGAGAATTTCAGCTTGTTCTCAATATACTGGGGTGTGATATTCTTGCCGCCAGCAGTAACGATTATGTCCTTTTTTCTGTCGGTTATGCGTAGATACCCCTCGTCGTCCAGCTCCCCCACATCCCCGGAATACAGCCAGCCGTCCACCACGGTTTCGGAAGTGGCTTCGGGGTTGTTGAAATACCCGGCAAACACCCCGGGCGATTTTACAAGGATTTCCCCGTCCGGGGCGATTTTCACTTCCGAGCCAGGCACAGGTTTTCCCACTGTGCCGATTTTTGCGTTTTTATCACTGGCCAAGCAGGTCACGCCCGACCCTTCGGTCTGGCCGTAGCCTTCCACCAGGTTCACGCCAATGGATTGAAAAAAACGTAACACGTCCGGTGAAATGGGAGCGGCCCCGGAATAGGCCACCCGCATGCGGTCGAAGCCCATGTGTTCTTTCAGGCTGCGCAGAACGCAAAAATGCGCCATGCCATAGGCCATGTTCAACCAGGCGGGGACGGGCTTGTGGGCCAGTTTCAGGTCTGCCCTCCGTTCGCCTATCCTGGAGGCCCATTGAAAGGCTTTCCGTTTGAACCAGGTGGCGTCGGACATTTTAATATAGATGGTGGAATGGTATTTTTCCCAGATTCGGGGAACCGCATAGCCCACGGTGGGGGAAATTTCCACCATATTCTGGCTGACAGTGTCCGAGCTTTCTATAAAATTGACCACATAGCCCGATACCAACTGTCCGAATACGGAAAACAGACGTTCGAAAATGTGGCACAGGGGCAGGAATGACAACACCTCGTCGCCGTCAATGAACTCATTTTCAAAAGTCACGGCCCTGGCCATCCAGGTAACATTCCGGTGGGTGAGCATGGCCCCCTTAGGGGGACCGGTGGTGCCGGAGGTATAGATAAGCACGGCAAGATCATCGGGCTTGCTTTGGTCTATGCGTTTTTCAAAAGCCTCGGGGTCGGATTGTATGGCGGCTTCGCCTGCTTCCAGAAATGCTTCAAAGGTCATGACCCGGGAGTCCTGGAAATGCCGGAGCCCCTTGGTTTCCCAAACAATCACCCTTTTCAGCAAAGGGGTGCGGTCGGCAAAATGGAGCCATTTGTCCAGTTGCTCCTCGTTTTCCACAAACAGAAAACGGGATTCCGAATTCTCCACCACATAGTGGACCTGCTCCCAGGCATTGGTGGAATAGATCCCTGTAGCCACTCCACCGGCGCACTGGACGCCCATGTCAATATAAACCCATTCCGGGCAGTTATCTCCTATAATGGAAACGCATTGACCCTGTTCCAGGCCCATGGAGATGAGCGCAGCCCCCACTTTTTTGGCCGTGTTGTAGTACTGGCTCCAGGTAATGTCGTGCCACAGGCCATATTCCTTCCTGCGCAGGGCAACCCGTTTCCCGAAGCGGTGGGCGGTATCCCGAAAAATCCGGCCGGTTGTATCAGTCACTAGGTTATCTCCACCTTTTTTTTCTTTTCCAACGTTGATACCCCTTGGCCGATTCCTGGGCCTTGAAACCCAGGTAAAACTCTTTTACGTCCTGATCTTCCAAAAGCTGGCAGCAAGGTCCGGCCATGACAAATCGTCCGTTCTCCAGAATCAGGCCAAAATCCGAAATGCCCAGGGCCTTCCTGGCGTTTTGTTCCACCAGCAAAATGGTGACGCCCTGATTCCGGATGATCTTGATGATTTCGAAAATTTCCTTGACCAGGAGAGGGGAAAGGCCCAGGGAGGGTTCGTCCAGGATCAGGAGCCGGGGCCTGGACATGAGGGCCCGGCCTATGGCCAGCATTTGCTGCTCGCCCCCGGACAGGGTTCCGGCCCATTGATTCACCCGGTCCGCCAGGATGGGGAAATAGCTGTATATTTTTTCAAAATCATGCTTCAGGGCGGAACGGTCTTTCCTGGTATGGGCGCCCATGAGGAGGTTTTCCTGCACGGTCAGTTCGTTAAACACCTCGCGGCCTTCGGGTACATAGGCGATGCCCATACGCACGATGTCTTCCGTTTCCTTGCCATCAATGCGTTTGCCGTCGAACTCGATGGTTCCCTTGTCCGGCTGGTCGTCAATGAGGCCCATGATTGTTTTAAGGATGGTGGATTTACCGGCGCCGTTGTTTCCCAAAACCGTTGTGATGCCGCCTTCTTCCACAGAGAGGGAAACCCCCCTGACCGCATAGATCAGGTCGTAATAGGTTTCGATGTTTTTTACTTCAAGCAGCACACTCATCGCTCTCTTCCTCTCCGAGGTAGGCGGTCAAAACCTCCGGGTGTATTTGCACCTGGGCAGGAGTTCCCTCGGTAATGGGTCTGCCGAAATTGATGACAAGAATCCGGTCCGAAATATCCATGACCATGGCCATGTCGTGTTCGATGAGCAGGATGGTCACGCCCAGTTCGTCCTGAATATCCTTGATCCAGAAAATCATGTCCTGTTTTTCTTCGGAATTCATGCCCGCGCAGGGCTCGTCCAAAAGCAGCAGTTCCGGCTCCAGGGCCAGGGCCCTGCCCAGCTCCACCAGTTTCTGGGTACCGTAGGGAAGCATGCCCACAGGGTAATCCCGGACCCCCTGGAGTTCCAGCAGATCAATGATTTCCTCCACCTTCTTTCGGTGAATTTGTTCCTCCCGCCCGGCATAAGAGCGTCTACCCCACATGAAACCGCCCCGGAACAGGCCGGTTTTCATAAACACATGCCTGCCCAGCATGAGGTTTTCCATAAGGCTCATGTGGGTGAACAGCTCTATGTTCTGGAATGTGCGGGCGATGCCCATTCTGGCGACCTTGTCAGGCTTTTTGCCTACCAGTTCCTGGTCTTTGAAGCGTATGGAGCCGCCGGAAGGTTTATAAATGCCATTGATGCAGTTGAAGAGGGTGGTCTTGCCGGCCCCGTTGGGTCCGATAACAGAAAAGATGGAGCCTTTTTCGATTTCAAAGCCCACCCCTTCAAGGGCCGCCAGTCCGCCAAACCACATGGAAAGATCTTCTACCCTGAAAAACGCCATGCACCAGCCTTTCGAAGCCGGGGCAACTCTCCTGCCCCTGGCCTTGCCAATGTCCTGGTTTTTCCTTCCCGAAGCCGGGACCATGCCCGGCTTCGGAAAAGGATATGGGATGCCTATGGGTCACCAAGTTAATCAGTCGATCTTGAGCCAGTCGGTCAACTGGATCATGTCGCCGCCTTCCGCGCATTTGGCGATAAACACTTCGGTCTGGCCCTGACGGCACATGGGACTGTTTACATCAAAGGGCGCAAAGCTGATCCGGCCCATGATACCCCGGAAGTATTGGAGTTGTTCCAGCTCACTCACAAGGCGTTCCCGGGTAAGGTCGCGTCCGCACCGATGCAGGGCCTCCACCAGGGGTTCGGCAAAGCCAAATCCTGCGGTAAAAAAGGTTCCCCACCTTTCGTCCGGGGCGGCGAATTTGTCGAATGCGGCCTTGTATTCCCGCATGAGGGGGCCAAAGGAGTCGGGGCCGTCCCCGAAGGCGGTGGTTATGACGCCCACCCACAAGCCCTGGCTGATTTCGTTCATGTAGGGGTAATCCGAACACGTGCTGGTGCTCATCCATTGGGGTTCAAACTTCATGGCCTTGGCCGTTCCCAGCGTAATCAGGGCATGCTTGGGAGACACCCATAAAAGGACGGTGTCGGCCCCGGACTTTTTCAGGTTCATGACATGGGGTTTCAGGTCTGTGTCCGACTTTTCCACGGGAATTTCTGCAACCAGGCTCAACCCATGTTTGGCCAGTTCCTCCTTGGCGCCCATAAGCCCGTTCTTGCCGTACTCATCGTTTTGGTAAACCATGGCCACACTCTTTTTGCCCATGATTTCGACGGCGTAGCGGCACAATGCCTTGGCTTCCATTTTGTATAGGGGGTAGGAGGCGAAAAGATATTTGTTGGGGGGGGTGATCCAGTGCAGCGATCCGGAGGAGGGACTGATCCAGGGGACCTTGCGTTCCATGAGATAATCCTTGACCGCCATGCCGGGGGCAGTTCCCACACCGCCGACCCAGGCGAAAACGCCTACGTCCTCCTGAAGTTGTTTCACACCGGCCAGGGTCCGGGCCGGGTTATACCCGTCGTCAAAGGTGTGGTAGACAATTTTTCTGCCATGGATGCCGCCCTTTTCGTTTATCATATCAAAAAGGACTCCCGTACCCCGGGCAACCGAACCCCAGGCTGCTGCCGGTCCGGTTTGGGGCCCCCACTGGCCAATGTGGATTTCGGTGTCGGTCACCCCCTCTTCGGCCCATGCCGGAAGACCTGCGAACAGAACAAGGGAAAGCAATGTGGCGACTGCCCAAATAATCCGTTTTTTCATGATATCCCTCCTGTGTTTGGGTGCTTTGAAAAGAACTGGATCATACTTTTTTCACGTAATGGCGGGCGAAAATCCCGCTTGGTTTTACGCATAATACAATGACTATGATGGCGAAGGCTACTGCGGATTTAAATTCCATGTATGCATATTGCCCAAAAAGGTTTTCCACAATACCCACCAGATAAGCCCCGAAAACCGCTCCGGGAATGGAAGTCATGCCGCCCACCACTGCTCCGGAAAAACCCTTGAGCATGGGATCCCACATCATAAAAGGCTCCATGGATTTGGGCGCGATGAGGATTCCCGCAACGCACCCCACCAGGGAGGAAATGCCCCAGGTGAACATAAGCACCCGATTGGTGCGGATTCCCATGAGGCGGGCAGCCACTTTGTTCTGTTGGGTGGCTTTCATGGCCAGGCCCAAACGGGAAAAGCGGAAGAAAAGGAATAGGCCAAGCATAATGACCCACACTATGGCGAAGGTGAGAGCTTCCAAAGTGGTTGCGAACAAATTGCCGATCATGAGCGTATCGTAGGTGGAAATGGGAAAGGGCATGACCTTTTGTTCAGCCCCGAATTTCCAGGAAACCAGCCCGATGAGGACCATTTCCAGACCGATGGTCACGATGATCATGCCCAGGACGTTTTGTTCCTTGGCCCTCCTGAGAATAGTAAATTCCAGGACGCAGCCCACAAATACCGCAAAAAGGGCGGCCAGGGGAAAGGCATAGAAAAAAGGCACGCCATAGGTATGGAGGATCATGTAGGTGAAGAATACCGAAACCAGAGCCATTTCACCCTGGGCGAAATTCACCACCTCCGAGGTTTTGTAAATAATCACCATGGCGATGCCCATCAGGGCGTATCCGCTGCCCACCGCAACGCCGTTCAACAAGGTCTGCAACAAATCGGTCATGGACTCGCTCCCGCCAAAATTCTTTCAGGGAAAACCCTGCGCAGGTACACACAGGAAAGAACACGCCCTTAAAAAGGCCAGGTCTTCCAATATTTTTTCATACGCAGCCACAGGCCATAGATGCCCAGGGGTTCGAACATCATGATCAGCACCATGATGGAACCAAACACAATATATTGGATGTTACTGACCCCCGTAATGGAAAACCAGGACCGGGACATGACCTTGAGCCATTCCCCCAGGAACGGAACCTCCAGGATGTTGCGTAGGGTCAGGTCCAGCCAGGTCAGGAGAACCGCTCCGGCAATGGCCCCGAAAATGGAACCCAGCCCGCCCACCACCACCATGGCAAGAAACATGATGGACATGAGCATGTTGAATATCTCAGGTTCGATATAGCCCAGGATGAACGCATACAGACCCCCTGCCAGCCCCGCCAGAAAGGCGCTCACGGCAAAGGCCAGGGTCTTGTACAGCGTGAGATTCACACCCATGGTTTCGGCGGCTATGTCCGCGTCGCGAATGGCTATGAATGCCCGGCCCACCTTGGTTTTCACAAGGTTTCTGGCAAAAAGGCACACCAGAACCGCAATGAGGACAAACAGGTAATACCGGCTGATATCCGAGTCCAGGTGCAGGGGGCCGATTACTAGTTCAGGGGCATGGAGACCCTGGCGGCCTCCAAAATACTCCACCCGCCCAATGATCTGAGTGACGGTCAGCCCGAATCCCAACGTGGCGATGGACAAATACGGCCCTTCCAGCCTGAGGGCGGGCAAGCCCAGCAAGAAACCGAACAAGGCGGACAAAGATGCGGCCAGGAACAGGGAAACCACAAAGGGCAGGCCCAGCTTAGCCATAAAAACAATAGTTGCATAAGCCCCGATGGCAAAAAAACCGGCATGACCAAGGGAAATTTGCCCTGTGTATCCCACCAGCAAATTCAGGCCCATGGCGACTATAATATTAACCGCTATGCAGTTGGCCACATAAACATAATAGGTCTTTAAAAATTTGTCGGCAATAAAGGGAAACAATGCCAGCCCAAGAATCAGGGCGCAAAACCAGAAGATGATCCAACGTGACGTAAAAATAGCCACATCTTCATAATAGTCCCGCTTCATATCCATGAATGTCGCTCCGACAGGCCGGCTGGGGGTGGGACCGGCACTGGAAAATGAGTAGCCCGACAAAAGAAAGGAGGGCGAGTTTCTAACCATTCACAATAAAATACCATACCTTATCCGACCCTGTCACTGTTTTTTCAGGTTTTTTGTGCGCCTTGTCCGGAAAGCTCCTCTGAAATGTGAAATACCAAACACGGACTCTATGAAATTGTTCATTGACTATCTTTTGGATATGTGGCATATAAGTATCAATTGGCGAGCATTAGACCCGCCGATTCGGGATGGGTGGAAAAAGGCTTTCAGCCTCCTGTCTACCCCTCCCAACATCAAACGGCAGGCGCACTAGTAGTATTGGGTTTATCTAAGAACCCACCCCACCGAAGTTGCGGTAAGGTAGTCTCGACTGCCTAAGACCGCCCCATTTCTTGTAGTATATCCCCTTTTAATCTCCGTTTCCTTCAACCAGCCTGCCCTTTTCTAAAGTGGTTTTCCCATAAAAATAACAGATTTTCCATGCACAGAATAGGGAACTTCCTTGAATTCCCAAGCATATCCTTCTCCCAAAAGACCTGCCATGGCCATCATGTCGCGTTTTCGGTGGACGCGCATGGTGCTCACCAGACCGTCCCAGGCGCCTAAGGGTAAAAGCGGCCCCAGAGTCACCAGGGCTTGAAGCACCCAGTCCAACCCTTGCTTTTCCGAGCGAAAGGGCCGCAATGCCCCTGCGGCAAAAAGCCATACAAAAAGGGACAAATACCTGCTCAGGTCGCCGTTCAGGCCTTCCACAATAAAAATGGCCCGTTGCTTGCTGACTGCATCGCGCAATATTTGCAGACCCAAATCCGGGGGAAAATGATGAAAGGCGTTATTGATCATGACCGCCTGGCAGTCAATGTCCCGGGGAACATCCGTGGCGCTTACCGGCGTGGGAATCATCTCCACCACGTCCGGATGGCGGGCGCAAACCCTTGCCATGGCTTCCTGATTGGGAAATAAATCCGACATGAGAAATTTTGGGGTGGGGGCCTGGACTTTTTCCATGGCCCGGACAAGGATGGATATGGGTTCCCCCGAACCGCTGCACAAGTCCAGGATGGTTTGGCATTGGACCTGTTGGCAGAAGTTGGTGAACTCGGGAACCACGTTTTCATAAACCCCGGCCATTTCCAAACCCTGGCCAAGGGTTTCCACAATGGCCTCCCGGATTGCTCCGGGCAGCCATGCCTGATCGTTGAACTCAAAACCCTGAATGCGTCGCATAATTCTCCCCCGGAATCCATGAAATCTTCCACGGAACTGTATGGGCCTATGGTGGTTATGGCTTTTTAAACGTGCCCATGATCTGGCCCTGAGCCAGGATGTGCCCCTGTATGGCTTTGACCAGGTGTTTCTTTTTGGTCTTTGCAGGGTCCAGACCCAGCAGGGTGTCCAGGGCGTACACGGTGAAAAAATACCGGTGGACGCCAAAAGGAGGCATAGGGCCGGCATAGCCGTTCTTCCCGTATCCGTTCTTGCCCTGCTTGATGCCGTTTTCCAGGCGGGCCTTGATGGGGAGGCCCGGTTCCAGGGCCGTGATGGCGGGTGGGATGTCATACACCACCCAGTGGGTGAAGTTGAACAGGCGCAGCCTGGGGGAGGGGGCGTCCGGATCGTTGGCGATAATGGCGTAGCTCATGACGCCTTCCGGAGCCCCTTCCCAGGCCAGGGGAATAGAAAAATTCTCCCCGTGTTGGGTGTGATCAATGGGCATGGGGTCCGAGTCCCTGAAGGCCGTACTCGTCACCCGAAATTTTTTGATGCCGTTAAGGTTCATGTTTCCCCCCTCCTTAAACAAGTTCCTTGTATTTTAAATAGTTATTCCAATCGAATCAAATTATAGTCCTGGGTTCCCAGGCCAAGTTCCTCCCCGTAGGTTACCTGAATGAGTCCCTGGGTGTAGCTCCGCATGCCCTGGAACTTATCCAGTCCGGGGTCGTGGTTTCCCTTTAAAAGATCATGCTGGTGGCCTGTCTGGCCATTGACAAGGTCCAGGCTGGCCTTGTCCAGGGCGACCGGGTCCTTGGAAGCCAGGATGCCCACGTCCGGCACGATGGGAGCATCGCTCCATGGTACGCAATCGCAATCCGGGGTCACGTTCTGGACAAAATTGATGAAGCCAATCTTGTCCAGTTTATCCTTGACCGCCCCGTAAGCGTACTCGGTCATGCGTTCCATAAAGTCCTTGATGTCTGTTCCCCAGTTGGGGTTGATGGCCTTTTCCGGGCATACAGTCATGCACTCGCCGCAGCCGATGCACAGCTTGGAGTCAATTTTGGAAAGCTCGTCCGTCACCACGGCGGCGGCCACCGGGCAGACTTCCTCGCAGCTTCCGCAGCCCGTGCATTTTTCCTTGTCCACTCTCATGGTGAGGTCGTGCTGCTGTTGTTTTCCGGCTGCCGGAGCGCATCCCATGGCAAGGTTTTTGATAGCCCCGCCCCAACCGGCCAATTCATGCCCCTTAAAATGGGAGAGCGCGATGATGGCGTTGGCGCTCACGATGTCCGAGGCGATTTTGACGGACTTGAAATGCTTTTTGTCGATCTCCACTTCCGTGATGTTCTTGCTGGTAAGGCCGTCGGCGATAATCAAGGGCGCGCCCACCACGGAATAGGAAAAACCGTGTTCTATGGCGGTGATGAGATGGTCCACGGAATTGGACCGGCTGCCCGAGTACAAGGTGTTGGTGTCGGTGATAAAGGGTTTGGCCTTGGCTTCCTTGATTTTATCCACCACCTGACGCACATAGACCGGGCTGATAAAGGAATCGTTGCCCTTCTCTCCAAAGTGAATCTTGATGGCCGCCAGATCCTTTTTCTTAAGCAGACCGGCGAACCCCGCCTTGTCGAAAAGTTCCTGAATCCGGTTGATTTTGTTATTTTTCCATGAACGTGTTTTAAAATCGGCGAAAAAGACATCTGAAGCCATGGGTCCACCTCCTGGCAGGGGTTAGGGTGCGTGGGTAATTTATACATTTGTATCAGAAGGCCGGTGCTTCTTGCAACCGTTTGGCCTGGATTTCCGGAACGGAAGCCAAAATTCACGCACAGGGAAGTTACATGCCCATAATCCGTTTTCCGGCGTCCCGGGCCAGTTCAGTAAGCTCCGCCTTGGCTTTGGCGTCGTTTTTGTCGTAGACCCCGCAGGCCCGGACCGGGATGACCTCGGTGAATCCGTACCACCGGAAAAAAGCCTCGTACCGGGGGAATATGTCTGCGAACAGGGATTCGTCGGGCTGGCCCTGAGCCAGGACAAAGACCATCTTTTTGCCTGGAGGCAACCGGCTGGGATTGGCCTGTTTTACATATTCCGGCACCAGAAAACTGAAGGTCCGGTCGATGAAGGCTTTGGCCTGGGCGGTCACGTCGCCGTAATAGACCGGAGAAGCAAGCAACAGGGCGTCGCAGTCCAGGACCGAATCCAAAACCTGGGTCAAATCGTCTTTGACCACGCATTTTTCCGACTTGCCTTTGCACGACATGCACGCCTGGCATCCTTTGAAAGTCAGCTTGTTGAGCAAAAAGGTTTCCACTTCCGCGCCCTGTTCCTGGGCGGTCTGTGCGATCACTTCGGTCAGGTAGGCGGTATTCCCTGTTTTTCTGGGGCTTCCTAAAACACATGTCACCTTCATGGACACTCCTCCTTTGGGGTTTGAGTTGAGCATCCCTTAAATACCATACCCGGCACGGGCATATCAAAGCAAAAACCCCGAAGACCCAATCGCAAGGATTATCCAAAAGAATTTTTCAAAAGAAACGGGATGGGCTTGAAAGGATCTGGAAGATGACAAAGGCGCAAGAAGGCAAAGGGGCCAAAGGGACCAAAGGGGCACTATCAAGACAGGGATCTGCACCTGCGCCTGGATTCGCTAACTATCTTTGACCCCGGTAGCACAAGACGCTGCAAGGGCCACCCTACTACTGCCCTGTAATGCCCGTGCCACCCGCGCCACTCGCGGGGATTTATCCCCCCTTGCATTTCGGCACAATTTGCCATACATTAACCATAAATGACGAACAACGATACGATAGAAACTCAGGCATGATCACCGACTCACACCGGGGAAACAGCGCAATATTCGAAAATGTGTAATTTTATCCTTTCCGCATATCACGCCGGGATAAATGGAATGACAAACTGCAACCCTCATGAAAGAGAAGGGTTTGCCTATCCCTTGGCGGGACTTCTAAAGGTGTCTTGTATGGGCACAAACGAACAAACCCGGTTGCTATGAGGGGCCTCCCAATTATTGTTGGGGTACAAGGAGAATTTATGAATCGTTCGGCAAACCTGTTTTTATTGGTAATTTTTCTCTGCTTCGCGCAAAACGCATTGGGAGGTTTGTTAAGTTTTCAGGTAGAAGCAGATCGTGCAACGAAGGCGTTAAACTGTTCGAGAGCCAAAATTTTGCCTGCAAGTTCTGGTATGGGGGCACTCTATGGATGCATAGCGGGCTCAGCTGAGACGGTGAAGCTCTTTATCAACGAAGCAGAAGATGTTGGCAAGGTGAAGAATGTTAAATTAATGTGGAATGATTGGTTCGTCGATGTAGGTTATGGCAAGCATGCTGACAAAAAGGAGGCCACTGCCTTTGTCAAGGCTTTTGCAAGACTATATGCTCCCAACATGGAAAAAAAACTGATAGCCATCTTTTTTTCGAATTCCAATTCGACGTTGGAGATAGGTGACAACCAGATTGAATTCACCTATAGGCGAGGTTCAAAAATCGATGAACGATTATTCGTGCTTACTCCCAAGGCTGTGTTGGCTGTAAAAGAACAGGTAAATAATAGTTCGGCTGATGAGTTCTGCATGTGTAAGGTCTTGGTATCAAAGGCTGTTGGATATCCCGAATCTCAATTGTCCGGGGATGGCGAGCCTACTCAGGAAGCTGGATACAAAAGTTTCATGATTAAAGGCCGAGGAAAGGACCTGTTCTTTTGCGAAATTCATTCTAATGGCCGCTATAAGATAAAAGCGGCATTAAATGGTAGCTTTCCCTTTAAATATATAGCTGAGGGCAAGTTCTGAAAAAACGCGGGTGGCACCGGCATGGGGTCAAATTTACGTTTGACGTTTGAGGGTGGTTTGATCCCATTTATGGCCTTTTCATTCTTGGCAAACCAGAAAATATTCGGTTCCTTGCCGTGTCTCATGGGTTTTGTCAAATTCAATGGTTGTGAGCCTGAACAGAGAGCTGAGAGCTGAAATGAGTGTCAGACCAAATCGGGATCTGTGAGGACCTCCACCAGGGCAGGGCCGTTGTGGGCGAATGCTTGTTCCAGGGCCCCGTCCAGTCGATAGACGGATTCCACGCGGATTCCCAAAGCCCCGCACAATTCGGCATATTGGGAAAAATCAGGATTGCGCAAAGACGTGGACCAGATCGGCTTTTTATCGGCCTTTTGCTCCTTGGCGATCTTGCCCAGCCTGGAGTTGTTCAACAGAATGTGCTTGATAGGCATGCCGTACTTGACCGCCGTGGTCACCTCGCCCATGTACTGGCCAAAGCCCCCGTCCCCTGTCACCGCCACGATGGGCCGGTCCGGGCTGGCGCAATAAGCGCCTATGGCTGCCGGATATCCGAAACCGATGGACCCCAGCATCCCGGACATAAGTACACTCTGGTGCTTGCACTCAAAATATCTTCCAAAGGAATAGGTGTTGTCTCCCACGTCGGTGGTGATGACCGCATTGGCTGGCACGCGCCGGTTCATGGCCTCGAAAAGCGCCGCGGAACTGATACCCTTTCCCTGGTCCCTGGAAGCTCTTTTGGACTTGGTTTCCCGCCAGTCGTTCCATTGGGCGGCCAGTTCCTGTCTGGCATCTTCTTTGGGGGCAATGCCGGACAGGGATTGGGCAAGGCCCTCCAGGGCGGCTCGGATATCCCCCCAGACCGGCAGGGTGACGGGTTGGAATTTTCCCAAGGCTGTGGGGTCCAGGTCCACCTGGATAGTGGGGATGTCCTTTGCGATCCGGGTATGGCGGGCAAAGGAAGCGCCCAGGACCAGCAACAGGTCCGCACTTTTCATGGTCCGCATGGCAATGGGGGTCCCGCTCAGGCCCAGGACCCCGCAGGAAAGGGGATGGGAGTCGGGGATGAATCCCTTGGCCTTGAAGGTGGTCATGACCGGAACGCCCCAATCCAGGGCAAATATAGCCACAAGCCCGGGGCATTGCTTGCATCCATGCCCCATGATGATAACAGGCCGGCGGGCATTTTTGAACATTTCCGCGGCCCGGGCCAGATCCGTGGGCATGGGGGAAATCCTTGCCTCGGTGATTCTCCCCCGAGGGCTTCCGGGAAGGGTTTCCTGGTCCACTTCCAGTTCCTGGACATCATTGGGAAAGATCAGATGGGCCACATCGCGTTTTTGGACCGCGTTTCTAAGGGCCTGATTCATGAGTTCCGCATGGTTGCTGGAGCGAAACACTGTCTGGGAAAAACAGGCGGCGCCGTCAAAGGCGCGGGACAAATCCACTTCCTGAAAGCCGCCTATCCCCAAAAGCCCGGATGCCACCTGCCCGGTTAGAGCAATCACAGGCGCCCGGTCCAAATGGGCATCCCACAAACCAGTGAGAAGATTGGTGGCCCCGGGGCCTGCTATGGAAAGGCACGCAGCAGGCACACCGGAAAGTTTGGCGTAGGCCGAGGCTGCAAAGGAGGCGGCCCCTTCGTGTCGAATGCCGACAAACTCCAACTCGCCGGTCTGGCAGCGTTTGCGGATGGCTTCGGCCAGGCCAAGGTTGGAATGGCCCACCATGCCAAAAACGTGGCGGACACCCCATTGGATCAGGGTGTCCACCATGAGATCGCTCACATTTTTAGGCGTTGGTTCCATCCCTTAAAAAGCCATGCAGGCAGGTTCGTAGTATTCCTGGGAATACTGGCAGCTTGGGCATTTCTTGGGGGGTTCTTTGGCTTCAATGATGTATCCGCAAATTCCGCACTTCCAGGTAATGGGTTCATCGCGTTTGAAGACCGTGCCGTTTTCCACCATTTCCAGGATTCTTTTATACCGTTCCCGATGCTCTGCTTCAATTTTGCCAACTTGCTTGAAAAGGCGGGCTGCGTCTTTGTCGCCTTCCTCTTCAGCTTGCTTGACAAAATCAGGATACATGGTCACGGTTTCGTAATCTTCGCCGCCAATGGCTTCTTTCAGGTTGGTTATGGTATCGCCCAGCCCGCCCATTCTTTTGAAATGGTCCTTGGCGTGCTGCATTTCGTTGAAGGCGGTTTCTTCAAAGATTTTAGCAATGTAGTGGTATCCTTCTTCCCGGGCGACTTCAGCGAAAAAGGTATATTTATTCCTTGCCTGGGATTCTCCGGCAAAGGCGGCCGCGAGATTTTCCTGTGTTTTGGACATGGGTTCCTCCTGTGTCTTATGAGTTATTTGGTCAGGATCATCCAATATTATAGTGGAATTTCCTTAGGGCGTCCATCTTTTTGGCATTGCTAACAGATAATAATAATCATTGTCAAGTGGAACCCGCTCCTAATCAAAGTTTTTTAGTTTTCGCCACCCGTGCTAACACCCCGCTCCATTATTGTCCAATGGCCGCGCGGCGCTTGAGGGGGCAAGTGCGGCTTTGGCGGAGCCCCGGATGACAGACAAGGCAAGAACCTTGACTTTGTAAGAGTCAATCTAATATAACTATCATGGTTTTCTATTAAATATAGCCTTAAGTCAGTTTTACTTAACAAGGTCTTGAAAGAAAATTCCCGTCTTCCCACTCCATCTGAGGTGTATATGTTCCGTCCCCGCAGCCTGTTAATCAGGCTGATTGTTTCATTTTTAAGCCTTCTGCTAACCGGGATTGCCGTTTCCTCGTATTTTTCCTGGATTCAGGCCCGCAAAATGGTTGAGAAGGTCGTGTATGACGAGCTTCAGGCTGCGGCCTCGGTCAAACGGGCGGACCTCCGGGAGTGGGTGGAGAGGCAGCGCAAACAGATCATACTCATGTCTCAGCTCCCGGACGTACGGATTTTATGTGAGGACTTGGCGCCTGATGACGAAAGCCCTATTTTTGTAGGCGCTCAGGAGTATTTGAGGGTTTTGTTGAATTCCGTGGCCACTTCAGTGCCTGGACTTGCCGAGGTGTTTATTTTGTCCAAAAGTGAGGGCAAGGTGCTGGTTTCCACCAATTTGCGGCACGAGGGTTTTTCCCGCAAGGATCAGGCCTATTTCGAACTGGGCAAGGATGGGGTTTTTTTGCAGAATTTGTACCTGCCTCAGGGTTATTCACTTCCGACCATGACCATTGCTGGCCCGGTGATTAACGCTCAGGGTGAAACCCTGGCCGTATTGGCCGCCCATCTCAATCTGGATAACATGAACGAAGAGGTCATAGGCCGTACATCCTTTCAGGAGGGGAGAGAGGTTTATCTGGTAGACCGGAGGTTCGGCATTATCAACAAGCAGGTTTTGCCCGGGCAAAAGGGTTCATGGAATCTGAACACCGAGGGCATACATAAGTCTTTGGCGGGGGCCCGGGGTTCCGGGGTGTATGTCAATCACACAGGCCGTAAGGTGATGGGCGTCTACCTGTGGATGCGGGAGTGGGATTTGGGGATGTTGGTCGAGGTGGATGAAAACAGGGGCTTGGCCCAGGCCCGGACCATTGCCGGAACCGTACTGGGTACGGGGATTGCCGTGGCATTCATCCTGGCCATTGCGGTTTATTTTTTGTCCTTGCGTTTTGTGCGGCCAGTAACGGCCATAACCAAGGCGGTCCAGGCAGCGGCCAAGGGGGACCTGACCCAAAGGGTTCCAGTGCGTTCTCGCGATGAGATTGGGGTATTGGCTGACAATTTTAACTCCATGATCAGCCAGTTGCGGGCCTTGTATGCGGCCATGGAAGTGAAGATTGATCAGGTTCAGCAGGCCAAGGAGACCATTGCGGACCGGGAAAAGTGGTTTCGGGCTCTTATTGAAAACGCCACGGATATTGTCAGCATTTTGGACGCCAATGCGGTCATCACCTACCAAAGCCCTTCGGTGGAAAGGATATTGGGGTTGGACCCCATGGACATGGTTGGCCACAGCGTTCTGGAATGGTTTCATCCCGAAGACGTTGAAAAGTTCCAGGCTATGCTGCCTACGATATTGAATCATCCTGGCATGCTACGGGTTTCCGAATTCCGGCTAAGGCACAAAGACGGCAGTTGGCGGACGCTAGAATTATTGGGCAACAATCTGTTGGACGATCCCCTGGTGGGGGGCCTGATATTGAATATCCGTGATGTGACGGAGCGGCGAGAGGCTGAAAAAGCCCTGGAAGAGGAAAAGGAGCGACTGGCTGTGACGCTCCGAAGCATAGGCGACGGCGTGGTGGCCACTGACGGAGACGGTCGGGTGCGTTTGTTCAACGAGGAGGCCCAGCGCCTGACAGGGTGGACAGCCGCCGAGGCATTGGGGCGGTCGGCCCGGGATGTTCTGCATATCCACCATATCTATAATGAAGAGGATTACGAGTATTCGGATCTGGCTGGAATTGTCCTTGCCTCGGGCCAGGCAAAGCCCTCCCGGGGGGATACCATCCTGGTGTCCCGGGATGGGGTTTCCACCCATATTTCATCCAGCGCCTCTCCCATCACGGACGAAACCGGCCACGCCATCGGCTCCATATTGATATTGCGGGATGTGACCCAGCGGCGGAAATACGAAACCGAATTGCAGAAAATGGACAAGCTGGAGTCCATAGGCGTTTTGGCTGGCGGGATTGCCCATGATTTTAATAATATTCTTACCGGTGTTCTGGGCAGTATTTCCCTTGCCAAGCTCTATGCCAGGGAGCAGACAAGGGTTATAACCAAGCTCCAGGAGGCGGAAAAAGCCTGCCTAACAGCCAGGGAGCTGACCCAGCAACTTCTCACCTTTGCCAGGGGCGGAGCCCCGGTAAAGGAAAGCGCTTCCCTGGTGGAGTTGTTGCGGGAGTGTGTGGGTTTTGTCCTGTCCGGCTCCATGGTCCGGTGCGAGTACTCGGTGCCGGAAGACCTCATGCCCGCCGAGGTGGACGCGGCCCAAATCCGGCAGGTTATTCAGAATTTGGTGATTAACGCCACCCAGGCCATGCCCCGGGGAGGCATCATAAATATTTCCGCCAAAAATGTGGAGGTGGGGGAAAAGGACAGCCTGCCCCTGGCTCCTGGAAAATATGTGGAGATGTCCATCAAGGATCAGGGGGAAGGCATTTCCCCGGAGGATATCCCCAACATCTTCGATCCCTATTTCACCACCAAACAGGAAGGCAGCGGTTTGGGTCTGGCCACGGCCTATTCCATTGTGAAAAAGCATGAAGGGCATATTTATGTGGAATCCGCCCCGGGCGGGGGAACCACTTTTGTGGTGTACCTGCCCGCCTCGGAAAGCGCCCCGGTACCCAGGGAGACCCATCCCCAGGAGATGAACCGCGGCCATGGCAGGGTGCTTTTGATGGACGACGAAGAAGTGGTGCGGGACATAACCGGAGAAATTCTGGAATACCTGGGCTTTACGGTGGACAAGGCGCCGGACGGCGCCGAGGCGGTCCGGATTTATCAGGAAGCCATGGAAAGCGCCCAGCCTTTCAGGATTGTGATTATGGACCTCACCGTACCAGGGGGCATGGGCGGCAAGCAGGCCATGGAAAAAATCCTGGAAATGGATCCTCATGCCAAAGCCCTGGTTTCCTCAGGCTATTCCCAGGACCCCATCATGAGCGAATTCCGGGAATTCGGCTTTTCCGGGGTGATTGCCAAACCTTTTACTCCTGAAAACCTCATGCGCGTCATCAACCGGGCGCTGGAGGTGGAACTGTCTGACACCAATTCGTGGAACTTAATCAGTTAACAGCAATTTGGTATCAGTGGATTTCTGGCGACAATGTTATTGCCCAAAGGAAGGACAAGGCTTCTTGGGCAGTTAAGGGTCTATAATTGACTCCCCCTGCTTGGGCAGGGGGAGTGGGTTATTGCAACTTCCGGGATCAGGCTTTGACGCCCCATACTCCGAATACGGGGTCGGAGCAATATAGCTCGTCCGCGTATTTGTCGTCGTCGGGCCGGGGCAGGCCTTGCATGGAGTAGGTCTGCAACTCCTTGAAAGCCTCTGATTGGAGGAAATACTCCGTCACCAAGCCCATGCGTTCGAAGTCATGGGCTTCCTTCCACACGTCCACCGCCTTAGGCGGAAACCACCGGTTGGAAAAGGTCACCACAAAAACCCCGCCGGGCCTGAGCACTCGGGCCACGTCCTGGAATACCGCCAGGGGATGGGTCAGGTATTCCACGCTCACGGTGCAGATGACCGCGTCAAAGGAGTTGTCTTCGTAAGGCAGCCTGGCGCTTTCGTTGAGGTCCTGGACTGTGAACCCGCTCAGGCGGGGGTTGTTTTCCAGTTCCTCCTGGTTCATGCCCAGCCCATGGACGCTTTTTAGCTCCAATTCCCCGGGAATATGGGAGTTCCAGCTTGCCATGAGGTCCAACACGTCCATGCCCTTTTTCAACACCCTGCCATACAGCCCGGAAACCACTTCCATGGCCCGGGTGTCGATATGGTTGACCATGCGAGGCTGTTGGTAAAAGGCGGTATCCCTGGCGGGGTCCTCGCGCTCGAACGCGCCGGGATAAAAAAAGTCTGTTGGGCAGCCATTGGCCCGGGCCTGCATGCCAGGTCCCACGCCCAGGATGTCCTCCACGGCAAGGCAACTGCCGCCGCGTCCCTCCTTGTTGCTGATGTTGCCCGCAACACGGGCTTTGAGGGTGAGTTCCCGGCCTGCCAGGGGATGGTTGAAATCCGCCGTAAGGCCGTGCCCGTTCATGGTGCTGACCCTAAACGGGGCGCGGTTTTGGGGGAAAATCCCTCCTACGTCCTTCAGGACGCCCCGGGGATAAAACCGGCCTCCCCGCACTGCCCGCCCCAGGGATTTTTCGTCCACCTGGGCCAGCTTGAGGGCCTTGACCAGACGGGAGGAATATGCGTCCACCCCTTGCCCGGCCTTTAGCTGGGTATGAGTCCACGCGCCCGGGGGACTCTCCAGCAAAGCAGCCTTCATCTTTGCAGGCAGTAGATCCCGCCAGAAATGAACCCGATCCACATAAAAATTTTCTTCATGGGCCGCGTGATCGCTGTTCCACTTCACCTGGAACTCAACGCTTGCCGCTAATTCCGACTTAAGCTGTGTCATAAAAGCCTCCTTGAAAAAATGCCATCGTGGAAGCCCGGTCCAGGACACTGTAGCCGACAATAATGTCAGTACGAAAACGAGGCCTGTCAAGGGGGGACGAGCAGGACACAAGAAGTCAGGCAGCAGAGAAGACACTGCCCGGCGCGGGACTCGGTCCGCGCCGGGCAATGGGGGAAAGCGATAATCCAAGGGGAGAAAAGGATCCATCGCTCATCTGGGAGGAAAAATTATTCGCCCTTGAAAACCGGCTGGGTTTTCATGGCAAAGGCGGTCATGCCTTCCATGCAGTCCTTGGATTCAAACAACTTCACCAACTCCTGGCGTTCCAGTTGCAAGGCCAACTCCGGCGAAATGCTTTCCCGCATGGACAAAACCCGCAATATGGCGGACAGCGCCAGCGGGGGACGTGTGGCCAGGGTGGCGGCCATTTCCAGGGCCTGGTCCATAACCGTGCCGTCCTCGCACACCCGGTTGACCAAACCCAGTTCCAGGGCTTCGTCCGCCTTTATCTGCTGGCCCAACAGCATCATTTCTATTGCTTTCGCCCTTCCCACAAGGCGGGGCAGGCGCAAAGTGCCGCCGTAGCCGGGCATGATGCCCAGGTTGGTTTCGGTAAGGCCGATGCGGGCGCCTTTTTTCAAAAAACGCATGTGGCAGGCCATAGCCAGTTCCAGGCCGCCGCCGAACGCATGGCCGATCATGGCGGCGATCACGGGCCGGGGAAAGGCTTCGATCTTGTTGAAAATATCCTGAGCGCGCTTGAGGAAATCAATGGGAGAGAGATTGCCGAATCCGCCGGACAAATCCGCCCCGGCGCAAAAAATCCGGTCCCCGGAACCCGTGATGATCAAGGCCCGAAGGTCTTTGTCCTGGGCCGCAAGGTCCAGGGTCATGCTCATGCCCTCGAAGACCTCGGCGCTTAGTTGATTGGCCTTGGGCTTGTTGATGGTCAGGATGCCGGTGCTTTCCCGTTTTTCGTACAACACAGAGTCTGACATGGTGCCTCCCTATTTCATCTCCTTGAATGATCCGTCCGCCACTTCAGGCTCGGCCTTGAAAATCGCCAGGCCAAAGCGGTCTTCCAGTTTTTGGAGGGCCTCGGTCAATTGTCCGGGCTGCATGCCGGAACAAATGGCAAAGGGGCCTGCCATGGCTTTCATACCATGTACCACGGCCAGGTCAATATCCGCCACCGAGGCGGCAATGCCTTCCTTGAACACCCGCACGGCCTCGTTGATCTGGATGGCCAGCATCTCCATGGGGGTGATATCCTGGCAATTCCTGGAAGTGTCGATCACCGGCTTGCCCGTGGACCAGTCGTAAATGCCCTTGCCGGTTTTCTTGCCAAGATCTCCGGCCTTCACCTTGGCGGTAAGGTACTTACCGGGCTTGAATTCAGGCGACAGGGTTTCGGCGTAATAGGTCAAGGTGTGCACAAACACGTCCAGCCCCACATAGTCTGCCAGTTCATAGGGTCCCTGGGGCATACCCACCATTTTCATGGCCGTGTCCAGTTCGTCGGGCTTGATCTTGCCTTCGTCCAGGATGGCGCTCAGCAGGGCCTGGTTAGGCGCGTTGATGCGGTTGACAATAAAACCGGGGGAATCCTTAAGCACCACCACGGGAATCTTTTTAATGGCTTCGGTAAACTGAACCAGCACCCGGGCCGTGTCGTCACTGGTCTCTGCGCCTTTGATGATTTCCACCAGCTTCATGCGGTTGACCGGATTGAAAAAATGCAGCCCGGCAAAACGCCGGGGATTGGACACGGACTTGGAAATCTCCGTAATGCTCATCGTGGAGGTATTGGTTGCCAGAATGGCGTTTGCAGGAGCATTGGCGGATACATCGGAAAAAACGGATTTCTTCAGGTCCATGATCTCGGGCACGGCCTCGATCACGATCTGGGCGTCGCCCACGGCCTTTGCAGTGTCCGTGGTGGCGGAAATCCTGGCCAGGATATCTTCCTTGTCCTGTTCCGTGATTTTGTTCTTGCTCAAAAGGATGTCCAGGCTTTCGGCGATGCGGGTCATACCCCGGTCCAGGAACTCCTGCTTCACGTCCTTCATGGCCACTGTGTATCCCGCCATGGCCGCCACTTGGCAAATGCCGTGTCCCATGTCGCCCGAGCCAATTACCGCCACCTTTTTAACGTCCGCAAATTCCATTGATTCCTCCGTGTGGATTATTGTGAAATCCTGTTGAATTCCCATGCGTCCTGCATGGGAGAATTGCCTGTCGCAAAACAGAACTGACATGTCAGTCTAATTTCAAGATATAGACAAACCCCGCCCCCGTGTCAAGCCGTTTTCACCAATTCAGACCCTAAGTCAGTGTATAAGTTTTAACGAGAGGCCTTGCGCCGGTCTGGGCAGACGCACATTCGATCCGACCGGGCTATTTCCCGGAGCAGTGGGTCGGAGTCCATGTGCAGAATTTTCGGCTTCCATGGCGAATTCTTGTCCACGCTATGGATTCGTCAGGAATATTTTGGCAGCCCCCTTCCTGCGGGGCCGTATGGCGGTTAATCCCCAAACAGGTCCAGTTGGACGGGTTCGGGTTTTTTCTTGCGCTTGAAGGGCTTTTTCAGGTCCTTCATTTCCTTTTCGATGCGGGCAAGGAAAGGGCTGGGCTTTTGGGAAAGCACCATGCCGAACATCCTTCTTCGCTTGGCGTAGGTCAGCCATAAGCGCCGTTGGGCGCGGGTGAGAGCCACGTAAAAAAGGCGCAATTCCTCCTCAGGGTCCGACTCCTTGCCTTCCCGTGCATGGGGAATCAGCCCGTCCTCGCACCCTGCCACAAAAACGCCCCGGAATTCCAGACCCTTGGCCGCGTGCATGGTCATGAGGGAAACCCGGTCTGCTTCCGGCGCCAAGGTGTCGGCGTCGCTGGCCAGATTCACCAGGTCGCAAAACCGAGCCAGGCCGCCGGAAAAATCCCGAGCCATGTCCACGATGCAGGCGCTGGCCGTCCGGCCGTTGCCGCTTCGGGCATACAGGGGTTCCAGGGGAATGCTGTAAATCAGGTGTTCCAGGGCCTCCGCCAAGGGCATATCCTCTGTTTTCCTGCGGGCGTCGGCAATAGTTTTCCAAACCGTATGCAGCCGGATTTGCTGAGAATTGGACAAGCCCGGCAAGGGAAGTCTGCGCGCCACGTCCAGGGTCTGGGTCAGGTTTTTGCCCTGGGATTCCCCCCAGGTTCGAAGGGTTTCCATGGTCTTGTCGCCAATGCCCCGTTTAGGGACATTCATAATCCGCAGCAGGTCCAGGTCCGTGCCTGTTTGGTTAATCAGCCGGAGATAGGAAAGCAGTTCCTCCACGCCGGGATGGTCCACCAGCCTTTTTTTGTCCACCACCTGATAAGGGATGCCCGAACGGTCCAGGGCTTCCACCAAGGGAGGTAGTTGGAGGCGGGTTCGGAACAAAACCGCAAAATCCCCAAGACTCCAGTCTTCGTCCGAAGTATCCAGTTCCACCCTGCCCGAATCCAGGGAAAAATGGCTGGTGCCGCCCACCATGCTTTCCATGATGTGCACAATGGCTTCCGACTCAGCCGCCGAAGTGGGGGTATCCAGGATCATAATCCTGTCGGCGCCCACAATGCCGGAATGGAGGCCGAAATCCTGTCCCGGCTCTCCCATGACCTGTCCCGCCACTTTCAGGACGGTTTCCGTGGACCGGTAATTGGTGGAAAGATGGATAATCCGGGCGCGGGGATAGTCTTCACTAAACCGGTTGAAAAAGACCACGTCCGAACCCCGAAACCCGTAAATAGCCTGATCCGGGTCCCCAATCACAGCCAGATCCCCGTCCGGGGGGCACAAAAGCCCTAAAAGCCGGTACTGGACCTGGTTCACGTCCTGGAATTCATCCACGCACACATGGGGAAAACGCTTTTGGAGGGATTCCCGGTACAGGGAGTCCGCCTCAATAGTCCGCACAGCTTGGTACATAAGGTCGTCAAAGTCCAAAAGCCCCAGGCCGAAGATCAATGTCTGATAAGCAATATAGGCCTCCTTCATAGCCATAGCCCCGCCTTCCGGAACCTGAAATTCGGCGAAATTCGGGGAAACCATACGCTGCTTTGCCAGGGAGATATGGAGGGAGGCCTGTTCCGGCTTGATCTTTTTGATCCCGGCTTCCTTCAAAGCCTGGCGGATGTAATGGAGCCGGTCCTTTTCCCCCAACACGCTGATGGCCCGGCCTTCGGCCTCGGCCTGCTCACGCAATAGGGTCAGGCAAAAGGCGTGAAAGGTAGCCACATGGACCCGGCTTCCCTGCTCACCCATCATTTTTTCCAAGCGATGGTGCATTTCCCGGGCCGCTTGGTTGGTGAAGGTAATGGCCAGGACAGACTCGGGCAAGGCCCCGGTTTCCTGAATCAAGCGGGCTATGCGGTGGGTGAGGGTGCGGGTTTTTCCGGTCCCCGGGCCTGCCTTGATGAGCAAGGGCGATCCTTGGTGATTGACCGCGCTTTTCTGCACCGCGTTCAATTCAAAGGGCTTGGGCGCCGGACGTTCCACGGGGACCTGCTTTTGGACTGCCGGAGCCAGGGGCGGTTCTTGGGATTCCATGGTTTCATTCCCGGCAATGGCAGAATCCGGGAATAAGGCGGTATCTTCAAAAATCAGGCTCGGTTCAACCGCTTTTTTTTTGATTTCGGGCTTTTTTTTTACGGCCTTGGCTGGTTTGGGAATACTGAATAAAGCCTGCTGACCCAACAGGATTTCCCGTTCCTGATCGTCAAACACGGCCACCGTGCCGTACTCGCCGTCAAATCCGCCGTTGAGCACAATGTTTCCGGCGCGCATCCGTTTTATGGCTTCGCCCAATAGAGGCAGGGGCGACTTCTCCAGTTCTTCGATGGCGGCGTCCTTGATGATCCAGAGCTCCGGCCCCATGGCTTTCAGGATTTCGTGATAAACCGTGGTCACCTTTTTGCTGGTCGGCCCCACGCCCAGCACAGTGGACAAAATATCCACCAAGGGAACCAGGCTGTGGAAAGGATGCCGCCTTTCCGGCAGTTGGCCGTCTTGCCTGTCCGCCAGTTCTTCCACCCTGTGGAGCACACCCAGCGTCAGGGGCTTGCCGCAAACCGGGCACAGGCAATCATGGGCCAGGCTTTCCCCGGGCCTGAAGCAAATGCCGCATTTTCGGTGTCCGTCCAGGTGGTACTTGCCTTCCTCGGGAAAAAACTCAATGGTGCCCAAAAAGTTCTCGCCCGTCTCCAATGCCCGGCGCATGGCCGGGAACGAAAGCTCGGTGTCGAACAGGTTGGCCTCCCTGGCCAGTTTGGAGGGGGAATGGGCGTCGGAATTGGATACCAGAGTCCTTCCATCCAGGCCCGAAATTCTCCAGTTCATGGGCGGATCCGAGGAAAGGCCGGTTTCCAGGGCGAAAATATGGGACGAAAGATCTTCGAAGCATTCTTCTATGGAATCAAATCCCGACTTGGAGTCCAGCAGGGAAAACCAGGGAGTCCAAATGTGGGCCGGGATGAAAATTCCTTCGGGGTCATGCTCCAGCATGATTTCCAGCAAATTCCTGGCGTCCAGCCCCAGGATGGGCCTGCCATCCGAGGTGATATTGCCTATGGAATCAAGTTTTGCGTTGAATTTCAGAACTTTTTCAGGGTCCGGCATGCAAATGACATTGTGGTTTTTGCGGGTCCTGTCGTTCTTTTTATAGATGTTGCTGATTTCCGCACTGAGGATAAAGCGCACCGGCCCCCTGCAGGATTCGGGCACCTTGGCGTTCACCGGGTCTGCAAACTCGGGCTTGAGGACAAACAGTCCTGGCTCGGCAGGCTCCAGTTTTTCCCGGATTTCCCCAAACCATTTGGGATGGGTGAAGTCCCCGGTGCCCACCACGGTCAGGCCCTTTAACTGGGCCCAGTAATGAAGACTCTCCAGGTTCAGGTCCCGGGCCGTAGCCCGGGAATAACAGGAGTGGATGTGCAAATCAGCGGCAAAAGACATGGGTGTGCATCCGGTTGTCGGCTATTTTTTCTTCTTGGAAAAATCCTGAAAACTCATGGTCTTATAGGAGTCGGAGCCCAAGAACTCCAGAATCATCATAAACTGTTCCGGCGCCATGTATCCGGGTTGGGCTGTGAGGGGAGTCTGGCCGTCTGCGGAAAACCCATGGGCCGGAAAACCTCTGACCCTGTATTGGGAGGCAAGTTTTTTGGCGTCGTCCCCTTTTTCCGGGTTCAGTTTTACGGACAAAAAATGGTCGTTCAGGTATTTGATAACCTTGGGATCTTTAAAGGTGGTGGCGTCCATTTTTTTGCAGTAACCGCACCAGTCCGTATAAAAATGAAAATAAACCTGCTTGCTGCTGTTTTTTGCTCTGCTCTGGGCTTCGCTCAGGGAGGTCCATTTGATGGCGGAGTCGCTCCAGCCCGCGGTAGCTACCGCAAGGCACAGGGCCAGGGCTAAAACAACAATTTTAGCTGATTTCATATTTTGTCTCCTTTAAATCCAATCCAGAATAAGGGCGACCCCCAGCAGGATCATAATGCCCCCTGCCGTGGGTAGGATGTACTTCATATATTTTTTTGCCTTTGCCAAAAAGGCCAGAAGCAGATGCACAAAAATCGCCAGAATCATAAACGGAGCGGCAAGGCCGATGGAATACACTGCCAACAAAGCGCCCCCACGCAGAGCGGTTTCCTGGCTGGCGGCCATCATGAGCACGCTCATTATAAAGGGTCCCATGCAGGGAGTCCAGCCCGCCCCAAAGGCCATGCCCACCAAAAACATGCCCGCCATGCTGGCCGGACGTTGGGCGAAATTAAAACGTTTTTCCACGTCCAGGGCCTTGATGCGGAAAAGCCCCATCACATGCAGGCCCAGGATTATTACAACAACACCGCCCGCAATGCGGATGGTTGCCATGTGGTCGAGCAGCAGGCCTCCCAGGGCCGACGTGGTCATTCCAAAGGCGGTGAACACAAAGGAAAACCCGGCGCAAAAAAGGGCTGTGGAAATAATCAGGCGTTTGCGGATTTCCCCATGCCCCTTGTCAGTCAGCTGGTCCAGGGAAGCTCCTGCCAAAAAAGTGAAATAGGCAGGCACCAGGGGTAAAACGCAGGGGGAGAAAAAGGACAGCAACCCCTGGATCAAGGCGGCAAAAAAGCCAATATTTGTTTCAACCATATATATTCTCTCAGAATCGGTCAGCTAATCGCGGGCAAAAGCCCCTTCCTCCGGCCAGTTCCGGTCTATCCCAGTTCATCGCCCCGTTTTTTGGCGGCGACCATGCCTTTGACAATGGCATCCAGCACCTGGTTTTCGTTGAAAACCTTGAGGGCCGCCTCTGTAGTACCGCCCTTGGACGTAACTTTTTGCCTAAGCAGGGCAGGATCTTCGCCGGTTTCTTCCATAAGGGCGGCAGCCCCCTTGATGGTCTGGATGGCCATGGCCAGAGCCTTGTCCTCGGGCAAGCCCACCTCCACCCCGCCTTTGACCATGGCTTCGGCCAAATAAAACACATAAGCCGGGCCGGAACCGGACAAGGCAGTCACGCCGTTGATATCTTTTTCTTCGAACCACAAGGCCTTGCCGGCGGCGTTCAGGATGGTCTCGGCCACCTGGGAGTCCTGCTCCGTAGTATGGATGTTCTTTGCCATACCGGACATGCCCTGGCCCACCATCGCAGGGGTATTGGGCATAACCCGCACAATGGGCAGCCGGGTTTTGGCGGTGTCGTCCAACCCGGCGTACAGGATACTCTCCATAGTATCCATGCTGACGCCTGCGGCTATGGAGATGATGAGCTTTCTTTCCGGCCCTGGAAAGCCGGGTGCAGCCGCCATGCTTTTCAGCATGTCAGGCAAAATCTGGGGCTTGACGGCCAACACAATGGTCGTGGAACTGGCAAGCACTTCCCGGTTGTCCAGGGTGGTGGCAATCCCGAATGTCTTTTCCGCCTGAACAAGACGCTGGGGATCAATGTCGGAAGCGACGATGTTGCCCGCAGGCAGAACCTTGGATTTAACCAAAGCCCCGATCATGGCCCAGGCCATGTTCCCGGCGCCTATAAAACCAATGGTTAGGTTGTCATTCATGTCGGTGTAATAATTCTCCTGTTTTTTTGGCGTATAATCATCCACAATACCCCTTACTGGTAACCACACTTGACGCCTTTGTCAATGATTATACCCGGTTTCCCCTGCGTCCTGATCTTGACTTTTCAACAAAAACAGTGGCAATATCCAGCCCATGGATGATTTATCTACACAAGCCAATGACGGATACCGTGTGACCATTGTAGGCCTTGTGGCCAACATAGTCCTTGTGGCTGTCAAGCTCGCTTTGGGAATACTGGGCCGTAGCCAGGCCCTGATTGCCGATGCCGTCCACTCGGTCTCCGATCTGTTTACGGACCTGGTGGTGATCCTGGGCCTTCACTACGGACGCAGATCCGCAGACGACCAACACCATTTCGGCCATGGCCGGTTGGAAACCATGTCCACCACAGTGGTGAGCATTTTTCTTGCCGCTGCGGGCATTGGCATCGGCTTTGACGCGGCCCGGTCTATTTACCTGAAAACCACCTGCCATCCTTCCTGGATAGCCCTCATCGGCGCGGGCCTTTCCATCATAGTCAAGGAAGTCCTTTACCGGTACACAGTGCATGTGGGCAACAAAATAAAGAGCAAGGTGGTGGTGGCCAATGCATGGCACCACCGCTCCGACGCATGGTCCTCCATAGCCGTTTTCGCGGGAGTGGCCGGAGCCCAGATTCACCCGAGCCTGAACGTCCTGGACTCCATTGCAGCCCTGCTGGTGTCCTTTGTGGTCCTCATGGTCGGGGTAAAAATGTTCTGGAGCACCATAAGGGAATTGTCCGATGCAGCCCCGGACAGCGACACCCTGAAACGAATCACCGGGTGCATCTGTGGAGTTTCCGGGGTCCAGGATGTGCATGACCTCAAGGTCCGAACCTCCGCCGATATGCTCCAGATGCAGGTTCACATCGTGGTGGACGGCAGTCTTTCCGTGCGCGCAGGCCACAGCATTGCCAAAGAGGTGGAACAATGCCTTTTTGACGAAATCAGCGAAGTGGTGGATATTGTCGTCCATGTGGACCCTGACGAAGAAGTATAGCCTTTTCTGAAAAAACCAATTTTGCAGCTATCAAAAAAACAATTCGGGGTTTTCCATGGAAACCCGGGTAAGGGCAAAATCATACCGCACCGGGTCCCGGGGACAGATTTCCCCAAATCCCCTGGTGGCTTCCAGGGCGGTCTTCAGGTCGTTCTGCTTGCGGCTGGTCAGGGCCATGCTGCGGCAAATTCTCCCCATATGCACATCCATGGGCACGATCAACTGTCCGGGATGCACACAGGTCCAGCCTCCCGGGTCCACCTGGTCCTTTCTGACCATCCATCGCAGGAACAGGTTGAAGCGTTTGCAGGCGCTGCCTCTAAACGGGTCCGGGATCAAATGCCCGGCTCCTTCCAGCCCAGCCCTGGACATTAAATTGTAAAATGCTCCCATGGAGGGCATTACATGATCGTGGTCAGGATTGGTTCCCAGAGAATACGCCTGCTCCAGGCCGCCATGGGTTTCCAGCAGGCGTTTGATTGCAGTAAACAGAGCGGCAAGATGCTCCGCCTTGCAAAACCGATGGCAAAAGCCTTGGAATATCGGAGGAAAATCCTGCTCCCGGCGCTGGGACAGAAAAACGGAAGGCCGGGGGCCAAGGATCTCCAAAACCCGGGAGACGCTCCGGCGAATCAGGACCACCCGCCCGTACGCCAGGGCCGAAGCAATGAGGGCTACGATTTCCCGGTCACGAAGTTCAGGATAAAAATGGAGAAATTCCAAGGGATCGGTGGAAAGATACTCGGGGCGGTTATACTGTTTGTAGATGGACTCCAACGTCTCCCTGGTATTTTTCAAAATGTCTCCTGGAGCCGCTGCAGACCGGACAAGTCCAATCCACTTTTAAATCATTAAACGCGGTGCCGGGCGGAGTCTGGCTTTCTCCGTCCCCTTTGAGCGGATTATAAACGTACCCACATACCTCGCAAAAATATTCTTCCATCAAGGCAATCCTCCCTACATGGATAAAAAAAACTAAGCTGCCTTAGCAGCCCTGCACTCCCGGCAAAGCCCTGTCAGTTCCAAACGGTATCCGGAAATGTCAAACCCTTCCACAACATCCTCGGGGATTTCTGGCATGGGAAACAAATCGGCTGGAATGTCCATTACAGCGCCGCACATGGCGCACCGCGCATGATGATGATCGCTGGTGTCGCCATCATACCTCCGCTGGGTCCCGGATATCTCCAACTTTAAAACCTCTCCGGCTGTGGATAAGGTTTCCAGATTCCGGTAAACAGTGGCAAGGCTGATGCGGGGAAGGCGCTTGCGGACCATCTCATAAACCTGATCCGCTGTGGGATGGCTTTTAACCTTTTTGAGCTCTTCCAGGATAACCTTCCGCTGTCGGGTCATCCGAAACTGCTGTTTTTCGGGTATTGTATTTGTCATTTTTCACCACAGCCAGTAGTAATTCCTATTTGTATATAAGTCAAGCCCCTTTTTTACCACAGGGGGGATGATAAGGCTATTATGCTAATAAGTTAAATGGTTGTGCAAGAAAAAAGGTCATTTGGCAAGGAAAATACGGAGAATGAACGAAAAAATGTGGGATGGGACAGCCCGGGGGACTCAATTCCCCCGGGCGTTGAACATATGTCTCAACTAAAAATCGGCCTTGCATTGGGAAAAATCAACCTGCTTCTTGCACTTCTTGCAAGTGTGTGGCTTGTCAAACTCGTCGGAAAAAATTTCCAGTTCCGCTCCACATTCCGGGCACTTGCAGGTAAAGGATTTCAGTTTTTTGTTTGCTTCGAATCCAGGGCAATGTTGGGGTGTGGTCATGGAGGCCTCCTTTGGTTGTTGTCAGTCCCGGGCGGTGCACAGTCGATGAACACCACTCATGATATTAACGGCTTATGTACATTCCTATCAAGGCAAAGCTTGTTTTTGAAACCGAATTATCCTATATTTACATTTTGTTTTCCCCGTATGCTGTTTGACTGAGTCCATAACAAACAGGAGACATATCATGGACAATTGGCAATACCAGGATCCTTTTCCCCTGGGAAAAGATAATACCGTTTATAAAAAAATCACCTCAGATTTTGTTTCCACTGCAAATTTTGAAGGAAACACCATTGTAAAGGTCCAATCCGAAGGTTTGAAACTCTTGGCAAAACAGGCGTTTCGGGATGTTTCCCATCTTTTGCGAACCGCCCACTTGGAACAACTTGCACACATCCTGGACGATGCCAAGGCCTCGGACAACGACAAGTACGTGGCCCTGGAAATGCTCCGAAACGCCGCCATTGCGGCTGAAGGAGTCTTTCCCACCTGCCAGGATACAGGCACTTCCGTGGTCATGGGCAAAAAGGGCCAGGCTGTTTGGACCGATGGTTCCGATGCTGCGGCCCTCTCTGCCGGAATCCGGGAAGCCTACTTGGAGGGCAACCTGCGCTATTCCCAAAACGCCCCCCTGACCATGTTCAAGGAGGTCAATACCGGGTGTAACCTTCCGGCCCAGATCGACATCCTGTCCACGCCCGGCGACCAGTACAGCTTTTTGTTCATGGCCAAAGGCGGTGGTTCGGCCAACAAGACCTACCTTTTCCAGGAAACCAAGACGGTCCTGAACGAGAACGCCATGCTCTCCTTTATGCTGGAAAAAATGGTGGGCCTGGGCACGGCCGCCTGTCCGCCCTATCACCTGGCCTTTGTGGTGGGCGGCACATCGGTGGAGGCCAACCTTAAAACCGTCAAGCTGGCAACCGCCAAGTACCTGGACAATCTGCCCACCCAGGGCAACGAGTCGGGCCAGGCGTTCCGGGACCTGGAACTGGAGGAGAAACTCCTCAAGGCCTCCCAGGATTTGGGCATCGGCGCCCAGTTCGGCGGAAAATACTTCTGCCTGGATGTCCGGGTCATCCGCCTGCCCCGCCACGGCGCATCCTGCCCCATCGGCATAGGCGTCAGTTGCAGCGCCGACCGGAACATCAAGGCGAAAATCAACGCGGACGGCATCTTTTTGGAGCAACTGGAAGAGCATCCGGAACGATTTCTGCCCGAAGCCATGCTCTCCCAGGCCGAGGCCGTACACATTGACCTGAACCGCCCCATGGACGAAATCCGGGCCATCCTGACAAAATATCCCGTAGCCACACGGGTCATGCTTTCCGGCGATATTGTGGTCGCCCGGGACATCGCCCACGCCAAGCTCAAGGAACGCCTGGACAGCGGAGAAGGCCTGCCGGACTATTTCAAAGATCACATTGTCTATTATGCGGGTCCGGCTAAAACGCCTCCAGGCTATGCCTGCGGCTCCTGCGGCCCCACCACCTCCGGCCGTATGGACCCTTATGTACCCATCTTCCAAAAAAACGGGGCGTCCATGGTCATGCTTGGCAAGGGCAACCGCTCCACCAACGTCACCGAATCATGCCGAAAATACGGCGGGTTCTACCTGGGCTCCATTGGCGGTCCCGCAGCCAGGCTGGGCAAGGAATGCATCACAGCCATCAAAACCCTGGAATATCCGGAACTGGGCATGGAAGCCATAAGTCTCATAACCGTTAAGGATTTCCCCGCCTTCATTATCGTGGATGACAAAGGGCACGACTTCTTCGCGGCCTTGTCAGGACGCTATCGGGTTCTGCGGGAAACCATGCACCTAAGCGACATGTGATTGAGAAACCATATTCCCGGAAGGCCTCGGCCTTCCGGGCTTTTTTTCAGTTCCCCACAAAGGCTTCGCTCAAAAAAATCATTCCCCGGCCACAATTTTCCGGCCCAATTCGCGGGCTTGGGCCATGGCGTCCTCGTTTTCCAGAACTGCGCCTTTTTCTTCAACCCGCCGAAAAAAAACGCCTCCCCCGTATTCCATATCCATGGCATCGTAAAAGTACTTGCAAGTCAGCTCGCATCCTTCAAACAGATTTTTACCCCGGGTGGCGCCCACGCCAATGGCATAGCCTGTCCCGCTTTCATAAGGCACGGACGGCCCCTGGCCTTTTTTCAAAAGCCTGTCCGACCACATGGCCTGTGTCCGATCGATAAGGGCCTTTAACTGAGCCGGGAAATTATAGAAAAAAATCGGCCCCGAGGCTATGATGGCGTCCGCCTCTTTCAGAAGGGGGTAAACTTCCTGCATATCATCCTGAACAACACATTCCCCTGTTTTATCGCATCCGCCGCATTCCCTGCAGCCCGATATGTTCAGCTTGCGGGCGTAAATCGCCTTTGTCTCAGCCCCTGACTCTTTGGCCGCTTCCAATGCCGCATCCAGAAGAAGATCACTGTTTCCGCCCTTTCGCGGGCTTCCGTATATCCCCAAGACTTTCATGTTCATGCCTCCAGTGTAGAGTTATCGAGATTGAGTACCATTGACACTACAGGATTACCCGTACACACGTCAATAAGGCTTCTTGTTTGCATGTTCCCATAAAGGAGTTATATTAGAAAAATTGTGCGCTTTCCGGGCTTTTTTCCTAAATCGCCCGGCCAAAGGGCCAGGAAAGGAAAAAAGGCATCCCATGTTTCCCATTCGCGACACCATTCAATCCCGCACAGTTCCCGTGGTGAACAATCTGATTATCGGAGTGAATATCCTGGTCTTTTTGGTGCAATTGAGCCTGGGGACCGGGGCTTCCCAGTTTGTAACCCACTATGGGCTTACCCCCGCCCGGTATACGGTCCCGGAAATCGCCGCCTATTTCTCCCTTTCCCAGCAGGCTTTTTCGTTTTTCTCGTATATGTTCCTCCACGGAGGATTTTTGCATTTATTGGGAAACATGTGGATGCTGTACATTTTCGGTGACAATGTGGAAGACAGGCTGGGGCATTTCCGGTACCTGGCCTTTTTTCTGGCATGCGGGGTCCTGGCCGGGGCGGCGCACATGGTTTCCGCCCCCTATTCCAAGTTACCCACTGTTGGGGCCAGCGGAGCGATCGCCGGAGTCATGGGCGCGTATTTCCTGCTCCATCCACGGGCGAAGGTGCTTACCCTCATCCCCATAATCATCATTCCGTTTTTTGTGGAAATTCCGGCTTTTTTCTTCCTGGGGTTCTGGTTTGTCATGCAGTTCCTGAATGCGGCAGGCTCTGCTTCCGGCGGCATTGCCTGGTGGGCCCATGTGGGCGGCTTTATCTTTGGAATGATCCTGGTGCGCCTGATTCCCATGGCGCCGCAAATTGGAGCGGACAGAATGGTCCGAAGCGTCACCAAACGCAGGCGATCCCCTCGGCTTCAGGTATTGCGGCCTTCCGGCGCTCCCGCAGTGGCGGACATGACCGCCACCCTGTTTGTCACGCCCACCGAAGCGAGATTGGGAGCTAAAAAGATAGTAAACATCCCCTGGGGATATGAAAAAAGACTGTTTACTGTCGTGGTGCCTCCCGGGGTGAGACCCGGAACCAAATTGAGACTGAAAGGACTGGGAAAGTCCGGCCCGGGGGGAGAACGGGGAGACATCTACCTGGAAGTCGCCCTCACCAGGGAGGCGTAAAGCGCGAAGAGGGCGGACGTGTAACACTGTGGCATAGGGGTGACGCCCCTAACTATGGAGCCCGGTGCTGTTTCCGCATTGAATATCCTCGCAGGATTGGTGATTGTTTTTAGCCATGCTCCGCTGGCCTGTGGCTTCCAGAACACTCATCCAAAGGCGGCCGTTTGGGTCGATCCGCTTGCGTTTACCCGCGGAGGCGTCCATGGGCACATGGACAAACTGATCGTGCCAGTATCCCACCAGCAGACGGGTTTTTCCCGTCATGCCTGCATGCACGGCGTTCCGGGCCAGAAAGCTGCAAAACACGTTGTCGTTGGAATTGGCCGGATGGCTGCGGATCATATAACTGGGGTCGATGAACTTGAGGTTGATCTCCATATTCATCGTACTAAAGTAGCGGGAAATCTCTCCTTTGAGAAACATTCCGATGTCATGGAGCTTTACATTGCCCGAAGCGTCCTGCTCATCTTTTTCGCTTTCAAAAAATTTTTGTCCAGCCCCTTCGGCGGCCACCACCACGGCGTGGCCCCGGTCCAGGAGCCGGGTTTCCAGGCTTTTTAAAAAGCCATGGTCCCCTTCCAGGTCAAAATCCACTTCCGGCACCAACACAAAATTCACATCCTGTTGGGCCAGGGCCGCATGGGCGGCGATAAATCCGGAATGGCGACCCATGAGCTTAACCAGCCCGACTCCGTTAGGATAGCACACCGCCTCGGTATGGGCTGTCCGGATGGCGGCTGTGGCCATTTCCACGGCGGTTTCAAAACCAAAGGAACGCCCCACCATAAAGATGTCGTTATCTATGGTTTTGGGGATGCCCACCACGCTGATCTTCAGGCTCCGTTTGGCGATCTCGTCGCAAATTTTAGTGGATGCCATGAGGGTTCCGTCCCCGCCTACAGTGAACAAAATGCTCACGTTCATGCGTTCCAGGCAGTCCACTATCTGACCGATATCCTGCGGCCCCCGGGAAGACCCCAGGACAGTGCCGCCGGACCCGTGAATGTCTTCTACAAAAGAGGGAGTCAGGTCTTCGATATCGTAACGATATTCGGGGATAAACCCAGCCAGGCCGTAACGGATCCCATAGATGGATTTCACCCCGTAGCCATAGGTCAGTTCCAGGACAATGGCTCGGATGATATCATTGAGGCCGGGACACAGGCCGCCGCAGGTAACCACGGCGCATCGTAACTTGCTGGGATCAAAAAAAATGTGGCTTCGGGGTCCTGCTTTTTCAAAGGAGGCGGGTTCCAGACCCAGGCGGATTTGCTCCAAAAGGTGCGCTGCGTCAATGTCCACCAGCACCCTGTCTTCATCAGGTTGAAAGCAGCAGGCGTTCACAAGGCTTTCGGATTTGCGGACTGGAGAGGAAATTTTTGCCTCTCCAAGGGTTTCAATTATGGTATCGGTCAATTCCGATTTCATTGCCTGTCCTCATGATTACGCACACAGTCGAAGGAAATATGAATAAAAAGCGTCAATAAAGTGGATGCAATGTCTATGCCCGGGAATTAATGCCCGTTAAACCGAACCTCTCCTTTGCCCAGGATGTCGTGGACATGGAGGATACCCATAACCTGGTTTTGGTCCCCCACCACGGGCAAAACGGTAATCAGGTGGGCTTCCATGAGGTTCAGGGCCTCGCTCACCCTGGAATCCGAAGTGACGGCTTTGGGATCAGGAGTCATGACGTCCCGGGCCGTCTTTTTGTCCACTCCGTTGCCACGGGTGAGAAAACGGCGCAGGTCTCCGTCCGTGATGATCCCTTTTAAAAGACCGTCCTGGTCCGTGACCAGGGTGGTGCCCAGGTCCAGCCTGTCCATTTCGGCAATGGCGTCGACCATGGGCGTGTCTTCCATCACACGGGGCACCTGATCTCCGGAGACCATGATGTCCCTGATTTTGGCGGAAAGACGCTGGCCCAGGTGTCCGCCGGGGTGAAAGCGTTTGAAATCGCTGGACTTGAAATTGCGTTTATTGATCAAAACAACGGCCAGGGCGTCCCCCATAGCGAGAAGGGCCGTGGTGCTGGACGTTGGGGCCAGCCCCAAAGGGCAGGCTTCCTTGTCTACGCCCACGTCGATCACAATATCGCTGTTCTTCGCCAGGGTGGAATTCCTGTTGCCTGTAAACCCGATCACCTTGCAGCCCACACGGCGGATGCTTGGCACCAGGATGTTCAATTCGTCGGTTTCACCGCTGTTGGACAGGGCCAAAAACAGATCATCGCCGCAGACCATGCCCAGATCCCCGTGCATGGCCTCCACGGGATGAAGAAACATGGCCCGGGTGCCCGTGCTGTTGAGGGTAGCCACAATTTTCCGGCCCACAATGCCGGACTTGCCTATCCCCCCTACAATCAGGCGGCCTTTGCAGTCCATAATCCAGTCCACCATGGTGGAAAAGCCTTCATCTATCTTTTCCACCAGACAGAGTATTCCCTCCGCCTCTATCCTTAGAACTTCCTTAGCCTGCTCAATGGTTGTCTGGCCCATAATTTTCCCTGGTAAAAAGCCTCCCCCATTGGGGAAAGGCCGGAAATATCAGCCACGTTGCGTGGTTGGATTCATTTATGACAGGGCATCATGATAATGCCCGAAAAAACAGGAAAAACCCTGTCTCCATATAGAAGAGTCTCAATTTCCCGATTTAAAATCAAGCTTTGATTTCCCGAAGCGCAGAGGAAATGGTTCCAAGGGCGTCGCCTGACAAAATTCTGTCTGCCGGAATCGGCAAATCGTTGACACCCTCCAGACCCGGGCCGGACCGGCAGCAAGGCCGATCCAGCTTCCCTGGCGACTGGGTTAATTCCCCTTGTTCTTTTTAGGCTTATTGTCCTGCTTAGGCTGGGATTTGGGAGCAGGCTGGGTTTTCTGGATTTTGGTCCACTGATCCCTAAGGGTGACGGTCCGGTTGAAAACCACGGTTCCGGTTTCCGGGTTTACGGAGTCCACGCAAAAATACCCCATCCTTTCAAACTGGCACTGATACCCGGGAGCGGCATTGGCGAGGAGAGGCTCCACCTTGCAATCCCTGAGGATTTGCAGGGAGTTTGGATTGATGTAGTCGGTGAATTCCTTCCCTTCCTCCACGTCATTGGGGTTTTCCACGGTGAATAGATGTTCGTACAGGCGCACCTCCGCGGTGCAGGCATGGGGGGCGGACACCCAATGGAGGGTGGCCTTGACCTTGCGGCCGTCCGGGGCGTCCCCGCCCTTGGTGGCCGGGTCATAGGTGCAGCGAAGTTCCGTTACCTGCCCGTTTTCATCCTTGATCACATCCGTGCAGGTAATGAAATACGCGTACCTGAGCCGCACTTCCTTGCCCGGGGAAAGGCGAAAAAACTTTTTGGGAGGATCTTCCATGAAATCCTCTTGTTCAATGTACAATTCCCCGGAAAACGGCAAGGCCCTGCCGCCCACCGAGGGGTCCGTGGGATGGAGCGGGCAGTCCAGTTCCTCGGATTCGCCTTCAGGATAATTGGTGATGACCACTTTCAAGGGGTTGAGAACCCCCATAACCCGGGGCGCAGTCTCGTTCAAATCCTCCCGCACGCAAAATTCCAGCAAGGCCATGTCCACGGTGGAAGCCCGTTTGGCCACGCCGATTTTCTCGCAAAAATTACGCACAGCCCCCGCCGAATACCCCCTGCGCCGAAGCCCGGAAATGGTGGGCATGCGGGGGTCGTCCCAGCCGTTCACCAGCCCATTTTCCACCAACTGAATGAGCTTGCGCTTGGAAAGGACCGTATAGGTGAGGTTAAGCCGGGCGAATTCAAGCTGCTGTGGATGACACGGGGCGCTCACATTGTCCAGGACCCAGTCGTAAAGAGCCCGGTTGTTTTCAAACTCCAGGGTGCAAATGGAATGGGTGATCCCTTCCAAAGAGTCGGACAGGCAGTGGGTGAAGTCGTACATGGGGTAAATCAGCCACGCGTCGCCGGTTCGATGGTGGTGGGCCCTACGGATGCGATACAGGGTGGGGTCCCGTAAAATCAGATTGGGCGCGGCCATGTCTATTTTGGCCCTCAACACCCGCGAGCCGTCCGCGAATTCCCCGGCCCGCATGCGAGTGAACAGGTCCAGGTTTTCTTCCGGGCTGCGATCCCGGTACGGGCTGTTTTTGCCCGGCTCTTTCAGGGTGCCCCGGTATGCGCGGACTTCTTCGGGCGAAAGGTCGCAGACATAAGCCTTGCGCGCCTTGATAAGCTCCACGGCGAATTCGTAAAGCCGTTCAAAATAGTCCGAGGCATAATGCAATTCGTCCCATTTGAACCCCATCCACCGTACGTCCTCCATAATGGAGTCCACGTATTCCACGTCTTCCTTGGCCGGATTGGTGTCATCAAAGCGCAGGTTGCATGTGCCCTTTTCCTGCTCTCGGGCGATTCCAAAATTCAGGCATATGGATTTGGCATGCCCAATATGCAGGTAGCCGTTGGGTTCCGGAGGAAAGCGGGTGGCCACCCGCCCCGCGTGCTTACCGGTTTCGTTATCCTGGGCGATGACGGTGCGAATAAAATCCAGGGATTTTTCCTTGCCCTCTTCCGCCGCATCTTTGTCTTCCATATGGTCAGGCTTTGCCATGATAGGTATCCTCTTAAGTAGTCCTAACAATTACAGGTTTAGAGTATCCTTTTTAATACAGCGTGGAAAAAATGCAACCCATTTTGCAAAAGAGCCGCCCTTTCCCTGCTTCAACCTTATTGACGAATCCGGTTTTGCAGGGTACAAAACAAATGTCCCTAAAACGGCCTGTTTTCTCACACAATAAAAAGAGACTATGGACCTCACTTCCTCTTACGCGGCATGGATTTCCGTGAATGTATTGCCAGCTCTGGGCTTCATCCTGGCTATGCTGGTCTTCGCCCACATCCTCATGACCCGCCGGTCTCCCCCAAGCACCCTGGCCTGGCTCATGGCCATTATCTTTGTGCCTGTGGTGGGCGTGACACTGTACATCCTATTGGGCGGCCGCAAAACAAGGCACATGATAGAAAGCAAGCCTCTGCTTCCCCAATCGGAGGCGACGCCGGTCGAGGCGGATCTTCCGGTGCAGGTTTTTATCCAACCGAAAAGGCACGGGGTTTTTCGGCCATACGCAAAAAATTCCACCGTGCTTTTATCCGATGGGGTCCACGCATTTCACGAAACCATCCGGCTAATTGAAGAGGCGCAGGAGTCAGTATACCTTGCCACCTTCATTATGGGCAAGGACGGTACAGGCAGCAGGATTGTGGAGAGCCTGGCTGATAAGGCCGCCCAGGGAGTCCGGGTGCGTCTTCTTATGGACGCCCTGGGTTCCATGAAGATCAACCGCCGGTTTGTCCGTCCCCTGGTGGCTGCCGGAGGAAAGGCGGCCTTTTTCATGCCCATGATGCGCCTTCCGTTCCGGGGCCGGGCCAATCTGCGCAATCACCGAAAAATTTTGACCGTGGACAGCACCTCAGCCATTGTGGGCGGTATGAACCTGGCCCACGAGTATATGGGACCCAAAATGGCGCCCGGCAGGTGGCTGGATATGGCCATGATGATCTCCGGCCCGTCTGTCCCCCATCTGGAAACAATTTTCCGGTCTGACTGGAAATTCGCCGCCGGAGAAACCCTGCCCGAGCCCGGAAATCCCACCTGGGACAACGGAGAAAAACGCGAGGTCACCCTCCAGGTCATAGCCAGCGGCCCGGACGTAAAAGGGGATTCCCTCCGGGATTCCCTGTTGACCTGGATTTTCAAGGCCACGACCAAGGCCTGGATCGTCTCCCCGTATTTTGTCCCCGACGAGTTGCTGGTCCAGTCCCTGAGCATCGCTGCAAAGCGAGGCGTGGATGTCCGCCTGATCATTCCCCGGCGTTCCAACCACGCCATGGCCGACTTGGCCCGGGCCGCCTACCTCACCTATTTGCAGGAGGCTGGGGTTTCGGTCATGCTTTACCAGCCGGGCATGCTTCACGCCAAAGCCATTATTGTGGACGATACCGTGGCCGTGGTGGGTTCGGCCAACATGGACATGCGTAGTCTTTTATTGAATTACGAAGTGGCCCTGGCCATATACACTCCGGCAGTCATCCGGGAAGTGGATTTGTGGATGGGCTGGCTTATCAGCCATTGCCTTCCCAGGCAAACCAAGGCAGGCCCTTTCAGGGAACTGGCCCAGGGCCTGGGTAGGTTATTTGCACCCTTATTATGAGATATGAGAAAGAAATGAATAAAGACAAAAAACAACCGGATCAAGAAAAACACCACAAAGTAACCCCTGCATCCATTATTTCCGCCTGTCTGGGCCTGGGTATGTTTGCTTTGGGTTTGACCGGCGTCGCCAACGGCAAACCGGGAGGCTACTACCTCATGGGCCTGGGCCTGCTTTTTGTGGCGGCCATAGGCATAACTGTCCTGAAAAAATAACGGATTGGCATAGACAGAGCACGGGCCTCCCAACCAGTGCAGCCATGGCAATTACGGCCTCCTACGGATACGAGCCCCACCGGAACGTGAAAACCCTGGTCACCAACCAATTCGGGAGGGAAATCGTGTCCCAATACGGGTATGGATATATCCCCAACTTCATTCCGTTTCTGTTGACAGGAAATAAGTATTGTCCCCGGAATTCCCCTGGGCAGCATAGTCTTTTTCCAGCCTGAGGGCTGGGTGTACTTTATGATATGAATTGTGCATAGCGTCCTCGGAATTCCCAAACGTCAAACGTAGACTTGACTGGTGCAGCAAGCATGCGTTAACACACAAGAACCATAGAAATCCAAGGCGAATCAATAACCCCGGCAACTATGCAACTCCAGAGGGCAAGAAAACAGAACCTCATTGCCACAGGACCCGTGTTTTTTCTTGACCTCTGCCTCTAATGGGTGACCCCTAAGATTTCATTATTTCAAATAGTTGTGGTTTTTTTTCGCCAGTAAATTACTATTCCCGAAAGTTGAGTTATTTAGTGATAAATCCTCCAATGAGAAGCCACATCAACGCCTTCAACCCACCTCGCATATGAGCCATCTGGATAATCTATTCTTAGCCCTGAGCTGTCTACAGAGGCAGTCCCATCAGTCATGTCATCCAGTGAGAAGGCATTCCCACCGTCTTTATTTAATAATACATACAAGACTATTAAAGGAACAGTTCCAAACATTATTGCCAGCCTGAACAACCCGTGCAAAAGTTGATATTTCGATGTCGCAAACAATGCGACTATAATGGAAAAAATGAGAAATTTTTCCATGTTTGCTTCGAATATTAGCTGACCACCATATGATAGATTTTCATGGGCATAATAGATAATTCCATAGAATAAGACGCTAAGTATAGCCCATGGCAGCAGATATATTATTGAAATGACCTTTTGAATTATCAAGAAAAATCCGATGATAGTTAAAAGTATGCCTAACGGTGGGAATACGCCTGACAAAGCCCCCAGAACAAACAATAAAACTATCATACCAATAATATTGTGTATTATGCCACTTGCAACTAAAAAATATCCAATATATAAAACCGCAATTATAAGCATATACAGTCCGAATTCGTATATGTCATCCATTAGCGATGAGCAGTAAAACGCACCCATTAATAGGATTATATAAATTAAAAAATCTCTATAAATATGCAGTTTCGATCTTAATAAGAAGCCATTTTTTTGAAGTTTGAATAGAAGGGAATGATTCGAAGATGGAATGAAAAACCTTATTTTAAGATTTTTTAATTCTTTTTCATCATAGGATGTAATCTCTTTATCAGATAATACTGAAATTATTAAGTGATTGATCTCTTTAATAAACGCTATTAGATCTTTTGGCTTCAAACTTGAACCACCAATATCAATTCTGGAATATTCCGATAAAATTATAATGTTATTTTCGGCAGTTATTTGCCCCACAATGGGGTCAAGGGTCTTCCAGTCTATAAATTGCTCATTCTCACTGGAATCATCTTTCCAATACATACCATTTGTGCCTATCGCGAGACCTTTTTTCGCAGAACCAAAAAATGTAAAGTCAACGAGAGCAAGTATTGTGTCGTGTTCATTGGTGACATAATTCTTAAGTGCGTTGTTAATCTTCTTTTCGGGTATATTTCCGTAGGTAAAAAGACAAGAATTTGAATACTTATCAAAAATTGGAAGAGAGCCAGCAATTATTTGTTCCACCTTGGTTTGGTCCATTTTGCCCCTCCACCTACTTTCACACAGAAAAAAAAATGGTTAATTTTAATTACGCACAGAACCCAAAACCTCCCCCACAGTCCTCACCGTCGCCTCAAACACGTCCCCTTCAGCCTCTAAATACTTGGTGGCGCTTTGCACGATCATGAGATTCACCCCTCCAAGCCGGGTTTCTGCCCTGCGCCGAAAGTCTGTTCTCAGAGCTACAATAGGCTTACCCAAGTCATAAGCGAATCCAATTTCCCACCCCACACCTGATTGGGCCGGTCGATGGTCAACCCCTTGAGCAGATGGGGCAAATCCGGTGCCCCGGATAGGGCGCGCTGGTCCGCGGCTTGGGATAGACCGCGCAGATACCCATGATCCGCATAAGCCGCTGAACCCGCTTCCGGTTCACCTTGTAGCCCAGGCCGCGCAGGTAGTCGCGCATTGTCCGAGTGCCGCTGGCGGGCTGTTTCAGGTATTGTTCACTAATCCTGTGCATGAGTTCCAGATCCATGGCGCTGATCGGTTTGGTTTGGTAATAGAAAGTCGACCGACTCATGGACAACAATTCGCATTGCCGGGTTACGCTCAGTTCCTCGCTCGATAGTTCCACAGCCTTCTTGCGTTGGGTCTTGTTCAGGAGCTGAGCTTTCGAGATAAAAAATCCCGTTCCACCTTGAGCCGTCCGATTTCCTGATAAAGTTTGTCGACGTTGGCTTCCCCATCATAGGAGGACTTTTTCCCCCGCAGATAGCCCGACAAAAAACCGAAAAATGTCGTATTTGTACGTCACAACATGCTGATTTTACAGAGTATATTTTTCAAAATTGACTTTTCACATATTTCATCAATACTGATTATTTTTTAGAAAAAATAATCAAATTCGTTCAATATAGTCAAGTTAAAATTTGATATATGCTGCGATTTAAAGTGCAAAATATTTTGATTCAAATGTACTTTGCATCCATGACATCAATAATTCGCGCTCAATCATCAAGACAACAACACAAAATGCTGTTGACTATACTCTCGAATCGGGATAATTGGGGGTTAATCCCTCACATTATGCCTCCCTCGTCTCCGAATTATCAAATGCAAGAATAATGTCCGGCTTCTGGATACAACTATTTTATCTCGCTTGACGGGTTGGGGGAAACAGCCTTGCCAGGGGTTTGGGCAGGGAGTTCGGGGAAACCGTCCCGGCCTGTGCGGACAAATCCACGGAACTCAGGGTATTGATGAACAAGAGCGGCCCCCGGGCCTTGGGGGCGCAATCCAACAGGGCCGCAAAGGTCTTGCCCGTATAGGTGGTATCCAGGCCAAGCCCTCCGGGGTCATGGGCCAGAGCAACGGCCTTTTTTCCTTTGAGGGTTTCGTGGCCGTAGCCCGCACCAAACTGGCGAGGATCAATCACAAGGGAATCCGGATTGAGCCGGAATTCCGGTGCGCTGGCCCCATAATATTTCAACAGGGCATGGGAACGCAGGGCCAGACTCCTGACTTTGTTCCGGTTGGCCAAGTAAGCAGGGGTCACCCGAACTCCCACCAGGGTGGTTTTCAGGCCTCCCAGAAAAAAACCCAGGGAAAGGCCAGCCAGGGTGCCGCAGGTACCCGCCGCCACAAACACCTTTTCGGGGCAGGGCAGGATTTTCTGCCGGACCTGCTCCGCGATCTCCAGCCCGGCCTCCACATAGCCCAAAGCTCCCCGGGCGTTTGATCCTCCCGCCGGGATAAAATAGCTTTCAGAATGCTTGAACCGATGCTTCACATAATACTCCCAGGCCGCCCCCGACGCGCCTCCGCAATAATCCAGTTTGGCACCCCAGGCCTGGAAGAGAAGCAGGTTCTTCAACACATGCCCGTTGACCGGCTGATCCATGAGTTTCAAAACCACCTCAAAGCCCGCTTTTTTTCCAAAAATAGCTGTGGCCAATCCGTGGTTGGTTCCCAACCCGCCCATGGTCACCAGGGTTTTGCTTCCCTTTTTTTGGGCATGGGCCAGGAGGAATTCCAGCTTGCGGACCTTGTTGCCTCCGTAAACCGGTGAGGTGAGATCATCCCGTTTGACCCAGATATCGGCCCCGGCCTCCCGGCTTAAATCAGCCAGATAGTCCACGGGCGTGGGACGGGCCACAAGGGGCATCCAAGGGATGCGTCCCTGAAGGCATTCATAATGCTGAAAAAGATGGGGGATAGCAGGTTCGGGCATTGTGTCCTCACTATAAACGGTTGTATTAACGCAAGCAGTCTATCAATCTAAAAAATCCTTCCAGGCTAAACCAAATGCAGGAGCGAGGTTAAACCAACTCCGTGGCGTCAAAGGCGGCTCCGTGGCCGGGGCAGACCGTACGGACTCCGTTCTCCAACAGCAAGGCCCAGCTTTTTTTCAGGGTGTCCACATCGTTGCCAAAGGGCGGCACGCGGCTTTTGTATAAGAAAGGGATTTCGTTATAAGCCAGGTCTCCAACCATGGCATGGCCGTCGTGGGTCAGGACGGACAAGGACCCTTCCGTATGACCCGGAGTGGGAAGGATACTGGCCTCAAAGCCCCAGGGTTCCAGGGACATGGGGGCAGACACCCTCATGTCCGGCTTGACCGCCTCGTAACGGGTGACTCTGGCCGTCAGGGCGGGAAAACGCCTGCCCAGTTTCACAACGCCTTTGGTAAAGGGAATGGTCCCGCCCGGCAGATCCCACCGGCCCTGCTCCAGGTTGTCGGCCTCAGCCTCGTGAACCACAACCGGACACCCGCACCGTTTGACCAGGGCAGCAAGGTTTCCCACATGATCAAAATGCACATGGGTGGCCACTGCCAACCGGATTTGTTCAGGAGAAATTTTGAGCGCCCTCAACTGATTAAAAAGGCCCCTGTGCTTGCTTGGGACTCCCGAGTCCACCAGCAGGTATCCCTGTTTTCCCTTTAAAAGCCAACTATTAGCGAAACCGATGCATAGTCTGGTAATTTCTGGCATGGAATCTTTCCTCATAGGATGATGTCGGACGTACCCGTGTACGGAAAGCAAAGCACAGGGTTTTTTCGATTGCAAGGTCAAAAGGCGTTTCCCCGGCATAGTCCAAAAAAATAGGGGCTGCCTCCAGAAATCTATGGATAAAAACAGGACGCCACCAGAAAATCCATGGATCAATCCGTCTGCGTCACAAAAAATCTTGACAACTGAATATTTTCAAAATATATTCATTTTTAAGACCACAGGGAAGCCTGCGCCCTATCCCAAAACATAGGACCATGCCGTGACCGCCAAAGAAAAAACAGAACTCCGAAAAACCCATATCCTCCAGGCAGCCGCCAAGGTATTCGCCGAAAAAGGATTCCAGGATGGAACCATCCCGGACGTGGCCAAGGAGTCGGGCGTGTCCGAAGCCTCCATATACGAATATTTCACCAACAAGGAAAACCTGCTTTTTTCAGTGCCTCTGGAGGCTATCCAGCGTCTGAGCGAGCAGATAGACTTTCATCTTAAACTCATCCGGGGAAGCGCGGACAAGCTCCGTGCCATCTTATATCTCCAACTTCTTTTTTATATTGAAAACCGCGATTTCGCCGCTGTGATAATGCTCATCCTCAAGCAAAACCGGCGGTTTATAGACACTGAGGCCCATCATGCCATCCGGGAACACCTAAAAACCGTGGATCGGGTAATCCAGGAAGGGATGGAAACCGGGGAGTTCCGGGACGACATGGACCCTTACCTGCTTCGATCCACATGCCTGGGAAGTATGGAGCATGTGGTCACCAACTGGCTCATGCTGGGGCATCCCACGGACGAGGAACTGCTGGGATGGGTGGATCCCATGATCAAAACCCTTGTCCAGGGCATACGGACGGAAAACGCCCTGCATCAATGCCCTTTTCAGCACATTGCAAAGCCCGAGGACCTGGATGCCCTTTAACCCCCCCTTTCATAAGGCGGGAATGGCCCTGCAGCACAAAAGGACCTGGGGGGAAAATATATTCCTTTTGAAGCAAACTAAAACAGGCGGCGCCGGGTATCCGGCCCGGCCACAATCAAAGTGAGGGGAATTATGAGCGACGTGACAAAAGCCGGAGAACCCGCACAGGAGTATTTTGGCAAAGAGCATGATATGCTTCGCAAGGCCATGCGGGATTTTATTAAAAAGGAAGTCCTCCCCAATATCGAGGAATGGGAAGAACAAGGCCAATTCCCCAGGGAATTGTACAGTAAGGCAGCAGAACTGGGATATATCGGCATCGGGTTTCCCGAGGACCTGGGAGGCATGCTTGGCGACGTGTTCCTCACCATCGTTTCCTGCGAGGAATTGATGCGCTCCGGGTCTGCGGGAATGTGCGCCAGCCTGGGTTCCCTGGGCATTGCCCTGCCGCCCATTGTGGCCCATGGCACCCCCGAACAAAAGGAAAAATTCGTCAATCCCGTATTGGCCGGAGAGCGCATAGCCGCCCTGGGCATCACGGAACCCTCCGGCGGCTCTGACGTGGCCAATCTCCAAACCACGGCGGTCCGGGATGGGGACCATTTCGTGGTCAACGGCAGCAAAACCTTCATCACCAGCGGTATCCGGGCAGACCAGCTAACCACAGCCGTTCGTACCGGAGACGCGGGCCACAAGGGCATCAGTTTCCTGGTTATCGAATCCGACACCCCGGGCTATTCCGTATCTCCCCCTCTGAAAAAAATGGGCTGGTGGGCTTCCGATACGGCGGAAATCTATTTCGACAACTGCCGGGTGCCTGCGGAAAACCTCATTGGCGAGGAAAACAAAGGCTTTTACATCATCATGGAAAACTTCCAGAACGAACGCCTTTCCCTGGCGGTCATGGCCAATATGACAGCCCGGATGGCTTTGGAAGAATGCATTAAATACAGTAAGGAGCGCCAGGCGTTCGGCAAGCCCCTGAGCGGATTCCAGGTTACCCGCCACAAGTTGGTGGATATGGCCACACTCCTGGAAGCAAGCACGGAATTCACATACCGGGTGGCGGCCAAGATGAACGCGGGAGTCAATCAGGTCAAGGAAGTCTCCATGGCCAAAAACTTTGCCTGTCAGGTTAGCGATAAAGTGACCTTTGACGCGGTGCAGATCTTCGGCGGCTACGGATACATGCGCGGCCACTTGGTGGAAAGGCTGTACCGGGACAACCGCATCCTGTCCATTGGCGGCGGCACTACCGAAATCATGAGAGAAATCATTTCTAATTTCATAATGTAACTAAGGAGAGCGAACCATGGGAAAATGGATGGACGGCTACCTGGACAAACTGGAAGCCAAGCGCCTGGAAAGCCAACTGGGCGGGGGCCAGGATCGCCAGGATCTACAGCACTCCCTTGGCAAACTCACAGCCCGGGAAAGACTGGAGCTGTTGTTTGACAAGGGAACATTTGACGAACTGGGCGCCCTCACCAGGGATATCCGTCCGCCCCTGGACGGTACCCAGCGCCCCAGCCCGGGCGACGGCGTGGTCATGGGCGGAGGCCAGATCAACGGCCGGAACGCTCTGGCTTTTTGCATGGACTTCACGGTCATGGCGGGCGCTTTGGGCAACCAGGCCGCCTGGATGCTGGCCGACCTGGTGAAAAAGGCCGGCGACAGACGCGTGCCCCTCATCGGCATGATGGATTCCGCCGGGTCCCGAATCAGTGTACGCGACGGGTATACAGGCCTGAACGGCCTGGGCCGCCTGTTCAAATACATGTCCCAGTACTCGGGTATCAGCCCCCGGATCATGATGGTTCTGGGGCCCTGCACCGGCCCCCTGGCCGCGCTCCCTGTCATGGGAGACTTCCGCATTTTCAACGAGGAATCCGGCTTTCTGTGGCTGGGCGGCAAAATTGAATCCGAAGAAGCAGGCACCGCCGAATTCCACATGGAAAAAAGCGGCCAGTGCGACTTTGTGGTGGACACCGACGAAGACGCCATCGACAAGGCCAAGGAAATCCTGGATTTCCTGCCCCAAAGCTGCTGGGAAATGCCTCCCTATGTGGAAACCGGGGACGATCCGGAACGCCGGGACGAAGGCCTTTTGGACGTCATGCCCGAGAACGTCAAGTTCACCTACGATGTCCACGAGATCATCGAGAAAATCGTGGATAACGGCGAGTTTCTGGAAGTCCAGGAAGAATACGCCACCCACCTTGTGGTGGGATTCGCCCGAATCGGCGGCCATTGCGTGGGCATAGTTGCCAATAACCCGGACGAAATGAGCGGGGTTTTTGAAATCGATTCGGCCGATAAATACGACCGGTTCATGAATTTCCTGGATGCCTTCAACATTCCCATCATCACCATGGTGGACTCCACCGCCTATGTGCCCGGCGACAAGTGGGAGCGCCTGGGCATTATACGCCACGGCGCCAAGAATCTCCATTCCTACTCCCACCTGACCACCCAGAAGATCACCGTGGTCCTACGCCGCTCCTACGGCGGTTCCAACATCGTCATGGGCTGCGCCCAAATGCACCCGGACGTGGTCTTTGGCTGGCCCTGCGGCGAATTCGCCCCCACAGGACCGGAATCCATTGTGCAGGCCATTTTTCACAAGGAACTGGCCAAGGCCGAGGAAGAGGGCGGCAAGGAAAAGCGCGAAGAATATTACGAGATGCTCCTGGCCTCGGTCAGGGAGCAGTTCAATATCATGCAGCACTCCAGGGACTGGACCTCCTATTATATGGTGGAGGAAGCCATTGACCCCAGGGACACCCGGGCCAAAATCTACCGCACCCTGGTGGCCACCATGGACAAGTATGAAGACCTTCCGGAAAAGAAACGCTTCATCAAGCCGGCATAAAGGAGAAGAACATGTCTGAACGAATGAAAGAGGCTATACAACGGCTTGCTGATCTCCAGGAAAAAAATCATCTGGGAGGCGGACAGGTCCACATTGAAAGGCAACACGGCCGCAACAAGCTCGCGGCCAGGGAAAGAATAGACCTTCTCGTGGATGCGGACACCTTCACAGAACTGGGCTCCTGCGTCAACACCACCGGCGCCAGGATGGACGGCCGCAGAACAGACGCCCCCTGCGACGGCGCGGTGACCGGCACCGGCAAAGTGGACGGCAGGCTGGTGGGAGTGTATTCCAGCGACTTTACCGTGCTGGGGGGCTCCCTGGGTGTGCAGCATCTGCAAAAATGCTCGGAATGGGTTATCCATTGCACCAAATACAGCCTGCCCATGGTCTGGCTCCTGGATTCCTCAGGCGGCAGGCTGGGCTACAAGGACACCATGTTCGCTGGCATAGAATGGTACTTTTGCACCATTTCCCGCAGCTCAGGCGTGGTGCCCCAGATCAACGTACTCATGGGTCCCTGTATTGCAGGCCAGGCCTATGCCCCCACATTGTGCGACTTCCTTCTCATGAGCCGCGAAACCGCCAACCTGTGGCTGGCAGGCCCCAGACAGGCCAAAGCCGTCACCTCCGAGGAAATTGACAAAACAGTAGGCAGCCCCGACTACCACATGGCCTTTTCCGGCACCTGCGACGTGGTGGGCGATAACGATACGGAAACCATCGCCAAGGCCAGGGAACTGCTGACCTACCTGCCTTCCAACTTCCGGGAAATGCCTCCCATCAAGGAAAACCCGACGGATTCGTTCCGCACGGTGGACGACATTGTCAACCTGGTTCCCGACGATTTCTCCCAGACCTATGACATGCACAAAGTCATCGAAATGCTGGTGGACGACGGAGACTACTTTGAGGTCAAGGATCAATACGCCAAAAACCTTATCTGCTGCCTTGCCCGTATGGACGGCCAGCCGGTGGGTATTGTGGCCAGCAATCCGGCGGAGCCCGGCAGTATTATGGAAATCAATTCCTGTGACAAATACTACCGTTTCCTCCAGGTTCTGGACGCTTACAACATACCCCTGGTGACCCTGGTGGACACTCCGCCCACGGTGCCGGGAGAGGACCAGGAAGAAAAGGGCCTCCTGCGCCATTTCAGTAAAATCGTGGATGTGTACACCACGTCCACCATTCCCAAAATCAGCGTGGTCCTGCGGGAAGCCTACGCCGATGCAGGCGCTTTGATTCTGGGCGTTTCCAAGGGAATGGGCGTGGATGTTTCCTATGCCTGGCCCATTGCCCAGTACGCCGTGGAAGCCTCGGAGCTGGATTACCGCGAAGTCTACGGCAAGGGCATTGAAGACGACGCTTACACAGGTTACCTCAACTGGTCCCGCGAAAAAACGGACGTCTTTGACGTGGCGCGAGGCTTCACCACCCAGGTGGTGGAGGAAATCATCCAGCCCAGAGATACCCGCAACAAAATTATCCTGGCCCTGGAAATGTGTAAGGACAAGGTGGAAGTACTCCCCCTTCGGGCCAAGGCCCACGGCACCATGCCAACGTAAGAGGGATAAGGGGCGGGGAGGCATATCTTTTGGCCGAGGCGCGCCTCCCCGCCTCTTTTATGGAAAAACCGCAGCCCCTGAATGCATGAAACCCGGGGCCGCCGAATTTTTTTTTATGCATTAAAATGCAATGAAAATTTTCAGGAGGATACATGGCGACGAAAAAAGTGAAGGCGAAAATGTCAGGCGTTTTTTACAGAAAACCCGCCCCGGACGAGCCGAATTATTGCGAAGTGGGCGACGTGGTGAAGAAAAAGCAGGTCCTGGCCCTCTTGGAAACCATGAAGGTTTTTCAAAAAGTAAAATCCACGGCCGACGGAACTATTGTGGAAATCCTTGCTGAAAACGAACAGGCCCTCAAGGACGGGGACGTGATGTTTGTCATTGAGACCGCCTGATCCGGCCTTTTGACAAAATCATTCACATGTAATTGGGGGGAGAAACCAGCTTCCATAAGGACGGGTGTTTGTAAAATTCGGCTCCCTATCCGTAAACTGAGAGGTGACCATGTTTAAAAAAATATTGGTGGCGAACCGGGGAGAAATCGCCCTGCGGGTTATTCGTGCATGCAAGGAATTGCAGATCCCCAGCGTGGCCGTGTATTCCGAAGCGGACGAACATTCCCTGCATGTCAGGCTTGCGGACGAAAGCGTGTGCATAGGTCCCGCCATCAGCGCCAAAAGCTATTTGAGTATCGAAAACATCCTCCAGGCGGCCAAGGATACCGGGGCCGACGCCATCCACCCCGGGTACGGATACCTTGCGGAAAAGAGGGAATTCGCCATCGCCTGCCAGGATAACGGCATCGTTTTCATTGGCCCCAAGCCCGAAAACCTGGCCCTGGCCGGAAATAAAATCGCGGCCAAGACCGCCATGGAAAAAGCCGGAGTCCCCGTCACTCCCAGCAGCCCCGGAGGGGTGCCCACGGTGGAGGAAGCCAAGGTTTTCGCCAATCAAATCGGGTATCCGGTCATGGTCAAGGCGTCCGGCGGCGGGGGAGGCAGGGGCATTAAAATCTGCCACGATGACGAGGAGATGGAGGAAGAATTTCCCATGGCCAAGATGGAAGGCCGGACCTCATTCGGAAACGATGAAGTCTATGTGGAAAAATTCCTCCAAAAACCCAGGCATATCGAATTCCAGATTCTGGCCGACAAACACGGCAATGTCATCCACTTGGGTGAGAGGGAATGCACCATCCAGCGCCGCTATCAAAAACTGATTGAGGAATCCCCCTCCCCCGCCCTTACACCGGAACTGCGCAAAGCCATGGGAAAGGCTGCCGTGGACGCGGCCAAGGCCGTGGATTACGAAAACGCAGGCACCGTGGAATTTCTCCTGGACGGGGACATGAATTTCTATTTCATGGAGATCAACTCCCGCATCCAGGTGGAGCATCCGGTGACGGAACTGGTCACGGGCGTGGACCTGGTCAAGGAGCAAATCCGCTTGGCCGCCGGGGGAACCCTGGACTACACCTTTGAAGACCTCAAACTCCGGGGCTGGGCTATCGAATGCCGGATCAATGCCGAAGACCCGTCCCGGAACTTCATGCCAAGCCCGGGAACCATCACGGATTTTCACGCTCCGGCAGGTTTTGGCGTGCGCCTGGACTCCCACCTGTACCCGGGATACGAACTGCCGCCGTATTACGATTCCCTGATAGGAAAACTGATCGCTTTTGACCTCACCAGAGAAGGCGCCATCCAGGTCATGAGACGGGCCTTGCAGGAATTCATCATAGGCCCCATCAAGACAACCATTCCCCTGTTCCTGACCGTCATGGATGACGAGGACTTTCAGGCAGGGCGCTTTGACACCAGCTTCATCACCAGATACGTCCCCAATGAAGACGAGGACGACGACGATGATGATGATGATGATGATGATTAAACCGAATTGACCCAACCAGCAAGGGGCTGGCGACGCGGGGGTGCACGCATATGCGGGAGAAGGCCAAAGCCTTCTCCCGCTTTTTTACTTTGCTTTAGGCAAGTACGGCTGAAGCTGCTCCAAGGTGACCAGCATTTCGTAGGTAATTTGTCGCATGGTGAACAAGTGGAAATCACGCATAAAACCATCTCCCTCTGTATCTACTTTTACCCACTTTGCCAACTCTCCCGTCTTTAGCTTTTTGTATTCATTGGACATATTAGTGTCTACATGAGCTCCTCCCTCTTTGTTGGCAAGCAAGGAAACAACATCTTTTCTTGAGAGAGTGGTTCCTGCCCTGTCATCAACCACAAAACCGTTCCACCATTGTCCCAAAGTAACCTTCTTGGGCTTCCACCCTCTGGTATTCAAAGGGGCGTGATAGGATGCTATGGTGTCAGAAACTTTTATTGCGCATAAGCCAGTGTAGGACATCAAATCGTCGGGCCTGTACGGAGCTGAAGTATCGTTATATTTTAAAGTATGCCGTACATTCAGTTGTCCCAAAAGCGATTTTGAATTTCTCGTTTCATGCATTAGCACTCGTACTTGAGTCGCCATTCTGATTGCCTCCCGTAACTCACCCTCATCAAAGGCTTTCGCGGAAGATTCAAGAAAGGCAATTTGGTTAAAAAGGCACTCTAATAGATTATTATCTTTTCGAATATTTATACCCCTATTTCTATTGGTTTTCTTCATACTCATCAATTTTCCAACGGTCTAA
>JAEINP010000090.1 GCA_016342355.1 Desulfatibacillum sp.
AATTTTATTATATCAAAAAAAAATGAAATGTTCAAACGGCAAATGATTAAGAAAGCATTAGGGGAATTCAGGACAGGAAACCAGCGACTTTCCATGCCTGTTGGCTGGGGTGGGTTTACTCTTCGGGGGTGAAAAATTCGGGATAAAAGCTTTTGGCGCACTTGGGACAGAGACTATGTGAAAAAACCACCTCGGTGTGGGCCTGGATGTAGGTCTCCAGCTGTTTCCAGACCCCGTCTTCTTCGCGGATGCGTTTGCATCGGGCGCATATGGGCAGATAACCAGCCAGCACCTTGGTGAGGGCGTCGGAAAGCCTTTGTTCCAGTTCTTTTTGTTCGCCCTTGAATTTTTTCAGGGCCTGGTTTTCCTGCTCCAATTCTTTCACCCGTGTCAATAACTGCTCGTATGTAGGTTTAAGGCCGGAAAAGGATGCTGTGGCTGGTAATACGGACCGGGGCCCGGAGTCCACGTTTTCTTCCAGGGAAATGTGTGTGGCTTGGTCCAAAAGCTCGCGCATGACAATAGTTTCCTTTTGAAAATACCCCACCCAGAGGTTAATATGGCATAGGTTATGAAGCATCAAACATGCCAAAGAATAGTGAAATAGAAGCCATTGAATTAATCCGATAGTGCTTTGTTGTCTAATTATCTGAAATATTTCAGTATTTATGGCTATGAATGATTTTTTATAAGGGGGGAGGATCCCTGAAAACGATTCTATAACCGAAAATAGGGAGATGATTTCCACTTATTGCCGGAAAAAAAACCGCAGTTTGCGGCAAAATGCCTCGCCGCACTAAAAAAGGCAGCTTGCAACTTAATTTGACAAAGATTCAGCGCCAATGAATGCTTTAGTTCAGGGGAAGGATAATTCCGTATAGCTCTCTCCGTTATCGCCCATGAACATACTATCCATGTTGGAAAGGCTAAGGCCCATGGAACCGTGATGCAAAACCACCTGCCCTCCTTTTGCCAGGGCATCCAGAGCATCGTCAAATTCTTTGGAATCCCAACCAAGGATGTCCCGCAATTGGCCTATTTTAACCTTTCCATTGCCAGCTCCGGCTTCTTTGCATGCGCTGAGAAAGGCTTCCTGGTTTCCGGTCAGGGGGGACTTGTTTGAGGAATCCTGGGATAGTCCGGCGGCTTTGCGTAATTCTGCAAGTTCCTTTTCCAATCTGTCAATCCGGGATTCCAGCCTGGCAATGCGGTTTTCCATAATAGCTCCTTTAGGGAGTATAAGCATAATGGTTGCCTGAAAAAGGTTTAACGGATATGATTCTTTCAATATACTATATTAGGCAAGCTATGTGCAAAAGATAATCCTTTTCATAGTGGAGGCAAGATGGAAACACCCGTTTTATTCCAAAAAGAGGACAATGTGGCTATTCTGACCCTAAACAGGCCGGAAAAGCGCAACGCCCTGGACCAGGATCTTTTGGTTCATTTGTATGAGCATCTGGATACAGTGAAAAACGATGACTCCATCCGTGTGGCTATTATCACCGGGGCTGGGGCTTCCTTTAGTGCGGGCCTGGATCTTTCCTGCCTTGGCACTGACAATCTTATGGATCCCAGGGGAGATGGAGTTTACCTCCCGGACCTTATGAAAGCCTGCAACAAACCCATCATTGGGGCCATAAACGGACCTGCCATAACCGGGGCCTTTGAAATCGCCTTGAATTGTGATTTCCTCATTGCAGCGCCCCAGGCTTTTTTCCGGGATACCCATGCCCTTCTGGGTATCTACCCGGGATGGGGCATGTCCCAGTTGTTGTCCCGGGCGGTGGGAATCCGTATGGCCCGGCAAATCAGCTTCACAGGGAAGGATATTACCGCGCAACAGGCCTTGAATTTGGGCTTTGTGAACGAAATTGTGGAGCCGGGCGACCTCATGCATAGGGTTATGGAAATTGCCCGAAACATATGTGAAACGCGTCCTGTTTTCCTGCCTGGATACAGGGACCTGATAAACAAGGGGCATGGCATCACCACGGATCAGGCTCTGGCTTTGGAGAAAGAGACATTTGTCCGCTTTTTAAGAGAATCGGGCGTGCTAAAATAAAGTTTTTCCAAATAGGGGCAAACGCCCAGGGTCATATCCCCTGGTCCGGCCGCTCAGCGCCTTTATTGGCGATTTGCGTCAGATCCCATATGCCTTTGACCTGCCGTTTTTTTTGTGGCATTCTTGTTTTGCACCCGGTTGATCGTCATAGCTTGCACGAACACAGGAGATAGGCGTGGCCGTGGAAATAAAAATGGTTGTGGAAGCTGATCTTAAGCAGGTTTTTTTAGTTGGGCTTGCCGTAAACGGCATTTGCTCCCACTACCCCTTTACCAAGCTGGAGGGGTATCTTATTGAAACCTGTGTGGTGGAGGCTGTTATTAATGTTGTCAAACATGCTTACGAGGACCCCAATGGCCAGGAATTGGCGGTCGTGTGCAGGGCGGACAAGGACGGCATGACCATTGAGGTTTGGGATTGGGGCAAGGGGATGAGCCGCCTGAAACCCACGACCCTGGATTTTGACCCCAAAGACGTGACCAGCCTTCCTGAAAGCGGCATGGGCCTTTTTATTATCCAACAGGTCATGGATGACGTGGAATATTTCCCTGTGGGGGATAAGAATGTCCTGACCATGAGTAAAAAGTTTCCCACCCAGGAATTGCCCCACTAACTCCGTAAGATGACGTATTTCCTGAGCTGTTTTTTCGGCATGATGTTTTTCGATTGTATTTTGACCGGGCATTCCCAATACCCTTAGTATTTTTTTCCGACCGTAATAGTGTAATCAACTCCCGCATTCGGAGGAAATATGGAAAACCAGTCTTTGGCCATGTTCGGAATTCTGACAATGGCGGCCTTTGGCGGAGTGATCCTTGTTGTCGCTATATATCGGCGTCAGCAAAAGCAGGGCATGAATATCCTCCAAAATCTAGCCATGGTTCTGGACGGGAGAATGGAAAGAAAATGTCTGCTGGCTATGCATGAGGGTGTTCCTTACCAAGTGCAATTTGTGAAACCGGGAAGAGGGCCTGTGCTTGTGGTGATTTCCATACCCGGAGACACCGGATTGTTTTTTGCCTGCAGAAAACGAAATATTTTGGATACCATAGGGCAAAAGTTGGGCCTTGTTCCCAGGATAGAGATTCCGGACGCGGATTTTGCCAGAGATCATTATATATTTTCCCGGGATCCCCACAAGGCAGCTCAATTTCTCATGAACATGCATACCACCCATGGAATTCGGAAAATCCTGGAAACCAGGCAGGAAATGCTGCGCATGGATGCCAATGGCATTTCCCTGGTTTTTCCATTAGAGTCCATGTCGGAAAAACATTTGAAAATGCTTTCTCCCCCATTCATAAGGGAGAAGGTATCCCGGCTGGCAGGGATAGCAGGGCCGGAGAGGGGGCTGCAGGCTAAGATCAGTTCTGTGGCCAACATCGTGCCCGCATCCGGCCTTTTCTTTGACCGTAAGCAGAGTATGATTCCGGTCTTATTGATAACGATTTTTGTTTTGGCGACCCTCATCTTTATGATTTTGACGCAAGAAAAATACCTTCCCACAAATGGCGTCGCCCTGGTGGCGGGAAGTTTTCACTTTGCCATTTTACCAACCATAGCGGGAACTGTTTTGCTGTTTGTGTTGGCTCGTTTATATTTCCGGAAGGCGCCTGAAGGACATCGGTTGTTCCTATTGAGCATTTGCATGGTTCCCGTGGTCCTTTTCCTTTTGTTTACCAGTTTTTTTATGTGGACAAACGGGGCGTTGGATGCCGGGTCTCCGGCTGTCCACACAGCCCGGGTTTTAGAAAAAACAATCCACAGAAGCAAAAGCATCACATACCGTTTGAGATTGACTTCCTGGGACAACGACGAAATTCCCATAAGCATCAGGGTGCCCAAAACGGTTTTTGATCTTTTTGAACAGGGGGATCGTGCGGTCCTTTCCACCAAACCGGGCCGGTGGGGGTATGAATGGATCGCCTCTCCGCCTGAACCTGCAAATTAGAAGCACACTTTAAAAAGCTGCTTTGAACCTATTCTCCCATGTTTATATATAGGGTCATTTCTGGCTCCAAAACTTTCTGTATTTCATTTCCGTATCCTCATACAAATTAATTATGCAAAACCCGTTTGCACAGATTTTGCATGTTAATCGGCAAACCGCACGACTCAATTTTTTCCTCAAAAAACAGGCTAAGATAGCGGTTTTTTCCCATGAATTATATGGCTCAGTGTTCCATACTGACGCTCATACTTTTAAATCGGAGAACATTTAAATGCCTGAAACCAATGGTCAGGAACAACTCCAAAAGAAAATTGACGCACTTCTTCAGGAAAATGTCCATCTTCGTGAAAAGGTATGCAGGCTTGAATCGGAAAACCAATGCCTGTTTGCGGAAAATTTGGAAAAGCAAAAAATGGAGCAAATTGGGCTGGAAAGCGAGGCGAAATTCCGGGCCATTTTCAACCAATCCAGAGTGGGTGTCGCTCTTTTTGATCTTCAAGGCAAGTTTACTGAGGCAAATCCAGCCATTATCGAGCTATCCGGTTACACCTTCCAGGAACTGCAAAAGATGACATTCCGGGATATCACCCACCCTGATGACCGGGACACCGGGCTGGAACAGTTTTTGGCCATGCTCAAAGGCGAAACCGACTACTACATAGTGGAGAGAAAATACTTACACAAAAACGGAAGAACCATATGGGGGGGGTCCCACATCTCCATGGTGCATATTCCAGGTTCCACTTCCCCCTTGGTCATGGCACAGGTAGTCAATATTTCGGAAACCAAGGCAATGAAAAGGCAGTTACGGGAAAATGAAAAAAAACATCAGCTTGTGATGGACGCTTTAGGTGTTGGCTTGTGGGACTGGAACATTGCCACGGGAGAGGTGTATTATAATTCTGTATGGAGAACGATTCTGGGTGAAAAGGATGTTGAGCCCACTTTTGAGTATTGGAGTTCGCGGATTCATCCTGATGATAAGGAAACGGTCCTGGATTCATTGCAACAACATTTGGATGGACAAACTCCTGTTTGGAATCAGGAGCATCGCCTGAAATCCACCGCCAATACATGGAGATGGATAAATGGACAAGGGCGGGTTGTGGAAAGGCTGAAAAATGGTGTGCCCTTGCGCATGATTGGCACAATGACCGATATTGGCGAGCGAAAAAAAATTGAGACCAGGCTCTATAAAACCACGCGCATCCTGGAGGAAACCATACGTCAGGCGCCCTATGCCATGTTTATAATGGAAGGGACGATGGAAAACACAAAACTCCTTATTGCCAATGATCAGGCCACTCACTTGATGGAAAAAGTTTCAGAACCAGAAAACCAGGGCCAGACTCCCAATCCTGTCAACCTTGGTTGCCACGCATACTATATGGATGGGCAAACAGAAATTCCGGCTCACGAGAAACCTTTGATCAGGGCTATCGAGGGAAAGAACATCAGAAACGAACGTTTTTTTGTCCAGCATAAAGATGGTGCAAAAATCCCCGTGGAAATCAGCGCATTTCCCGTTTATAGCCAGGATGGAAAAGTAATGGCTGTGCCCGTGACATTGTTTGATATTTCCGAACGGCTTCAAATGGAAAAGGACCTGCTTCAGGGACAAAAAATGGAGGCCATAGGAACCCTTGCCGGTGGAATTTCCCATGATTTTAATAATATACTTAGCATTATCATAGGTCATGCTGAAATTGTTTCTGACGACATTCCGGAAGATACTCCGGCCCGCATTAGCATTCAGGCGATTATGGACGCCTGCCTCCGCGCCCGGGATGTGGTTAAACAGCTAATGCGATTTGCTCGAAAGGCGGAACTGGATTTCAGGCCCGTATCCGTAAGCGCGATCATTGAGGAATCCTTGACTTTCCTAAAAGATTCCATGCCTGAAGGAATCGACTTTAGTACATCTCTGGAGGCAAAAACAGACTTGGTCCGGGCAGACCCTTCTCAGATTCGTCAGGTTCTGGTGAACCTGTGTACCAACGCCAGCCAGGCCATCAAGGGTAAGGGGACAATCAAGATTACCACGAATAACCTGAATCTCACATCACCCTGGCCCGGATGGAACAAGGAAACCCCTCCGGGAGAGTGTCTTCGTTTGGTTGTGGAGGACTCGGGAGAGGGTATGGACCCATCAATCGCCCAAAGGGCGCTTGAACCCTATTTTACAACCAAGGACGTAGGGAAAGGGTCGGGCATGGGGTTAGCCGTGGTTCATGGCGTTGTTAAGTCATTGGGAGGCTATGTGCGTGTCGGCAGCACTCAGGGTGAGGGAACAAAAGTTGAAATCATTTTGCCATTGTCGGTCGGTGAAAAAGCCTTAGGAGGGCGGAGGGTGCTGGAAAATGATAAGCACTCCGGCCATATTCTGGTAGTCGACGATGAAAGGGCGTTACTGACCACGGCAAGGGCCATGCTACAGCGCTTGGGATATTCGGTTGTGGGGGAGTCCGACGTGCATAAGGCCCTGGAAATATTTGAGGCCAATCCTCAGGATTTCGACCTTGTTATCACAGACATAAAGATGCCTGAAATGACGGGAGATATTTTTGCCCAAAAGCTCCGGGAACTGCGGTCAGACGTTCCCATAGTTTTTTCTACGGGTTATGAGGAAAAGGACGCGCTTATCAAAATCCGGGATTTGGGAATTGGCGACATACTCCATAAGCCCATGACTAGGCGGGAGCTTGGTTTGGCTGTTCAGAAAGCATTGAAGAAAGATCTGTAGGACATTCCGCCGGAAATCAGAGGGAGGCGGTTGGAGAAATTGGCAGCCGAATGACAAATCGGGTTCCCTGGCCGGGACCTGTCTCCATACGCATGGTCCCTCCTTGGCTATCCGTGAGGATAAAACCTGAAAATGCAGCCCATTGGGATCAGACGAAAAAGGGCAGCCCTGATCGTATCAGGACCGCCCTCATAATAAATTATCAGGAAGGGACCGGTCAGGTTCCTTTTTTTATCCGGGATACTCCGGTCGCAACCAGGCAGAAAAGGATAACCATAAGGAGATAACATTTGGGCATCTCTTCCGGCCCAAAGCCCCTTGCGGTATCCACAAAACACCCTCCTCCTCCGCCGTCTTCAGCAACGCCAATGGAGTCGGAGTCTGTGCCTGTATTGGACCCGCCAGACCCCGGAGGCGCTGGCGGCCTATCCTCTTCCGTCACAGCCCAGGCAACCCTGTCCACCATACGGGAGAGCTTTCTGGTCAGGGTGGATACCAGACCCGGTTCCCCGGGATCCCCCTTGCCTCCCACCACTGCCTGGACAAAGGCCGTGGTGGGAAGTTTGACAACCAGGGGAGAGCCGGTATTGTTCTTGATCCAATATCCTGCATAAGGCTGCATGACCGTGGTTTCCACATAGCCATCCGGGTCTGCCTTGCGGGTTAGGGGATCATAGTAGAACAGGTTTCTATCTTTGAGAGGATTATCCGCACTGGCGGAATTCTGCCGGTAAAATGTTACGCCATCCCGGGAACTTTCCACCAGGGTCCAATACAATCCTGTGGTAAATGGATTGCCAAGCAAATTCCAACCAGGCTGCAAGGTGGTGTAGTAGTCGTTCGCCACGTCCACATGGAGCCCTCGGGCTTCCACTTCCTTGGCATAGCGGGATATGATCCAGTAGGCTTGGCAAGGGCCAAAGGGGAATTGTGCGTCAAAACCCGTTTCACTGCCCTCAATGTAATAATTATTCGGGTCACCGGACCATTGAGCCTGGGGATCGAATCCGAACAACCTCCATTTGGTGTCGTCATAAGTATCCAGGTTGTTGGAGTCGCTAAGGATTTCCACCATGGATTCCATGTCGGCGGCATAGGCCGGGAAGCTCACCAAACGATAGTCTTCCACCGCGATTCCGCCGGGCAGTTGATTGGTGAGTACATTGGGCTGGGCCAGGGTGTACAGTGACAGATGCGCCAGGGGTACGGTGACGGTACTGCCCGATATTACAGCCCCGGGAACGTACACCCATCTGCCTTGTTCCCTGTCATAGGTGAACACCAACAACTCGTCCGTGGCAATGGCGCTGTTATTGGGGAAGGCCAGGGAAGCGGGGATGGCGAAGGTTGTTCCTTCGGGTCCGATTTCCACCACCGGGCTGGTCCGTTCTGCCATGTAGGGTTCTCCGCTGTCCAATTGGCTGATTGTAGGCGTTATATCTGAGGAGGTCGATCCTTGCGGAATGGTGAAGCTCAGGCCGTTCAGGTCGCTATCGGGTTCGTTGACCGTGAGCACCGCGCCATCGCCTGCGTTGAGTTCGGTCCCGCCCACAAGGAGTGTGGCTTCGATATGATGCACCTCAAATATTCCCGAGTTCAGGGTAAAACCCAATGCGTCGGTTATACTTAATTGGGTCCGTCCCGCAGCCAGGGGACTGAGGGTGAATTCGCCCGTGCTGGCGTCCAGGCCTGTGATTTCACCCACTGTTTCGTTCAGAACGCTTACACTGTAGGGTGCTTGGCCCCCAGTGACATGACAGGTAATGCCCACCGTGGTGGTTATGGGCTGGGCTGCTCCCGAATTCGTAACCAGAATGGCGGGGCTTCCCCGGAAAGGCGCCAGATTAAGGCTTGGCGCCACGGTTATGGGTAATGACCCTGTGCTGGTGTCTTGGGAACCGTCCCAGGCGCTGACTGAGAACTGTACGCTAGCGGGCGTGCCTGTTTGGGGCACCCATTCCAGAATGCCGTCCGTGGGAACCGGGATATCCATGCCAGTCGGACCATTTTCTACCGAATACTCAAGAACTGCTGTTTCTTCATCATAGCTGTAGAATTCCAGGGAGAACAACCGGTTTACCATGGCTGCATAGGGCTGGGGTTCCACAGATACAGGCACTTCAGGAGGATCATTGACCGCCGTAACCGTGACGGTGAATGTTTGGCTGACGGTCCTGCCGTCCACGGCATGAGCCACAACAATAATTGTATACGTTCCAGCCTCGTCATCGTGCTGGGGATTGTAGTCAATTTCCCCTGTGGTGTTCGAGATGGTCATGCCAGTCGGAAGCTGGGAAGCCGCATCAAAGCTGAAGCTCACTATGGCGCCTGTAACTTCAGGCGTGTAAGAATAGGCGGCATTTTCGTTCACCTGATCGGCCGGGGTGGAGGTGAAAGCCAGGGTCGCCAGGGTTTCGTAGCAACCCGGATCATAATTTCCGCCCAAGGGGCGGCTGTTGTTGTCCAGGTCGTTTTCAGGGAAAGCGATGCTCGAAATATCGGAGGCGCTGGGTTTTAAAGAATCCACCAGAGGGGATGAGTCCAGGAGATGGTAATCCCCTGCTTCGGCATCCACAAAAAGCGGATCGTTGTTGATGTCGGTATTGTGGGTAATGGTGCTGTCGTAGTTGGCGCCATTGCCGAAGACGCAGTTGTAATACACGTCGATGTAGTTGTCCGCGTAAATCCCTTCCGAGTTGAAAGCGATGATGTTGTAGGCAATCAGGGGTGAAGCGCTGCTAACACAGTCAATGCCGTTGATCAGGTCGGTCATGGTGTTGTTGACGATTTCCGGAGAGGCTCCATCCACGTACACCCCTGTACCGGCGTTATCTGCGCTGGTCATGATGTTGTTGACAATCCGGTTGCCGACGCCGGCTGCGCCAAAATAAATCAGGGCTGTCCGTTCCGAATGATCCACGGCAAAGGCATTGCCGTCAATCGCCACATTGTCGCTGTTGCCCAGTATGTAAAGCAATTCAATATTTTGAGTTGTACCAACGGAAAGTCCCTGCATTGTAAAACCGGAAACATTGTTTACAACAATACTAACCCCGTCGCACCGGACCAGGGAGTCCTCTATGCCATCGCCCAAGAGAGTGATGCCGTTGTGCCTTTGCCCTATGTTGAGGGGAGACCCGGCAAGGACATGCAAGCCCGGGTTCAGGTGAACCGTGTCTCCGGAGGTGGCTGCGTCCAGGGCGTCCTGGATGGATTCACCTGCATAGACCTCGTGGGTGCTGGCCGCTCTTACGGAATCCTCCGCCACCAATGGGCTGGGGTTGGTGAAATTACCCAGTGTGTCCTGCGCCTGGATGGTGGCTGTAATTACGGTATCGGCGGCCCAGGGCAGAGCCGGGGCGTAAGACACCGTCACTGTGGTGTCCATGTCATAGGAAATATTCAGCAGACTGGTTATATCCGTCTGTGCGCTGGATGAGGTTTCCAGCAATACCTGGATCGAGGAAGGATTCACTCCGGTTTCATCTTCCAGGTCAAAGGACAGGCCAAATGGATCCAGGTTCCAGTTGTTCAGTTCCGGCCCGGTGATGGCGTGGCATAGGGTCCATGGCCCAAAGTGGAGGATTTCATCCGCAGCATTGCCTGCCTCGTCAATGGCGACAAGGTGGAGGTAGTTGACATTCCCTGTGAAAAGAATGTTGTCGGGCGGTTCGGTGTCTGTATCCGGATCGTTGCCCACGGGATTGGACACCGGATTGCTATCCAGGACCCATGCGTAGGTGACATCGCCGCAAGCGTCCGAGCCGGGAGTCCATAACAGTGTGGCTCCGTTTTCATTTGTGCAGGTGTCCGTAACCACGGAGGTGCTTGTCAGGACGGGGTTTACGGGTGGTACAGCGTCCACGAGCCAAGGCCCGATGTGGAGGATTTCTCCTGCCAGTTGTCCGGTGGAATCCTTGGCCTGGACATGGAGGTAATTGTTTTCGGCGTT
>JAEINP010000091.1 GCA_016342355.1 Desulfatibacillum sp.
AAGATAAATCCAAATAACATTCTGATTTTATGTATATATTTAATCACACATGACCTTCAAGCCTGAAACTCCTGTTTCAAGGTTTCAAAAATGTTCGTATTACCCTTTTCATAGTTTTGAATATGTGCTTTCAAATCTGAAATAAGCTGATCACAAACTGATCCATGAACATTATAATAATTTCTGGTTGTATATTCAAAATGGAGTAGGAGCCACAGCTCAAAACAGGGAACGGATGTAATGGCATGGATGGTTCTGTTTCTCGTCAGTTTAGTGTCTTTGATTCTCGTACAGGCTGCTTGATAAGTATCATGCCTATCCTTGTCAAATACACAGTATACTTTGTTAAAGTTTGGGTCAGCTTTTAAATGACCAAGTGCACATCTTACGACCATGTCTGGAGAAGATCCATACTGGTTATCAAGAACAACAACATTAGCCGTACTCAGCTTAAAATTATTCACCAATCCTTTTAGATAGTTAGGTTCAGTTTTCTCACCCTCGCAGACGATCAGAACCCTGGCATATGGTTCCCAGTTGCCCGGAGTTCTTCGATGGTCTTTAGCGCTACGTGGTTTCCTTTTTGTTTTTGCCATCAGAAGCGGACCTCCCCGATATAGGGTAGGGCGCCATATCGGCCTTGGATGTATCCCCTCCTTAATGCCTCATTTTTCCTGGGCTTGAATTCCAGCAGCGAATAAAGCGTACTATCCTGATTTTCATCCTTTTCCATAAACCATACCTGATCTCTACGCAGGATATCCTGGTCCAGCAAAGAGGTGTCATGGGTGGTGAAAATAAGCTGGCCATTGGCCCTATTCATTTCATCATTGTGTATAATTTTAAGAAGATATTCAATGATGAGCGGATGAAAACTGTTGTTGAACTCATCAACCACCAAAACACGCCCTTGTTCCATAATGTCCATAAGTGGCCCTGCATAGGAAAAGAGCTTCAGCGTACCATCTGATTCGTCTTCAATGTCCATGGGAACATCGCCGGAAGGGTCGCTGGTCTTATGCAAAAAATTTACTCTCTTTATTGTTCGTCCATCCAAATCCTTTTTAATGACCCTCTTGATTTCATTTGGCATATCTTTGGGGAAAGGGATATCTTCAGGAGAAATCTTTTCTTCTTCTACTACGATATTCGATATTTGAATATCTGCATTCTGGACAAATGTAAGAATTCGGTCTTTCTTCGCTAAATCTTCGCAGCAGCTAGCGCTGAATTCATCACCCATCAGATCCCCATGTTCAATTACGACTAACTTTTTAAACCACTGCAATATGGGTTTGAGTTGTTCACAATTCAATTGAATAGCAGTAGAAAGAAACAAAGCATTCGGCCGAGTGCTTTCCTTCCATGTTTTTTTAGAACCCTTAAAATTAATTCCAAAATCCCAATCCTCTTGTTTTGTTTCGGGATCAAAATTCCTTTCAAGCCAACGCTGAGCCCGATTTTTGGGATATACCAGCAGCCACTCGCTGGTTACACGGTCTTCCGTGCAGGCAAACCCATATTGATAACGGACACCGTTTTGAATGAAAAATATCTCGAATTCGCTGGGCTGGTTCTTTGAATCTGCATTTAATAGAAATGGAGTCCTTTCAATAGACTCTCCTTCTTGTCTCTCCTTTGAAGAATTCAGGATAAATTCGCGCACAAACGCAAGCGCTTTCACAAGATTGCTTTTACCCGCCGCATTTGGGCCATAAATCACAGCGGATCTTAACAAACGCAGTTTTCCAGTGGTTGGGGCTTCGAAGGTGTTCTCAACTAGAGGTTCTGCCTTTGACCCTGCGGCCATGCTCAGGCATTGAGTCCCTAAAAAGGAACGATAATTGGTTACGGAAAATTCGATTAGCATGACATTACCTTAGATATTGAAGGATAAAAAAATGAGTATGTAGAATAGTTTAAAAATGGATATATGTCAAATTAAAAGTCAAATTTTGCATAAAATCTGCAAAATTTAGGCTTAAATTGTAAATTTGTTCTATTTATAAGCCGGTGGCTCTGACAGTGGGTAGCCCTGGCAGCGCAGTTTGCTGCCAGGGTTGCGAAGCAACACTATGAGCGGCCCGAAAAGATTGCTGAAACCACAGATATTCGGCGATCGGAAAACCTTGCCGAAGTCCAATTTTTTTTGAAGTTTGGGGGACGCCCGGGTTCGCCCCGACGCAGAGACGGAGGACTCCGGCGTGGAGACTGCCTTTCCAGCGCGGCGAACACCCGCAAGTCCGTCATCCCTTTGCCACAAGAAACCCTTCGACTCTATTTTGTTGAATCGCCGCCCAAATCCGGCTCCATGAGCACTATGCCTTGGTCTTTCAGGAAAAAGGGGAACCCGATCACCTTTTTGCCCAGGTATTTCATGTTCACGGCGCCCACGGGGCAATTATTCACGCATCCCAGGCACAGCAAGCATTTGCGGGTGTCCACCAAAAATGTTTCCGGGCTGATCGCCCCCACCGGGCAGACCCGGGCGCATGTGCCGCAGCCTATGCATTCCTCTTCGATGATTCGGTGGTCCGTGGTCAGCACCTTGGATCCCCACACCACGGGGAGGTGTTTGGCCCAGTCCATGACATCAAACTCCCGCTCCGGGGCATCCGCCTGTCCTTTCCTGATGTTATCCACCACTGCCCGGGCGAATTCCCCGACCCTGGCATAGGTGTTGGCGTCCGGGAGATTGGCGTACTTGAGAGTCCGTGCTTCATTGCCCATGGACCATGTGGGAGCGTAGGTGGACATGTTGCCGAAAGTGGCCATTCCGGCGGGCACTCCCCCCTTCGCCGCCATGAGCGAAAGAAGATCATAAGCCGTGTTGTGCTGATTGTCGCCCGGCCCTCCAAAGGTGGCGTAGGAGGCCACCGCCGTGCGATCCAGGGTCCCCATTTCCTTAAAAAATTTCCGGGCGTTGGGAGGCACATCCATATAATGGACAGGGACCCCGGCGATCAGCAAATCGTAGTCCCCCGGCTGAATATCCTTGCAATAGCGGATATCGCTGGCATCCACGGCCATGTTGTTTTGCTCCAGCACATGGGCGATCAACTGGCCATACCGTTTGGTGTGGCCTGTCTGGCTGTACCATAGAACCAAGGCCTTTTTTGGGTTTTGGGTCCGAAAGCCTTTGGCCGACTGGCTGGCCATCAGGTTGGTGGTGCAACCGGGGACGGTCAGGGCCGCACAGGCTATGGCGCTTTTTTTCAGGAAAGTCCTTCTGTTTTCCACGGAAAATTCTCCATAGTTGTCTGATTTTGAATTATGGGGCGGTTCTCTCAAAAAAAATGCCCCGTAAAGTGGTGGCGCCTATTCTTGCAGAAAATCCAAACAGGCCCGTTCCACCCCGCCCACGGCGATGCGGTTGATGTCCTCCTGATCCCGGAACCAGACTGTTCGGGGGGCCAGGGGGCCCACGTTGTGGGGATCTCCCGTGGAATACAGGGTCACCACGGGCACGCCCAGGGCCGCGGCCAGATGTCCGGGGCCGGTGTCGTTGGAAACCATCAGGCTGGCCTCGCCGCAGGCCTTGGCCAGACCCTCCATATTGTCAGGCATGGCCAGTTCCCATCCGAATTCCCTGGCGGCGGCCTGGACAGGCGCCAGGATGTGGGTTTCCTGGGGCCCTAAAAGCAGGCGGACGGTGCAGCCCTTTTTCGCCAGGTTTTGGCCCAGGGCGATAAAGTTTTTTTCGCTCCACCTGCGGGATTCCGTGGACGCCCCCATGTTCAGGCACACCAGTCCTGGTACGCGCTCCAAACCGGGCATTTCCAGCCTGGGGCTGTCTGGCGCCAGGGGAGGGGAGACTCCCAATCCCTGGGCGATGGCCTTGACAAAAAACAGGCTCCTATGCTCCGTACCCCAGTCCGCATCAATATTCCTGTTGTAAATCCATTTACGCAGGCCCGATTTTTTGATACGTCCTACCCGAACCGGCGCCCCCGAAAGCGCGGCGAGCACGGCGGTTTCTCCAAAACCCTGGAGGTCAAAGGCAATATCCGGCTTGTCTTTCCGCAATTGGGAGATTATGCTGCACAGACCGCCTACAGCCCCGGCGAAACGGCTTGCCTTGGCGAAACCCCGTCGGTCCACGGGCGCCAAACGGTCCACCAGCCCGGACATGAGCGGGATGGACCCAAAAGGCGTGTCTGTCAAATAGGTTATGCGGCAATCGGGTTGTTTTTCCTTTAAATAAGCCAGGGCGGGCAGGGTCATGACAATGTCGCCCATGCCGGACCAGCGGATGATCAAATAATGCGGGGCCATGCTTTTTCCTTTTTTTGTTTTGTGAAAAGGCGAAGCAAAAACACCGTGGCATGTTCGCGTTTCACATTTTTAGTGTATCTGATGGTGCCCTATACACCAAAAAATGGAAAAATGCATAGGATTTCGGCCCATTAATCCCGGGAATATTCCCGAATCAGGAGATCAAGGAGGCGTTTATGCCCGTCAATAAAGACTTTCTGGAAATATTGGCCTGCCCCAAATGCAAGGGCAAGCTGGAACTCAACGAAAAGGAAAACGGCCTCATTTGCAGACCCTGCAAACTGGTCTACGAAATTCGGGACCAAATTCCCATCATGCTGGCGGATCAGGCCAAACCCCTGGAGGCATAGTAAATACCGTGAGCACCCCGTCTCCTCCAAGCCCGGCCAAGCTGGTCATCGGAATATTTACAGCGGACAAATCCCTGGCCGAACCCGTGGTCGGGGATCTTACGGCCCGGTTCGGTCCCGTGGACATGATGAGCCCATGGTATTCCTTCCACCATACCGACTATTACGAGCCGGAAATGGGCGGCCCCTTGTTCCGGCGTCTCTTCGCATTCACCGAACTGATCCCCCAGGACAGCCTGCCTGAAATCAAGCTGGCCGCCAACGCCATAGAAGCCACTTACGCCAAAGAGAGCCGCCGCGCAGTCAATATCGACCCCGGATTCCTGGTTATGGAACGTTTTATCCTGGCCACGGGCAAAAACTTCACCCACCGGGTCTACCTTGCCCGGGGCATCTACGCCGACCTGACCCTTCTGTACACTAAAGGAAAATTCACAACCCTTCCCTGGACCTACCCGGACTACGCCGAACCTGAAATTCACCACTTTCTCCTGGCTGTCCGAAAGAAACTCGCCGCCTGCCTTAAAGATCCGGCCCTCTGCATGCCAGCACAAACCTGACCTGCGCCCCTTTATTTTTCATGCCTGCTTATCAGCCCGGCCATTCCCGCAGGCCTTTTTTTTCAGTCCGGGGAACGGCCCCGCAGGATGGATAGTGCGGAGATTTTGCTTCAAAGCGTTCTCCCGCCCGTCGCCCGACAAAATATTCCAGGCTGTCAACCACTTTAAATCATGGGGAAGACCCTCCAAATCTCCCGGAAAATGCGGCGATGGCGTGTTTTATCGACCGGTAAGTTTTTGCACGGGAACACACACTGTGCTATAAACCGAACGTTCGATCGTTTGCTTGCGAACAACAGCCCGGCCCTGCGAGGCGCCAAGCACTGTCCGGTTCAGGGAGGAATTAAAAAACAAGGAGGAAAATCGTTGAATATCAGTCCCAATCCTTTGCATACCATCATGGCCCCTAAATCCATTGCTATTGTGGGCGCCAGCACCAATCCCATGAAAATGGGTTCGTTGCAGTTTTTGAATATTATCAATAGCGGATTCCCGGGCGCCATTATGCCGGTTCATCCCAAGCACGAGGAAATCTTTGGGGTAAAGGCTTATCCTGCCATTTCCAGCCTTCCTTCAGTGCCTGAGCTTGCCATCCTGGTGGTGCCCACAGGGCTGGTCATCGATATGTTGGACGACTTCGGCAAACTGGGAACCAGACACGCCATTGTCATCAGCGCCGGGTTTCGGGAAATGGGCGAGGACGGTAAAAAGCTGGAAAAACAGCTTTTGGAAGTGGCGGAGCGGCACGGCATCCGGTTTTTGGGTCCCAACTGCATGGGTGTTTTCAACGCCCAACATCCCTTCAACGCTACCGTGTCCCCTTTTCAGGATAAGCCCGGATTTCTGAGCATCGCCTCCCAAAGCGGGACCTACCTGGCCCAGACCCTTACCTATTTGCGGGATAGGGGAGTGCGGCTCAACCAGGCCATGAGCGTGGGGAACGAGGCCAACATCAGCTTGGTGGACTGCCTGGAATACCTGGGGGAGGACCCCAAAACCAAGGCCATCGGCCTGTACATAGAATCCCTGTCCGACCCCGCACGGTTTCTGGAAGTGGCCCGCCAGGTCAGCCGCGTCAAACCCATTGTAGCCCAGTATGTGGGCGGCACCAAGGCGGGAGCAAAAAGCGGCCTCTCCCACACCGGTTCCATTGCAGGCCCCAATTTTTTGTATGACGGCCTTTTTGAACAGGCCGGGGTGATCCGGGTGCACAGCATCGAGGACGTGTACAAGATAGGCCATGTTTTGGCCACCCAGCCGTCCATAAAAGGGAATAGGGTGGCTATCCTCACCCATTCCGGTGGTCCGGGCTCCGGCATGTCGGACATGGCGGACCGCGGCGGGCTGGTGGTGGAGGAACTGCCCCTGGATGTCCAGGAGAAGATACGGGCTGTCATTCCCCCTACGGCAAGCGCTAAAAACCCGGTGGATCTCACCTTTATCACCGATACCAAACCCCTCTCCCAAACCATTCCGGAGATTCTCCTGGAATGCCCGGAAGTGGACGGTTTGCTTATCCATGGGATCATGGACACAGGGTGGGCTAAAATCATGCATGCCAACATGGGCGAACTCATGAATATCACCCTGGAGGACATGATCGCCATGACCAAGGTGGATTTGACCAGCTTTCTGGAACTACCCTCCAAATACAAAAAACCCATCTTGGTGGGCTCGTTCATGGGACAGGAAGACCATGCCCGCAATGTGATGCTGGACAATTTCATCCCTGTTTTTTCATCGCCCGAAAAAGCCGCCTATGCCATGGGGTGTTTGCATCAGCATCATAAAATCATGGAACGGCCATTGGCCAAGGCCGAAAAGCCCCAGGGCCTGGGCGCCAACGCGGCTTCCATACTGGACCAAGCCAAGGGCGCGCTGGATGAGCATCAGGCCAAGCAGATATTGGCCGACTATGGCATACCCGTTTGTCCCGAAAAATTGGCCTCCATCCGGCCGGAAGCTGTGCAGGCTGCCCAGGACCTGGGTTTTCCCGTGGTGGTCAAGGCCTGCTCCCCGGATATCCTGCATAAAACCGAAAAAGGCCTGGTGCACCTTAATCTCCAGGATTCCCGGGAAGTCCAGGCCGCCTACGACGCCATACAGGCGACTGCTCCCGGAATCCCTGTGCTGGTAAGCAAAATGCTGCCTACGCAAAGGGAATTCATGGCAGGGGTCACCCGGTTTGATGGCTTCCCCCCTTGTGTGCTCTTTGGATTGGGCGGTGTGCTGGCCGAAGCTCTGAAAGATTTCACCCTGCGCTTGGCTCCCCTGACCCACGAGGAAGCCCTGGCCATGGCCGATTCCCTGAAAGCCAAGGTTTTGCTGGATGATTTTCGGAACATGGGCGCCGTGGACCGGGACGCCCTGGCCGATCTGTTGGTGAGGCTGGGTTATCTGGCCCTGGATTTCCCAGAGATCAAGGAAATCGACCTCAACCCCATCCTGCTGCTGGACGGCAAACCCATGGTGGCGGACGCTCTGATTGTACTATGATTTCTTACCGGCGGTTCCCTTTTGGGGGCCGCCGGGTTTTTGGCTGGCAAATGCTATGGATCAGGTCTTTTCGTGAAACAGGGCGAGGATTTGCTGGGCCCTGACTTTATACAACTGGGACATGTTCATGTAGACCACCGCCACCTCCCGGTGCTCTTCCCCAAAAAGCCGAATGCGCATGGCCAGCGCTTCCCGGAAGCATTCCTCGGCCAGGGGGAAATCCCCATGCATCATCAGGGCCATGCCCACGTTATTGTATGTGGTGGCCTTTTCCGGCGCGTCTTTGGAAAACTTTCTGTCCACAAAATCCACCAACTTCTGGCCGGCCTCCAGGGCTTCATCCGCCTTTCCGCCGCGAATCAAATCCACCAGTTCCTGGTTGGCTTCTTTCCAGACAATGGATTTGTCAACCTTTGGGGCTCCGAATTTTTGCTTGAGTTTTTTTAACAATGGCTGTTCCTCGTATTTGCAAAGCATTGGGCGCTATCGGCCCAATAACATTATTGCGTAATAGCCCTGTTTTTCATGTAGGCCAGGGTTTGTTTCATGGCATAAAGCAGCCTTTTTCTGCGTTTGAACTCGTGCCACTTGCAGCGGGCCAAAGCCCGGTTGATTTTTTCCATACGAGCCATGGCCTTGATCACATCCCCCTGCATGCCTTGTGGCGGCAAAGCCGGGAGGGTTTCCACTTTTTGGGGAGGCCTTTCCCTTTCGCGCAGAAGATTATCATGCTCCTCCATAAGCTGCTCATGGATTTTAAGAATTTTTAAATGCCGTTTTTTCAGTTTGCTGGCGGCATCCAGCTTCCGTTGGATAAGTTCAAGGGATTGTTTGGAAATTACAATGCTGCCATCGGCATATTCTTTAAAATCCACATCCCCGGAATCCTGGGCTTCCTCTTGGCGGTAGGTGTCCTCCCAACTGTCATGGATGGTCACTGGCGTCACCAGATTCATGGGAGATTGGACCGGACCGCTGGCGGAGGCCCGCGGCGCACTGGAACCAGTGTTTTTTGTGTCTCCGGGAGGCAGGCCGTTATCTGTCATAGGTGTTTTTCCATGTAATGTTTGCTTTGTATGGTGGATGACTCATTTGGGGGGCGCAGGGTTGGCGGGAAGTCCCAACTCTTCCTTGTGAAGTATGAATATCTGATTGGCCCTTTCCCCGTACAAAAGGGAAAGATTTCTGAACACAAAACCTACCTCCACACTGTCCGTGCCATACAATTTGTCTCCTAGTTTCATTGCCGTCCAAAAATAGTTGTGAGCTTGCTGAAACATTTTCATGTGGAGATGAATGGCTCCCAGGTTGTTGCATGTTTCAAACATCTCTTTTTCTTTGGTCAGGTTAAGTTTTTCAAGGAACCCAATCAAAGGCTTGGACTCCTCGAAAGCCTGGGAAAACTTTTGCTGCCCCATGAGGTCGCATACCCTCTGATGGAGAGCCTTCCATTGGGCATAGGCCGCCGTGTTGCGGATAGGGGCCCCCTTGCTTTCGCCGGAAACTCCCCATCCCAGGCCGGGCAGCAGGCAAAGGATAAGTAGGACAACCACTGTCAGTCCTGCTTTACGCCCTTTGATCATCAAGTTGTTCCTTTTTTTCTTCCAGGGATTTTAAATATTTATTTGTCTCGGACCGGGATACGGAATAAACCACCCCAGACCCGATAAGCAGGATCAGGCAGAGGGAGGTGATCACCCACAAGAAGGTCGCTTCCCGTCCACGGGTAAGCGCCCACATGCCCTTTTCCGAATACTCGCTGAACCCGGAGAATACCGCGCATCCTAAGACAGTCAGGCCGAATAACGCTGTAAAAACAGCCCCTACACGCCAACGCATATGGTCCGCCAAAACCGGATCGTGGATGGGATCAGGCTCCTGTTCCTCCTCGGGAATCTGAGGCGTATCCTCTTCTTCCCCTTGGGCGGAAACCAGAGCGAATCCGGCGCCCCCAATCTCTATCTCAAGGCCCGCTCCACAGGCCGGGCAAAAGGCGATTTTTTCAGGATCATCGATATCCATGGGGGTTTGACATCTTGGGCAATCAACTTCCACGCGGCAGCCTTTCTTGGTCCAAAATTTGATTGAGGGTAAATATACTTCCCAGGATGTATACCAGGGTTGTCAAATCTCTATCACAGCCCCGGCTCGACCGTCAATACGTCTCCTTATCCCTGGTCATGGAAAACATTATCAGTTATTAAAAAAAGCCTAAAATTCTAAGGGTTTTTGGGATATTTGTTCAATTTTAACTTGACCTTTTTGATCGTTTTCGCTACGTTGGGCCATTATGCAGGTATGTCTGAACCGCTGAAAAGCGTTTTTTCCGGGGAAGACCCATGTTTCCCACGCCAGTATTGCGGTCTATCTGCTGTTTCTTATTGGTTTGTGAATGCTGAATGATGTGAACTATATCACTTCGGCGCTGTGAGATATATTACAGACCGGATAGGCCCTTTTATATATATTGGTAAAAATTTTATTCTCGCAAGAGAATTAGCACTTTTTTGTGGGGGATTACACCGCCGTTCTCTCAGGAGAATGCTCTCCTCCCCCATTTATTCAGCTGTCGATATTTTGCGGATGCTGTTTTTTCTGAACCTGATTGGCAAATGAGTGCTTTTTGTATGCGGGTCCCATCCTATTCCACCCTTAAGAAGGGCGGCTGTCAGCCGTCTCTCTCCATTGGGGGGCTCTTGCCCCACACCATTCCCTCGCGCCTGTTTTCCGTTTGGGCGCACCTCTGTGGAATATCCCAATCTCGTATACATAATTATTTGAATTCTTTTGTTATATCAATTTTTTTCGTGAGGCTGCAACCGTGATTTTTCTTTTGCTTTATGTTTTTTGCGAATCGCTTATACAGAGGAGGCTAGGGTGAGGAAGACACTGAAAAACACCATGATTTTGGGGCAGGTTATAGTGTGGCTGGCAGTTGCCACGATAGCCTGGGCTGGACAAGAGCCCGGAGAATCCATTGT
>JAEINP010000092.1 GCA_016342355.1 Desulfatibacillum sp.
CCTTCAATGCCGCCCGAAACAATTTTGTTTATTAGGGCGGCATCCAGGTAATTTGTCCTTCCTTCACTCGACAAAGGGATAGAATCATAATGCCCCAAACGACTTTCTCCTGGTGTCCAAGTTGTTTCCTAATCTTGCTTTGCAGGGCCTGCCATGCTACATTTCAGGCCGGAACGCAGAGGGGCGAGGCGTTCCTTTCATCCAAACAGCGGGGGCGGGTCGGCCGTTCAGAGGCAAAATTCCAGACATGGGAGCGAATCAATGCGAGGCGCCGGAGGAACCAGTGGGGGAACAGGCCGTTTTGTCTTGGGCCTGATCATGATGATCGCCGGGGGCTATCTGTTCCTGGACGGCATCCAGGTAAGGAGCGGTTTCGGGTTGGGCTACGGGCTGTATTCCTTTGGTCTTGGGGGTTGGAACGTCCGGCTTACCAGCGGCATGGTCCTGATTCCGTTTTTGTTCGGAATCGGGTTTGTCTTTTATAATTCCAAAAGCCTCATCGGCTGGGTGTTATCGGGCGCGTCCCTAATTATGCTTACCGTCGGCGTGATTACCAGCATCCAACTCACCATGAGACACATGTCGGCCTTTGATATCATTACCATCCTTGTGCTGCTGTTCGGCGGCATCGGCCTTTTTGCAAGTTCGTTCCGGGAGTCCGCAAAATAGCATGTCGTTTTCATCCATTATTATGACATAAAAAAGGGGGCCTGCTTCCAGGCCCCCTTTTTTATTTATCATTTATTGCACCGGGGAAATGACTGCGTCCGGCGCACCCTCGTGTCTATTGTCCGAACACCTCCGGCGGTTTTTGGGTGCTGCCCGTGGCGTTGGGGAAGTCCTTGGCCACATAGGCTTTTTTGCCGGTTTCAATCAAGTGGTTGGCCTCTTCCATAAAGTTGCTAAAACGTTTTTTGCACTCGTAAAAGCCGTGCCACCAAGCATAGTCCGGGGCCATCATGGCGGTTCCCATGCGGGCCCGGCGGCCTTCGTGGTGCCATAATTCATAGAACTCCACCTCAAGCCGTTCATCAAAGAAACGGGTTTTGTCCAGCAGGCCCTTGGCGTAAAGTTCGTCCAGCTTGGCTTTGGCGGGCTTGAAATACACATTGTTGTATTCACCCACCACGCCGTCCATCTTGGTGTAGTGGTCTTCCACCCAGGTCTTGCCGTGGCACTGGGTGCAGATTTCCTGCATCTTTGTCCGCTCTCCTTCCCAATTGGACTGGGCCGGAAACGGTTTGAAATCCTGGGGGCGAACCGTCAGGGGCGCCTGGAGTTCCCAGGAAAGGCGTTCGGTGACATCATGGGAGGTCATGACTGTCCCTGCGCCGGACATATGGCAGGACGCGCAGGTGGGGCCCCTGAAATCAACACCCGGGGTCCAGGTTCCGGGAGAAGCGTTCCAGTTGTATTCATCTCCGAAAGCTGCGTAAATGTCCCCGTGTTTGGATTCCGTGTAGATTTCGATTTGCGGATGATCCGGCCCCAAATGGCACTGGCCGCACGCTTCGGGCTTGCGGGCTTCCATGACGGAAAAGCGGTGGCGCGTATGGCAGCTTGTGCAGCTTCCCTTGCTGCCGTCCAGGTTGATGCGTCCTACCCCCACGTTAGGCCACGTGGCCGGGTCCAGCTTGCCGTCCTTGATCTTAAGTTCGGTCCCATGGCAGTAAAGGCAACCGGCCTGCCGTTCCAGGCTAGAGTTCATACCATTGTTCAGCCACGGGTCGATCTTCCAGATGATTTCCGTGGTGTTGGCGTGTTTGCTTTTGGAATACTGAACCGCTTCGTCAGGATGACACCGGGAGCAATCCTTGGGCGTGACCGCAGCCGCGATGGGCACCTTGTACTCCTTTTTACCCCAGGGATTATCCCCCCGCTCGTATTGCTTGAAATGCTCCAGGGAAACATCTGCGTCGTGGGCTTCGGCCTGATGGCAGTCCAGACAGGTGATATTGGCGCTGGCATGCCTGCTGGCGGCCCAATCGGCGAATAATCCGGGATGTTCCGTCTTGTGGCACTGGAGGCAGGCCATAGCCTCCTTGGACATGCTGCGTTCGATCCTGAATTCCTTTGCCTTGGGGAGATTCTCCTGCTGGGCCATGGCCGTGGCGCTCCAGGCAAAGGCCAATAGCAAAACGCCTGCAATAGTGACGATTTTGGATGATTTCCGGTTCATGGCGCCTCCCAGTCCTTTTTTTAGAGTCCCAAGCCCCGGTAAGGGGGCTGATTTTGTCTGTATCCATAAACTTCCCGATCCACATGGACCAGATTCCGGTGGCAGTCCACGCACCGTTTTTCATAACCCGGGCGGGGATACACGACGGTCCGGTGGGCCATCATGGCCCCCCGCTTCTCGGGGATATACATTAAATTGCGGTGGCATTTCATGCATTGGTCGTTATCAAAGGCAGCGTATGCGTTCTCCCGCTGCTCGGCCCTGTCGTATTCGCCTCCCAGCACATGCATGCCAATATCTTTTAAACCGTGGATGGTTTTTGCGTAGAAAAAATCCCACGTGTCGTGGGGGGCGGGCAAATGGCAGTCCATGCAGTCCGCCACAAAGCCTTCCTTGTTGTTGGCGTGGGTGGAGGTCTTCCAGGAATCATAGGCCGGTCGGATTTCGTGGCATGAGGCGCAAAACTGGGGTGTGGATGTACGCACCATAGTGTAGTAGGTCAGGCTGAACACAGGAAAGCCCACCACAAGGCCGAAAAGAATCAACAAAGCAGGTTTGAGATATCTCTTCATAAGCACCGAATTTTGAATTGGAAAGGTATTGGTTAACAACAAGAATACTTGCCCCGGAAGCCGGGTGTCAAGTTTTTAGAACTGAAATGGAAGGTCTGGCTTAACTCCGGGGCATATAGCGGGCCGCCATGATGCTGATGTCATCTTCAAATTCAATGGGTCCGGCAAATCGGGCGACCCCCTCAAACAGTGCTCCGGCAAGGTCTTTGGGAGGTTTCCCCCCGAATTTCCCCGAGATCTCCAAAAGCCTGTCCATGCCAAACCGGGAATCATCAGGTCCCAGGGCTTCAGTCACGCCATCCGTGTACAGCAGGATCTGATCTCCAGGACCAAAATCCAGGGTCACCTGATGGAACCTGCTAAACGTAGTCAGGCCAATAGCGGGCCCGCGGGTGGCGATTTTTTCCACGGCGCCGTTACTGCGGACCAAAAGGGGCGGAGGATGCCCAGCCCCGGCGCATGTAATTTTTCCTGCTGACTCGTCAATGAGCACGTACACACAGGTAAAAAATGTGTCAAAGCGGTCAAAGGGAAAAACCTCTTCCAACTCGTTGAGGACAGCGGCGGGAGGAAGGGGAAGGGCGCCCCCGCAATGGCGGCAGGAAAGGTTCTGCAATTGCTGGGAAATGGTTACCGCCACCAGAGACGCCGCCACACCATGGCCGCACACATCCACCATGTACAGGGCTGTCAGGGGGCCGGGCGATTGCAGGACATTAAAGATATCCCCCCCCACCTGGGCGGAGGGAGCAAACTCCCAGGCCAGTTCCAATCCGTTTTGGCATTGGGTGGAAATGGGCAGGAGGTTCTGCTGGATGAGGGCTGCGTTTTGCAAATCACGCTGGACCTGTTCCCGCTCTTCGGTAAGGCGTATTCTCTGGACGGTAAGTTCCGTGACGTCATAAATAAGCACCAGCACCATGGGCCGATCGTTAAACCGGACATAGCGCGTGGTGAACTCCAGGTGTTTTTCCTGGGGGCTGCCTTCGATATAAAAGGTGCGGGAAAGGGAAACCTTATCCGCAGGCACCTGGCTCAGCAGGGCGCTGACCAGATTCTTGCGCAAGGCGCATTGGGCGCATTTGGTGGTTTTGCCGCATCCTTTTTGTTCCTCCACGGAAAAAGTGCATCCGGACACCTGCCCGAATGTGAGGTCCGGGTCCTCCATGTCAGAGATGCTGAACAGGCTTTTAAAAAAACCGTTCACCTGCTGGATGCGCAAGCCCTCATTGACCACCAACACTGCCGTGTTGATATTATTGAGAAGCAGGTTTAAAAATTCCCTGGACTCCCGCAGATCATGCATTTCCTCTGTCATCCGCCCTCGGCGCTGAGCCATGCAACGGCTCATTATGGAATTATTACAAAATCATAATTAAAGACTTTTTTCAGCATACAACAAGGGGGCGACTCCATGCAATCCTTTCCAATAATTTCGGTTTGCGGGAATGCTGTGAGGAAAACCTACGGACCCATAAGATTATTCTGGATGGCAAAGCGTGAAAGATCGGCGTTATTCCGGAGATTCAATTTTTTCAATAACCGCCCCCGGTAGGTGTCCACGGTTTTTATGCTGATATGGTACGATTCGGCGATCTCCCGGTTGGTGTGCCCGGATGCCAGATGCCGCAAAACCTGCAACTCCCGTTTGGACAGGGAGTCCAGCAACGAGCCCCCCTTGGACCAACGGGAGACGCGCAAAGCCAGAAGCTCCGCAGCCTCCTCGGTCAGAAAACGGCTTCCCGAATGGAGTTTCCTTATGGCGGCGACCAATTGTTCGGGAGCGGATTTTTTGGTCATGTAACCCATGGCGCCCGCCTCGATGGCCCGCACCACATATTGTTCTTCCTCGTGCATGGTGAGGATAAGCAGGGGCAAATCCGGCAATTCAGCATGGAGACGGCTCACCACCTCCAGCCCGTCTATACCGGGCATGGAGATATCAATAACCGCCACATCCGGGCAATGCTCCAGGGTAAAGTCTATAGCCTCCCTGCCGTTTGAGGCCTCCACGATGACTTTAATGTCTTCGCTTTCCTCAATAATCCGGCGCAATCCTGCCCGGACTATCACATGATCATCCGCAAGCAAAACCCGTATCACATCAAATCTCCTTGTTTGCGCCGGGAACCCTTACCCGAAAAATTATCCTGCTGCCCTTGCCCGAGCCCGCCTCCACTTCCAGGTGCCCCCCGGCCAGCATGGCGCGCTCCCGCATTCCCGCGATACCCAGGCCGTCGGACGCTTCCATCAGGCTGGCATCGTATCCCACGCCGCTGTCGGTAATCACCAGCACAAATTCCCCTTGCTCAAAAAAAAGACTGACATCCGCCCTGTCCGTGGCGGCATGGCGCACCACGTTGGTTAGGGCTTCCTGGGCAATCCGATAGGCAGCCGTGGAAATGGTATTGCCCAAAATGGGAACGTTGTGGTGCTCAAAAATGCAGGTGATGCCGGTCCGGCGTTCAAAATCGCTGGTGTACCACTCCAACGCGTCCACCAGACCCAAATCGTCCAAAACCCCCGGGCGCAGGCGCACGGCGATTCCCCGCACGTCCTCGATGGTCTTGTCTATAAGTTCGCACATGGCCGAAGCCCGCTCCCGGGTGGCTGCATCGGCGTCTTTCAAACGATTCCGGAGCCACACGGCATCCATGCGCAATACAGTCAGAATTTGGCCCAACTCGTCATGCAATTCCCTGGCAATGGCTTGGCGCTCGGCCTCCTGGCTGATTATCATGCGGTTGGATAGGTGCCTCAGGGCTTCCTGGGTCTTTTTCAGCTCGGTCACATCCGTGGAAATCCCACCAATGGCATGGATGGCCCCTTGTTCGTCGTAAATGGGAAACTTGACGGAAAGATGGATATGATCCTCGTTGTCGTGCCGAACTATATACTCGGAGTGGATGGGCTTCTTTTCTTCCAAAACCCGTAAATCCACTTCCTGAAAGGCGTCCGCGTATTCCTTGGGCATGCACTCGTGCTGGGTTTTTCCCCGCACATCCTCATTGCGGATTCCAAAAATTTCCTCGTATCGCCGGTTGATCATGATGTATCGGCCTGCGGTATCCTTGATGTACACCAGATTGGGGGTGTATTTGAGAATGCTGGAAATCTCCTCGGTCCGCCGGATTACCTGCCTTTCCAGTTCCCGGGAATGCTGGCTGAGTTTCTCCTGGGCCTGCTTCAAGGCCTCCCGGGCCTTTTTCTGCTCCGTAATATCCACGGACACAGCCAGGGATCGGACAAAGTTACCGGCATCATCCCTGTCCGCTATGGCAGAAAGGAGAACATCCATGACCTCCCCGTTCCTTTTTATAAATTGATACGGAACATCCACGCACTCCCCGGTGCGCAGGAACTCCGGCATCATAGTGTCCATGAGGTATTTGGCGGAGGATAAGGTCATGAAATCCGCCAGAGGCCTGCCAATAACCTGCCCGGCCTCATACTGGAGGGCCTTGACCCAATGATCGCTTACACTCACCAACAAACCCATGGAGTTGATGGAATGGAGCATGGCCGGTGTGTTGTGATAAATCGCCCTGTACCGCTCCTCACTTTGACGTAGGGCGCTTTCCGCCATCATCCGGCGGTTGATTTCCAGCAAAGCCCGCGTATACAGCAAAAAAACCAGTAAGCCTACCAGAACAATGGTGGTGATGACCACCACTCCGGTTACCCGGAACAGGTTACCCGAAACCCTTTGAAATATGGCCTTTTCATCCTGGATATAAAAAGCGGTCCAACCCGGAAAAAACCGGATGGGCTCCTCATGCATGAGAAACCTGGCCCCATCAAGTTCCACTGTGCCTGCGGAGTCGGTTTTCCTGAACCCGATCCAGGGCCACGGTCCTGCTCCGAATTGTTGGGAATCCCTCACCATGTCAGTTTCCCGTTCACCCAGAGGCCAGAGAGTCTTGAACAACCATTGCTTTTTGCTGGAAATAAAAACCACCCCATTGGGATCGGCCACCAAAACGGTTTCCTCGGGACGGGAGGACAGGGAGTTTTCCAAGGGCTCCACCGAAGCCTTGATGACCGCCACTCCCACCAACGCGCCTTCGCTCCCCATAACAGGGTGGCTGGAGTAAACGCCCCGTTTTTCGGAAACAGAACCCAAAGCCAGATAAGTGGCGGTATTGCCTTCCATGGCCTTTTGGAAATAGGGCCTGAATCCGAAATTCTGACCCACAAAGGTGTCCCGGAAAAACCGGTTGCTGGAGGCAATGGTCAGACCGGTAACATCAATCAGATAACAGACATCCGCGCTCAGGGTTTTCTGAAAATGGTCCAGGATCAGGTTGGCTTCTTCTGTGGCCTGGATATCAGTGTTTTCCAGCGCCCGGACTATACGGGCCATGCCCGCCAGGGTTTTTACCGGCCGCTCGTTTTCAGAGAGGGAATTGGACAGGTGCCGGGCCACAATCCTGATGCGGTTGACGGCCTGGTGATCGGCCTCGGACACGGCGGCTTTTTGGAGAAAGGATACATATAAAATCCCGCCGGTTACAATGGAAAGAAACGCCAGCAAGGCCAGGACGGAAACTATCCGCCTCAGGTTTCCTCCGGGGCTCTCCAGCTTGTTAAGGAATTGCGCCATATTATGCCAATCCGAAACCATTGCAGGAAAAATGCTCCGGGACAAATATCACCGGAGCATTTCCAAGCCATTGAAAAAATGGGCGGCCCATATTCAGAAAAGGGTGTTTTCCTGCGTTCTGAAGGCGTCCGGGCCATTTTTTTCCGGAACTCGGGCGGCCACACGCCGCCTAATTGGCGGATGCGCCTTTTCTCCATTTCCGTATGGAGTAGATCCAGGAACCGCTCAGCAGGTAAGCGAAAAACCAGGTCCCTATGACGATGAGAACCATGGACTTGATGATGTCTGCTGTGGTCCCGTTTAGCGAAAAGCCGGGTACATAGCCAAACAAGAAGGGAGCCAGGTACAGAAATTTGGCGAATTTAAAGGCCGCAAAAGCCGTGCGCCACATATTCGCCTGGGCTATGGTGGCTCCGGCGAAAGCCGCGATGCATACGGGCGGTGTGATATTGGAATCCTGGGACAGCCAGTAGACGATCATGTGAGCCGCCACCTCGTTCACCCCCAAATGGGTGAGTGCAGGCACGGCCACCACTGCGGTGATCAGGTAGGCCGCTGTGACGGGAACCCCCATGCCCAGGATCAGGGAGGCCAGTGCAATAAGCACGATGGTCAGGAAAAGGCGTCCACCGGCGATATCGATGACTATGTCGGCAAAGGTTAAAATCAAACCGCTGTATGTGAGTACGGCGATGATAATTCCAATGACCCCCACCGTGGCGCCGATCTTAAGGCTGTTCTCGGCCCCCTGGCGGGAAGCCTCCATAAACCCCTTCAGGCCTATGCGGGTGTCCTTTTTGACCCAACTAATGACAATGCAGGACAAAATCCCAATAATGGCCGCAAACCCGGGAGAATAGCCCACCAGCATGAACACGGTGATCAAAACCAGGGGCAGGGTGTAATACCATTCCTTTTTGAGGATCTGCATGGCGCTTTCCGCGGTTTTCTCCCCCCGGATATTATGGTTCTTGGCCTCGTAATGAATCATCACAAATACGCTGAAAAAATACATGAGGGCCGGAAAAATGGCGATGACCATGATCCTGGAATACGGCACCCCCGTAAGCTCGGACATGATAAACCCGCCCGCGCCCATGATGGGTGGCATGAACATTCCGCCGATGGAGGCGGCCGGTTCGATGCCCCCGGCCACGTGCGGCCTGAACCCGGCCTTTTTCATGAGGGGAATGGTGAAGGCGCCCGTGGATACCGTGTTGGCTATGGCGCTGCCCGAAATGGAGCCAAACAAGGCGCTGGCAATGACCGCCACCTTGGCAGGCCCTCCAATGCGATGGCCCACGGCGGCCAGGGGAAAATCGATGAAAAACCTCTGGGCTCCTGATTGCTCCAAAAAAGCGCCGAACAACACAAACAGCAGCACGTAAGTGGCCAGAACATTGGCCATGATGCCAAACACTCCGTCCGCCTGATAGAATATAAAAGTGCAAATATTTATTAAACTATCGCCCGGATGGGAAAACAACTCCGGCATGTGAGGTCCGTACACCCCATACAGTATCATGAGAACCCCAATGATGACAAACACAAATCCCACCACTCTGCGGGCCACCTCGATTCCCAGGAACACCCCCACCAGGGCAATATACTTGTCCAACTCGGTTTCAGCCCCGGCCCGGTAGTTCAACGCTTCGTAATTGTACATGTAGTAGATGCAGACAACCGCGGACACAATTAAGAGGAGATAGTCCAACACACGCAGGACCGGGTTCTTGCTTTTATACAGAAGAAAGATGAGCATGTAGGAAACCACAACATACATGCCAACATGGTACTGGTTCGCCGCAGGCCGCAAAATGGCGGAATGGGAATAAAAAACCACCAAAAACACGGACAGAGCGCTAAACATGACTTTTTCAAAGCGATTGAGGGAATCGTACATGGCTCACCTGTCTTCTTCCTTTTCAGGAAGTCCGGGCTTATCCAAAAAAATCCCGGCGCCCTGCACCCGGGGATTGGGCGGGGCCGCCCAATGGGCGGCCCCGTGAGTTCTTTTTGTTATTACAGGATACCTTTTTCAAGCCAGAACTTTTCGGCTCCGGGATGCAGGGGGGTTTTCACGCCTTTGAGGCCGTTTTCTATGCTCATGGCCTTGGCGGATTTGTGTGTTTCCACCATGAACTTCAGGCCTTCGTCGCTGTACACCAGGGAAAGCAGATTGTAGGCGTCTTCCGCGCTCATAGAGGGGCTTGCCACCCACAGGGCCGAATCCTGGTAGGTGTTGGTGGGTGTATCAACCCCCTTGTAAGTGCCGGCCGGGATGACGACCTTTGTATAATATGGATATTTTTCAAACAGACCAGCTTCTTCCGCATCCCTGTAAACGTCAATCAGGCGGATATCGGTCTGGAGGGCGGCTTCTATAACGGAAGCATTGGGATAGCCCACCAATAACCAGAACGCGTCCAATTGGTTATTCTTGAAAGCATCGGCTGCGGCCCGATACCCCTGGAAACGGCGATCCACATTATCCCAGATGCCAAGTTCCGTGAGAAAAAGCTCGCAGCTCGCAGCAGCGCCGGAACCTGCATTGCCCACACCAACCCGTTTGCCCTGAAGGTCGGAGCTTTTTTGAATTGCGGAGTCAGCCCGAACCACCAACTGGGCGGGGGCGCCGTAAAAATATCCCAGGGCCAAAACATCTTCGTATTTTTTTTCGTCATTTTTCAGTTTGCCGTTGCGGGCCAGGAACACATCTCCGGCATAGGCGACAGCCATCTGAGCACGATTCGCATTGATCAACCGGATGTTTTCGATGGACCCGCCCGAAGAACTGGCCAAAACTTTCAGCCCGGAACCCTTTAGGGAATCCTTGGTCAGGGAGGTAATGGCGCTGGCGTAATACTGAAAGGTTCCGCCGGAAGGACCGCCGGAGAATTTGTACATCTTGGCCCACGCGGTCGAACCGCCGAAACACAGGGCCAATACCATCATCGCTGCGCAAAGGAAAACTAACCTTTTTTTCATGACATTCTCCTTTTGTTGCTTGGGTTGGAAGTAGTAACGAGTAGTCCCCAAACCTGCCGGTTAAGGAACTGAAGTTCCCATGCTTGCAAATGATGATACATCAAAGGAGGTCTTTATGAAAAGGTCGGGAACTCTGATTCTTATGTAAGAAATTTTCTGACAAAAATGATGGCCAGGTAAAAAGTCATATGGCGGAATGAGTCGGGCATAGGGGCTCAATAGGCCAAAAACTGCCCGG
>JAEINP010000020.1 GCA_016342355.1 Desulfatibacillum sp.
CCTGCTGATTACGAATCAGCTGCTCTACCAGCTGAGCTACGTCGGCGACTGGATGGAAAGGCATGTACCATGGGCTTTTATAAGGCGTCAAGCCGAAATTGTCAAACCTCCAAAAAACGAGGGGTTTCATAGGCATTCTCTATGCGCTCCCTAAAGTGGCCTTGTTTCGTCCGCCTGCCCAGCGGATGATAGCATGGGTTCTTGATCCACATTAATACTTCTTGACCAGAATGTATCCCGCAGGGATGCTCGTAGGAACGAGTATTTCCAATATGCGCTTTTCATGGATGGACGCGGACTCGCTCATGCCAGGATTCGAGGGGAAGCATTTGATTTATTTACGGCAAGCACTTGAAATGAATTATTATTCCCTATTCCATGGGGAAATTTGAGGAATTGTGGACTATTCAAGGATAAACAGGTATGCCCTATAAAAATTGGAACCAGCACACCCTCCTATACAGGGAAAATTTGCAAGGAGAGGCTTTCGCCTATAAAATGCAAAAAATAATGCCCCATATGGAGTTTGGAGAATGAAGGCGGTCACCCGCTTTTACAGGAATGTTGCACAGGGTGTTGATTCTGCCAGGATGAAGTACTTTTGGTCAAATGGGGACTTGAACGTTTTCCTGTGTGTCAGATTGCTTCGACCGGGCATATCCAATCCGGGATTTGCCTCTCACCAAAATGGAGGACACCATGGCAAGATTTTCCATTATTTGTATGCTCCTGATTTTTGCCGCATGGCCGGGAGCAGTATCGGCCCAATCCATTGATATGCTTTGGAACGAGGTTCAGGCTCCCCCTGCGCCTGCGCTGGAACAGGCGGCCCCGGATCCGGCCACAACGGCCTTGCTGGTCCTGGATATCGAACAACTGACCTGCAACCCGGAAAGGCGGCCCAGATGTCTGGAAACCGTGCCTCGCATCGCCTCATTGATCGACAAGGCCCGTGCCGTCAAAATGCCGGTGATATACAGCCTTACTCCCCGGGGCGCCCTGGAAACCATCCTGGACCCGGTCAAGCCCCAGGCCGGGGAGCACATTGTCAGCTCCAGCGTGGACAAATTCTGGAACACGGACCTGGAGAAAATCCTCAAGGCAAAAGGCGTTACCACAGTCATCATTACCGGGACAGCTGCCCACGGGGCGGTTTTGCGCACGGCCACGGCGGCGGAATTCCGCAAGTTAAAGGTGATCCTTCCTGTGGACTGCCTGTCCGCGGCGGACCTGTACACGGAACAGGCCACGGTGCAGCTTTTGCTGACCGGTCCGGGAACCCGCAATGCCATCATCCTGACCCGGAGCGATATGCTTGTATTTGCAAGCAAGTAAATCCCATGGCTACTGGCATCTGGAATTTACGGGCAGTCAGGTCAGGCACTCCGTGGCGGGTTTTCTTTCGAGGCCATTAGGTCTTCACGGTACCGGTCGAATATTTTTTCAGGCTTGACAAGCCTGGGTTGCCGATGCTACCAACTGCCAAAATTCGAGCGGACGCAAGGTGATCCCTCCGGGGATTGAAAAGGGAAGCCGGTGCAATTCCGGCGCGGTCCCGCCGCTGTGAACGGGGACGAAACCCGCAAAATGCCACTGGGTTGCATATATAGCAGACCGGGAAGGCGCGGGGAATAGGATGATCCGTGAGTCAGAAGACCTGCCTGGCGTCCCGGAGTGTGAACTTGGAGTTATGGAAACGCCCCAAGCTGATGAAGTTATGTCGGCTGGGGCTTTTTTATCGCCCTTGCCGGGAATCCTGCGTGTCAGGGAAAGGAAAGGGACAATGGAACAGACTCAGGTTCAATTAGCCGTGCAGGGGCGGATCACTCCTGTCATGGAAGAAATCGCAGTTAAAGAGGGCGTGTCCGTCCAGGTGATTCGGGAGAACTTCGCCCGGGGCCGGATCGTATGCCCCCGGAACATCAACAGGCCTTGCCGAAACGTGGGCATCGGTATGGGCTTGTCCACCAAGATCAACGCCTCCATCGGCACCTCTACGGACATCAATAACATTGATTTTGAAGTGGCCAAGGCCAGGGCGGCCCAGGAGGCCGGGGCCGACACCCTCATGGAGCTTTCCGTGGGCGGGGACCTGGACAAGGTGCGCCGAGAGGTTCTGGCGGCCGTGGATCTGCCCGTGGGCAACGTGCCGTTGTACCAGGCCTTTTGCGAAGCCATAAAAAAATACGGGGACCCCAACAAGCTGGATTCCCAGATGCTGTTCGACATCATCGAAAAGCAATGCGCGGATGGCATTTCGTTCATGGCCGTCCATTGCGGAATCAACCTCTACACCATTGAGCGGCTGGAAAAGCAGGGGTATCGCTACGGTGGTCTGGTGAGCAAGGGCGGGGCGTCCATGGTGGCCTGGATGAAGGCCAACAAGCGGGAAAATCCCTTGTACGCGGAGTTTGACCGTGTGGTGGAAATTCTGCGGAAATACGATGTGGTTCTTTCCCTTGGCAACGGGCTAAGGGCCGGGTCCATTGCCGACTCCTTTGACCGGGCCATGGTCCAGGAACTGCTCATCAATTGCGAACTGGCCGAATTGGGCCGGAAGATGGGATGCCAGATGATGGTGGAAGGTCCCGGGCATGTGCCCATGGACGAGATCGAGGCCAACATCATCCTGCAAAAGCGCATGAGCAACTACGCCCCCTACTACATGCTGGGGCCTTTGCCCACGGACATTGGCGCGGGGTACGACCACGTGGCGGCGGCCATTGGCGCGGCCCAGTCCGCACGTTTCGGAGCGGATCTCATTTGCTACATCACCCCGGCCGAGCACTTGGCCCTGCCCAATGTCCAGGACGTGGTGGAAGGGGTCAAGGTGGCCCGATTGTCGGCCCATATCGGCGACATGGGAAAACTGCCGGAAAAAACCCGCATGCGCGACATCGCCATGAGCCGGGCCAGGCGGGACATGGACTGGGAAAAACAATTCGCCAACGCTTTGTTCCCGGAAGACGCCCGGAGAATCCGGGACGAACGGTCCCCCACCTGTGACGAAAAGGTATGCACCATGTGCGGGGAGTTTTGCGCAAACCGGGCTTCGGGCAAATTGTTTAACGAGGCTTTGAATGCAGGGCGCAAGGGATAGGGCAGAGTATTACGGAACCTGAGGTTCGGAAAAGAATTTGGTATTTTCTAACTCCAAAAATTTCCGTAAAATGACAGGTATTACATGTTAAAAGCACATAAAATAAAGACGATATCCTCTGTGCTTTGATTTTTCTGAAACCATGGATGCTGATTTTCCCTGATCCATAATCTGAGACGGTTGATCACCCATCCCATGGACCTGGCCGCCTTGTCGCGGCCACTCCTCGGGATGGGTGATTGGCATACGACACAAGTCTTGGTTTATTGTAGCAATTCAAGCAGGTGTGGATGATGCTTGAACAGACAGGTTGACGCTGAATTTTACACACTGCCAAAATGAGTCGCCGAGCCATACTGGAGTGGAGATTCCATGATAGAAAAGTATTTGTTTTACGGCACGCATCGAATCTTTTAATTTGAGCATGAATATGCAGTCTAATGGACGGTAACTTAAGTCTTGCCCAATTCCTGCAAAATCGACATGGCGTACTCAAATCCCAACTCAGCGGCCAACTCTCGGCTCATGGAATGGGTGGGGGCAAATCTGCGGATGAACGCAATTTCCTCGTCGGAAGGCGGATCGGTGACGCTCAAGTCGTCCGCGATTTTCAGGTCCCAGGGAACCACGGCCTGTACGTCCTCTAACCGGATCCCCGGGTGAATCCGGGCCAGGAAGATTTCCTTGGTTTCAGAATCAAAATGGAAAATCCCCTGAGTGGAAATAAGGGCGCAGGGACCGCTGTCCTTTGGAAAAAGCCTGCATTCATTGCGCTGGTTGCCGCCCTTCAAATGGCCTGGAGAGGTCAGGTAATCCAAGTTTTCAATGAACTCCCCGTTGCGCATGGTGAGCACGGTGCGTTTGGCATAGGAGATGAAGTCCGCCGCGCCTCCGGAGCCGGGCAATCGAAGATCGGGATTATAGTAGTCCCCGATGGTGGTGGTGTTCAGATTCCCGTACCGATCCACCTGCCCTACCCCCAAAAAGCAAACATCTACAAAACCCCGGTAAAGGGCCGTGAAAATGGAAAACAAATCCGTGTTGTACGAATAACCGCGCATGGCATGGGCGTCGGCGATGTGATTCAAAGGCGCCAGGGGTTCGAAATCCACAATGCCCGACTCCAGCATGAGCGTGGCGTTGGGCGCGTGCAAGGCCTTGGCGAGCGCCCCGGCCGTCATGGGCAGGCCTACGCCCAGGACAATGTTTTCGCCGTCGTTGATTTCCCGGGCTGCCGCAATAATCAGCATTTCATTGAGTGTGAAGGGCTTAGCCATAAAGTTTTTCCCTTTGTTCCAGTATGAGTTCGATTTCTTCCGGGGTTTTTCCTGTCGACCTGTCCCGCCCATCTTCATTCCAGGATGAGTCAAAGGCAGCCCCGTAATTGGCGGGAGAACTGGGCATGGTCTTGGCCCGCAGGGAGTTCAATATGGCCATGTGGAATACCTTGGCGTAACGATCCAGGTAGGCCAGCCTGTCCGAACATCCGAAAACCCATTCCTCCAGCCATTTATCCATGCCTTCGGCGGTTTTCATGGCCTCCAGGAAAAGACCGTAAAACAGCTTGTCCATGTTGTAATAACCCAGCACCTCCGAGGGGTGAGCCCCCCAGGGACATTCCACCACGGCGTCGACCCGGTATGCGGGAAGAATGGTCAGGTTGGGGCTGGACCGGATCACGCTTTCGTCCACAATCTCCTCGCAGGAGACGATGATCCGTTTGCTGGCCAGGGCTGCGGCAGCCACGCTGCCCAAGGCCCCCCAATACTGGGCGTTGCCGTTCCGGTCGGCACGCTGGACGTGCAGGATACACACATCAGGGTTGGCGGCAGGAACAGTGAGGATTTCCTTCTTGGTGTAGGGGCATTGGATGATCCGGTATTTGTCGTCCCCCATGAAAGTGCGTTTGCGAAAGAGGTCGGTCTCCCGGATGCCCTCCAGCACTTGCATGAAGCTAAAACCATGCATACCAGCCACCATACGGGCGTTGTAATTGAAGTTACTGTAATCCTCGATTTCCAGAATCCCGGCCTTGAGCGCCCTTTCCACGGACGATCCGCCGCTTTTGCCTCCCGACCTTAATACGTAGGTTGTCACCATACGGGAAATGCACCCGGCAGCCACCAGCACGTCGGCGTCAAAAATGCCGGACTGGGTGTAAAGGGTGAGATTTTTGCGTTTTTGGCGCACCACCTCATAGACCAATTCGGCGCAAGTGCCCACGGTGTAATTGCCGATCACCAGTTCATCGCCGTCATGGACCAGTCGGCTTATGGCTTCCCGGGCCGTGGTGATTTTTGATTTTCGCCCCTCCATTGGTTATCTCCTTTGCCTGAACACCTGGGGTGGGGCCGGAAAACTCCGGCATTTTGAATTCGCAAAATATTGAGGCCATTATTCAATAATACATTACGAACTATACATTATTCACATAAGCATAACTTTTTATTAAAATATCAGTCAAGCAAATTTTTTAGTTCTAAAATTTTTCCTTGACGAGCCCCCCTTAGATCCTATATGGAATGAACCATGCCCTGGCCGGTCCTTCCCAAAAGCCAGGAAGGAGATGCTTGCATGAAAATCGGGGAACTTGTCAGCCGTACCGGCGTTTCAAAACAACTGATCCACCACTATCTGCGCGAAGGCCTGCTGGCCAAACCTAAAAAAACCGGGATAAACTCCGCCACTTACGATGAGTCCCATGTCCAACAGATTGAGCTGATCAAAAATCTACGCGATAAATATTTCCTGCCCCTGCCTATGATCAAAAAAATCGTCAAGCGGCAAAAAAAACTTTCCCAGGCGGAAAAAACACTTTTTGAAATACAAAGCAGCCATCTGGCGCCCATAGACCGCTTTTTCCCCCATGACGTGAAAGGGGAGGAGGAGTTCCGGGAAGCCACCGGTTTGGGCAGGTTCTGGCTAAAAAAAATGCAAGAGTGGAGAATCATCACCCCTCGGGATGAGGATGGCGAACCAGTGTATTCCCAGACAGACATTGAAATGGGGCGGCTCATCCTAACCATGGACCTTTTAGGGGCTGGTCCCAAAAATGGGCACAACCCGGAGTTCCTGAGGCATATGGGAGACATGATACGGGAAACCCTGGCCAGCAGCACCAGGGAGTATATGGCCAAAAACATTGACAAGCTGGGCACAGAGGAATTCCGAATGATCGGCCAATGCTATTCGGAAGCGCTGAGCCTGTTCATTTATCTGTTGTTCAAAAAAATCATGACGGAAGAGGCCGAACATTTTGTGGAAAACCTGGCTAAAGACCGGCAGTCATAAGCGATAGATGCATCCCGCGCCCGATCAGCCGTAGGAACGGCTTCCCGCATACAGCCGTATCCTGATTGTAATTCACAACAAATATGGAGAGTGGAAATGAAAGTGTTGAATGTAAAGGGGTATCTGTTTGTTTTGACCCTTCTGATGATGGGGTTAATTTTTTGCAATAATTGCATAGCCTTTCAGCCTTTGGCAGGGGATATAGAAACGTTTAACCCCAGCTTTCAGTATTTTGACGAAGACGCGGACGACGTGATTAAAATTGGCCTGCTCTGGCCTTTCAGCGGCCCTGCAGCCGCCAACGGAGCCATTTACTGGCTCCAGATCGGTTGGGCCGTACATGACATCAACACCCAGGGAGGGGTGATGGTGGATGGCAAGCAGAAAAAGATTGTACTAATCAAAGGAGACACCCAGATGGAGCCTGCTGCAGCCAAGCGCGCCGCGGAAAAACTTTGCCTCCAGGACAACGTGGATATCATCATGGGCAGCACGGGTTCGCACATTGCGGCCATCGGCCAAAATGTGGCAGCCAAGTACAAAAAGATATTCGTCAACATGGCGTCCTATTCGGACACACTCATGGATCAGGACAAGTTCAATAAATACACCTTTCGCACTTGTTCCACCACCAGCATGCTCGCCAATGGCTTGGCTCATTTTTACGCCAATCGACCCGAAAAGGATTTTTATATCCTTTGCCAGGACTATGCATATGGACATGAGTTCGCCGAAAACTTCGTCCAGGCCCTTGCCCAGGTCCGGCCTGACGCCAGAATAGTCGGGAAGGATTTTCACCCCTTGTTCGTGAAGGATTTCGCCCCGTACCTTTCCAAAATCCAAGGAGCCAACGCCCAGGTTATCATAACCGCGGATTATACGCCGGATTCCAACAACCTGACCAAGCAATGGGACCAGTTGGGCATGACGATTCCCCTGGCCGGCCCCTTTGTCCTGAATCCCCTGGCGCTTCAATCCATCGGGGAGCCTTATGGTAAGGGTTTTGTGACTGTCCAGTCCTGCCTATTGGACCTGGACAAGCCTGGAAACAAGGAATTTGCTCTGGCCTGGAACACCCAATGGAAAAGGTGGAAGGACCCCTTATATAGCACCAACCTGTTCCAATGGACGGGAAGCACCTTGGCTCAAGCCACCATCGGCACGTACTGGCTGATGCACGTGATCGAAAAGGCCGGAGAGTTGAACCCGGACAAGATTGTGGCAACCTGGGAAGGGGATCAGACAATAATCTTCGGAAACCTCTATTCCATGAGAGCCTGTGACCATCAGGCCATGTTCAACATGCATGTGAGTGAAATAGAATGGCCCAATGACTACTATGAAAAGTCTGCAGGCCCCATAAAGGTGACTGCTATCCCGGCGGAAAAAATCGTACCGCCTCCTCCCAAAGGTCTCAAGAATTGCCAATAGGTGCACACCAGCAACACGGGGCCGAAAAACGGCCCCGTGACATATTTTCGTCACAACTTTTCCACGTACGGACCATTTTCCTGCGTGGCCCTGGAGATTTGCCTTATGAATCCGGCCACTGCCATGTATATCATTCAAGCCCTGCACGGGCTGGCCTACGGAATGCTGCTGTTTCTGGTTGCTTCCGGCCTAACCCTGATATTCGGCATGGTGGGCATATTGAACATGGCCCATGCCTCCCTTTTCATGCTGTCAGCCTATTTGTGTTACCAGGTCCTGGCGTTTACCAATAGTTTTTGGATGTCCTTGTTTTTGGCGCCCTTGATTACGGCCTGCCTGGGCCTGCTTTTGGAACGGTTTTTCCTTCGCAAGGTCCAGGCCCACGGATTGGGACACATTGCGGAACTTCTGCTCACCATGGGCATTTCCATGGTCATTGCAGAATCCGTAAAAAGCATTTGGGGTACGGAGTCCCTGGTGATTTCCATACCCCCTTCCCTGGATGGCCTGGCCAGCTTCGCCGGAATCCATTACCCCATCTACCGGCTGTTCATCATAGGCCTTTCCTTTTGCATCCTGGCTCTGCTGGTGACCGTTCTGTATAAAACCAAACTGGGCAAGATCATTCGCGCCACCGCCTCTGATCCTGGAATGGTGAGCATATTGGGCATTAATACGCCCAAGGTGTTCGCAGGGGTTTTCGCCTTGGGGGCCTGGATGGCGGGAGTGGCTGGCGTGGCAGCCGCCCCCATGCTTACCGTGTTTCCGGGCTTGGCGGACCAAGTTGGCATGGACGCCTTTGTGGTGGTGGTGGTGGGCGGCCTGGGGAGCCTCTTGGGCGCGTTTGTGGTTTCGCTGACTCTGGGTGAGCTGAATTCCTTTGGAGTGCAATTCATTCCCAAGCTGGCCCCTGTCTTGGTTTTCGGCTTTATGGCCATAGTCCTTTCACTCAAGCCCAACGGGTTTTTTGGAGAGGGGGATCATTAACATGGCCGGAAACATAAAAAAACTGGTTTTAGGATTTATTCTGCTGGGGGCCATTGGCATCGCCCCCCGTTTTCTGGGCATTATTTCCTTAAACATGGCCGTGGAACTGGCCATCGGCGCACTGTTCGCCGTTAGCCTCAATCTGCTTTTAAGCTATACCGGACTGCTGTCGTTCGGGCATGCTCTGTTTTTTGGGATGGGCGCTTACGTGATGGGCATTTCCATCACCTACATGGATGGAATAACATTGATTCCAGCCATCCTTATGGGTTCTTTGGCCGCGGGCCTGACAGCCTTGATTTTCACCCCCCTCTTGGTACGCGTGACAGGGACCGCATTTTCCATGCTGACCATGGCCTTTGGCCAACTCATGTATGTCCTGTGCATTAAAATGCGGGGAATCACAGGCGGGGAGGATGGCCTGACCTTGTTTGACATGCCTCTCCTCTCCGTACCCGGGGTATTCAGCCTGGACATGACCGACCCCGCCACCCTGTATTACACAGTCATGGGCGTGGTTTTGATAAGCATCGGATGCATGTGGTATTTCACCAAGACGCCCTTGGGAGGGGTTCAGGCCGGCATCCGGGACAATGCCCAAAGAGTGGAATACCTGGGTTTCCACGTGTCTGCCAGCAAGGCTGTAATCTTCATCATTTCCGGTACCTTCGCCGGGCTGGCGGGCTGCCTTGCCGCCATATTCCAGCAGGTGATTAGCGTGGATGGATTTCTCCGCATCAATGTCTCCTTCATGCCCATCATGGCTATCATGATTGGAGGCCTGGGCCATTTTCTGGGACCCGTCATAGGAACGATTTTTCTTATGTTCCTTAACCAGATGGCCATGCGATACACCGACAAAGTGGAACTGGTATTCGGGATAGTGTTCATTATGGTGGTCATGTATGCGCCTTACGGCATCCATGGGCTGTGGGTCAAGGCCCGGATATACTGGGGAATTTTTCGGCATAGAAAAGGGGCGTTGGGCAAGGAGGAAAGGACATGAGCTTCATTCTGGAAACCCAGGATCTGCGACACGATTTCAAGGGAATGAAAGTGATCAGAGGGGTGGATCTCCAAATACGGCAGGGAGAACGGCACGCCATTATCGGCCCCAACGGCGCTGGCAAAACAACCCTGTTCAACCTCGTCACCGGCATGTACAGGCCAAGGCACGGACACATTTTGTTCAAAGGCCAGGACGTGACCAAACTCAAGCCATACAAACGCAACCGCCTGGGCATGGGCCGTTCCTTCCAGATCACCAGCCTCTTTGAACATCAGACTGTATTCGAACATTTGCGCCTGGGCATTCTGTCCCGCATGGGGGTCCGGTACAACTTTTTCAAACCCATGACCATGGTAAAGGGTTTAACGGAGGAGGTGGACGCCATGCTGGCACGAGTCAACCTGAGCGAGTACCGGGATCAATGGGCCAGCCTTTTATCCTACGGCAAAAGCCGGGCTCTGGAAATGACCCTCACCATGGCCACCAACCCGGACCTGGTCTTGCTGGACGAACCCTGCGCGGGCATGTCCGCCGAAGAGACCAGAAACGCCGTGGGCCTTATCCGGGAACTCACCACTGGCAAATCCATGATTATTGTGGAGCATGACATGGACGTGGTTTTCTCGCTGGCGGACCGGGTGACAGTGCTCCACTATGGTAAAATTCTCGCCTGCGACACACCGTCCGAAATCCAGAAAAACAAAGACGTCAAGGATGCCTACCTGGGCCACGGGATGAAAAAGCAATGATTTTGGAAGCACAAAACCTGCATGTTTATTACGGCCTGAGCCACGTCCTCCAAGGCGTTGATTTGTCCTTGGAAGAAGGCGAAACCCTTTGCCTCATGGGCCGCAATGGCATGGGCAAAAGCACAACCCTCAAAGCCCTGGCTGGAGTAATAAAGCCCAAACACGGTAAGGTGACCCTCAAAGGCCGGGATATCACCGGCAAACAGCCCCACCAGATCGCCCGGGCCGGGATGGGTTACGTCCCGGAGGAACGTCGCGTTTTCCCCAACTTGACGGTCATAGACAACCTGACCATGGGTGCCAAGCCACCTGCAGGAGACGGTAAAAACCAGGTTCTGTGGGATGTGGAAAGGGTGTTCAGACACTTCCCCAGACTGGCGGAACGATGCAACAACAAGGGCGCCAACCTTTCGGGGGGCGAACAACAGATGTTGGCCATTGCCAGGGCTCTTATGGGCAACCCGGATGTTCTCCTGGTTGACGAACCCAGCGAAGGGCTCGCGCCGATCATGGTCCTGGAGGTTCGGGACATCCTGGCGGAAATCAACAAGTCCGGCGTTTCCGTGCTGCTGGTGGATCATAACCTGGAAATGGCCATGTCCCTTGCCCACAAAGTGTGCCTCATGGGCAAGGGGCGCACCGGCTATTTTGATACCGCCGAAGCATTGCAAAAACACCCGGAAATCCTGGCCAAATACCTGGAGGTTTAGGTGTGATAAAACAATAAAAGCAATAGCGTCTGCCTTCTCGAACCTCCGCCCGCCTTTGCCGACGCCATTTTGCCCTTCTCCCCCCGGGCAAACAGGTTGCCTGGGCTATCCGCCGAGGCGGGATGCCGAACATGTCGACATCCCCTCACTATCTTTTATTTGCTATGCCCGGCGCTTTTTAAAGGCGTTTTGGCCCAGCTGGCGGAACATGTGTAATATGGTCAGCCAGGGGCTGTAATCCGGATCAGGGGACTTGCCCTTGCCCATGAGGGCCAGTTGGGCCTCGTACCAAGTAATGTCCAGCATGGCCATCTGGTTGAGGAATTTCACCCCGGTGGTGGGCCGTTTGAGGGAAACCCCGAAGTTGGGATCGTCAAACAGCTTTTGCGGCAAATCCGGGAACAAGGCCAGAGGCCGGGCCAGACCCACCATGTCCGTGTCCCCTTCGGCAATGGCCCGGTTCATGGCCGGGCCTGAGCGAAACCCGCCGGTCACCCCCAGAGGTACGCTGACAGTCTGGCGCACCTTGTTGGCGTAGTCCAGGAAATAGGCTTCCCTGGCCAGGGTGCTGGCCTTGGCGACTCCTCCCACCATGGCAGGACGCTCGTAAGTGCCGCCGGAAACCTCCACCATATCGATCCCTTCTTTTTCCAGGACAGCCACCACGTTCATGGATTCTTCCTCGGAAAAACCGTCCTTCTGGAAATCGGCGGAATTGAGCTTGATCCCCACGGGGTAATTCTCCCCTACCCTGGCCCGGATGGCCCGGTATACCTCTATCGCAAAGCGCAGGCGGTTTTCCGGGGAGCCGCCCCAGTCGTCCGTGCGCTGGTTGTGTCTGGGGGATAAAAACTGACTGACCAAATACCCGTGGGCCCCGTGTATCTGGACTCCGGTAAATCCCGCTTCCTTGGCCAGGGCCGCCGAAACGGCGAATCGCCGGATCAGATCCTGGATTTCCGTCTCTGTCAACGCCCTGGGAGTCTTGAATGCCTTTTCCAAACCATATCCCAAAGGAATGGCCGATGGCGCCACAGGCTCCTTGGACAGGAAACTCGGAATCTGCTTGCCCGGATGATTGATCTGCATCCAAAGCTGGGTATTTTACGGTTCCCGCCTTGGCCCATTGGATAAAGGCCTCCATGTCCCTGTCATCTTCCAGGGCAACGTTAAGCGGTTCTCCCAGAGCCCGACGATCTATCATCACATTGCCTGTGAACAAAAGCCCGGTTCCTCCCCTGGCCCAGGTTTCGTACAAGATGGGCAGGGCCTGGGTGGGCGCGTTGGAGCTATTCCCCAGTTGCTCGCTCATGGCGCTTTTATACAGGCGGTTTTTTATGGTCACCTTGCCCCGCAAGTCCATGGGGCTGGAAATATCCTGAATATTGTTTGTGTCATCCATGGCATGTCCTTTCAATTATGGTCAGGAATTCACTCATCATAAACACCACTTTTTCATAGCACTATTTTATAAGCGTTGTGTGTAAAGATAATTCCGAAAATGAAAATGACAAACCCATTCATGAAGTTTGCAATTCAATGTCTTGATTTTATTTTACTAATCCCCGAATCCATAGCTTCCTCCCGCATTGGCGCTTTTTTATGTAAACTAATCCCCCTCCTGTCTCGTCTCTACAGACAAAGGCTTTGTCCCAAGGACTTGGCTTAAGAAAAGGCTTGAAGCAGAGCATCTTGGCACACAAGCAGTTTGCGTTGCACCATAGATAGGAGGACAATTATGATCGATATTATGGTAAAAAACAGAAAAAAAGCGGCCCTGGCCTTTCCGGCAATCCTGTTGGGAATGTTCCTGCTGATCGGGCAGGACGGTTGGGCCGGTCCACAGAATAAAGGGAGCGACCGGGAATCCCTCATAGTCAGGAGTTTAAAGGAAAAAAGCGCAAATCAGTCCAAAGGACAAGGAAAAAATCATTCTTCCCAACATCAGGGGGTGCAAAAGCCCCGAAATAATCCCAAGCCGGACAGAAACAATTCCTACCAGTCCCAAAACTATAGGCCCCAGCCCCCTGCCAGGCATCCTGAACAGAGGCAGTACCAGACTTCCCGGCATGACCACAGAACCAACTACCCACCCAAACAGGTATACAGAGCTCCCAGGCCTGCGGCCAGGCACTATGCTGTCCAACACAGGCCTCGTCATGTAAAGGCGCTCCCCGGAGGGTTCAGGAATATTCACGTGGGCCGGGTTCCGTATTATTACCACAGCGGCATTTTTTATCAGAGGGCTGCCAGCGGATTCATTACGGTCCGTGCGCCATTGGGCGCCATAGTTCTCTCCCTGCCCCTGGGACACCGCACAGTAGTGGTTAACAGAGCGACATACTACTGCTACGATGACATCTATTACCAAAGGGTTCCCTCCGGGTACCGGGTGGTGAACACTCCGGCGGAAGTGGTTCCTATTGAGCCCATAGGCTATAATCCCGGGGATGTCGTGCAGGTAAATATGGCCAGCCTCAACCTGCGCACCGGCCCGGGCAGGGATTTTGCCGTTAAAGGCGTGTTGGATCAATACCGGGAGTTGGAGGTCATGGGCGGGGCCACGGACGGCTGGGTCTATGTGAAGGTTTCAGACGAAAATTTCGGATGGGTGGGAGTGGACTACATCATGCCCATGTACGCCTATCCTCAGGGATAAAAACAAATTGTTAACTATGGACAAGCAAGTCAGGCAGCCTCATTCTCCTCCATTTCCACATGGGGAATGATGCGCTGCCTGACCATTTCAGACAATTCCTCGTCCGAAAGATCCGCAAATTCCTCATAAGGGATTTCGTCCAGCACAGTAACCCATATTTCGTGCCTGCCGTGGAAATTCATGCTTTTTTTGGGTAGGGCGTGTGTGGTTCCCCGCACGGCAATGGGCAGGATGGGCAATTGCATCTTTTTGGCCAAAACAAAGGCGCCTGGCTTGAATTGCTTCACTCTTCCCGTGGCGGATCGGGTTCCTTCAGGAAAGAAAAAAACCGAACTGCCTTCCGCCAAGGTCGTTTCACAGGCGTCCATCATTTTCCGGATGCTTTCCTTGTCTCCACGGACCAATCTAATGTATCGATTGAGGACCATGTTCCAACCAATAAGGGGAACCCGGAAGATCTCCGCCTTGGATATCCACTTGAAATGAAAAAACAGCCCAAAGCATACCAGAATATCCAACTGGGACTGATGATTGGAAACAACCACATAGGTGGTCTTGCGGTTGATCCGTTCTTTTCCCAAAAAATGCACCTGCCAGGCAGGCACAACCAACACATACAGGTAGGCCCAGGCCGAGGTGTAACGATGGAGAATAACCAGCCTTTTGTCAATCAGGACCGTAAGGAGCCATAACAATAGTGCTCCGCAATAGAAAAAAATGGATGTAATGGCTATAAAAACCAAAATGCTTATTGAAATTAATCGGTTAACCATAGCCTCCTCGACAGTCGGTTATCTGTACACAGAAAGAATCCCGGCCAGATTCCCATTTTTGACGACTATACCCTTATGCCTGCCACCATGGACTTGAGAGCCTCCGCCAAGCTGACCAGTTCCCTGGTGCGGGATTCCATGAGCCTGGCCCCGGCGGTGTTTTGTTGTGTGGCGCCCTGAATGTCGGCCAAGGCATTGGTCACTTGGGAGACACCCACCAGTTCCTGGCGGGAGGTGGCGGCTATTTTTCGGGTAAAGGCCACGGCCCCTGAAAAACTGTCCGCCAGTTTGGCCATAGCCTCGGAAGCCTGCTTGTTGAGTTCGATGCCCTCTTGCACGGACAAGGCGCTTTGTTCCGCCGCCTTTGCCGCAGCCTCGGCGGCTTTTTGGATTTCCTTGAGGATGGATCGCACCTGTTTGGTGGCGCCCTTGGACTGCTCCGAAAGGGTCTTCACTTCCGCTGCAACCACCTGGAAGCCCCGTCCGAATTCCCCTGCTTTGGCCGCCTCAATAGAGGCGTTCACGGAAAGCAACTCGGACTGATGGGCCAACTCGTCCACCATGTCGATTATTTCGGCAATACGGATAGCCTGGATGCTGAGATTGGCAATGCGCTCGCCCACGTCCACCACTTCCCGGTTAATCCGTCCCATGCCCACCCCCATTTCCTCAGTGGCGCTCTTACCTACTTCATAAATCTGGGCGGAATGCTCGGCGTAGGAGGCCACAGAATCGGCGTTTTCCGTGGAGGACTGAACCGCCTGTTGAAGCTCCCTGGCGGTCACGTTGATTTCTGTGACGGAAGCCGAAGTTTCGGTGGCGGTGGCGGCGAACTGGTTCGCAGTGGCGGACAAGTCCTGGGCCGACTCGGTCAGGGAGGCTGCTCCCTTTATGGCTTCCTTGGCCAAAATTTGCACGGCATCACAAATGGCGTTAATGGCGCTGGCCAAATTGCGGGTCTCATCATTGGTTTTCAGATTCAGACGGCGTTCCAGGCCACCTTTTGCAACCCTTTCCGCAAACCGTATGGCTTCCAGGATGGGATTCACAATGGCGCGGCCCATAAAATAAGAAAGGACCATACTCACAACAAGAAACAACAAAAAGGCCCCTATAAACACCTTATGAATCACAGCGCTGGACCAATGGGACAAATCTGCAATGGCGGTCGCAAAACTCAGCTTGGCCTTGTTAAGCTCCTGAATGGCCAGCTCAATCTCGGGCCTGAGGGTAGAACGGGATGCAGCATCCCCGGCACTGTGATATCTCTCTGCCACATCCAACAAAATGACTTCCTGGTCTGTGGACACCACACAGGCCTGAATCATGGCTTTCATCTTCGAATGGAACCCCATCCTTTTAGCCATTATAATATAGTCCTTGCCGTCCTCCACAGTCACTGTTTCCATCATAGGCGCCAACCTGCCAGCGATTTCATCAATGGATTGGGTTTTAAGCAACTCAGTGGCCGTGGCAAAGCCTTCGGAAATGCCTTTACACCGAAGCCTCAGTTCCCTAAACCGGACATAATCCTGTTCGTCCCCTTCGTAGGTATAGCGCAATAAATGGTCCAGGGATTGAAAATGCATCATGGTGTGTTCGTGAAAGGCTTCTTCCAGGCCAACAATACGGTCCATCAATCTCAGGGAAAAAAGGCCGGTAAAAAGCAAAAAGGTGCACGCAATCATCCCGATTGCAGAAAGGACCATGTTCTTCTTTTTAAGGGAATCAGTTAAGGACAGACGCATTCTGCAAGCACTCCTTTGGTCTCAAGGGGAAAATCACCCGCCCCTGGCTGGGTTCTTTAGGGCCTATGACAGACTATAGGTTTGAAACAAACCCCGGAGGAATCGAGGCAAGAATTCACAATTAAAATGACGCCGAATATATTTATTACTAAATAGCATAAGGAATCGGTTTTTTCCACATTTCTAAACAAATATTGCACATTTACTAAAAAATATACCGGTTGGACTCCTACATGACTCATCATGATAAATGACAATAATTGTCATAAAACAAAAAATTTAATGCATTTAAAATAATGCTTGGCTCTTAAATATAATGATAATTATATTTGAATTAAAACGAATTTTACCCGAAAACACCCCGGCATTCTCCCTCAATCAAGCTCCAAATCTCCAAATTTATTGTCTAAGGGGAATCTCCCATTTTTTCATGTATTTCCAGATAGCAGTTCGGCTCTTGCCCAATCTCCTGGCTACCTCGGCCTTGTTCCATCCGCTTTCGTGAAGTGTTTCCAGCAATAATTCCCGGGTGATTTGCTGAGGAAAGGAACGGGCATGCCCCATAGCCAGGGCGGAAAAGACCGGCCCGGCTTCCCGGATCTCCACAGGCAGGTCCTCCACATCGATTTCACCGGAGGCGCACAGCACAAAGGCGTGCTCCATGGCATTCTCCAGTTCCCTCACATTGCCCGGCCACGGGTAGTCCATGAGCAGCCTCAACGCCGCATGCGAAACCCCGGACAGTTCCTTACCAGTCTTTTCATTTTGCAAAACCCGGAAATGGTTGACTAAAAGGGGGATGTCTTCCCTGTGTTCCCGCAAGGGCGGGATATGGATAGGAAAGACTTTGAGCCGATAGTAAAGATCCTGACGAAACAGGCCCTCCTGCACCTGGGCCAATAAATTCTTGTGTGTGGCCGCTATCACCCGGATGTTGATCTTGCGAATGGACGACTCCCCTACCCTTTCGATTTCCCGCTCCTGCAAGACGCGTAAAAGCCGTATCTGGACCGAAGGGCTGAGTTCCGCAATTTCATCCAGGAAAACCGTGCCGTCCGTAGCCTGCTCAAACCGCCCCACCCGGTCCCGAATCGCTCCGGTGAAAGCTCCCTTCACATGGCCGAACAATTCGCTCTCCAAAAGGGTCTCGGAAAGGGCGGAACAGTTCACAGTCACCAAGGGCCCCGCGGCCCGATTGCTATGAAAATGGATGGCTCCGGCTACCAATTCCTTGCCCGTGCCAGACTCCCCAGTCACCAAAACGCTCACGTCACTGGCCGCTGCCGCCTTGATGGCGGAAAAAACCTGCATCATCCCCTGACTCTTGCCCACAATGTTGGAAAAATTGTGCAACTCGCCTAAACGGCGGGCTGCTTCTTCTGCTTCTTCCCTAGCCCTTTTGATCTCGGTGAGATCCGTGATGGTTTCCACAATGCCTTCCATCACCCCCTGTTCATTGAAAACTGGCCGGGCATTCTTGATCACAGGCACATCATGCCCTTCCTTATGGCGCAGGGCGCATTCCTTGCTCACGCCTTTCTTATACTTCCGCACCCCGCAATCCTGGAAACTGGTGGGGCATCCCTGCTGCACGCACTGGTCAAACTGGAGCATCTGACAGGTCTTGCCCAGGGCTTCCCGGGCCTTATAGCCGGATATCCTTTCCATGGCCCGGTTCCAAGAGGTGACGCGGCCCTGGGAATCCAAAGTAAAGACTCCCTCGGCCATGGAATCCATGATGAGGTTGACAAAGCGCAGGTCCCAGATTTGGTGATTGCTGGTTTTCATGAATAATCTTTCTCCGGTTAGGTAACGAATTGTAACGTTACCGATTAACATAAATTACGTTACCCTTTTCGTCAAGCCGCATATTCAACACGCTCCACAATTTTTTTTGGGCACCCCCCCCTTGTAATTTAAAATAGTTATGACTCACTCTCACAAATTTTTCCCCCGGAATTCACACTGGCACTGGTTTTGCTTTATAATCAAACCGGGAGACAAAAAACCCTTTAACCAGGAGGACAAATTCATGGAAATCAACGAACACAGTTTTGAAAAGGTAACGGGAAAAGGCGTGTCCCTGGTGGATTTTTTCGCAACATGGTGCGGCCCCTGCAAGGCCCAGGAGCCCATCATCAAGGAACTGGAAAAAACCTTTTCAGGACGCGCTTTGGTTACCAAAATGAATGTGGACGAAAACCGCGACACGGCAGCCAGGTTGGGCATTTCCAGCATCCCCACCGTGGTGGTGTTCAAGGACGGCAAAGAGGTGGAACGCTTCATCGGCCTCCAGACGAAAAAAACCCTGTCCGCGGCCCTGGAAAGTGCGCTGATATAAAGTTCAGGTATCAAAGGAGGGACAGTTATGGGAAAATGCACCAATCATCCTGACAGGGAAACCAGCTACATGTGCATGAAAAACGGAGTCTACCTGTGTGAGGACTGCCTCAAGTGCATGAGCCCCAATGTCCACTGCAAATTCAGGCCGTCCTGCCCCATTTGGTTCATGGACAAAAAGGGCGGCAAAGACATTGACTCTCAAGCAGCCTGAGCAGGAGAAAAACTGTGTGGAAAATCCTGGCGAAAATCAATAAAAACCTTATTTTTGCAATAACTGTCATGATGCTGCTGGGCTTGGCCTTCGGCATTTTCACCCAAGCCTCGTATATGAAGGCGGCTATCATCCCCCTGACCTTTCTCATGGTTTATCCCATGATGGTCAACCTCAAGATCAAAAAGGTTTTTGAAGGCGGGGATGCAAAAGCCCAGATAATCACCCAGATTGTCAATTTCGGCGTGATCCCCTTTGTGGCCTATGGCCTGGGCAAGTGGTTCTTCCCGGACCAGCCCTATATGGCCCTGGGCCTGCTTCTGGCGGGCCTTGTGCCCACCAGCGGCATGACCATTTCTTGGACGGGTTTCGCCAACGGAAACGTGGCTGCGGCCATCAAAATGACCGTCATAGGCTTGACCCTGGGTTCCATTGCCACCCCTTTTTATGTGAAGGCTTTCATGGGCGCGGAGTTGGAAGTGAATATGGCGGCGGTTATGACGCAAATCCTGTTTATCGTGTTTCTGCCCATGGCGGCGGGCTTTGCCACCCAACAGGCCCTGATAAAAAGATACGGCCAGGAGCAGTTCCAGCAACACCTGGCGCCCCGGTTTCCCGGGCTTTCCACGGTGGGGGTTTTGGGCATTGTCTTTGTGGCCATGGCCCTCAAGGCCAAAGCAATTGCGGCCTCTCCCCAAATGCTGGCGTACATTTTATTGCCACTTGGCATACTCTATGCTATAAATTATTCATTAAGCACAATTTTGGGGAAATGGCTTTTGAATGAAAAGGACGCCAAGGCAATGGTCTACGGATCTGTCATGCGCAATCTGTCCATCGCCCTTGCCATTTCCATCAACGCCTTCGGCCCACAGGGTTCCACCGCGGCATTGGTCATTGCCGTGGCTTACATTATTCAGGTGCAGTCTGCCGCTTGGTACGTAAAATTTTCCGAAAAAATATTTGCTCCAAAAGCAGACAAACCGAAGATTTTGGTTCCGGTCCCGGAAAAGCCCCAATAAGGAACCCCAAGGGGTTGAGGACGGTTTTTCAAATTTTGCAAAACACCCGCCGCACTTCCATTCCAGGAGTTGCGGCAGTGGTGCATTTAACGCAGCAAATACAGTACAACGCATAATCAGGAGGAATTCTTTTTCATGAGATTTTTAATTATTGGAGGGGATGCGGCAGGCATGAGCGCTGCCAGCAGGGCTAAAAGGCACTCCCCGGACATGGAAGCCATTGTATTGGAAAAAACCTCGGACGTATCGTATAGCGCCTGTGGCATGCCCTATAACATCGCCAATTCATCCAGGGACGTGGAAGACCTGGTGGTGCGAACCGCCCAGGCCTTCCGGGATAAACAGGGGATTGATCTCCGAACCGGCCACGAAGCCAGGGCCATTGATCCCCAGGCAAAAACCGTCACCGGCATGACCTCCCAAGGCAAGGATTTTAGTTTCACCTACGACAAGCTCCTCATCGCCACCGGAGGCTCTCCCATAATCCCCGACGTGGAAGGCATGGACAACCCCGGCATATTGCCCCTGAAAAGCCTGGATGACGCCCGGAAAATCAAGGCGTTCATTACTGCTTCCAACGTAAAAAAAGCCGTGATCCTGGGCATGGGCTATGTGGGCCTGGAAATGTGCGAAGCTCTGGTGGAAAGGGGTGTTGAGGTGGCCATGGTGAAGCCCGGCCTGTTTTTCCTGCCCTGGATGGACCGGGATCTGGCGGAGCAAGTACAAAAGGAAGTGGAATCCCACGGGGTAAAACTCCACCTGGGCCACGACCTCACCAAGGTGGAAAAAACCGCTTCCGGCCTGACCATCACCTGCCCTGGCCTATCTCTGGAGGCGGACCTGCTTATTCCCGCCATCGGCATCACCCCCAATAGCCAAATGGCTGTAAAGGCCGGGCTGGAAACCAGCGTGGGGGGCTCCATCAGCGTGGACCGGGGCCTTAAAACCTCGGACGAAAATATCTATGCCGCCGGAGACTGCGCAGACGCCTACCATGTGGTAACAGGCAAAAAAACCTGGATACCCCTGGCCCTTATCGCCAACCGGGCAGGCTGGGCCGTGGCGGACAACGTGAACGGCAAAAACGTGGAGCTACCCGGAATTGTGGGGTCTGCGGTTTTCAAGGTCTTTGACTTGGAAGTGGCCCGCACAGGTCTGAATATGCGCGAGGCGGAAAAGACCGGATTTGATCCGGCCAGCGTCACCATAAAGGCCCGATCCCGCGCCCACAGCCATCCCGGAAACAGTACCATCTGGGTGCATATGGTGGGAGACAAAAAATCAGGCCGTCTTTTGGGAATCCAGATGGTTGGTAAGGAAGGGGTCGCCCACCGCATCAACGCCGGAGCCGTGGCCCTGCATAATCACATGACCGTGGATGGCTTCAGCCTGACCGACATGGCCTATGCGCCGCCTTTCGGACCGGTTTGGGACCCCCTGCTGACAGCAGCCAATCAGTTGGTAAAAAAATTATAAGCCACAAGGAGACGGACCATGGGAAAAATTTCCCGCAGATCCTTTATAAAAGGCAGTATTGCAACGGCCGGAGCCATGGGCGCTTCCGCGGTCCCCCTGCCCGCTTCCGCCAAGGGGGTGGGCGCCGGGGAACTGGCCACCCTCATCGACATTGGCAAATGCATAGGTTGCGGGGCATGCGTGGAAGCCTGCCGCGAAACCAACGGCCGCAAATTCCCCGAACCCAAAAAGCCCTTCCCCAAAATGTATCCCCCCAGAGTGAGGACGGCTGACTGGTCCGACAAACGGGACGTGGACGACCGCCTGACTCCCTACAACTGGCTGTTCATCCAATACGCCACCGTCAACATTAACGGCGAGGAAACCACCCTTACTGTGCCCCGCCGCTGTATGCATTGCACCAATCCGCCCTGCGCCGACCTCTGTCCTTTTGGAGCGGCCCGCAAACTGAAAAACGGCATCACCCGCATCCACCCGGACATCTGCCTGGGGGGCGCCAAATGCAAAATGGTCTGCCCCTGGGATATTCCCGAGCGCCAGACGGGCGTGGGGCCGTATTTGCAGGTCCTGCCCAATTTTGCAGGCAACGGCGCCATGTTCAAATGCGACCGGTGTTTTGACCGGATAGATCAGGGTCTTGTTCCAGCCTGCATTGAAGCCTGCCCGGAAGACGTGCAGACCATTGGTCCCCGGAACGAAATCATTGCAGCGGCCCATGCCAGGGCCAAGGAGATCAACGGCTATATTTACGGAGAAACGGAAAACGGCGGCACAAACACCCTGTACGTTTCCCCCGTACCCTTTGAAGAGTTGAACAAAGCCCTGGAAAAAGGCCCCGGCATGCCCCACATGGAGCCCGTGGCCGACTCCATGGCCCTGGCCGATAACCTGGGCATGGCCCTGCTGTTGGCGCCCATTGCCGGAATCGTCGCCGGATTCATCAAGTTCACCGGTTTTTCCAAACAGAAATCTTCCCAGGATAACAAGGAGTCGTGACCATGGAAAAGGCCGCCTGCAATCCCTATCCGTCCAAGGCCATGACACGCTTTTACATGGCCGTGGTGGCCGTGCTGGCGTTCACCGGCTTTGGACAAATGCCCATTTTCAAACGCTATTATCTGGCTGACATCCCGGGCCTTGGCTGGTCCGCAAATTTTTTTGTCACCCACGCCATTCACTATATTGGGGCCAGCCTGCTTTTCTTTATTATCGCCTACCAGATCACCGGCTATTTCATGCGCGGAAGACATTATTATTCCCTCACCAGATCCGGATGGGCCAGGGTCATCTTCCTGGTCGGCCTGGTTGTCACCGGGATATTCCGGGTTTTAAAAAACATGCCGGACATTGTTTTTTCGCCCAACTTCACCATGTTCATCGATTTTGCCCACCTGGGCTTCGCCATGCTCTTTTTATTCTCGTGTTTGGGTTTTCTTTTATTTCACACCGGGTGGTGCGAGGAGGACGCCACCACTTAATCTTTTAACAAGGGGAGGCTTTATGTACAAAAAACTTGGCATTGCATTGCTGGTCGCTTGCCTGGCCACAGGACTGGGATTGGCCCTGTCCGCCAGCGCGGCGACCGGGGATGGAGGAACAGCTCCAAAGCCGCCGTTCGGGAATCCCAACTCCCCCAACAACACGGCGGATCATTCCAAATTCGAGGTCCTGCAAAAGGATTTCAAAACAGGCCCGGAAGTCACCAAAGCCTGCCTGAGCTGTCACAATGAGGCTGCGGAGCAATTCCAGAAAACCATCCACTGGAAATGGTTGTGTCCGGCCGCCAAACCCGAGGCCAAACTGGGCAAGGGCGGATACGTGGTCAACAATTTCTGCATCAGCATCTATTCCAACGAACCACGCTGCACATCCTGTCACGCCGGATACGGTTACAAGGACAAAGACTTTGATTTTTCCGTGCAGGAAAACGTGGACTGCCTGGTTTGCCATGAGCAGACCGGAACCTACAAAAAATTCCCCACAAAGGCCGGGCACGTGATTACCGAGCCCACACCCTTTCAGGGTAACATGTGGCAGCCGCCGGACCTGGCCAAAATTTCCCAGTCCGTGGCCCTGCCCACCCGTAAAAACTGCGGCGTCTGCCACTTCTTCGGCGGCGGGGGCGAAGGCGTCAAGCACGGGGACCTGGATTCCAGCATGCTCCAACCGGGCCGGAACCTGGACATCCACATGAACAAGGACGGTGAAAATTTCACCTGCACCCGGTGCCACACCACGGTGCAGCACGCTGTTTCAGGACGGTGCTACAAGGGCACCACCATGACCGACCGCAGAAGCCTGCTGGATTCGGACCTGATCCACCGCATCACCTGCTACTCCTGCCATTCGGAAAAACCCCATAAAACCGAGGCCAAACTCAACGACCATACGGACAAGGTGGCTTGTCAAACCTGCCACATTCCGGAATTCGCCCGGGAGCATTCCACAAAAATGTCCTGGGACTGGTCCACGGCCGGCAAAAAAGATGATAAGGGCAAGCCCCTTGTTATCAAAAAGGATGGACGCAATATCTATGACGGTATGAAAGGCGATTTTGTGTGGGAGAAAAACGTAACGCCGGAATACAAATGGTTCAACGGCAAACTCACCTACCTCACCCTCACGGATAAAATCGACCCGGCCCAGCAACCCATTGTAATGAACACCCCCAGCGGTTCTTACGACGACCCCGATGCCCGTATCTTCCCATTTAAGGTCCACAGGGGCAAGCAACCCTTTGACAAGGGCAACAACACCTTTGTGGTTCCCCATCTCTTTGGCAAAGACGGCGCTGCCTACTGGAAAGGCTACGACTGGAGCAAGGCCATCCAGGCCGGTATGGACTATGCGGAACTGCCCTACTCCGGGGAGTACGATTTTATCAGCACCGAGTACCTGTACCAGACCACCCACATGGTGGCCCCCAAGGAAATGGCCCTTTCATGCGATGCCTGCCACGCTCCCAAGGGACGCCTGGCAAGCCTGACAGGCTTTTACCTGCCCGGCCGGGATGCCAGCAGTTTTGTGGATTATCTGGGCTGGTTCATCGTTCTTGCGTCCCTTATTGGAGTTTTGGGCCATGGCTTACTGCGTTTTGCCTCCAAAGGCGGCGGAAAGGGGAAATAACATGAACCAAACACCCATGAAAAAAGCCTATCTGTACACGCGCTTCGAGCGCTTCTGGCACTGGGGCCAGTCCCTGTTAATCCTTTTCCTTCTGTTTACAGGCCTGGAAGTCCATGGCGTCTATCAGATTTTTGGATATGAAGAAGCCGTGGAACTCCATAACACCGCCGCCTGGACATGGCTGATCCTGTATATTTTCATCCTATTCTGGGAAGCCACAACCGGCGAATGGAAGCAATACATTCCCACCACCAAAAAACTGGTGACCGTGGCCCTGTACTACAGCATCGGCATCTTCAGGGGAGACCCCCATCCGGTTCCCAAGACCGAAAGGGCCAAGCACAACCCCTTGCAGCGCCTGACCTACCTGGGCATCTCACTAATCCTGGTGCCCCTGCAGATCGTTACGGGGCTGTTGTATTACACCTTCAACCACTGGGCAGCCTGGGGGATCAACATGCACCTGGGAACCCTGGCAGCCATCCACATGTGCGGAGCTTTTTTGCTCCTGGCCTTTGTCATTGTCCATGTGTACATGACAACCACCGGCCATACCATCATGGCCCACATCAAGGCCATGATCTCAGGCTGGGAGGAAGTGCCCGACACACCCGATAAAAAATAAGCCTCAACCACAGCAGCCGGAGGCCACGCCTCCGGCTGTAAACCAAGCTGTCCCTTAAACTCCACTATTGGCATTGATCTTGCATAGCCCTGTCTTTTAAGGACAGGACTATTTCTTCCGGGTTTCCTGTCCTTTATACCCGGTTGTCGCTTTGAAAAGCGGCAGATGCTATCCATTCAAAAAATCAAAGGACGATCCATGCCTGCTTTCAGCAAAAAAAGACTTTTCACCCTGCTCTGCCTTGTTTTCCTTATTCTTTTCACCGCATGTTCGGACGATGATGGTTTCGAAGGCTACTCCCTACCCCAGGCATTGCGGCACATGCTCAATGAGGTCATCGTCACATACCAAGCTCCGGGAGCAGCCATGGCCATCAGGTATGAAGACGGCTCGGTCTTCTCCTATGCCTCAGGCTTGGCTGACCGAAAAACCCAAACGCCCCTCACGCCCCAACACCTGTTCCGCATAGGAAGCGCCTCCAAGACCGTCACGGCCTCGGCGGTATTGATCCTCTATCAACAAGGCCTGCTTTCCCTGGACGGCGCCGTGGAGTCCATCCTGCCGGGTCTGATCCCGGTTTACGGCAATCAGATAACCGTCCGAATGCTCTTGAACCACACCAGCGGCCTGGAAGACTACGTGGCCTGCCCCTATGAAGGCAGCTTTTTTTTCTATGTGCTCATCGACCAGCCCACCCGTTCCTGGACGCCCCAAGAGCTCGTGGCAATCTCCCTGGATTGCGGTCTGAACGCCCCTCCGGGTCAGACATTCCTGTATTCAAACACCAATTACATCCTACTGGGGCTGATTATCGAAGCGGTGAGCGGCCAGAACTACGAAGATTTTATCCAGACAAATATCTTCGATGTCCTAGGCATGCAAAACAGTGTGGTTCCCGTGCAAACAGGTTTCCCAGGCGACTTCGCCCACGGGTATTTTGAAAGAGACAAGGACGGCCTGCTCTACGACTATTCCATCCAAAGCCCCACCGCCGTCTGGGCTGCGGGTAGCATTATTTCCACCCCGGCGGACCTCCTGGTGTGGGTGGAAGCCCTCACCACGGGCAGGCTGTTAACCCAGGATGCCTTTGACCAGCAATTCCAACTGGTGGATATGGGCGAGGAAGGGGGCGGGGTGGCCATGTACGGCCTGGGCATTCTGGCTGCGGGTAATGATATTGGGCACAATGGTTCGGTGTTGGGTTACCAGACCCAGATGTTCACCACCCGGGGTGTGCATATTGTCGTCTACACGAATTGTTATTATCAAACCAAAGATAATGTCTCACAGGTTATCTTTGAAAAAGCCAAGGAGATTCTGGAAGCCTACGGAAAATAAGAAGGATCTGCGTATTGAGTGGAAAACGGATTGGCTTTTTGGTTAAAATCCCATCCATACATCCCCTTAAAGCCATGGATTAAATCAGCCAAAAATCAAGTCGGGATTTGCCCTCTAATCTTGATAGGGCTTGCCGCATTCCTTGCAATGGCCGTCCGGACCGATAACCCCGATGCAGGCGCCATCGCTGCACAGCTTGCGGTTTTCCCATTCTTCATCAGGTAAGGAAGAATCGTCAGATTCATCCGGGGAATCCTGATAGCCATCCGCAGCTTCCTCATCCTCCTGGATCGGCTCGTCCTCCAAATCCTCCTGGCCCGAAAAAGCCCCCTCTGTATCAAGGTTTCCACCATAGGGCTTGCCGCACTCCTTGCAACGGCCGTCCGGGCCAATAACGCCAATGCAGGCGCCATCGCTGCACAGTTTGCGGTTTTCCCATTCTTCGTCTGTCATATCCTTTTCCAGCCGGTCTTCTTCCATATCCCATTCCTTTTCAAATTATTGTTTCTGATAAATATCCATGATCTCAGTAAAAGTCAATATTCAAGAAAAACAGCCATCATGCCGAAAGCAAAATGGGGACAGGTATTCGCCGATCCCGCCGCAATTTATTCACGTTCCACATAACTTTTTGATATCAAATGGTTAGACGAGGCGCTATGAATTTGAGTCCTATTCCGGAACCCTTCCGTCTTTTGATTATTGACGACAATTCAGACATCCACAACGATTTCAAGACCATTTTGAACCATGACAGGGAAAACAACCCCACTTTAGATGCCATGGAAGAGGAACTGTTTGGAGAAAACCGGAATGTTCCTGTCCATGATCATCATTATGATTTGGATTTCGCACTGCAAGGCCAGGAAGGATTTGAAAAAGTTAAGGCAGCCCTTGATGAAGGTCGCCCTTATGCCGTGGCTTTTGTGGACATGCGCATGCCGCCCGGTTGGGATGGCCTTAAAACCATTAAAAATATCTGGAGCGTGGACCCCCATATCCAGGTCATCATTTGCTCGGCATATTCGGATTACTCATGGCAGGAAATCCGGCAACACCTGGGACATACAGAAAGCCTTTTAATCCTGAAAAAACCCTTTGACGCCGCCGAAGTGGCCCAATTGTCCAGCGCCTTGGCCCAAAAGTGGAAATTAGCCAGACAGGCAACCATGAAAACAGCGGAACTGGAAGAAATGGTAAAAGGGCGTACTGAAGAACTGGCGCAGGCCAATTATGCCCTAAAACACGAGATAAATGAACGCAAGAGCGTTGAAACCGCCTTACGCCATGCCCAGAAAATGGAAGCCATCGGCACCCTGGCCGGAGGCATAGCCCACGATTTCAACAACATCCTGTTCGGGGCCATGGGTTTTGCGGAAATCGCCATGGAGGACGCTCAACCAGACTCCCGGATTCATAAAAGCCTCAAACAAATCATCAATGCCCACAAGCGCGCTGCAAGGCTTGTGGACCAGATTCTTTCCTTCAGCCGCCAGACAGAACACGAGCCCCAGGTCATTCACATTCATCCGGTCATTAAGGAAGCCATGGGGTTGTTGCGCAGTTCCATCCCCTCCACCATTGAAATCCGAAAGGAAATCGACGTCCGTTGCGGGACTGTCATGGCTGATCCCACCCGAATTTACCAGATTATCATGAACCTCTGCACCAATGCTTCCCAGGCAATGATGGATAAAGGCGGATTGCTGGAAGTCCGGCTGCAGGAAGTGGCGTTGGACCGTTCAAAAGCTGAATTGCTGCAAATTCCCAAAGGAAAATATGCCTGTTTGTCAGTGCGTGATGACGGGGTTGGTATGGACATGGAAACCCAAAATCGTGTTTTTGAGCCCTATTTTACTACCAAATTGAATGGACATGGGAATGGATTGGGTCTGGCGACCGTTTACGGAATAGTCAAAAATCACCATGGGGCCATCCACGTTAAAAGTCAAAGGGATAATGGTTCGGAATTCGAGGTATATTTTCCCATAGTAAACGACAAGCCAAAGGTGAACCTGGAGGACTTGGTGATACCGGCGCCTGCTACGGGCAACAAACACATTCTCATTGTGGACGATGAAGAACCGATCACATTGATGGAAGAGGCCACCCTTGTCCATTGGGGCTATCAGGTGACCTCAACAAACGACAGCCTGGAAGCCCTGAGAATCTTCATGGGCAGCCCGCACACATACGATGCGGTGGTCACGGACCAGACCATGCCCAACATGACAGGAATCGACCTGGCCAGAGAAATGCTCAAAATCAGACCGGATCTTCCCATAATCCTGGTGACCGGCTACTCCGTGGACATCACCCGGCAAAAGGCTCCTGACCTGGGACTTGCCGCCTATCTGGAAAAACCCGTGCAAACGCACATTCTGGCCCAGGCCGTGGACCAGGCGGTATCTCGCCGTGATGCAACTGTAACCAGGGGGTTTGCAGCCTGAAACCTGCCAATCGCCGCGGTGCTGTCCGAATTTCCTGCCCTATAACCTATCGCACGGGATGGAGGCCAACAGATCTTCCAGGTCGTCATCCAGCAGTTCACTTAGTTTTTCAAGATTGAATTGAGTTTTGCAGGACCTGCAAAAGAATTTGACCTCGCGTCAGGAGCGGTTGAGGTACAACCGCCCCCCACATTCAGGGCATTTCATTCCATTCCCCACAGGGTTTCTTATGGAGCTTCGCAGGGAAAATATGGATTGTGACATCGTGTAATCCCATTCAAAAAAAAGGCGGAAAATCCCGCTCTTGTTGACCTGAAAGAACCACCTCATGCTCACGCGAGATGCAAGTAGCAGCAGCAAACATGCCTTAGAACGGGGGCAATGTCAACAGACCGCGATTGGTAAATGAACGCCCAAATCCTCCAAAGCCTTCAAGACCGCCCCGGGGCTTGTGTTTTGCAAACAAAGGACATTTTCGCAATTTTCCGACAGAGTTTCAAAGCAGGGATCACAGGTTAGGGAGGGCTGCAAAACACAGGCGCGGGACCCTACAGGACGCCACCGGGCCGGATCGGACGGACCAAAGATCGCCACCGTGGGCGCGCCCAACATGGCTGCTAAGTGGGTGGCGCCGGAATCATTGCCAACATATGCCCTGCTATCCAGCAAACAGGCCTTCAACTCAAGAACAGACTCCGGTTGTTTTAAAACAGCATCCTGCAGTAATTCTCTTAAGGGAATTTCAAGTGCATGGTCGTCCGGTCCCAGGACAAATTTTCCGGGAATTCCCTTGCTTTCCAGGGCAAAGTACAAATCAGCAAAATGGTTCAGTGACCAGTTTTTCCTCGGGCTGCCTGATCCGGGATGGATCAACACGGGTGAGTCAGGTTTTCGGGTATGGAGGGAGTGTAGGTCAAAAACATTTGGCAGCGCATTGTGTTGTTTCAGGCATGAATATTTTACCATACCCGCCTTATGGAGATGGCCAAGGATATGATCCAGGACATGGATTGTTTCGCCCGCCAAGGGTCTGGGGAGGATCTGAACGGCTTTTGTAGCCAGGGCATCAACAGATTGGAACAGGTCCTTTGAGAACGAAAAAACCAGGACCACGTCATGAGATTGAATTTGATCCTTCACCCAAGGGGAGGGATCAACCCCATAGAGAGAAGCCATTTCCGGCGACTGGACAGAATAGGCGGATTGGGCCAAGCCCAGGTCCATGGCCAAAGCGCCCAAACCAGGGGCGCAAACCAAGCTCAGCAGACAGCTTGTGTGGTCCGCCACCGCCTTCAGGCCCCACAGGGCCATGATTCCGTCCCCCAGGGCGCCCTGAATAATGGCAAAGACCTTCACGCCGCCTGCTCCCGCATTAGCACACTGGGTTTCACAGGCCCATTTCCGCCAGGATGCGGTTCATTGTCATCCCTGCCCCGCCAAACAAGGAGTAGTCCGCCACCCGGCCCGTAAGGGGGGTACGCTCCATGTTGATCTCCACCACAACGGCTCCGCTGGATTTGGCAATGCGGGCCATACTGGCTGCGGGTTCCACAACGGCGGAGGTGCCTGCCACCAGCATGAGGTCACATTGCTCGGAAAGATCCCGGGAACGCCACAGGGCGTCTGTAGGGATCATCTCGCCAAAGAACACGCAGTCAGGCCTCAGCATTCCACCGCAGGAGCACCTGGGGGGAATAACTTCCAGGGATACCTCGCTGGTGGGTATGCTCTTGTTGCATTCCATGCAGCGCTGCATGGCGAATGTTCCGTGGAATTCGATGACATCCTTGCTGCCGGCTGCCTGATGAAGCCCGTCCACATTCTGGGTGATGATGGAGCTCAGGTTGCCGGTTTCCTCCAGCTTCGCCATGCCTTTATGTAAATCATTGGGCTTGGCTTTGTCTATGATGCCTTTCATTTCAGCCACCAGGATTCTCCATACCTTTTCCGGGTTGGCCAAAAAGGAATCAATATGGGCTATTTCCATGGGATCGAACTTTTCCCACAGGCCGCCCTTGCCCCGAAACGGAGGAATACCGCTTTCCACGGACACTCCGGCACCGGTCAGGGCCACCACGCTCCGGGCGTTTTTAATATCCCGGGCCGCCTTTTGAATCATTTCGTCCATGGGTTACCTTTTATATGCGATTTTTTGCAAAAGATCCTTGCGTGCGGCCTTGTTTTCATCGTTTTCCACGCCCTTGGGAGCAAACCCGTCTATCACACCCATTATGCCGGCCCCCTGCTCGCTCACAGCCACAATCACCTCCACCGGGTTGGCGGTGGCGCAATAAATGCTGCACACCTCCTGACAGCACTTGACGGCATTGAGCACGTTGATGGGGTAAGCCTTTTTCATGAGCAAATAAAAAGTATGGCCAGCCCCCACCGCCAGGGCGTTTTTAACGGCAGCCTCAATGAGTTCCTGGTCATTTCCATCGGTGCGCACAAGGCATTCCATGGAGGCTTCGCAAAAAGCCAAGCCAAAGTCCACGCCGGGCACCGAACCCACCATGACTTCGTAGAGGTCTTCAACGGTTTTGATGAAGTGGGACTGACCCACAATGATATTGGCTTCTGCCGGGATTTCCAGACGCACGGATTTCAATTCCATAAGGAATCTCCTTGTGGTTATGGTTATTTTTTAAGTCTGATTCGGACAGGTTGATTATAACTCGAAAACCTGGTCACAGGCAACCGCTGAAACCTGGGTATCCGACCCTTGCTGTGTCAGGATGTTCCGGCAATCTTCCACCACTCGGTCCATATCCTGGTCAAACCGATCCTGATTAAGGTGAAAAAGGCCCAACTCCTTAACTCCCGCCAAGGTAGCCAGTTCCACAACTCTGGGATAAACGGAATGCCCCCACCCTCGGGTTAGCTCATATTCCTTGGGAGTGAATTCGGCATCGTGGATGAGCAGGTCAACCCCCCTGGAGAACTCCAAATAATCCTCAAATGTTTTGGCGTTGTTATGGGGATAGCCCAGTTCGTTGTCGGTTAAAAAAACAAAGGACTTGCCGTCCTCTTCGAACTTGTAGCCGGAGCCCCCGTTAGGATGGGTAATGGGAATGGGGGTAATGGTAATGGTGTCGATGTCAAAACTCATGGGGCATACGGGCATGTACTCCACATTGGCCATGATGGCGGTGGGGCGGATAGGAAAATTTGGCGGCGCCATAACCCGGGAGATGAGTTTTTCCACATACTGTTTGGCGAAAGGACAACCTTGCATGCGGATGTTGGCCGCATTTTTATACAGAGGCTTGAAAAAGGGAAAGCCCATAAGGTGATCCCAGTGGGCGTGGGTGAAGATAAAATCGTACTCAAAGCAATTTTCTTCCATAAGCTGGTTGCCAAGGCGGCGGATTCCCGTGCCTGCATCCACAATGATCACATGCCCGTTCTTGCTCCGGATTTCCATGCACGTGGTATCGCCACCGTATTTCAAATAATCTTTACCGGAAACCGGGATGGACCCTCTCGAACCCCAACACTTGATGAACATGGCAACTTCCTCTCATGGAAAACGCCCTTAGGTTCCGGGCCCGGGGAGACATCATCCGTTCTGTCCTGCGCCCATTATGGTGAACCAGGTATTTTCCTGTTCCCACTCCTTATGGACTGCGGCTCCCAATCTTATGATTTTTTCTTTGATATCCCGGATCTCAGAGCGTAGGAGTCCGGACAAAATGAACTGCTTTCCACGCAAAAACGAGGGGTTGGACACCATATCCTTCATGACCGCATAATGAATATTGGCCACCACCAGATCAGCCGGTTCCAATAGATAATCCAGGGCGCTGCCGCGGACAGCCTGAATTGCATTTCCCATGTCATTTAACTCCACATTGCGGGCTGTGGTTTTGGCAGCCAATGGGTTGAGGTCAACGGCAACCACTTCCTGAGCCCCAAGTGCCACGGCGGCCAAAGCCAAAAGCCCGGTTCCCGTGCCGAGATCCAGAACACGCCGGGGTTTTACTTCCCCATAGAGCAATTCCAGGGCCAGCATGCAATCCCGAGTGGTGGGATGGGTGCCTGTGCCAAAAACCACTCCCGGGTCCATCCAAAGCCTGGTTTTACCGGGCGGAACCTCATGGCCCATCCAGGGCGCGCACACGGAGAATCTGCCAATATCCAGAATCTGATCATAATCCTGCTGCCACTGGGTATAAGGCATGCTGTAGTCATCCAGTAAAACCAATCCCGGATTTTGGCTTACAAGGTCAAAGACCGCCTTCCGGGCGGGCTGGGAGAAAAACAGGAAGCTGGTTCCATCTTCCTCCCAGTTGCCCAAAAAATCATCCCCCAGCCTGTGTTCCCACCGGGGGTCCAGGCAGCCCTGGATATAATAGATAAAAAGATCGCGATAGGGGCATTCCAAGGGATGGTTTCCTTATTTTTCCACTATCTGATCAAATATGGCAAAGGCCGCCTGCTGTGACACGGAATCTTCCGGCAATTCTATCGTGGGTTGGCCATTCAGGTCAAATTCATATACCAGGGGATCTTCCGGCACCACACCTGCCAGGATCAGGCCTTCGTCCTCAATGACCTTGAGCAGGGTCTCGGAAGGTGCGCCCTTTGCCTGATTAAGAATAAGAAAACTCTTGCCCATGCCAATGCTCAGGTTCTGGGCCAGCTTGTTGATCCTGCCCGCAGCCTGGAGCCCGCGCCTGGACGGGTCGGACACAATGAGAAGAATGTCCACGTCCTTGGTGGTGAGGCGGCTGATGTGCTCCATGCCGGCTTCATTGTCTATAACCAGGTAATTGTAATTTTCGGCCAGGCGCTCCAGGAAACGGATCAACAGGGAGTTGGCGGCGCAATAACACCCGGACCCTTCGGGCTGACCCATGACAATGAGGTCGAAATTGTCGGACTCGGCAATCGCCTCTTCCATTTTCATTTCAATAAAAAGGTCTTTGGTCATGCCCTGGGGCACGTCGCCTTTTTTCATTTTTTCCCGGGCGCCGCCCAAAGTCTCTTCCACTTCCAGGCCCAGGACTTCGTTGAAGTTGGCGTTGGAGTCGGCGTCTACGGCCAGGATAGGCTTCTTGCCTTTGCTAATCATGTATTTTACCAGCATGCCTGCGATGGTGGTTTTACCAACGCCGCCTTTACCCGCAAGGGCTATGGAATATTTCATGTTACAGTTCGCTTCCTTTCCCTAAAAAAGTCCAAAATAAAAAAAATCCGGCGCTTCTTGGCCGGTTATTGATGAAAAAGCCAATACTACGCGTGATTATTTGAAAATAGGTCACAGGGTCTGATCCGTCAAGAAACTTTTAATCCTGCAACATTTCCTTGACAAGCATCGGCAGGGTTTCTAAACTGACCCAGACTCATTAGGGGTGTTCCTTGACTGAGAGCCCTTGCGGCAACCCTTAAGACCTGAACAGGGTAATTCCTGCGTAGGGAAATGAGCCAGAGGTTATTTGTTTATTACCCCTGCCGTTTCCTGATTTTTTTGGGAAACGGCTTTTTTATTTTTTGGAGGCAGTGACCATGACACAACTTATTTGGGCCCGTGAAGGCCGTATTACAGAGGCCATGCGCCAGGTGGCGGAAGCAGAAGGCTACACCCCCGAGGAAATCCGGGCTAAAATCGCCGCCGGAGTGGCCATCATTCCCATCAACAAAGGCCGCAGTTTTCCGGCTCGCGGCATTGGCGAAGGTCTGAAGACCAAAGTCAACGCCAATATCGGCACCTCTCCCAGCCACTTCAACCTGGAGGAAGAACTGGAAAAGTTGCAGGTGGCAGTAAAAGCCGGGGCAGATGCGGTCATGGACCTCTCCACAGGCGGAGACCTGGAAAAGGTTCTCAAAACCGTGTTGGAGAATTCCCCCATCCCTGTTGGAACCGTGCCCGTATACCGGGTGATCGGCGAACTGCTGTGCCAGGGCAAAGGCACGGCCGACATGACCGCCGACGCTCTGTTTGAGGAAATCGAAAACCAGGCGAAAATGGGCGTGGACTTTGTCACGGTCCATTGCGGAGTAATCCGGTCCACGGTCAAAACACTGGCGGGTTGCGAACGGGTTATGGGCATGGTTTCCCGGGGCGGGGCCATCATGGCCGAATGGATGGCCATTCATAAGCAGGAAAACCCCCTGTACGAACAATTCGATCGGCTCTTGGGCATCTGCGTGGAATATGACCTCACACTGTCCCTGGGTGACGGCCTGCGTCCCGGCGCAATCCATGATGCGGAAGACCGGGCTCAACTGAGTGAAATGATGATCCTGGGCGAACTGGCGAAAAGAGCCCGCAAGGCCGGAGTCCAAGTGATGATAGAAGGCCCGGGCCATGTGCCCCTCCACCGCATCGCCGGAGATGTCAAAACCCAAAAACGCCTGTGCGACGGGGCGCCTTACTACGTGCTTGGCCCGCTGCCCACGGACGTGGCCCCAGGCTACGACCACTTGGTGAGCGCCATTGGCGGAGCCATTGCGGCCGCCAGCGGAGTGGATTTCCTGTGCTATGTGACCCCGGCCGAACATTTGCACCTGCCCAGCATCGAGGACGTGCATACTGGCGTCATCGCCTCACGCATTGCCGCCCACATTGGCGATCTGGAAAAAAACCTCCCCGGAGCCCATGACTGGGATCTTGCCATGTCCCAAGCCCGCCGGGACTTCAAATGGGAGAAGATGTTCGAACTGGCCATTGATCCCGACCTGGCCCGCAAACGCCGCCACCAGTCCGAAGACCATGAAAGGGATGTGTGCACCATGTGCGGCGACATGTGCGCCCTCAAGTCCTACACACGGGCCACCGAAGCTGAAGACAAGTAATTCTTTTATTAAAGGCCCCGGACCTCCCGGTCCGGGGCTTTCATATATAGCCGCCTTTTCGTAACTTTCAACCTCTTTTTGAATATTGAGATCGGTTAAGAATTTGACAGGAATTCTTTGCTGTGAGTAATATTCATTTCACCATAACTTCCGATGTTTTTCCTGATTTGTTTACGTTTTTTTAGGATTGCCTTGACCTACCGAGGTCTTCTTATGAGTTTTTTCAACAATTCAAAGGGACCCAAACTGACGATAACACTGGCGGTTGCAAGTGTCTTTGCCCTGGCCATGGGACTTTTTTCCACCACAAAGACCTCATCACAGGGTTATTCAGGCTGGACCATTCTTTTGGCCATGCTGGGCACAGCCCTTGGATGCTTAGCGATTGAGGTGTCAGGGCGCAATTTTTTTGTTTCCGGGCAAAAAAAGGATGAAGTAGTATTTGAACAATCCCGTCTTAAAACCCTGGTGACACTTAGCTGCATGACTGACGCCCCCTTGGAGGAAATAGCAAATTTTTCCCTGGATGAAGCTATACGCCTGACAAAAAGCGAGGTGGGATACCTGGCATTCATGAACGAGGATCAAACCGCATTTACTATGCAGGCATGGTCCAAAGACGCTTTAAAACAATGTTCCATGGATGACAAGCCGACGGTTTACAACGTGGAGGAAACCGGTTTATGGGGGGAGGCTTTCCGGCAAAGGCGGCCCATAGTCACGAACGACTACTCAGCGCCCCACCCGGGCAAAAAAGGATATCCTCCGGGACATGTGAAAATCAAACGGCACCTTAACCTGCCTGTCATCACCGGGGATAAGGTGGTCGCCATCGCCGGTGTGGGTAACAAGGAAGCGCCGTACAACGAAACGGATGTTCGCCAGTTCACCCTACTCATGCAGGGCATGTGGCGCCTGGTTGAAAAACATCAAGCCAAAATCAACCTGGAAAAGGAACTCCATGAAAGCGAACGCAAGCTCACCACCCTCATGAACAACCTGCCGGGCATGGCTTACCGTTGCCGGAACGACTCGGACTGGACCATGGAGTTTGTCAGCCAGGGATGCCTGGACCTGACCGGATATGACGCAGATGAAATCCTGAAAAACCAGATGGTTGCCTACAATTCTCTTATTCATCCCGATGAACAGGCCATGGTCTGGAAGGAAGTACAGGAAGGAGTTGCTCAAAAAACGCCTTTTCTGGTGGTATACCGCCTGATCACCAAAGAGGGTAAGGAAAAATGGGTTTGGGAAAAAGGTCAGGGGATCTATTCCGAGGACGGGAAACTTGTGGCCCTGGAAGGCTTTGTCACCAGCATCACCGAACGCATCCAGGCACTCCAGGACCTGCGCCACCTCCAAAGCCTGCTTTCCAATATCGTCAATTCCATGCCCTCAATTCTTGTGGCGGCGGATGAAAACGGCCTTGTAACCCAATGGAATCTGGAGGCTGAAAAGATTACCGGGATTGCCTCCGAGTATGCCGAAGGGCGCCCCATAGAGGTAGTCCTCCCAAGGATGGCAGACAAGATACATATGGTGAGTGAGGCCATCTCCAGCAGCAATCCCATAAAGCAAAGCAAAATTCCCGGAGATAACCCTGCAGACGAGCACTATTACGACTATACGGTTTTCCCCCTGATTTCCGAAGGTCACAAAGGGGCTGTCATCCGAATAGATGATATCTCCGAGCAGGTTCGCATGGACGAAATGATGATCCAATCGGAAAAAATGCTATCCCTGGGTGGGCTGGCCGCCGGGATGGCCCATGAAATCAACAATCCCTTGGGCGGGATCATCCAGAATTTACAGGTGGTCCTTCACCGCCTTACCTGGAAAAGCAAAAAAAATCTGCAGGTTGCCGATGAAAGCGGGCTTGAAATGGAAGCCCTGCAAAAATATTTGGAAAACAGAGGGATCTTGCAATTGTTGGAGCTTATTGCAGATGCGGGAGAAAGGGCCGCATCCATTGTGGAGAACATGCTGGACTTCAGCCGCATGAACCGGCAAAGCTCCCTGCAAGAGGTGAGCCTGGACGCCCTCATGGACAAAACCATAGAACTAGCAGCCAATGACTTAAGCCTGCAACGCAATTCCAATTATACCAACATCACTATTCATAAGGAATACACCCCTGGCATACCCACGGTTCCCTGCGAGCCCGGCAAAATCCAACAGGTCTTGCTCAACCTTATAAAAAACGCGTCCCAGGCCATGGAAATAAATCAGGACCAGGGCCGAGACTCTTCTCTATGGCTGCGTGTATTGGACGAGCAGGATGCTGTCCGTATTGAGGTGGAAGACAATGGTCCGGGCATTTCTGAGGATGTCCGGGCCAAAATCTTTGAACCGTTTTTCACCACAAAGGCCAGGGGGTTGGGAACGGGCCTGGGTTTGTCGATCTCATATTTCATTATCACCCAGAATCACAAGGGCGCCCTGGAGATTGAATCCCCTCCAGGTAAAGGCGCCAAATTCATCATTCGCCTGCCCAAACAAAGACCCGCCGATGACAAACACCAATAGGGAACAATCCCCTGCCCTTCCGGCGCCTGCATAGAAGGGCCATGGTTTAAAGTGTTACAAATCCACCACAGTCATGGCCAAGGGGGTGGAGATGAGCATTTTGCCGCCTGACATCCCTGGCCTTAACAATCTTTTCGAACGCCCTTTTTGCGCTCACGCGTCGTGGCTGCATTTAAAGTTATTTCAAAAAGTTAATGGGTAATACAACCAAATCTCCCCACGCATCCGCAAAAGGATTATAAATGAGTACTTCAATTTGTAGCACGAAGATCCTTTCGATACGTAATGGGTGACATGTTAAACCAACGCCGAAACGCCCGGCTAAAATTGCTTGAGTCTGAATATCCTAGTTTGAAGGCCACTTCCGTAACTGACAGGTGAGGCTGTCGGATATAAAGGTCTGCAAGGTGTTTGCGCGTGTCATCCAAGATATCTCTAAAAGCGGCGCCCTGGTTTTGCAGGTATCGATGTAGGCTTCGTCTGCTCATGCCCAGGGATTTTGCCGTGATTTCCATACTGGGCTCCCCCAGTGGCAGCAGTTCGATCAATTTCCTCCGAACCTGCTGGTCGATCCTGGCTTTCTTATATCGCGCCAGATAATTCATGACGATCTTGTCATTCTGTCTGGCGATTTCCGCATTTGCAGTGGGTAGGGTTCGATGGACATCATGATTACTGAACAATATGAGATTATCGGGTTTTGCAAAATAAACCGGCGCGCGAAAAAGATCTGTATACCTTTTTAACTCTCCTGCGGGTTCATGCATAAATTCCACTTTAACCGGGTTTAGGGATGCATCATCCAACATCCTTGCGTAAGATATTGCGACAGCCATGAAGGCGTCAACCGAGGGGCCGACAGGTAAAGGGCATCCCGGAAAGGGGGTGAAGCATAAAGTCATGCCTTCATCCAACCAAGCAATCCTAACTTCAACTTCATCACTAATAATGGGATAATCCCGACAAAGGCGTTCCAACGCTTCTTGAAGGTTGCGGCTGGCCAGTAGCGCTGGCCCAAGGGCGTGAAAGGTTATGGGATGAAGATATTTTACAACTCCCAGGCCCAAACAGGGGTCTCCCGACCTTTCAACAGCCAACTCCCACAATCGCCCCATTTTCTCTATCCCAATCCTCCCGTCAGGGTCTGAAAGGCATTTATCATCGATTCCTGCATCAACCAAAAGCCTCTTTTTATTGAGACCATGGGATGCACAGGTCCTTAAAATGACAGTGGCCCATGACCCGATATTCGTGGAGTTCGCGTGACAAACAGGTTTCATAGTTTTGGCTCTGGCGCCCAATGAATGTAAATTGGCTTTCTCTGACCTGAAAATGGAAACAAATCCGATTAGTATCCCTACAGCTCATTTAATCTTAATCGAGTTTAATTCCCCGCAGCTTGCTGTGGAGAGTTTCATGGCGTTTGAAACTGTAACGCCTAACTACCATAAATATTCGCCCTTTTTCAAGGTTAGGAGCAATGTCATGGAAAAAAACAAGTGGGTCAGGTTCGGCTTCATTTTGGCGGGAGGTGTCAATGTTATCGGGATTCTCATTTTCAGCAAATTTTTTACCAATGATTTCATGCAGACCCTTGATCCGGCAGTATGCTCCCATGTCGGGGTATTTTCTATTGTTTTGTGGGGCATGGCGTATGTTTCCGTAATGATGCATTTTGAAAATGCGCCGTTTATTGTGGGGGTCTTTGCCATAGAAAAATTCTTTTACGCCATTGTCTGGGGAAGATGGGTAAAGGAACACTTTGGCGACCTTTGCTGGATTTATCAACAAGACCCAATCACCGGTTTTTTCTACTCCATCTATGGGGTGAATGACTTTGTGTTCGGTGTGTTTTTTACGGTTGTTTTCATTATGTGCATTCGAAAGGGGACTCAACATGACGCAATTGGCAAACGCTAAAGCCATCATCACCGGCGGAGCCATGGGAATCGGCCTGGCAACCACCAAACGCCTTTTGAAAGAAGATTGTCAGGTGACAATCTGGGATATTAACGAGAAAGCCATGGAGCAGGCCAGGCGGGAACTGGCGCCCTGGGAGGGAAGTGTTTTTTTTCATCTCTGCGATATTTCGGACGAAAAGCAGGTCAATCATTGCGCCAAACAAGCAGAACGTGAAATGGGGCGGGTGGACATTTTAATCAATAATGCGGGGATGGTTGTTCCAGGGAGATTCTGCCAACATGAACCGTCCGTGCGAGTGAAAGAAACCTCCGTAAACCTGCTGGCCATGTATTATACCATTTACGCCTTTCTCCCCGGGATGTACGAGCGAAATTTTGGTCACATCGTCAACATTTCATCAGGAGCAGGCTTGGTGGGAATGCCGGACCTATCCACCTATTGCGCCGCCAAATGGGCGGTGTACGGCCTGACGGAATCCCTTCGATTTGAGGCCATGGTGGATGGAAAGAATGGAGTCCATTTTTCATCCGTTCACCCTGGAATCCTAAAACACGGCATGTTTGAAGGCAGCAAGCTGAATGTGTTTGGAGAGATAATGATACCCCGCGTAAATAATCATGATGGAGTCGCCAGGGTGATTGTTGATAAGGCCCTCAAGAAAAACCGCTATATCGTCAAGTATCCCAAAACGCTCCACTTGGGGACTCTGTCCCGGGGCCTGATGCCGGATCGCATGATGAACCGCGTGATGCTGTTGGCTGGAATAGGGGACTCAATGAAACATTGGAGCGGTGGGAAAAAATAGAGAAGAGGGGGCAAATCCAGGCATAACGTTTAACGTGATTTGCCCCCCCAACCCACAAAATTCCGGTTTAGAATTGTGACGAATGGTATGGGGTTAAGGCCTTTATAAAACAATCTCCACTGCCATCCCCACCGCCACTCCCCCCACTGTCGCCTCCAGCGTCATTTTCATCTTCCTTGACCTGAAAAATATAAACTGAACCAGAGTCACTCCCATTGTCATCATCAGCATATGCGCCCACCAGGGCGTAATCACCACTCAGGGATACTGAACCCCCAAACTGATCGCCCATAGCCCCGTCATCTGGCACGAGCTTGTATGCTTGCGTCCAGGTCTCTCCATTCCGTTTAAAGATATAAGCTGAGCCCGAATTAGTCCCATTATCATCATCCAAAGATGCGCCTACCAGGGCATAATCTCCATTCAGGGAAACACTGTATCCAAAATAGTAATTCGTACCCCCATCATTTGGCGTAATTTTATCTGTTTGCGTCCAGGTTTCACCACTCCGTTTAAAAATATAGGCTGAACCCGAGTCACTCCCTTTGTCGTCATCAGCATATGCCCCCACCAGGGCGCAATCACCACTCAAGGAAACACTGCATCCAAAAAAATCAGCAATCGTGCCATCATCTGATAGAATCTTGTCTGTTTGTAGCCAAATCTCTCCATTCCGTTTAAAAATATAAGCTGAACCCGAACTGCTCCCATTGTCGTCATCCATATAAGCACCTACCAGGGCATAATCACCATTCAGGGAAACACTGCATCCAAAATGGTCGTTCGTACCCCCATCATTTGGCGTAATCTTATCTGTTTGCGTCCAGGTTTCACCACTCCGTTTAAAAACATAAGCTGAACCCGAACTGCTCCCATTGTCATCATCCCGAGATGCGCCTACCAGGGCATAATCTCCATTCAGGGAAACACTGTATCCGAAAGTGTCGCTCGTCCCCCATTCATTTGGAGTAATCTTATCGGTTTGCGTCCAGGTTTCACCACTCCGTTTGAAAATATAGGCTGAGCCCGAATCAGAACCATTATCGTCATCCATATATGCGCCCACCAGGGCATAGTCTCCATTCAGGGAAACACTGCATCCAAAATAGTCATTCGTAGCCCCATCATTTGCCGTAATCTTATCTGTTTGCGTCCAGGTTTCACCATTTCGTTTAAAAATATAAGCTGAACCCGAATTGGTCCCATTGTCGCCGCCCAAATATGCGCCCACCAGGGCATAGTTCCCATCCACGGAAACAGAATAGCCAAATTGGTTATCCGCAGAACCGTCATCAGCAAGCAGCTTGGCGATTTGGGTTACTTGTTCATCCTCGGCGGTATAGCTTGTGTGTATCCCAGCCGATACCATAAAAAAAACAAAAAACATTAACGCCAAATAAAAAGACTGTGTTTTGCTGAATCTTGTAATGTCGCCGTACCCCATGTTGTACCCTCCAGATAGAGTCCTGCACAGTAATGAGTTTTTCAACCCTCTACCAACTTTTCACACTGTTAAAAGTATAGCAAAAGGTGCAATTTTTAGACATATTTGTGTGTATTTGTCAAAGCAAATTTCGAAATAATGTATAAATAGTATTTTTTATTGATGAAATGAGTGTGAGCTTTTCTAAGCTGGAAAAAATTGCTGATGAAAAGGACGGAGCGCCAATCATACATTGAGGACACTCCTGACAAATAGGACGCCCTCAAAGAAACCATCTTGTTGAAATTTACATTCACACAGGGGCGCCATTTGTGGCGTTTTTGCCAATGATTGTGCGTCCGGCATCCTTGTTAAAACGGCCAGCAGCCCGAACCATGGTTGCTTGCAAGGCTTCGTGCATCAAGAAATCAACACCAACAGCCTGCTTACGCAACGAGTCGCAGGGCAATGCGTCTCCACTGCTGGATGTCCTGGCAGCCAATGTTTTAAAGGAGGAAGGAATTAAAAAACGCCGGGCAGGAGAAAAGATCATTTTCACAGCTTAAATCACTAAACGGGAGGGGATATCATCCCCTCCCGCTGTAATATGGTCAATGTTTTCCCGTTACAAATCCACCACAGTCATGGCCAGGGGCGTGGAACTGAGCATTTCGCCGCCGGACGGAGTCACCCTGATGGGACACTCCAGGCGCATGCCCCCTACCCCGGGCACGGTGATGGACAAAAATCCCACTTCGATCACGTTTTCCTCAAAAACAATTTCCGTGTAAGGGTCGCTGTTTCCTATAGGCGGGTACCATTCGTGCCCCAGCACTCCCAGGCCATGGCCGAAAAAGGGCACCGTGTATTGGATGTACCCGTCCTTGGTCAGGCTGTCGTTCACGGCATGCCATACCTTGCCCACGGTGTTTCCCGCCTTGAGGTGGGCGACCAGGGTTTCTGCGGCCCGCAAATAGGCGTCGGCCAGTTTTTGCTGGGCCGCGTTGGGTTCTCCCAGGATGTAATTGTGTGAAAGATCCGACATAAAGGTCCGGTACATGGGATGGAAATCCACAATCATGTTGTCCCCGGCCTGGAGAATTTTGTCCGTAGGCTGGGTGGTGCCGCACATATTATAACAGGTGCGGTATCCGGACGCCGCCTCGCTGGAGCCGGTCACTGCCCAATGGTATTCGCTGCCCAGGCGGCGCAGCTCCATTTCGCCAATGCCTATGGCCTCTGCTTCGGTCATGCCCACGCACAGGGCTTGGCGGACCTCCTCAATGGCGCTGTCGGCCATGGCTGTGGCCTGGCGCATGAGCATGATTTCCCCGGGGTCTTTGATGTAACCGGCCCGGTCCACCACGGAAAGGGCGTTGACAAAGGTGGCCTGGGGCAGGCCTTCCTTGAACATGTCAAATTCCGTGGAGGTGAGGTAGCCCGTGTTTCCCCGTGGGGAATGGCCCAATTCCACGCCGATAGCGGCCTTTTCCAAGCCAAGCTCTCGAATGCGGTGCAGGACCATATCAGGCATATCCATGCCAGGAATGGGGGCGTAGGGCGTTATGTTGTCCATCCACGATTCCGCCTTGACCCGTTCCTGATCAATCATAAAATTAACCAACTCCACATGCCCCTCCCTCGTGACCACAACCGCCGCGCGCCAGGGAACAAAGGCTCCGGCTACAAAGGTGACGCTCACCATGCGGGTGCCGATCAGGACATCTATGCCCACAGCCTCCATTTCTTTCTGAATCCGTTGAATCCGTTTGGAATGGTCTACCTGAATGTTCATTGGGGTTGCTCCTTTTTTTCGCGGGTTGGGAACGATGATCGTTCATAAATATCAGGCGTCATACTTATCATCTTACCGATTGACGGGCAAGAATAAGGTCCCCGTAAAAGGGCCATTATGGATGGTGTATCTGTACGCCCTGGACTGGGCGTGAGTTTTGAAACACTTTTGAAATTGGCGTTTCTTGCCATGCCCATTCCTCCATGATATACATAGAGCTTATGACTATAAGGAGTTTCTATCAATGAACGATAATGAAATAATCACCTGCCTTGCCAATATTCTTTCCATTGCCGGAGTTGACCAAAAACTCCTGCCTCAGGAAGAAGACGCCATCGAGTGCATTCGACAGGAATTGGGGGCGGAACACTCCCTCTTGGAAGAGGCCATCGCCTTGATCCATGGAGGAGAATACACTATAACGCCAGCCGGAAGGTTTTCCGACCAAATTCGAAACCTGGAGGATATGCTTTTTGTTTCCATGGCCGATAATGAACTTGCTTTGGAGGAAAAACGGGAAATCCTTCATTTCGCCAAAATGCTCAAACTCACCCAGGACCAAATCAACGGAATGCTTGCCCAGACAAAGGCCCTGATAAGGAATAAATGCAGCGCCTGCCCAGCGTGCGGGGCTGTGCTTGATCCCACGGACAATTTTTGCACGGAGTGCGGCGCCAGGATCAGTTAACCCTGCTGACTGGCTCAGGAAAGACAGAACCTGTATTGGAATTTGGCAAATTTTTCTTGTGACCGGAAAAGGCTTTCCCATTAGCGGACTTCCAAGGGCATTTTGCCCTTGTGCTCCTCGAATGACAGACATCCCCTTCCCAATTCCTTGACCAAAGTTTTTTTCAGCCCCTGAATGGCGCTGAATAGGATCGAAAATACACAATGATTTCAGCATGTAATATGGTTATATATCCAGATGTGTTTTTTCCGCAAAAAAGTATTAAAACCCCTTTTCTCCAGCATTTTTTTTCTTGACTTCAACAACAGAGTGATTTATTGTCGTATCTACCCCATGCACAAAAAATAACGCAGGGCTGGTTTCAACAAGGGATCGCTCCTTTTTGTTTGAGAGCGACCTGAAGTTCGAAGCCGCATTTTCTTTTCACTATCAGTAGGAGGTCAGTGCTTTGGCAAACGGAACAGTAAAATGGTTTAATGACTCAAAGGGTTATGGTTTTATCGAACGCGAAGAAGGCGGAGATGTTTTCGTCCACTATTCCGCAATTGCTGGTTCGGGTTTTAAAACCCTCAATGAAGGGGACCGGGTTAGTTTTGACGTGGAAGATGGTCAAAAAGGCCCTGCCGCTGCAAATGTAGTTAAGCTGTAACCAGACCAGTCGGCCCATGGGCCTGAGAAAATACGGCATCCCGTTCTCGGGCGGGATGCCTTCTTTCCTAACAAGCCAAAAATGGCTTTCAAATTGATGTGCTCAAAATGACAGGTATGGCCGCCGAACCCGAGCCTGCCCGTTCCCAGGAAAGACTTCCCACGCTTCTTCCATTGCCCTGGCCTCAGCGGCTTGCATCAGGATAGCTAATGCGAACGGGGTGCACATCTCACCATGATCCGGCAAAAAATCTTTCCTACGGATATTTGATATCCGTCCCGTTAACACCAACCAGGAGGACAGTAAATTGGCTCAAGGCACGGTTAAGTGGTTCAATGACGCAAAGGGATATGGTTTTATTGAACAAGAAGAAGGCGGAGACGTTTTCGTTCATTACACAGCCATCGTAGGAACGGGTTTCAGAACACTGTCTGAAGGCGACGCGGTTTCTTTTGAGGTGGAGCAAGGACAAAAAGGGCCTGCGGCAACCAATGTGACAAAAGGCTGATTTCCGGCCTGAAAGGCGCAGCAGCAGTACATCGGTGACGGTAACAGGTTTCCTGCGTCCGCAGGATGCTCATGCCCCAAACAACATTCAACCTGACACATTAAGCTCCCACATGGCTTGCCGGAATATTCTTCGGCGGCGTACGGGATAGTTATGCCCATAACGGGTCGGCAGGCCGAACCGGGAAGCCGCCCAGGTCTCCCAAGACAGCCTGAACCAGGGTACAGGCCACCAGGGCGGCGGTTTCCGCCCGAAGAATGCGTGGCCCCAGACCGGCGTGTATCATACCGGCCTGCTCCAGTTGCGCCATTTCGCCATCTTCAATTCCCCCTTCCGGGCCAATCACAACCAATACAGACCCGGGGGGGGGATTTGTTGAAGATTGAATTATGTGGGCAAAGGGAACCCGGGATTTTTCCCAAAAAACAATGCCCAGGTCATAGTCCGCACAACGGGCCAGCAATCCTGCAAAATCCCCCGGGGGGGCGATTTCCGGCAGGCGAACCCGTTCACACTGTTTGATGGCTTCTGCGGCTATCTTGACCCATCGGGCTTGGCGCTCTTCCGGGTCCTTGGCTTTGGGCACAGACCGGGCGGCATAAAAGGGGTACCACCCGTGAATACCAACCTCGGTGACCGCCTTGAGCATCTTATCCATCTTACTGGTCTTGATCATGGCCTGGGCCAAGTCAATTTTCAGGGGACTTTCGGTCAGCCCTTTTTTCCGTTCCCCTAACTCCACCTCCATGTCCTTGGAGGCTATCCTTTGTATGATCCCGGAATATTCGTAGCCGCTGTTGTCCACCAGGATAACAGGATCACCAACTCCCAGGCGCAAAACCTTCCTTGCATGCCGGGCATCCTGGCCCGTAATCATGGCCTTGTCTCCGGAAATTTGATCAGCCTTGATATAAAAGCGCCTTATTTCAGCCATGGCGTCTCCCCCTTCCCCATCCAAGGGGAATTGATCGGTATTTTCAGCCTGAAACCATGCGAACCGCTGGTATAAGGATATTACATATGGCCAGGGCCTTAACACAGCCCACCGCTATCCGGCGAGTCCGATGCAAAATTCGTTTTTTCAATAACATAAGGCTATTAACTCTTCAAGACAAAGCCCGCCCAGCATAGGCTTGCCCACTAATTGTCTTGACAGATATCACACTTCTTGGTAAAGTCCGCAAAATTGTTGTCATATCCGCCAAGAAACCCTACGGAGAGAGGCACATGGATAACCGTTACGCCCCTTCTACAAATAGAGGCAACACCACCGCACAAAATGATTCGGATGACTCCGGCGCTTATGGCGCTTTGGCCGAAGACGACGACCTTATGGGTGCAATCGGCATTGATCTGGAATCGGACATATCTGATCCTGGTGATGTTCTGCTGGATGATCCAGAGGTAATGATGGATCCCGATGTCTATGCTTCCGACGACATGGACATGGACGATTACAGTAATCTGGATCCTTACGCCATTGGTGCAAACGTTGCGGCAGTTGTCCGCCAGCTTGTTTCCCAAAAGATCGACCGAATCATCACGGTCGCCGTGGAACAGGCCGTAGCCAAGGAATTACGAAAAATTCAAGGAAAGCGTGAATAACGCTTGTCATAATCCGTTTTATCATGGACTGGGGATTAAGCGATTGATCCCCTTTTTCACGTTTTAGGGCAACTGATTATTTGCAATCTATACCGTGTTTTAGTTGTCAAAGCTGTGCAGGAGATATGAAAAATCATGGATTCCAAACTCGATAAAGGCTATGAGCCCCACGATGTGGAAGCGCACTGGTATGCATTTTGGGAATCGGAAGGACTTTTTGCCGCCAAGGAAAGCGGAGATGAAAATGCCTACTCCATTGTCATCCCTCCACCTAATGTTACTGGCGTACTCCATATGGGCCACGCATTGAACGTCACCTTGCAGGACATCCTGTGCCGGTACCGCAGGTCAAAGGGAGACAATGTACTTTGGATGCCCGGAACCGACCACGCAGGAATCGCCACCCAAAACGTGGTGGAAAGACAGTTGGCCACTGAAGGTACGGACAGACACAAAGTGGGCAGGGAAGCCTTTATAGAAAGGGTCTGGGAATGGCGCAAGCAATATGGCGGCGCAATTATCAACCAGCTTAAACGCCTGGGAGCCTCCTGTGACTGGGACCGGGAACGTTTTACCATGGACGAGGGCTTGTCCCGGGCAGTCCGCAAGGTCTTTGTGGACCTTTACGACCAGGGACTTATTTACCGGGGGGACTACATCATCAACTGGTGCCCCCGCTGTCACACGGCCCTGGCTGACCTGGAAGTGGAGCACGAACCAACAGATGGCAAGCTCTACCAGATCCTCTATCCCTTCGCCCAAGGGGAAGGCGGCTTGGTTGTGGCCACTACGCGGCCCGAAACCATGCTGGGCGACACGGCCGTGGCCATCAATCCAAAAGACAAACGCTATGCAGAACTGGAGGCCGACAAGGTCATCCTGCCCATCATGAACCGGGAAATCCCCATTGTGCGGGATTCCTATGTGGATACCAAGTTCGGCACCGGCGCACTTAAAGTGACCCCGGCCCACGACGTAAACGACTTCGAAATCGGCCTGCGCCATGACCTCCCCCGGATCAAGGTCATCGGAGAAGACGGCTGCATGACCGAAGAAGCCGGCGACTACCAGGGCATGGACCGGTTCGAGTGCCGCAAAAAAGTTGTGGAAGACCTGAAAAAACTGGGCCTGCTGAAAAAGATTGAACCCCACGAACACGGTGTGGGGCAATGTTATCGCTGCAAAACCACTGTGGAGCCCAACCTGAGCAAGCAATGGTTTGTGAAGGCCAAGCCGTTGGCGGAAAAAGCCATCAAGGCCGTGGAAACCAAAAAAACGCGGATTATTCCCGAAGTGTGGGAAAAAACCTATTTTGAATGGCTTTACAACATCCGTGACTGGTGCATTTCCCGCCAAATCTGGTGGGGACACAGAATCCCGGCATGGACCTGCGCCGATTGCGGCGAAGTTATGGTCCGCCTGGAAGATCCTGAAAAATGCGCCTGCGGCTCCACCAACCTGGAGCAGGAATCCGACGTTCTGGACACTTGGTTCAGCTCGGCCCTGTGGCCCTTTTCCACCATGGGCTGGCCCGAGAACACCGAATTGCTCAAGACCTATTATCCCACGTCCGTGCTCATCACCGGGTTTGACATCCTGTTCTTCTGGGTGGCCCGCATGATGATGATGGGACTCCATTTCATGGACGACGTGCCCTTTAAGGATGTGTACATCCATGCCCTGGTCCGGGACGAAGAAGGCAAAAAAATGAGCAAATCCAAGGGGAACGTGATTGATCCCCTGGAAGTCATTGAATCCCAGGGCACGGACGCCTTCCGGTTTACCCTGGCCTCCTTTGCCGCCATGGGCCGGGATATCAAGCTCTCGGTCAAACGTATTGAAGGCTACCGCCACTTTATCAACAAGCTGTGGAACGCGGCCCGGTTCACCCTTGGCCATATTGAAAAAAATCCGGACGCCGCCGCCAATGCCAGCAAACCCACAGCCATACCGGATCGGTGGATTCTTTCCCGTCTGCACCAGGTCACACAACAGGTGGAAGAAACCCTGGACTCCTACCAGTTCAATGAAGCAGCCAACATCCTGTATAAGTTTGTATGGCATGAATTCTGCGACTGGTACCTGGAAGCCGTCAAACCCATTCTTTACGATGAAACCGGCAAGTTCGACCGCAACACAACCATTGCCACCCTGCAAAGGGTGTTGACCAATACCCTGGTTCTGCTGCACCCCTTTATTCCTTTTGTGACCGAGGAACTGTGGCACCACATGCCCGGGACCCAGGGCTCCATCATGAAAGCCCCCTTCCCTGCGGATACGGACGAAGCCATTGGCCTTTGTCCGGATAAGGAAGCCGAAGGGGAAATGGAACTGGTCATGGGAATGGTCACTGCCATCAGGAACATCCGTGGCGAAATGAACATTCCGCCCAACATGGCCCTTGCCACCGTGGTCCAGCCCTCTGACGAGGCCAATTCCATCATTATTGAAAGAGAAAAGGATCTGATTGCCAACCTGGCCCGCCTGTCTTCCATGAAAATTGACCTAAACCGCCCCAAAGGCGCCGCCACGGCGGTTGTGGATGGAAACACCGTTTATGTGCTCCTGGAGGGCGTGATCGACCTGGACAAGGAAGAAGCCCGGCTTGAAAAAGAAATTGCCAAGCTCACCAATGAACTGATAAAGTTGGATAAAAAGCTCAACAATGAGGATTTCCTGGCAAAAGCCCCGGACGATGTGGTTGAAAAAGTACGGGGACAACAGGCCGAACTGACAGAAAAAAGAGATCACCTGGAATCCAACCTGGAAAAGGTACGCCAAATTCATGGAGACAAAGGATAAAACATCCGGCCCGGCCCCTGGCATCTGGCGCCCGGGGCTGGAAGCCTCCAATATTGTAAAAAGACTTGTGAACCTTGCCCTGGAAGAAGACCTTGCCACCGGGGACATCACCACCGATCCCCTGGTTCCGCCGGATCGCACAGGCACAGCCATCATCAAAGCCAAGGAAAACCTCCTGGTTGCAGGCATGGACATGGTCCTGATGGTCTTTGACATCCTGGACCCGGCTATTTCCATCCAGGTCCAGTGCCAGGACGGGGCCCACGCCAAACCCGGAGATGTGTTGGCCACACTTACGGGCAGGCTTCGCCCTCTTTTGTGGGGCGAAAGAACAGCACTCAATTTTCTTCAGCGGCTTTGCGGCATCGCCACTCATACCCATTCGTACATGCAGGAAACCCATGGGCTTGATGTCAAACTGGCAGACACCAGAAAGACCACCCCGGGCTGGCGCTTACTGGAAAAATACGCCGTAAGGGTCGGAGGAGCCGCCAACCACCGCATGGGCCTTTTTGACGGCATCCTTATCAAGGACAACCATATAGTGGCGGCAGGCGGCATCACCCGGGCTGTAATACTGGCTCGTCAGGGCACACACCACTTACTGCGCATCGAAGTGGAAGTGGCGACCATGGAAGAACTCCGGGAAGCCCTGGACGCCAAGGCGGACGTCATCATGCTGGACAACATGGATGCAGAGCAAATCCGCCAGGCCGTTGCCCTGATTGACGGCAGGGCGTTGGTGGAGGTTTCCGGGGGCATCAGACGGGAAACCATTCGGGAAATGGCCCGGGCCGGGGTGGATATTCTTTCCTGCGGCGCCCTGACCCATGCAGCCCGGGCTGTGGACATCAGCATGAAAATCACGGTATAAATAATGCCGGATAGAACGATCCCATCCTTTTGGGATTCCTGACAAGTCCAGTGTGACAATACGGGGCCGTGCCCGAAAAACGAGCGCATTATGTTCCAGGTGGAAAAAACAAAAACAATCATTTTGGAGGAGGACAATACCACCTCCACCAAACATCCGGAAAAACACTCGGACAAGCCTCGCCCGGAAACCACCAAACTCGATGTGGTCAATTTCTTCTTGAACCTCTATAAAAAACAGTTGGGCGCGCCCCCGTTTTCTCCCGGGGAATGCACGGTTCTGGACTCGGACACCCACGGCCCCGAGTCCCTGTTTGAACTCAAGGTAAAACTTGGGGATGACGTGCACACCCGACGCATGACCATCACCCCGTTGGGCGAAGACACTGGCAGCCGCAGCAAGTGCTTTTTTGTCATTTACGACGTGCACATGGTCCTCAAAATTCCTCCCATGGTTCAAAACAATCTCCAGGAATACATTGAGAGCATACGGCGAGACGCCCGGATTGTGAATCGCCTCACCCCCAGGGAGTGCATTGTCCCTCGGGTTTCGGTCATCCTGAAAATGATCCGAACCTTTGACCGAACGGAAAATCTCTCTCCCATAAAACTGGAAGAAACCTATATCCAATGGCTGATGGAGGACCCCGGAACCCAGGAGTTCCTTAAAATCAAAGGTTGCTTTGTGTATTTTATGGATCTTGCCAAATATTATTTCCTGGGCGGCATTGTATCCAAAATGCAGGACGACAAGGCCAGAAACGCCGATGAAATCCTTAATCACCAGGAAATCATTTGGGAAACAGATGCTTTTGAAGGCCGTTATGGCTACCAGTACAGCACTCTGTGTGAAGACCTTCAACACCTCTATGGCAAGTGCCGCGCCGCCACCAGTTCAGTGCTCATACGCCATAAACTGGCCAGTTCGGTGCAGGATTACCGCATACGCAAATGGTTTCTCCTGCATCTTGCCGGGCGGACAATCCAGGCTGCAGACGCCGAAGGCAAAACAGAAATCCTGGAGAGTGTCAATCTGGCCATCAGAGGTTTGATGGAGGAAAACGCGTCCACAGTAAAGTCTTACAGAAAAATGATTAATGAATACGTCCGTGACAAAATGTTTTTCCGGAACAAGCCCCAAATGGAAACTATTATCATCAACTTGCTGGAATTATTGGCTTGGTTGCGGCAATCAAAGGTTTCCATCAGGGATTTAAAGCCTGACAATCTACTTGTGGCTGGCAATGCGGACGACTATCCCCATTTCCTGAATAGTGCCGGGGAGTACAATATCGGACTCATTGACGTGGAGACCGCCACGGATTTTTCCGGCGACAAACCAGGCTCCATTGAGCAGCCCCTGTTGGGAGGTACGCCCACCTACGCCACCCCAAGCCATCTTTTTGCCAACGAACTCATAGCCATGGCCTGGGACGATGTGGGACGCACACTCCATTACCAGGACTGGCAGGCGACTCTGGGCATGATATACCGGGTTGCCACGGGCAGAGCCTTGTTTTCCAAAACAGGAAAAATATTGCCCAAACTGCCCAGAATGTTCAGCCAGGCCCCCAAGGGAAAATCGCCCCTGGACCTCATCAAGGAAACTGGCAGGCTTTTCTGGCAATCGGCCATTGCCGAGTTTGATGCTAAACGTAAAGACAAAGAGGAAACTCTCAAGGCCCTCAAGATAACCCTGGATGAAACAGCCGTGATGATGCTGCAGGAAGAACTGGCCATTGAAAGTGGAATTGTGCTTCAATCTTTGAAAAACAGGGTCCTCAACCAAAAAATCTACGGTAGCCATGACGCCAAAAAAAAGCTGTTCTCCGCTTCCGCCAAAAGTCTGAACCAACAAAAAGTACGCCTTGCCAGCAGCCCGGACGGCAACGCCTCCCAAATCCGGGTCAAACGCCAGGCCCTCAAGTTCTTCGGGGACCTTGAAAGGATGAAAAACCATCTGGCCCGCTTGGCATGGGCCCAGAAACAGCTTGCCAAGCCCACCCCCTCCTTTACCGTTTTTGAAATCATGGGAATCCTTTTTGACGCTATTCTGGTGACCATGCACAATCCCGATTGGCCCGACCTCTCCGGCGGAGACGTGGGCACCTTCGGCCCCTCTACCAAGGACGCCACCTACGAACACGCCACCATCTAATCCGCCGCCCTGCCCTTTCCTTCCATATTCCGTGGAATTCTGACTTGCCATTGCCCCTGAAATATGGCAAAGATTTATATTTAATGAGCCGCCCATCCAATCCCCCCCTCCGGGGCAGGACGTTTTGGGCGTAAAGGTTAATTCCTGTTTTCTAAAATATATGATAATCAGCCATGCTCCAGGGCTTTGGGCTGGTTTCAGGAGGTTGTCACCATGAAAGAAGCGGTAATCGTCAGCGGCGCACGGACTGCCATTGGTTCCTTTGGAGGCGTATTGAAAGGTGTTTCCGTTGTGCAACTGGGCAGCACGGTCATGAAGGAAACCCTCAAGAAGGTCAATCTCAGGCCTGTTGTCAGTGAAGCCATGCTTTCCGCCGCGCCGGACTCTCTCAAGGACCAGGGAATCATCGAACTGGAAGAAAAAGCCCGGGACTGGGACGATTCGGCCCAGCCCATCACCATAGACGAAGTGATCATGGGCAACGTGCTCACATCAGGCCAGGGCCAGAACCCGGCCCGCCAGGCCATGATCCAGGCAGGCCTCTGCAAGGAAACCCCTGCTTTCACCATCAATAAAGTGTGCGCTTCCGGTTTGAAAGCCATCGCCCTGGGCGCGGCTTCCATCATGACCGGTCAGGCTGACGTGATTCTGGCGGGCGGCCAGGAAAGCATGAGCAATGTGCCCATGGCCCTTCCTCTGGCGCGTTGGGGATACCGCATGGCCATCTCGGGCAAAGGCGAAATCGACGACCTCATGGTCCTGGACGGCCTGTACGAAATCTTCTACGGCTATCACATGGGCATGACCGCCGAGAATATCGCCAATAAATACGGCATCACCAGGGAAGAACAGGACGCCCTGGGCGTGCTGAGCCATACCCGCGCCCGGAAAGCCATCACCGATGGCCTGTTCAAAGACGAAATCGTGCCCGTCACCTTTATGGAAAGAAGAAAAGAAGTGACCGTGGACACGGACGAGCGCCCCATGGACACCACCATGGAAAAAATGGCCAAACTCCGCCCTGCCTTTACAAAGGACGGCACAGTGACCGCCGGAAACGCATCGGGCATCAACGACGGTGCGGCCTCGGTCCTGATCATGAGCGCGGAAAAAGCCAAGGAACTGGGCCTGGAGCCCCTGGCGAAAATCAAGGGATTCGCCTCCGCAGGCATGGACCCGGCCTATATGGGCCTTGGCCCCATCCCGGCTGTGCGCAAGGTCCTGAAATCCACAGGCATGAGCATCAACGACATCCAAATGCTGGAAGTAAACGAAGCATTCGCCTCCCAGGCTATCGCCTGCCTACGGGAGCTTGGCATTGATACAGAAAAACCCAATGAGCTTGGCAGCGGCATTTCCCTGGGGCATCCCATCGGCTGCACCGGCGCACGCCAGATGGTCACCGCCATCCATCACATGAAGCGTAAGGGCTACAACACCGGCCTCATCACCATGTGTATCGGCGGCGGCATGGGCATGGCTATGATCATTGAAAAATAAGTGGGCCAAATGTTCAAAATGGGTTAATGGGCAATCAACCCGTTGCATGGATTATGCCTTCCCATGCAGGAGCATGGGAACGAAATAGCACATATAAATATTCCGGGGCGCACAATCGCCCCGGACATCCCTTGCCAATCAGGAGACAGAGTATGAAAAAGTTTTTAGCAGCGATAACCAGGCCCCGCGCCCTTGGCATCCTCATTGTTACCGGCGTTCCGGCCATCGTTGGCGGCGGCCTGATCTGGTGGGCCTCCGGCCATTCGTACAGCCTGGTGTTTCCTTATGAAATCATCCTGTACACGGTCTCCGTGATTGTGGCCTCAAAGGCTGGCGACCTGGAACACTGATTTCGTTTCATGGTATGGACCTGATTTTCAGGAATCCGTGCAGCCAGGAAATTTTGGATAACCAAAATGCCCTGATGCCGGATTGCATCCCATGCCATGGGGCGATGCATTTTTCCGTTACTGTAAACAAGGGCAAGGTGCCTCCAGGCAGCCGTCCCTTTTTTGCACAACCCGTACTATGACCTGATTCCGTGTAATGAATGATGACTTCTTACGATAAAATTATCCGCTGGCCCATTTCCATCCGTTTTTGGGAAACAGGCCGTATTTACGCCAAAGGCCGTATTGAAGACGGTCTGCGCCAGGGCATGTGGACTTTCTACTACCGCACCGGCGCAAAACAAATGGAAGGCCTGTACAAGGACGGAGTCCAACAGGGCCTTTGGACCAAATGGTGGCCAAACGGAAACATAACCAGCCAGGGCGGGTTTGACGAAGGCTGGATGCACGGAACCTGGATCGACTATTTTGACAACGGGGAAAAAGCCCAGGAAAGCCATTGGGACCGGGGCCGTATTACAGGAACCACCACCGTATGGAAAAAGAATACCGGCAAGGTTTTAAAACAGCAAAAGCATAAAGACGGCAAGGAAGAACGCAAATATTACCCCCTCATGAGCAACCGCGACACGGCCTTTGCCATGGCCACAGCCCAAAAAATGGGCATGAAAATGGCCTGGACCAATCTGGTGGGGGAAAAAATCGCCCAATACCTGGAACCCTGGCAATGCGCCCTGTGGGTGCTGCTTTTTGTACCCGCCTATGCCCTGCTGGAACCCCGCATCGGCTGGATTGCCGTGCCCGCAGGCATGGCTGGCGCGGCAGTAATCGCCCTTTGCGTGGTGGTGGCCAGCGTGATTCACGACAGCATAACCCGGCCGGACATCGGAATAAGCAGGCCCAAACCCAAGGATTAATATGATGCAAGACCAGAAAACCCACCAGATGATCCTCATCTTTTTTCTGGCCATGTACATCATATCCATTGGATTCATGGGCTGGCTGTTGCAGCCTTTTTTTCCCATCCTGATCCTGGCCTTTGTGGTCACCGGGGTTTTCGCGCCCATTTACCGGCTTTTTGCAAAAAAAATTAGCCCGCCCCTTGCCTCGGGCCTGACATGCATCCTGATTTTCTTTGTCCTGTTCATACCCACCCTGCTGTTTGCGGGCATTGTGGCCTCCGAGGCCGTGGGGTTTCTGGACATGGCCAAAAACGCAGCCCTGCCCGAACAAATCCGCACTTTCTTCAGCAACAGCACCTTGATTGAAAGAGCCAACTCCTTTTTAAGCGACTACGGCATTGTGATTTCCGGCGCGGAAATCACCCGGACCGCCTCCCAGATAGGCCAGTTTGTGGGGGGATTTTTGTTGGACTCAGGCAAGGCCGTGTTGTCCAATGTCCTTAGCTTTGTCGCCAATTTCATTTTTATGCTGCTGATAATATTCTTTATCCTGATCGACGGCGGCAGACTGGTGGAATACCTGGTGGATATGTCTCCCCTGCCCCAGGATCAGGACGAAAAACTGGTGGCCAAATTCAAGGATATGTCCGGCGCAGTGATTTTAGGCAACGGTTTATGCGGGCTGGCTCAGGGCGTTGCGGGCGGGGTGGTTTTCACAATATTCGGCCTGCCCTCGCCGTTTTTGTGGGGGGTGGTCATGGGCATCCTGGCGTTTCTGCCTATTGTAGGGATCGGCGTGGTTTTCCTGCCTGCGGCCCTTTTTATGTTCATCAAGGGGAACGTCGCCACGGCTATCTTCTTTGTGGTTTTTTACGCACTCCTGTCTTTTTCCGTGGAATACATGGTCAAGCCCAAACTGGTGGGAAACCGGGTCCAGATGCACCCCCTGCTGGTATTCCTGGCCATTGTGGGAGGCCTGAAACTTTTCGGCATCCTGGGGGTCATCTACGGCCCCCTGGTGGTCACATTCTTCCTTACCCTGGCAGACATCTACCGGGCCAGTTATAAGGAAATTGTGGAGTCGTAATTTCTATCCCCGTCAACTAATAACAATATTTTGCAGGGCGCAGGGTTTCCCTGCCCTATGGTTGGGGACCCAACCCATGCAAAAATCAAAGGCATTCCATGCCACCGATGGTTTCAATCAATCGCATGCCTTTCATTTGAACCGTAGGGCGCAGGGTTTCCCCGACCTGGGACGCGGGGACCGCGCAACTACATACGGCGACAATTCCGCCTGAGGCCGTAGGGGCAGGGTTTCCCCCGACCTGGTTGATACCACCGCGTAGGGGTTGCGCTTTTCTCCCTCCCCCTTGACGGGGGAGGGTCGGGGTGGGGGTGATATTCATTCATATTTCCAGATACTTACCCCCCATCCTGCCCTTCCCCCGCAAGGGGGGAAGGGACGAAGATTCATGGATGTCGACCTTCGAATGGCCGCCAATTTGCCGGTTGAATAACCACTTGTTTATTCGCCACTCAGCCTGAAACCATGAAAAAAACAGGAGAAGTTGCACCCGCTTCCGGGAGCGTTGGCTTGCTCCGCGCTTAGGGCAAAGGGTAAAAGGGTAAAAGGGCGCAGGGTTATTTTTTTGTCCTGACGCAACGAAATCCGACAACGTAGTACCTGTTACTCGGATCGACCCTGTCGCGGTACGCGCAACGGGCAATGTCCTGGCCACTGTCCCAAGAACCGCCCCGCAGAACCGGTCTCTGATCAAGATCAAAGTCGTCCAGGTCTTCATCCGGGTTGTAATTGCTGCGGGTCCATTCCCATACATTGCCCGCCATGTCGTAGCAACCGGCCTCGCTGATTCCGTTGGGATACCGGGTGACCCGGGTGGTTTTACCTATGCCGGACTCCTTTATATTGCATTTCTCCTTGTCAAATTCATTTCCCCAAGGATATGTGCGGCCATCCGTGCCCCTCGCGGCCCGTTCCCACTGTTTTTCCGTAGGCAGGTCCTTGCCCGCCCACTTGGCGTAGGCCTTGGCCTCGTACCAGTTTACGCCCACCACCGGATGCTCCGGCTGGTTCCATTTTTCATCCTTCCAATAGCGGGGTTCTCTTGCACCTTCTTTTTCTTTCCATTTCCGGCCACTGGGGGTCCAGTATTCCTCTGTTTGATACCCCCCGGCCCGAATAAATTTTTCAAACTGGCTGTTGGTGACGGGGTAGACATCAATTTCAAAGTCATCAACAATAGTAGCCTTGCGGTCCTGATAAATAAACTCTCCGGCTGGCACCACAACCATGGCATCCAATCCGTCAGACAGTTCCCTTTCCTTTTCCTTTTCCTTTTCCTTTTTAGCAGAGGGTTCCTCCACCATGCCTGCAAAGGAAATGAGCTGTAAAAACTCCTTTTTCTCCAAATCCATGACCGCAAGAATGGAAACCAGATCCGAATGAATAAAGAATTTTTTCAGGCTTTCCTCTTTTATGGTTGCGTCATTATCCGGTTGAAGTTCCTTATGGGACTCCCTATTGACAAAAGACTGGGCGTATTCCCGGATTTTCTTGTACGAATACTCGCTATCCTTGGCCTCCCGGGCGAAATCATCGGCCAGAGATGGATAGCAGAGCTTGAACAGGGACCAATAGGTGACATATTTTGACTCCACGTCCATGGCGCCAGCCGCCAACAGTCCTTTCAATAATTGGGTGTTATTGATAAACCGCTTCATCTGGCGGGGATTATGCTTAATGGCAGGCAAAACCAGTGCCATGCATTCCTTGATGTCCTCACTTGACTCTGCGCACAGGCCTTCCACATATTGGCTGAAATCCCTTTCTTCATAATAAGGCGGCAAGGAAAAGGAAACCTGGACTATTTTTTCCATAAATTTACCGGCATCCTCAGGGCTATATCCTTTTTCATTTTTCAGGGCCTTTTCAATGATATCCGTGGCCGCGCCTATGACGAACATGCACCCTTCCTTATCCAGAAAGAGCTTGATGGTTTCCAGAATTTTCACGATTCGGTCTTCCGGGCACCGGTCAAGGTCGTCTATGAACACCACCATCACCCCTTTGGTATCGTCAAGTTGGTCTATCTTGCTTTTTGGAGGCAACCAAGCGGCATAATCAAGCACAAGGCTTTCAAAAAATTTCTCAAAACTGCTGTAAAAACAAAGTTTCTGCTTGTGCTCCAACTCAGAAAACAGATCCAAAAGCTCCAGGCCTGAACATTTTTCCAACACCTTCCCCACTGCCTTGAATGGATTAAATTTTGAAATCAACTCTTCGATATGGGCTTTGGCTTCGGAAAGGTAGTCGTCACGTTTCATCGTCATCAAAATACACTCAATCAAAGCCGCCAATATGGCGTCTTCGTCCGCGTATTTCCAGGCCTGGAACCAAACGGTTTTGCACCTGCGGCAGTTTTCCTGGCCAATTAATTCTTCCAGGGTCTTCTCATTCTGCCCCATATCCTGTCCATTACCGGGCTCGGAAACCTTGCCGCCTTTGAGGATGCGCTCCACGTTTTTCATGAGCGTGGTTTTGCCCGATCCCCACGGGCCGTGAACGCCAATCACCAACGGCGTTTCATTTTCCTTGTTGGCGATGATCCCGGCAATGGTCTTGGCGTACACTTGAAAATTGAATTTCTTTGTGTTGTCCTCGGCAGAATCAGTGATGATATGAACCGGTTCAAAATCTGACATGGCTGCTCCCAGGCAATTGGACTCTGGATACGATAAAGGGCGCAAATTTTTTATCAGGGGGGATCTTGGAATTATATACAAAATGATATGGCATATGACAAGCATTAGATGGTGGCGTTGGGATTAAATACTATTTATGGGGTGATTGGTGCGGGGGGCGTAAAAACATCCAAATCCAACGGATTTTTCAGCCTGCCTGAATACACTGAATACGCCGCCCTATCCCTGCGGAATCCGGCGAAATACCACGATTATCAGGGAGTTCTTTCCTATATAAAATCCCTTAAAGGCCTTGACTATCGGGCCTTTATTGACTAAAAGTATCTATTTTCCTTTCAAGGGAATTAGCGTCTTAAAAATGGGGCGGGGAAATCCCTCCGGCCCGGCTTCGCAAGGCAATCTTTCCAACCCTATACAGGAGTAACCATGGACTTGGGAGAAAACATGCTCGAGATCAGCATCGAGAGCGAGATGAAAAAATCGTATCTCGATTACGCCATGAGCGTGATAATAGGCCGGGCCCTGCCGGATGTGCGGGACGGCCTGAAACCGGTTCACCGGCGTGTGCTTTTCGCCATGCGGGAACTGAAGAACGATTACAACAAGCCTTATAAAAAATCCGCCCGCGTGGTTGGTGACGTCATTGGTAAGTATCACCCCCACGGCGACTCTGCGGTTTACGACACCATCGTGCGTATGGCCCAGGATTTTTCCCTGCGCTACCCCTTAGTGGACGGCCAGGGCAACTTCGGGTCCGTGGACGGGGACCCCGCCGCCGCCATGCGTTACACGGAAATCCGCATGATGAAGTTGTCCCAGTCCATCCTGGAAGACCTGGACAAAGACACGGTGGATTTCACCCCCACGTATGACGAATCCATGGAAGAGCCCACCGTCATGCCCACCCGGATTCCCAACCTCCTGGTGAACGGCTCCTCGGGCATTGCCGTGGGCATGGCCACCAACATCCCTCCCCATAACCTGGGAGAGATTGTGGACGCCTTGTGCGAGATCATTGACAATCCCCAGGTCACGCCATTGGAACTGCTAAAGCATGTTCCGGGGCCGGACTTTCCCACAGGCGGCATCATCTATGGCCGTTCAGGCATCCACAGCGCCTATTCCACGGGACGGGGCATCGTCAAGGTACGCGCCCGGATTATGGTGGAAAAGGATAACCGCACAGGCAAGGAAACCCTGGTGGTGACCGAACTGCCCTACCAGGTGAACAAGGCCCGGGTTATTGAAAAAATCGCCCAGCTCATGAAGGACAAAGTGATCGAAGGCCTTGCCTTTGTGCGGGACGAATCCGACCGGGAAGGCATGCGCATCGCCATGGGGCTGAAAAAAGATGAGATGGCCACCATCATCATCAACAAGCTCTATAAGCACACCCAGTTGGAGAATTCTTTCGGCATTATCCTCCTATCCATTGTGAACAACCGGCCCGAACTGCTCAACCTGAAGGAGACCCTGCAATATTTTATCGCCCACCGCAAGGTGGTGGTGATTCGTAGAACCCGTTACGAGCTTGCCAAAGCCGAGGCCCGCGCCCATATTCTGGAAGGCTACAGGATCGCCATCGACAACCTGGACGAGGTGGTGAAGCTCATCCGGGCCAGCAGCACACCCCTGGAAGCCCGGGAAGGCCTCATGGCCCGTTTCAGCCTTTCCCAGATTCAGGCCCAGGCCATTCTGGACATGCGTCTGCAAAAGCTCACTGGCCTGGAAATTGAAAAGGTTGAAGAAGAATACAAGGAACTTATCAAGGCCATTTCCTGGTACATGGAAATCCTGGGAAACGACCTGTTGGTCCTGAAAATCGTCCGGGATGAATTGCTGGAAGTCCGGACGGAATACGCCGACGCACGGCGCACGGAAATCGTGGATGACTCAGGCGAGATCACCATTGAAGACATGATCGTGGAAGAGGACATGGTGGTGACCATTTCCCAACGTGGCTACATCAAGCGAAATCCGCTGACCCTGTACCACAGCCAACGCCGGGGCGGAAAAGGCAAGATTGGCATGGGCACCGGGGAAGAGGACTTTGTATCCCGCCTGTTTGTGGCCTCCACCCACCATACCCTGCTCTTCTTCACCAACCTGGGCCGGGTGTACTGGCGCAAGGTTTACGAGATCCCCCAGGCCGGACGGGCCGCCAAAGGCAAGTTTATTTCCAACCTGCTTGACCTTGCCCCCAACGAAGAACTGGCCACAGTACTGGACGTGAAGGAATTCGAGCCCGGATACAACATCATTATGGCCACCAAGGACGGGCTGGTGAAAAAGACCGACCTTCTGGCGTACAGCAATCCCCGGGCCAACGGAATCATCGCCCTGGACCTTTCGGAAGGGGATCAGCTTATTACGGCCCGCATCAGCGACGGCACCCAAAACGTTTTCCTGGGTTCGGCCTTTGGCAAGTCCATCCGTTTCCATGAGTCCGACGTGCGGACCATGGGCCGTGTTTCCCGAGGCGTGAAGGGCATCACCCTTTCCAAGGGCGACCATCTGGTGGGCATGGAGGTTCTTACCCATGGCAAGACCCTGTTCTCCTGCACGGAAAACGGGTTTGGAAAGCGTACATCCCTGGACGAATACCCTTTGCAAAAACGGGGCGGCAAGGGTGTTATCACCATCCGCACCCACGAACGCAACGGGAATGTGATTGCCATCCTTGTGGTATCCAACGACGATGATCTCATGCTCATGACCGATGCGGGCAAGATCATCCGCATGCCCATAGGGGATATTTCCGTTATCAGCCGAAATACCATGGGCGTCAGGCTTATGGGCATGGAGTCTACGGAAAGGCTCATTGGAGCTGCGCGTCTGGCTGAAAAGGACGAGGAGAATTAACCATACATGGCATATTTGTTTAATAAGAGCATGGATGATTTGAAGGTTGCTGTTGTTGGCGGAGGGAGCTGGGGCACGGCCCTGGCTCAATTGATGGCCTCCAAAGGATACTTGACGTCCCTGTGGGTTCTTGAAGAGGAAGTGATTGAATCCATAGCCAAGGAACGGGAAAACAAAGTGTTTTTGCCGGGCATCCCGTTGTCGGAAAACATCGTCCCTACCCTGGACCTGGAAGAAGCGATTAGGGATAAGGACCTGATTATCACCGTAGTGCCCTCCGAATGGCTGCGGGAAACGTCGGAAAAGATGGCTCCGCTCATTAAACCGGACGCCATTGTGGTTTCGGCCACCAAAGGAATTGAAATCGGCACGCGGATGACCATGTCAGACATTCTGCGCGAGACCCTGACCGGGCTGCCCGAGGAAAATATCTGCGTGGTTTCCGGTCCCAGCTTCGCCCGGGAGGTTGCACAGGGAATGCCCACGGTGGTCACCGTGGCGGCCATTGATCCCCGGGTTGCGGAGTTGGTGCAGGAGGCCTTCGCCACCCCGTATTTCAGGGTCTATACCAACACCGATTTGCTTGGGGTGGAAATTGGCGGCGCAGTGAAGAATGTCATGGCCATTGCTTCGGGTATTTGCGAAGGACTTGGTTTTGGCGCCAACACCCGGGCGGCCCTTATCACCCGGGGTTTAAACGAAATGCGCCGGCTTGGCCTGGCTATGGGCGCCAAGCCGGAAACCTTCGGGGGACTGGCGGGCGTGGGGGATCTGGTGCTCACGTGCACGGCGGATCTTTCCCGGAATTATTCCTTTGGAAAAAAAATCGGCCAAGGCATGAAGCGCCAGGAGATTCTCTCTAAAATGCGCATGGTGGCCGAGGGTGTGCGTTCCTCCAAGTCTGTTTATAATTTATCCCTGAAAATGAATGTGGAAATGCCCATTGTGGAGCAGACTTATAAGGTATTGTATGAGGATGAAGATCCTGCCAAGGCCTTGTACAACCTCATGACCCGCAAGTTGCGTGACGAAACCGACGACCAGTATGGCTGAATGGACGCAAAACGCCCCTGAAGCACAATCGGTTAATGAAGCGGTCCGCCCCATACAGGTAGTGCATCCAGGCGAGGGGCATCGGGGCAGGCTGCGGGATCGCTTCCTCCAAAACGGGTTGGAAGGTTTTTTGGATTATGAGGTTGTGGAACTGCTCCTGACTTTGGGAACCCCCAGACGGGATTGCAAGCAGCAGGCCAAGGCGGCCATAAGGCATTTTGGGTCCCTGAAAGCCGTCTTGGCTGCCTCCAGGGATGAACTCGGAAAGATCAAGGGTTTGGGTCCCGCCAACATTTTTGGCATCCTCCTGATGCGCGCTGTTGCTGAAAAATTCCTGGCGCCCTTGAAAGACACGTCTATTGACCCCGGCATCAATGCCACCATCAGTTCCACCAGTGAGTTATTCCGGTTTCTTCGTTTTAAATTTGAATACACAACCAAGGAATATTTTTTCATCGTTTATTTGGATGTGCAAAACAGAATACTTGCCATGGAAACCCCTTTTGAGGGTAGCCTGAACGCCAGCCAGGTTTATACCAGGGAACTCATCGACAAGGCTATCCAGGTTCAGGCTTCTGCAGTGTTGCTTGCCCACAACCATCCCTCCGGAAGCACAGAGCCTTCCGCCAATGACATTCAATTGACTTATACGATATATACGGCGTTTCGATCCGTGGATATTTTTCTTTTGGAACACATTATTATTGGGACGGATGGTGGGTATTTTTCATTTGCTGATAAGGGGTATTTTGAACGTTTTAACAGGGAATACGATGCTTCACGGCGCAAATGGATTTAGCTGAATTATAAAAAATTTGCCGGTGCAATCATTCAACAGGCTGTGTTTTTTGCACAGGAGCCCTTTTCTCCTCCATGGACTCCACAAAAGGGGAAAGCATGGGGTGGGCGTAGCGCCCCAACATAAGATTTACAATATCCATATGCCCCAATTGGCTTGCGAACATCAGGGCTGTCATGCCTTGCTTGTCGGGAATATGGAATTTGGCGTCCTTTTCCATGAGCATTTTAGCAATTTCGTAATGGCCCTGAATCGAAGCCGCCATCAATGCATCGTGCTCTAACTCCCCTCCTCTATTATGCACATCGGCCCCATGTTCCAACAACATTTTCACCATGTCAACCTGTCCCTGGTGGGCTGCGAAGTACAGGGGCGCCTGGTTTAAATCATCTTTAAGGTTTGGGTCTGCCCCTGCATCCAGCAGCTTTTCAATAATTTGAAAATTCTTTGAAAAAACGGCAAGATATAGGGCCGTCTGGCCTCTTTTGCCCCGGGCTTGAATTTGAGCACCCCTGACAATGAGAAGGTTGACCGTATTCTGCAGGCCCCCGGCTGAGGCAACCAGTAAAGGGCTCAGACCGTGGGATTGGGGTTGGATGTTGACGCTTGCCCCTCTTTCTATCAAAAGCTGCGCCGCCTCTTCCTGTCCGGCAAAGCATGCCAGGAGCAGCGGCGTGTTGCCACTTTCATCTCCGGCATCAATGGCGTAGCCATTATCCAATAGGCTATTAATTGTTTTTACATCACCATTCTGAATGGCGGTTTCCATATTTCCCGCAGTTGCATAAGCAGGCATGAAAACGCCTGATAAGAAAATAGCCAATAGCAATTGGCATAAATTGGGAATTCTAATTTGCATAGGTTTACATGGAGCCGTTCGCACAGGCATTAGATGTAAAAAAGCCCTTTCCAAACAAGGAAAGGGCTTCGTGGTAAAATACAGGAACCAACCTTGTTAGCGTTCAAGCATCTCCTGAGTCCTGAAAATGGTGCCAACCCGGATGGTTTCCAAGGATTCCGTAATGAGAGCTGTGGCATTGTTGTCCTGGGCTATGAGCACAATAAACTTGCCTGCCAGTTCTGAAAATACTGCGTTCTCACTTCTTTTGGCCTTGAGTTCCTTGTCAAAAAACAGGCTGTATTCCTGGCCTTCGGCAATGCCCTCATCCGTGCCTTTATTGATGAAAACCACATCGCCTGCGCCAAAAATTTCCCTATCATTTTCTTCCGCCACAATCTTCCCTTCCATCCCAGGCACTCCGGGAAGAATGATAATATCGGAAGGCAGATTGCGATAGGACATGAGCTGATCCCCGATTTTGATGGCGCGATAAGTTTCCTCAACGGTAGCCCTCATGGACCCGTTGGAAAGTCGGGTGCAGAGCACTTCTCCAACAATCAAGTGCTGTGTGCCAATTTCCCGCTTTCTGAATTTTCCGTTAAAATTATCCTTGATTTTATTTAAAGGACGCCACAAGGTAAAGCGATCCCCTTCTGCATAAGGATAGTCCTTAGTGAGGGATATGTAGACCGTATTTCCTGTGCTTGCCAGGAACCTGTTTTCAGTGATGTCCACAATTTCACCTAGCGACTCCACCAGATTTTTCCTGACAAAACCGGCCTTCTCAATGCTGGGGTAATAATAAACTGGAGGTTTGGGAGGTTCTTCCACAACAACTTCCACCACCTCTACGGGTTCCGGCGCCGGAGGTTCCGGCTTTGGAATAAAGGCTACACCGTCTTCCACAAAAAGATTGATTACCGTACCCGGTTCAATCCAATGAGGGTTTTTGATATGGGGATTCTGCTTCCACAATTCCGGCCACATGGCAGGGGTGTCAAAAAACTTTTCAGAGAGATCCCAAAGGGTATCCCCTTCCTGAACAGTGTATTTGAGCCCCTGGCTCCAACCGATGTATTCCCCTTCGTCCTCTTGCGAGAAGGCCTGTCCGGCAAAAGCCAGAACACAAGCCAGGAATGCGATAACGCCGAATTTCATGGGGTTTAAATGCATAAGCCGTTTCCTATGTATACAGAGCAATTATTGGCTGCCCCCAAAAAAGGGCCTTTGGCCTCCCGGAATTACCGGGAGGCCAAAGGCGCAAGGTAATATTAGTACGTGTAGGTAAGTATTTCGTTTGCCCCGTTACAGCCGGGCGCAACTAACGGAGACGCGCCGCAAGAGGAACTTTGGGTCAAAATGAACTCCACCTTCATGATCGTGGCGCCAAAGGTAATCGTGGAAACAAAGGGACTGTTGGTATCAGGATCTGTGAGATCCCTCCATGTACCTGAGGATCTCAGGGCATCACCATAACTTTTTATGTTGATGGTATCGATTTCCTTATATTCACCGTCCTCAATTTTGTAGGTTTTCAATTGCAACAAGGTCCCTGCCACAGGCGGATTGCCACTGGAGTCCTGCACATACAAGGTGAATTTGACGGTTTTTGTGCCCGTATCCTGGGATACAATTTCCGCCCAGTCAGTGCTGGAGCTGGAGCCTGCGCCGCCTATCCAGCTCAGAGTGTTTGAAGCTGAATTGTAGGATTGAAAGCCTACATCACCGGAAAAAAGAATCACGTTCCTGGTCATGATGACATTGTTCAAATATGTCTCGCTGGCCTGCCAGTAGACCTCGCCAGTGGAGAGATTAGTGGTTCCAGACGGAGAAGTATGGCCATCCGTTGCCTTGTACAAATGAATACCCTGGCCACCGGCGAAAATTGCCTGGGGGTCGGTGTTCGCCGGATCATTGGAAAGATTGGAAAGGCCGATGGTATGCACTGCAAACAAGGTGTTGTCCGGCGATTCGAACTGGGGCAGGCCGGAAGTGGCGTCCCGCCAATCCCCGGTGGGAAGACCGGTGACAGCATCAATATCCCGCACCATCAAGTTACCCACTTCATGATACACATCCGAGCCTTCGTAGTAGATGGTGGCAGCGTAGAGTTTATTGTTAACAAGGTCCACCACTACATCGGTGACGGACATTCCGTCATCCCGCACGGTGCTGAAGGTAAAGAAATCGCCCACCTCAAAATCTGTTACTCCGTCACTGAGTGTAAAGCCCACCTTGGAGCTATCGGTGTAGGGACCTGTGCTGACATTCACAGCAGTTTGGACCCCGCTAACACTCCCGTAAAGCGAGAAGATTCCCCCATTTTCTGCGGCGGCCGTACATGTCAGGGTCCAGAATTCTGTAACTGAATCGTCTTTTACAGTCATATCGCTCAGGATTCCGCTTCCGACATTGTCCACACTGGCTACCGGAGTTGTTACCAAAAGGGCGCGGTCCAAGCCTTCCGAATAATTGGTCCAGGTTCCTGTTGAACTGCCTACCGTGTATTCGTAGACCCACAACCCTGCGTCTTCCGTACCCGCATAAATAATTTCCTTAGCGCCAATTGTGGCGCCAGCCAAGCTCTTTATGGTGGAGCCCTCAAAGGTGTCTTTGAGGTATCCCCAAGTCTGGCCGCCATCCTCGGACCGGAACACGCCGGTCTGAGTTCCGGCATAAACCACAGCGGTGGCGCCATTGCCCGAGACCTTGACGATATCCTTCACCCACTTTCCGTCCCGCACATGGAGACCGGCGTCATCATCACTGACATCGTTACTGATGATGGTGAACGAAACCAGAAAATCCGAATAACTGGCAAGAAAGGAAACATTGGTGAGTCCCGCATGGTATACCGTGAAATCAATGGACTCACAAGCATGATAGATCTTGAACTCAGTTTCACCTACTAAATCAGTTGCGGCCAAAGTGGCATTCAAACTAATTTGGGTTGCGCTGACCACAGCGACCACAGAATAGATTCCTGCGTCAATGCCTGAAGAAATGATTACAGTATCGCCCGGTAAAATCCACTCTGTGTCAAAGTCAGCACTATCTGATCTCAGAATATTTGAACCTCCTACCGTGCTTCCATCATCAAACGCATAAACCGGCCCACATTGGGAATTCAGTTCCCTGTCCAGTGTCAGTTCCGTACTGGAAACCCCCAACACAGTGTAAACGCCTGCGTCCGAACCGGAATTAATGGTCACTATGTCGCCGACTTCGTACCCATCGGTCACAAAATTGGCGCCCGAGGAGGTAATCACTGCTGAGCCGACTGTTGAGGAACCATCCAATCGATTAGTCCAATAGGAATTATCGGTGCTGGTGGTATACCCGGACTGCTTGTGATGGGCCGAATAGTTTACGTTATTCCTGACATGGAAAATGGTGTAATCCAGGTTGGTTTGTTCCGGGTCGGTGTAACTGGTATCCAGCACCAGGGTGGTTTCCCCCCGAACCTCCAGAATGTCGTAGATTCCTGTATCTCCGCCGCTCCGGATAAACAGGATATCACCAACCTTGAAACCATCTGTAACAAAGGTGGCGGTCAAAGAATTGAAGATGGTTTCCCCGGAGGCGTTTTCCCGTAAAATACCGTTGGAACGTTCCTGGGGATTGGATGAACCGTAGAACAGCAGGTAACTCAAAGGCCCACCATCCCCAATATCCCCACTTAATTGCACGGTTGTGGAACTCATGACATTGGTAACTGTATAAGTGCCTATGTCAGCCCCACTGGTGATCGCTACTGCGTATCCTATGTCAATACCTAATTCAAAAAGATCCTCGGATGGCAGGGATAGAACGTCGCCAATATCAGTGGACGCCGCATTAATTCCTGTCCTTGGATCAGCATATGTGGTTGTCAAAGGCGTGGTCAGATTTACAGAGGTGTTATCAATCACCGAACCAATGGTATGAAGCCCGATATCGGCGCCTGAAGTAATAACCAGCCTGTCACCCGCCTTAAAACCCTCATCCACAAATTTGGCCGAGGCAGATGTGAATTTCACTTGGCCCTTAAAATATTGTCCGTCACCGCCTTCCATGGGTTCTCCCACAGAGGTGCTCAGTGTCGTGTCGAGGGTCACCTGGGTTTCACTGTCCACTGAAAGGATTTCGTAGGTACCGGCATCCTTTCCATCCACAATGGTGACAGTATCGCCGACCTGATAACCGGAAGTCAAAAAGGTTGCATCGTTGGATACAAACACGCCGGAATTATAAACTGTGGCGCCGTTTCCACTGGTCACATCCCCTTCTCTTGTTGTAACGCCAAGGTCCGCATTGAGTGTAACCTGATTTTCACTGTCAACGGACGCAATTGTAAATACGGTATCGGTATAAGCACTGTTGCCGCCAACGGCGTTGACGGTGAGGGTATCCCCCGCCTGGAAACCGCTGGTCATAAATGTGGCGGATGCAGAGGTAAGAGTCGAAGAACCCTTTACAGTCATACCGTCCGTGCCCGAAAACGTATCGACATTGGAGGATAAGCCTGCCTGATACCATGAGATATTAGGCGATGCTCCATTGTTGGTGAAAATAAATCCTCTGCCCTGCGTACCAACCCACACCCAGTTGGAACCGTTGTCATCACAGACAACCTTGGTAACTTCCGCATTAAGGTCCAGGCACCCGAAAACCTCTTCGGTATTGTCGCTGTTCCACTGCAAGCCGCCATCCGTGCTCCTGTAGAGGGCGCCTTGGCCGTTATGTCCCGTTGCGGCAAAGACTGTGGACGCATTATCCGGATCAACAGCCACGTCGTTGACGTAAGGATCCAACCAATTCCGGCCCCAATAGTCGGAGGATTTGGTCATGTTGGTCCAGGAGGCGCCTCCGTCCGTGGATTTGTACACGCCGCCGCCATTGGTCCCTACATACATGTTTTGGTGGGGGTTTTCCGGACTGAAGGCCATGGAATTAACTCGGGTGGTTCTACCGCCGTTAGTGGCCTCGGCGGTTACTGATACCCAACCCTGAATGGGCATATCCGCTGTGGAAATCAATGTGTCGCTGGCCGTGCCTTGGTCGTCGGTAGAGGCATTACCGCTGGCCAGCATGCCGCCCGTGTCGTAGGTGGCAAAAAAGATCACCGAACCTTCGGGAATGCGGTTATTGTATTTGTCGTTGGCTGTTACCTGGATCACATCTTCCAGTCCGACATTCCGCGATCCGGAAATGTTCAGGTAGTCGGGAGACATGTTTAAGCCTTCGCCAACTGGCGGCCCGTTGGTGATGGTCACCTTGGAGGCGGAAATGTTCACCGTGCGGTCATGGTGATAAGTGGCTTTCACATTAACCACTCCCGAAGCCAACCCGCTCTGGATTATGGTGCCTACTTGGCCAGAGGCTGTTTTGGCGGATATGGGAATGACCTTTTCCCCCCCCCCTGGTCCGTCGCCGATTTCAAAATCAATAACGTAGCCGTCTGCCACCAGATCTCCCACAGAGTCCAGGACATTAAAAATCAGTTGGGATGTGGTTTGCCCGCCCGTTCCCTTAATATTAATGGAGGCAGGATTGGGATATCCGCTTGCCAGTTGCAGGAAGGCGGGAGGCGGTTGAATGTCGATGATCACCGATCCTTTTACTTCCACACCCGAGGTGGTCCACTTGACAATGACTTCCACACTGCCGCCGATGATCCCTCCGGTAAATACGCAATCACTATATTCATCGAAGTCAGGTCCCGTAGTGGTGACTACTTTGTCGGGGAGTGTGGGATTGATAAGACTGCCCATTTCCTGATTGCTGAGCGTAAATGTAATGGGTTGCCCTTCCGTGATGGCAGTTCCGTCCGCCCTTGCCAGACTTACACGAATGGCTGTGGTTTCCTTGCCGGTTCCCAGCAGGGAGTTCTGCACCACAGTTACGCTTACGCTGCCAGGCTTGTACTCAATTGATACTTCCGCCGTTCTTCCTCCGCATTCTGCACGGATGGTGGCCGTCCCGGCCGTGCTGGCGGCGGTCAATTCAACCTGGGCGATTCCTCCTGAGGTGGTTCCTGTGGCAGATGCCAAAGTCCCGCCGCCAGACCGGATTTCAAAATTAACCGTGGTTCCGTCCGGAGCAGGCCCGCCTCCCGACAAGGTAACAGTGGCAAATACCGTGGCAGTACTCAAACCATCTGCAGGCAGGCTGGGTGGATCGACCTCCAGGGCCACACTGGCGATGCTGGGGCCTATGAGTGCAATGATGACCGATCCGGATTTCCCGCTTGTGGTGGAAGCAGTCACCTTCACCTGTCCGTCAGGCACGGAAGCCGGTGCCGTGTAAATCACACTGGCGATACCGCCCACAGTGGTCTGCGTAAGGCTGTTTAGGCTGCCGCCGTCCTGGGTGACGGCGAAGGTGATGGTCTCTCCATCCGCCACGGGGTTGTCGTTGGCGTCTAGCACGGTCGCTTTGATGGCGCTGGTGCTTGCGCCGTCTGCAGTCATGCTGCTTGGCGTGGCCGTTACAGTGACCTTGGACGGAGCGCCGGGTATAAAAGTAATGGTAATATTTCCCCCTCTGCCGCCAGCCACCGCGTTAACTGTCGCAGTGCCCAAATTAGTGGCGGAAAAAAGACGCACCCTGGCAATGCCATTGACAGTTTTTCCATCCTGAGTGGTCTTTTCAGGTATGGGGGGAGCCACGGCTGTTGCTTCATCCAAGGTACCGGCGCTGGTGGTAAACGTAACCACGATGCCGTCAGGTATTGCGTTGCCGTTTTCGTCCTTTACAGTGGCTGTAATGTCCGTAAAAGACGCACCGTCGGCTGTAATTTGAGCTGATCCTGAAGCCACTGCAACGGAATGAACCGGGGGGGTTGATAGGGTGATTTCCTTTGGATTGGATACGACGGCATCGGTGTACTTGGCAACGATGGTGTAAACATCCGGATTGCTATTGGCGGTGAAGACGCCATTCACAATGCCATCCGCGGTTTCCAAACTGTCCGCGGTAATCCGTCCCAATATGGAATCGCCGCTTGAATTGGTCACTGCAAAGGTCACGGCTGTTCCGTCTGCCACGGTATTGTCAAAGGCGTCCAGAACAATAAGTTGCAGGGTCGTGGAGGCCTGACCATTAGCATACAGGGAATCTGTTCCGCTGGTGAGTGTCAGGTTTGAGGGAGTGCCTGGTTTGAACGTGAAGACCAGAGGGGTTGCATTTACTATGGGATTTACCGTGTCGTCAAAATAGGCAGTCACTTGAACATTTTCTGCCGAAGTGTCACTGCTGGACAGGGTCACCTGGGCTTCGCCGTCCGCGTCCGTGACTGCCGTGGCAGCGCTCAGTGCGCCGCCGTTGGTTTCAAAATTGACTGTAACGCCAGGCAATGCCTTGTCGTTTTCGTCTTTGACCAGAGCAGTAAGGGTGGCGGTGTTTTCAGCAGTAACGGGGCCGGTATTTCCGCCTGCGGTGAGTGTGGTGGCCGTAGAAGTCAAGGTCACCGTGGTTACGTCTCCGTAAATAGGATCAATCCAGCTATAGACGGTGGACCCGGGAATTATGGTAACCGTGCTCTCACTGGCCTTATTTGTATTGGGATTGATTATGATGACCGTCAAAACCCCGCCGTTGACCGGCAAGGCGACATTGGGAATGGTGATAGGATCCTGGGTACCTACTTCGTAAACTTTGTCTCCAATGAGAATAAGATCACCCGCACTGGCATTGATGTCATCCAGCCAAACCTTCACAGTTCCAGTCCGGCCCCCTGTTTCCTCAAACACGCCGTAAAGCCCGCCTTTGGTTATGGGCATATTGCCTGCAACGGATTGGGCTATAGTATAAGTAGTGTTTTCCCACAAATGTGTTTCAGGGTTGAAGTAAAGGACCTTTTCGTTCGTCAGACCATCGGGATTGGGAAGAAGAAGCGTACCGGCCGGGCTAAGGCTTCTGAGCATGGCGGGCGCTACGTTCACCAAAACACTGGGGGCCTGAATGCCCAAATTTGCGTTCAAACCCGCCACTCTGGTATCTGGCCCTGGAAGGTCGCAGGCCAAAGGACCGGTGGTGTCCCAGTTCTCCAACCTGAAATTTGCCTTGTTAACCGAGGTCAAACCACTAGCTCCCAGCATTTTATAGGAATTGCTGGTTTGTGCGACCATATTCAAGGTTGCATTATCGCCATTGACTGTATTGGAATTAATGGAAAAGGCCTGAGTGGCCAATTGTTCCGCATAAGGCAAGAATGTCGACCCCGGCATAAACACCGATAAATCCAGGTCGGCACTGCCTATTGTAAAATTTTTATAGGACGTTCCGTATGTATCGTTAAGCGTGGACGGTAATGCCACCAGGGTATGGGCGGTGTTCTTTTTCAGGTCTTCCGTTTCAAAGCTCCCGTTGCTCCCATCCGCCTCAACAGGGTTGGAAAACAGGAAGATGGTGGAACCCGCTACTTCGTTCCCCGTTGCCCCATAAAGAATTCCGGCCACAGTAGGATTGGTGACGACTACCGGGGGATTATCGTCCCCCCCGCCCCCGCCCCCGCTGGTATCGCTCTCGCCGCTCCCCCCCGGACCGCAGGCGGTAAAAAACAAAAAAATGATCCCCAGCAAGAGCATCAAAGCTGAGCGAAGATTGGATTTCTTCATGGGAGTGTCCTCACATTCGGATTGATGTAACCCTTTATGGCCCTCAAGGCCGTGGTACTGGCTTTCAAGGTCCTGTGCATTAACAATATTTGCTTTGGCCGCCAAATTTTTGAATGGGCGTTTCATAATTATTGAGCTTCCTCAAGTTCCACAATGGTTGGGGTGATGAACACAAGCAATTCTTCCCGTTCTTCAGATTTGGTTGTATCCTTGAACAACCATCCCACTACAGGAACGTCAATCAAACCGGGCCAACCGGCCACATTATCTCTGAAAGTGGTTTTTATGATACCGCCAATAACCACTGTGTCACCGTCATTGACAAGCAACTCCGTATCCACTTGCTTTGTGTTAAAGGACTGCTCGTCAGAAATGACCGCGCCCACATCATTTTTAGTGACCGTCATTTTCATGGAAACGCGTCTGTCCTGAGTCACATGGGGCGTAACTTCCAGCAACAGATCCACCTCCTTATAAGTGACGATGGTATTACCATCCCCATCGAACTGCTTGATGGGGTAGTCGATACCCTGTTTGATCAAGGCCACCTTGTTGTCCAGAGTGCGAATTTTTGGAGAGGAGACAATCTTGATTTCTCCCCGGCTTTCCGCCGCGTTCAAGGTGGCATTTAAGGAAAGCGGGGTCAGCCCCAGCAAGCGGGAAAAATTAAAGCCAAGTGCATTGTTGCCTATGGTCTGTGTGGCGACCGGATAATTAACCGCCCAGTTGTATCCATAGGTGCCGCCCAGAACATCATAACCGCGCTGGGGTCCCACGCCCTCTCTGGCATCCCCTGGCTGTATGCCTGATTCGCCGTTCCAGCCGACTCCGATATCCCTGGAAAAAGAGGTTTGGGCTTCCACAACCCTGGCTTCAATTTGCACCTGGGCTGTCACCCTGTCCAGGCGCGCCACAATGTCTCTTGCCCTTTTTATTCTGTCCTTCGTATCTGTCATTATAATGGTGTTGGTTCTTATGTCAACATCTACTGAACCCCTTTCAGCGGATTTAACAGCCTCCACATGCTTGATGAGGTCCTCGGCATTTGTATAGTTGACAGAAATGAACTCGGTTACCATGGGTTCCAATAGTTTTTGGGCCATTTCGTTCTTAAGTTCTTCGGCCCGTGCGCTTGTTATGGATTGAATTTTTGCCACCTGGGCATCCCGGCGGGCCTGTTCGGCTGCCGTTTGTTCATCCAGGACAGACTGGGGAGCAATGCGGATGACGTCCTTAATTTTCGTCATACCCAATTGATTCATTTTAAGAACCAAATGAAGCACTTGATCCCAGGGAACAGGTTTGTCCAGGGTGAGGGTAACCTCCCCTTCCACGTCCCTATCAATGGCAAAGTTGAGTCCACTGACTTCCTTTAAGATCCTAAAAACATTTTTAATGTCCGTTTTATAAAAATCCAGGGCGATTTTTTCGCCAGTATACACGATATCCGCATTGGATGCACCTTGTAAATCCTCTGAAATAGCATCCATAAAATCCAGGGGAGCACCCTTGGGTTGGTCTTCTCCAAACCCTTTGTATTCGGTAAGGGAGTCTCCTGGCGTAGATTCCTCGGCGCTTACATCGCCTGGTCCGGGCAGAGGTTCTTCCTGGCGCATGAGGCTTTCCCAACGCGGCAGGGAGGCCTGGGCCAAGGGCCTGGGAGGCACATCCGAGGCCTCCAGGTGAATGAGAATTCCCTGGTCGGTTTGCTCCACATGGTAAGCCACCATTTGGCGCAATTCCAGGGAAACCGCGGCATCGGCAGGGCCTTTGGCATAAGGGACCACCCTGTCAGCCGCGCTTTCAAAGCGTGTGGTTATAAGGGGCCGCTGTTGTTCCTTGGGTACCTGCACACCGGGCAAATCCACCACCAGGCGTTTATCCCCGGGCCGAGTCACCTTGTACTCCACAGGCTGGGAGAGCTGAATCCTGACAGAAGATCTGCCTGCGGGTTTTTGGAGAAAATCCACACGCGTAAGCCATACAGGGCCTGTTGGGGCCGGGATGGGAACAGAGGCGACAACAGCAGACGGTGCGGAGTCCCCTGGCGAAGCCCCATCCGGTCCCCGGAAAGTCTCCTGCATAGCGGCAGGGACGGGGGCCGGTTTTTCGCCTGAGGAGGCTGTTGCAGACATTTCCCTGGTCATGGAGGGGCGGCTTGCCGTGTCAACGGGTTCTTCCTTACCCAGCAAGACATACAGGGAGCTATCCTCCTTTTTAATCTCATACGGCAGATCTTTGGAAAGCCTGATTTCCACCCTGGATGAAATGGATTGCCCGTCGGACTGGGTGGCCATAACATACTCGACCAAAGGAGAACCCGCTTCAAGACTAGCGGGCAGCCCTTGGGCCAGAGCGGTTTCAGGGAAGTACAGAACCACCCCATTATTAAAAGGTGATTTGACTGCCGTGTACATGAGGTTGGCATTTCCCCGGATCAATACAGAGGCAACATTTTCATCTCCTCCTACAGAGATCCCGGTGATTTCCCTACGAGCTTCGGAAACTGCCGCTTCCTTCTGGGCGGGGGCGCTGGCCTCAGGTTCCTGAGGCTCCACTTGGTCCTTCCGAACAGCGCAACCGTAAATACCCAGTACCAAAAGTGCAGCAACCAGTGCTCCCACGACGAATTGTTTTAACCTTCTTCGCTCCATGTCAAAAGTCCCCGGCTGTTTTCTGTAGGCTAAGTTGCCGCTTATTGATGGTAATGTTGCCAAACATGTCTTCTTCTTCCAATTCCACCACAACCTTATTGCCCTGGAGGTCGATTTCGACCACATGGCCTCCTTCGCTGCCAATAAGGGTTCCTCTTCGAATAATGAAGCCCTTATTACCGTCGGGAATCTGAACCAGGGCCAGCGCCTCCTGTTTCATGCGCATAATGGCAACAAGATCCAGAGAGTTGAGGGGATATTTTTCAATGGGAGTGATGGGCCCCGATGAGGGCTTTGGCGGCCTGGGCCCGGCAACTGTCACCCCCGGGCTTTCCTGCTCAACGATAGGCGGAGGGGCATCGGGCTTATCAGTCAAGGGCCTGAAAGGGTTAGGCTTGGCTCCTCGGATATACCTGTAGTGTTCGGTGATAGTCGCCACTTCAACACCCTCCTCTGGGGTTTCCGGTTCTTCTCCCACATCTCCCGCCCCTATTTTCATCTCAGGCATTTCCTGGGGCGCTGCGGGTTTGGGGCTGACTTCTACCCGGGGCATTGAAACCGGGGCTGCCGGCTTTTCCGAAACCTCTGCAACCACTTCCTTTTCAGGAATAGGCGTAACCCGGGGCTGCATGGCTGGAACCGGAGCTTCAGGAGCAGGGGGTCTTGGGGAAACCTTCATGCTCACGCTTTCCCGCCCTTCCTGCTCTTCCTGCCCTGGTGAAAGTACGGGAGCAGCATCAGGTCTGGAAACTTTCATGCTAACACCTGGGGATGATGGCTGAGCTGGAGGCCTGGAAACCTTCATATTGATTCCGGGCTGTCCTTCGGCTGCGCTCTGAGATCCCATCGATGATTTGGCCGTGGAACCCTGGTCAGGCCGTGCTTCCACCTTCATGGTCACGGAGGTCCCACTCTGGGGGAATGCAAGGGTTTCCGGGACAGCCGCATGGACCGGAGCTAACAAAAACAGTGATCCAGCCACTAAGGCCAGCGCCCCTGGCACACACGATCTCATAGCGAGTCGTCCTTGCTCTTTTCGATCATTTTTATTACTTTTTCTTCGCATCTGTCGCCTCTGGCTCCAGGAATCTGTAAGTCACTGCCTGACAAGTGGCGTCCAGGCTGCGCCACCCGCCCTGATCTTTCTGGGACGGGGTTATGAGGACATTCCTGATATTCACAATACGGGGCAAATGAGCCACCCTGTCAAAAAATGAGGCAATCCCGTGGTAGTCGCCAACAACCGCGACATTGACGGGCATTTCCACATAGGAATTTTCGGGATATTCCACTTCAGCCAAGGGTTGAAAAAGTTTCCATTCCAAGCCAGCTTCCCTTCCGGACAAGGACACCCGATCCAGGAGTTCGGGAATTTCTTTCTTTTTAGGCAAGGATTCGGCTGATTTGGCCAGCCTTGCTTCCGCCTTTTTCCGTTGTTCCCTGACCAAAGGCAATTTTTTTGCCTTGGTTTCAGCCACCCTCACTTCGTTGAGCTTATTGTCCAACTGGGTGGTCAGTTCAGACTTTTTGGTCCAGTTGGGTTGAAAAAGCAAAAAAGTGAATGCCGCGCCTATGGCGATAAAGGCTGCCACGCATATCATTATTCGCTGGGGCCGACTTAACTGTCCGACCTTCTCAACGAAAACAGTCAGTTGGGAGGGAGCATCCTTGGATTTAGCCATGGTTTGACCTGCCTTTTTACCTATTTGGGACCTGCAATACCGCCATTTCCCTATTTCTTTTTCTTTTTCTTTTTCTCGTCTTCTTCGGATTCCTTGGGCACAGGCGCCGGCCTGACGCATTCTATGTTGAATTCCTTGAAATTCAACAACTCGGCATCAGCAGCAGCAGCCAAACGCAACAACCGAACCTCCCTGAAATAGGGCTGGACAATATTTTCCTTCCCACCCTCTATAGACAGGGATGGACCGGGCAGTATTTCAGTATGATTTTCCAGCCTGTTCAGAAAAGCAGCCACATCCTTGTTGTCCACCGCCACGCCCTGAATCATGATTTTCTGCTCCAAGTCGCCATCCTTGGTTGACAGTTCTGTGATCCACAACCTTTGCTCTTGCTTGGACAGAAGACTTTCTGCGGGTGGGAGGACCAGTTCGGTCAGATAATCCATCAGCTTTACAGCTACAAACCGCGCTCTCCTGAGTCCATCAATGGTGGCTTCCCGCTTTTCCAGAATAGCGATTTCAGCTAAAATAGCATCCACCTCGGCAGCCTGTTTTTGGAACTTTACGAGGTCGGTTTCAGCCTGGGCAAGCTCTTCCTCCAGCGTTGACACCTGATTTAAAAGAATGCCTGTGTAAGCAACGCAGGCCAACACAAACAAGACTATCAGGGCAATAAATACGACAACTTGCCTCTTGACATTATCACTTTTCCGGGCAGCCCGAAAAGGCAGAAGGTTGACTCTGATCATTTGTCACCCGCTCTCCTTAGCGCAAGACCCAGGCAAATGGATGCCTGGGGGGCAATACGCTTTAGATAGGCTGAATCGAATTGGTCATCGCTTACATCCAGGGCGGCAAATGGATCAAACAGAACCACATCCACACCTGTTTCAGCGGCCAGGGTTTCCTTAAAACCTATGATGCTGCTGCTTCCGCCGCTCATCAGGATTCTGTTCAAACGCTCATCGTTGACAGAATAGAAAAAATCAAAAGCAGGGCGAATTTCCTCACACCATCTGGCAGTGGCCAAGGCGATGATGTCATTCAACTCCTCCCTATCCATCTTAGCGCTTTCAGGATCTGACTTCCATTGTTCCGCCTCATCATAGGAGCAGCCACCCCGTTTCATGATCTCCTGAGTGATCTGCGCCCCTCCCATGGCCACATCCCGGATAAGAACCGAATTACGGTTCTTGATGATGTTGACCGAGGTCTTGGAAGCCCCCACATCCACCAGAGCCACGATCTCATCCTCCACATCGGTGGTGAGTTCGAAGATGTTTTGAATGGCAAAGGCATCCACATCCATGACAACCGGGTGCAGCCCCGCCATTTCAACCACGCTGACATATTCGTCAACCAGATCTTTTTTGGCTGCAACCAGCACAACGTCCATGTGACCATCCTTTTCCGAACTGTTTCCAATAATATGGAAGTCCAGATAAACATCCTGGATGTCAAAGGGAAGGTATTGCTCCGCCTCCACGGAAATGCTTTCCTGCATCTCCTCCTCTGTCATGGTCTTAACGGTGATGTTCTTGATAATAACAGAGTACCCGGCTATGGAAATGGCAGCATTGGGCTGCTTGATATTGAAGGCGCGGCAAAGGTCCTTGATGGTCTCGGCCACCTTTTCGTGGTCCTTAATCACCCCGTCCTCAATGGCGCCCTCCGGCAACTCCATTAAACCGAACTTGGACAATACTCGGCTCTGCTTGCGCTCTTCTATCTCAGCCACCTTGATAGTCGCTGAACCGATATCCAGACCTATTAGGCCGTCTTCCTTTTTAAAAAGTGCCATAGCCCCTACTCACCAAAAACCCTTAATTTGTCCTTTGGTTGATAACCCAAGGCCCTAAGGATTTTCCTTTGGGTTTCCATCCGACACGGGTAGCCCTTCTCAATCCGGTCTACCGTGATTGGGGAAATCCCCGCCTTCCTCGCTAATTCAGCCTTACTTAACAATGCTGATTCACGAATTTCCTTTAGACAATTTTTAACCATTGGAAAACTTTCCCCGGAGGTCTTGTGCCACCCACATGTTAGACCGCCTCCCTTTGGAAAACATCAGATACCCCCGATCCGAAATAACTGAATTACTGTTTGTATCACAATGCCCAACCTATTTCACAAGGTCAAGACTTTTATATATAATTTAGTATAATTTATGCATAATTATCCTATATTGTGTTCTATTATATGCCTCCAAACAAGATATGGTAGCCTTAAAATTATATATATGTGCTATTTCACACCCTTGTGGAAAGTCCGCACGCCGTCGAAATTGTGAAATCATCCCATGTTTCATGGCATCCGTCTATAATCCGGGGCACTGCAAATCCTTGAAAGAGATCACACTCATTGCGAAGGGTGGGAGGCCTTTCCCCGAATGTTCAATCGCCACACTTGGCTTGCCACAAAGAAAAAGGAATGCTATGGGCAGGGAATCATGCAAAAAAATAATATCATGGTCACGGGAGGGGCGGGATTTATCGGCGCCAACTTTATCTTAAAGTGCCTCAATGAACGCCCCCATTGGAATATAGTGAACCTGGACGCCCTCACCTACGCGGGCAACCCGGGCAATTTCCTGGAACTGGCTCCGGACCTGGCTGCCAGACATAGCTTGGTACACGGCAACATTTGCGATGCCAGGCTGCTGGACTCCTTATTCACCCGCACCCCCTTTGACGCAGTAATACATTTTGCGGCTGAAACTCATGTGGATCGATCCATTGGCGACCCTCTGGGTTTCGCGGCCACCAATGTAATGGGCGCCTGCACCTTGTTGGAGGCTGTGAAAAAGTACTGGGAAAGACGGGGTTGTCATGAGGATTTCCGGTTCATCCATGTGTCCACGGACGAGGTGTTCGGGAGTCTGGGATCTGAAGGCCTCTTTTCCGAATCCTCGCCGTATGATCCATCCAGTCCGTATTCTGCCTCCAAGGCCGCCTCTGACCATTTTGTCAGGGCTTATTTCCGCACATACGGGCTCCCCTGTATTGTGAGCAACTGTTCCAACAATTATGGCCCCTACCAGTTTCCCGAAAAACTCATCCCCCTCTTGATCCTCCGAATCATGGAGGAAAAGCCCCTGCCCATATACGGAGACGGACAAAATGTCCGGGACTGGCTGTATGTGGCAGACCATTGCCAGGCTCTTTTGAATATTTTGGACAAGGGAAGCCCTGGGCAAACATATACCATAGGAGGAGGCCAGGAACTATCCAACCTGGAGGTCGTAACCGCATTGTGCGATTTGATGGATTCGCGCCTAAACCGGACTAGGGCCAGGGCAAGCAAGCGTCTCATCACCCTGGTGAAAGACCGGCCAGGACATGATCGCCGCTACGCCATGGACGCCAGCAAGATCCGCAACGAACTTGGCTGGACTCCGGCCCACTCGTTCGCCCAGGGCCTGGAGGCCACCGTGGACTGGTATCTATCCCATCAGGTCTGGGTAGACCAAGTTCGGTCCGGGGAATATCACAAGTGGGAGAAGGTCCATTACAAGTCCTAAGTTATCAGATAAACCTCTTTGCGCTTGTCCTTAAAACTTGCCAGTTTTCTCCTGTTGCACAAAGTGCCACTATATATTATGTTTCTTTCATCATTATTGTTGATTTGTCACAGTACTGAGTGATGGTATGAAACAATAATCGTGAAATGATTAGAAAAATTCCTTGCAATTCCAGATAGTAACCCAAGCTGAGAGCTGAGTATGAAACGAAAAATATCATTTTGTATTGGCTTTGGTTGTATGGTGTTATGTCTTGCCCAGCTTACGGCATGCGCACCCAAGGTATATAAAACCCATCCGAACTACAGTCAGGAAATCAATAATATTTCCCAGACCGCCCTTTTGCCTCCCAAAATCGAAATCTACGAAATATCAGCCGGAGATGTTCCGGAACTGAGGCAGGATTGGTCTGAAAAATCGGAAGATCTGTTTGCGGAAAAAATTTTGAAACGCATGAAAGACAAGGGTGTCAAACTGGCTCAGCCGGACGCATGCACTCAGGATGTTCAAAACGAAATTGAAGAGATTTTCGATCTTTGGAAGGCTGTCGACCTGTCAATCAGACTGCATGCCATGGATTTCAGCCCCATCCCTTTCGAACATAAACAGAAGGATTTCCGCTATTCCGTGGGTTCTGTGGAAAACCTTCTGAAGGCTTTCAATGCTGATGCCTTGATCCTGTTGAACGGCATCGACCAGATTTCCACCCAGGGGCGCAGAGTGCTTATGGTCACCAGCGTGCTAACGGGTGTCATCACAGGACATCAGGTCATGCCCGGGCAAACCGACGCCAGCATGGCAATTACTCAACTTTCGGGAATAGTAATTTCAAGTTGAGCTTAGGAGTTAACAGTTTGAAATAATTTAAAAAAGATATTGAA
>JAEINP010000093.1 GCA_016342355.1 Desulfatibacillum sp.
GAATCCGGCCCCCTTCGAAGCACTGGAAAATGTGCATATCCGCAAGGATGGCGCTCCAGTGGTCCTGGAAACCAATGGAGTACCCATTCTTGATGATACCGGAGAACTCAAGGGATACCGCGGGGTGGGACGGGATGTCACGGACCGGAAACACGCCCGGGAAGCCCTTCTGGAATCCAGGAACTTTTTGGATGAAATCATCAACGCCGTGGCGGATCCCATATTTGTTAAAGACCGTCAGCATAGATGGGTCCTGATTAATCACGCCTTATGCAATTTTGTGGGCCATAGCCGTGAAGAACTCCTTGGCAAATCGGATTATGATTTTTTCCCTAAAGATCAGGCCGATGTGTTTTGGGACAAGGACGAAGTGGTGTTCATCTCCGGGGAAGAGAACATCAACGAGGAGGAGATTACCAACGCCGCAGGAGAAATCAGGCACATAGTCACAAAAAAAGTGCGCTATGCTGACGCCAGGGAACAGCAGTTCATTGTGGGCGTCATCCGGGATATCACGGAAAGAAAAATCGCCGAACAGAGCATGGAAAAGAGCCAGGCTCTCCTGATGGCCGCCATCACTCAGTCGCCCTCAGGTATTTTGATAGCAGATGCGCCGGACGTCCGAATTCAATTCGCCAACCCGGCTGCCTTTGGGATCCGGGGGGCTTCTGACGCCCCGCTGACAGGCATTGAGTTGGAAAGGCATTCTGCGAACTGGGCTACCTTTTATCCCGATGGGGTCACTCCCTATCCTCCGGAAAAACTCCCCCTGTCCCGGGCAATATTGGAAGGCGTGACCTCTGAGAATGTGGAGCTTGTGATCAGGAACGCCACCGGGCAAAACCGATGGGTGTCCACCAACGCCGCCCCCATTCGGGATAAGGACGGCGTCATCATTTCAGGCATCGTGGTCTTTCATGATATTACCGATCGTAAATTGGCGGAAGAAGTCATGATCCAGTCGGAAAAAATGATGTCCGTGGGCAGGCTGGCCGCTGGCATGGCCCATGAAATCAATAACCCCCTGGCTGGCATTATCCAGAACACCCAGGTCATCCGAAACCGGCTTACGGAAAGACTTCCCCAAAATGAACTGGTCGCCAAGGAATGCGGAACCACCCTGGACGCCATTTTCGCCTATATGGAAAAACGCTCCCTCCTGCGGATGATTGATTTTGTCCTGGATTCAGGCCGCCGGGCGGCGGTCATCGTGGAAAACATGCTCGGTTTCAGCCGAAAAAGCGACGCATATTTTGAGTATTGTGATATTCCCGCATTGCTGGACACCGCAGTTGCCCTCGCTGCAACGGATTATGATCTAAAAAAGCATTATGATTTTAGGCATATTCAGATTGTTAGAGAATATGAGGAATCCATCCCCAAGGTTTACTGTGAAGCCAACAGGCTTCAACAGGTTTTCCTTAACCTGCTTACCAATGCGGCCCAGGCCATGGCGGAGAATGATAATCCGGAAAAACCGCCCGCTATCCGCCTGACAGCCGCTCAGGAAGGGGGCATGGTCAGGATTGCGATTGAGGACAATGGACCGGGCATTGACGAAAAAAATAAAATGAAAGTGTTTGAGCCCTTTTTCACCACCAAGCCCGTGGGCGTTGGCACAGGCCTTGGCCTGTATATATCTTATTTCCTGATAACGGAAACACACGGTGGCGCCATGCGCGTCGAATCCACGCCCGGCAATGGCGCCACCTTTATTATCACCCTTCCCATCACAAGGGGTAGGGAGTCCCTGGCATAAAAAAATCAACGGAGAGGTATTCCCCCAAGGTGGCTCCCCCGCCCATAAGGCCGGAAAAGTCCGGCCCTTTCCCGTTGATCTGTTCAAAACACAATCAGTCCGGCCCTTTCCAGGGGGATGGCTTGCCATGCAGGATGAATGGCGCCGGAATCAGGGGACCTGTGAGTATGTCCATGTATCCTATGCCGATAAACAGTTCCGGGTTAACCTGCCTGATTTCATCGCGCATCAACCCGATGAAGCCTGGATTGTGCACCTTGTATTGCAGATGAAAGGAATCCCGGTTGTCGATGCAGGAAAGCCCGATGCGGGTGTTCATCTTGCGGACTCTGGCGGGGCCGGATCCGTTTTTCCCTGAAAAAATATTGTATCCCCAGCCCCGTTGGTCTTTGAGGGGCATGAAACCCTTGCCGTCCCAGTGGCCGGGTCCAAAAAAATTATGGGTGATGAGTTCCGCCAGAAAAGCTGTTTTTCCCGCGGTCAGGAGCTCCGCAGTGTATTCGCCTTTCAGAACAGCCATTTCCGGAGTGATGGCCGCGTGAAAAAGCTGAGCAACGCCTTTCATGTCCAGGCTTTTTATGTGGTCGGGGGTAGCTTTTTTGGGGTCGATTCCCAGGACGTCGCCCATGGAGAATCCGTTCCACCCCTTGGGTCCCATGAGGACCCTTTCCAAAATCATTTTGTTCATTGCTTCAAGGCCTTTCTTTCTATCAAAATATTACTATTTCACGCCCGTTTCCCGAAACCACTGAACAGAATCAGCAATGGACTCGGTGATGGGGCGGCATTCCAGGCCCAGTTCCTCTTTGGCCCTGGACACGTCAAAATACAAATACCGGGAGGCCATTTCCGCATCCGAAGGGGTCATCATGGGCCGGGTATGGGAGAAGTTGTCGGCCCATGCCTTGAACAGATGGGAGGCGGCTTTCATGGCCGGGATGGGGATCTTGGGCAAGGCGACCTGGGGCATGCCTGCGGTTTTTCGCACTAAACGGATAAAATCTCCCATGGCTATGTTCTGGTTGCCCAGGATGTATTTCCGGCCCTTTTTCCCTTTTTGGGCGGCTAACACATGGCCCTTGGCCACATCGCGCACGTCCGCCACGTTGATGCCGCCGTCAAACTGAAATCGGAGGGTTCCGTCCAGGATGCCTTTGATGATTTCACCCGTAGGCGTGGGGGCGATGTCGCCGGGACCAAAGGGAAAGGCCGGGTTGACCACCACCAGATCCAGGCCGTTTTCCGCAAACCCCAAGGCTTCCTGCTGGGAAAGGTATTTGGTCAGCACGTAGTGGGCGCCGAAATCGTATTGGTCAAAGGGGGTGTCCTCGTTAGCCAGGTTTTTGCCCGGTGCGGTTCCCAGGGCCGCGATGGAACTGGTGTATACCACCCGCTGGACCGTGTTGGACTTTGTCGCCGCCCATAAAACATTCCGGGAACCCTGGAGGTTGACCTCGTATATCTTGCTCCAGTCCAGCATCCAGGTGGAATAGATTGCAGCCAGATGAAAAACCGTATCCACGCCCTTCATGGCCCGCGCTACGTCCTTGGGATTGAGGATGTCCCCTTCGGTCCGGCCGATTTTCAAGCCCTCCAGGTTGGCGATGGGCTCGCCGGGCAGGATCATGGCCCGCACCTTGACACCCTGTGACAGCAACTCCTTCACCACGTTGGACCCGATAAATCCTGCCGCGCCTGTGACCAAAGCCTTTTCCATGACACCCCTCCTTGCTGTTCCGTATTTGTAAGCGGTTTGGGTTCAAAGGATAATTTTGAACGCCTGGATGATAATTATCCTAATTCCGGGCAAAAATAAAGGGGAAATTTCATAAAATCGGGTATATTGAAGGCAATAGGCCTCAAGCGGGAGTGATGCCTGACGTGTGATAGAGCGGAGGGTCAAAGACGCCTGCCTGTCTCCGCAGGAAAGGTGTATGTTTTGTGCAAGGCCTTAATGAATTTGCTTTGAGTTTCCTTCAAATAGTTGTAGTTTCGCCAATCTGTTCAAAGGGCCTAAAGGCATGGGATCATTTCGCCCCAACCAAACAGGGGAGCAACCCGTCTTATGGCTGAATCTTATCTTTTCAAACTCTTTTCTGGTTGGGTATTATGAAAAAACCTTCTGCTTTGGTTGTTTCTTTGGTTCTGTTTTTCCTGTTCCTGCTTAACATACCCCTCCCCCGTCCGGCCCTGGCCGACGACATGGAGGACTGGCTGGCTGTACAAACCTGGGGCATCAGGATGCGCCTGGTGGAAACTCTGGACGGAAACGGCTCATACTATTCCTCGCTCTGCAACGGGTGTAACGCCAACTTTCAGGCCGTGGTCAGGCATGTATCCGAGGTGGAAGGGTTTTTTGAGGTCGATCAACCAGGAGACTGGGGGGGGGACCTGAAGAGCAGGGAGACCATCCGAAACAGCTACCACGAACAGGGGACGGGAGACGAGGATTGTCAGGATGAATGGTTTTCTCTGGTTGAGGAGGGCGCCGGAGAGGGTTTGGAGGAATACACCCTGCTTATTTTCGAGGATACGGGCAAGTATCAGTTGTGTGTGCCGCACACCGGGATCGAAATCACCAAGGTCATGCGTTATGATGAGGGTGAATATACGGCCATGGGGGTGGTGGAGATCAACAACAACACCCTCATGAATTTTCCAATGAGCGCTTATGGAGAACTCCCCAATTTTGATTTTGAGCCCTGCATGGAGTTCGATCTGCCAGAAGGCGGTCCGCAGGTCATCAAAGGGAATGCCACTTTTTCCGATATGTACTGCTCCCACGCCAACATCCAATGGGAATGGGAACTCACTCCGGACCCCACTCCCACGCCTTCTGACGAGACCGATCTGGGATGCCCGGACGGTAAATGCAAGGGCAATGGAGGGGACGGAGGCTCTGGCCTGGGAGTGCCCACCTGGACAGTGAACATGGGCAACCTGAACGTGTTCATCACCGACACGCCCATCTGGCACACCGCACCCATAGGCCCGCCGGTACAAGTCACTCTCAATTACAATTCCGGGTCCGCCACCGCCTTGTACGAGCCAGCCGGTAAAAAGTGGCAATTGAATTACGCCAGTTATATTGACTTTAATCTCATAACCGGGGAGTACATTGTTTACATGCCTGACGGAAGCCGGGAGGTCCACACCCCTGACCCGGCCACGGGTTTATTGGACCCGCCCTACGGAAGTTATAACAAACTGACCATCAAGAGCATGGAGCAGTACGAGCTATCCTTTCCCGACGGAACCGTCTTTGTATACCGGCTTCCGGAAAACACCTATGTTCAGCCCTTCCTGAGCGAAATCAGGGACCCTTACGGCAACAAGCTCACCCTGAACTGGGAGGGCCTTTTTCCCGCCGAGGGAAAACTTCTTTCCATTAAAGACGCTTTAGGGCGACTGACAAGTTTCCAGTACAACGACAAGGATAAGATTTCACGTATCACCGATCCTTTCGGGCGATTTGCAACCCTGAACTATGATGGGGACGGCAACCTCACCCGCGTTACGGACATGGGCGGCTATTACACAAACTTCACCTACGAGCCGGACGGAACCATCACCTCCATGACCCAGGGTTCGGACCGTTGGGATTTTAGCGTTGGCCCGACCCGGGTGACGGTTTCCAGCGCCATGGGTATCGAGCGGTTTACCCTGGACAAGGATTTGGGCCAAAGCAAGTACCAGTCTCCCGAGGGCGGCGGGGACATTCCGGCCAACTTCCTTTATGATCATGTGACCATGCCCGACGACGCGCACAAGGAGATATCCCGGTTCACCACCCCGGAGGGCGTGGGCTTTCAATACTCCTACGACAACAAGGGCAACCTGTTGCAGGACGCCATGCAGATCCCCGAGGAAAGCGGAGGAGGCCTAGCCGCCTATCGGTACACGTACAACTCCATGGGCAAGGTCACTTCGGTCACGGACGCCCTTAACCGCAGGACCGACCTTGTCTACGCAGCGAACGGCGTGGATCTTCTGGAGGTGAAAAACGGCCTGGGTTCGGTCAAGGCGACCTACGACAGCCACCACGGCATCCTGTCACTCACGGACCGGGCCGGTTTCGCCAAAACAAACACATACAACTCCTTTGGGCAACTGACCTCCAGCCAGGACAGCCTTGGGGTGAGCACACAGTACAACTATAACGACAGTCATCAGCTTGCGAGCATCCAGCGTGCGGGCCAGACGCTGGCGACGTACGCCTATGACGCCAAGGAGCGGATGGCCTCCTATACCGACGCCAGCGGCTATGCTTGTTCCTATACTTATAACAACTTGGACAACCTGGTAAGCATCACCTATCCGGACGGACGGTCCACCGCCTTCAATTATTCCACCATACGCCCCCATTTGATGACGGATGTCACCGATCCCGCCGGGCGCAAAACGGAATTCCTATACAACGCTCTTCGCCAAATTAAAGAGGTGAACAATGCGGAAGGGGGCGTCACCCAATACGCCTACCACAAGGACGGGCGGCTGGCTGAGATCAAGGACCCCTTGGGCCGCAAGACATCCTTTCAATACAACAAGGACGGCAAACTGACCCAAAAGACCTTTCCGGACGGCCGCAGCATTAAATGGGAATATTCGGGCGGCCGTCTTTCCCGTTACACCAACGGGCGGGGCGTCACCACGGATTACACATACGATGCAAACGGAAACCTGTCCGGCATCGCCTATTCGGACTCCACGCCGGGAGTGGCCATCACCTATGACGCTTTCAACCGTCCGGTGACGATCCTGGACGGCCTGGGCGAACGGACCATTACCTACGATGCGGCGTCCCGGCCCTTGTCTGTTGACGGCCCGTGGGAGGATGACACCCTCCGGTTCACCTACGACGCCAAGGGCAGGAAAACAGCCCAGGCATTGGAAAACGGCCTTGCCCTGACCTACGCCTATGATTCCCTGGACCGCCTGACCGTGGTCACCGGCACTGTGGGAACCTTCGCCTACACCTTTCCCGGCCCGGCCTTGCACCTTTCCCGCCTGGATCGTCCAGACGGGGGCTTTACCCGGTTTACCTACGACAATATGAACCGCCTGACGAATCTGGAAAACCGCAAGGCCGACAACACGCTGGTGAACAGTTTCGCCTATGCCTTCAACGGCCAGGGCATGCCATCCTCGGAAACCCTTACCAATGGCCCGGCCATGGATTTCAACGGGCTGAGGTCGGTTGCAGGAAGTTTCAACACTTTGAACCAGCTTACCGCGCTCCAACCTTTGGCCGCATCCTGTGAGTATGATCAGGACGGAAACATGACCAAGGGCCTTACCTGTCAGGGCTATATGTTTAATGCTGCATACGACGCCGAGAGCAGGCTGGCCTCCCTGGAGTTCACTGACGCGGGGGGAATCCTGCATCGCAAGGAGCATGTGTATCGCTCAGACGGGTTTCTTGGCCTGACCAGGAGTTACCTGAACGGTGCGTTTCAGGGAGAGCAGCGTTTTATCAGACTTGGCCCCCAGCTGATCCAGGAAAGGGATGGGAATAGTCAGGCTGTCCGGGACTATGTGTGGGGCCGCGGGGAAGCCGGAGGGGTCGGGGCTTTGTTGGCGATCCAACAGGGAGGGCAGGCGTATTATCCCTTGTTCAACGCCCGGGGAGACGTGACCGCCCTGTGCGATTCCACGGGGGCCGCCAGCGCAGCCTATGCTTATGATCCTTACGGAAACCTTCTGTACAGCGCAGGCACTCCGGAACAGCCTTTTCGGTTTTCCACCAAGGAGTATGACGGGGAAACCGGCCTGTACTATTTTGGATACCGGTTTTACTCCCCGGCCACGGCCCGGTGGCTGACCAGGGACCCCAAGGGGGAGGCTGCATCGCTGAATCTGTACGAATTCACACGCTCCAACCCCTTGTCCTATTTTGATCCCCTGGGCGCCCAGGATGCTGAACTGGCGGCCATGGACGCCCGATGGGCCCAGGCCAGGGCCGCCGTTGCAGCCAGCAGTCAAAGTTCTTCCACGGCCTCGGACAGCGGCGGTTTTGGGGAAACCATGAGCAATACGGTGGGCAAGGCCTTTAAATGGATCGGAGACCTGATGAAGGATTCTCCCGAGGCTGCCGGGGATGTGGTGGATGGCGTGGTGGACAAGGCCCTGGAGTCCAACAAGTTCACCAAAATGGGAAAGACGGGATTGGACGCCATTGAAAAGGGTTTTGATATCGCCAAGGACGCCCAGGAGTTATCCGAAGCCTGGAACGACCCGGACCCGGCATCGGGGTTCACCATCTTAAAAAAGACCGTCAAGTACACCTGCGGCCGCGTTCCCGGGGTGGGAACAGCCTTTTCCGAGGTCATGACCGAGGGTATTGAGACCGTGGAGAATTCCGCAGCCACCCAAGCTCTCAGAACCAGGGAGCAAACCATCATGGGTACTGTGAGGCGAGGCAACTGATGAAAATCTTTAAGCACCAGATCATTAAAAAGGCTCCTGGGTTTGCATCCTGCTTTTTGGGGTGGGTGGTGGCCATGATGTTGGTCTGTCCGGCCATGGCGTTGTGCGGCGCTGTGCAGTATTCCTACGACAGCATGAACCGCCTGGTGCGGGCCGAGTATTCCACCGGTCAGGCAATCGCGTACACGTATGACAAAATGGGAAACAGGCTGACCATGAGCCTTTCCGGAGTGGCCGGGAGCGCGTTGCCCGGGGATTTGAACGGAGACTGCGCGGTCTCCCTGGCGGACGCGGCCCTGGCTCTGCAGACTGCGGCGGGCATGGCGCCCGCAGCGTTCAGGTCCGATTATGGAGCCAGCGGTGCCGACCCGGACGGGGTGCAGCCCATGTCGTTGGCTGACGTGGTCTGGATTCTCCAGACAGTGGCCACAGAGTGATTCCGGTTTCAGCCCTGCAAAAGAATTGCCTTGGCCTTTCCCGGCTTATGGATCACTGAAACAGGGCGTCCAGGTAGTCTTTTTTGGCTTTTCCCTGCTCTTTCAGGAGAGGTGAGGTAAAGCCGCCCACCTTTTTGCCGTCAGTATAAATTTCCATGATCCAGGGCTTGTTTTGCAGCACGGTATGAACATAAACTGTATAGGCGCTGGCGAAGTCACTCCACACGTTGCGGGCGCCGTACAGGGAAGTGAAATCCGTCTGTTCCAGTTGGGCGTAGCATTCCGGGATTTGAGAGGCGGACACCGAGCTGTCGGCCAGGGAATAAAACCGGATTTTTGCCCGCATGGGAAAAATATCGTCGAATTTGCTCACAGTCTTGCCGTCTGCGCTCCGCCAGGATATCCGGGAAAAAGAAAAATCCTCGGGCGGCGCTTCCTTGTTCCAGCTTGGGTGGGCTTTGACGGCCGCCCCCACCAGATGGCCGATTTCGTGGATCAGGATATTCTGGATGGCCTGCTTGCGATTGTTGTTTTCAGGGGTTTCCACAATGGCCCGGATTTCGGTTTTGCCGTCCGGCGCAAAGGGGCTGTTGGCGCGCATGGCGGCCCATTCGTTGGCTGGTTGGTTGATATGATCCACATCAATGACGATGAATCCCATCTGCTCGTTTTCCGGGATTGTCAGGACTTCGGTCAGACCGGTGGTTCCCAGGTCCCGGACCGTAAAAATCCCCGCAAGATGCTTGGATAGTTGGGCCTGCACGGGCTCGGGAAGTTCTTTCACCGCCTGTTGAAAGTCGGCCAAGAGCGCCTGGTCCGGTTTTGCCGTTGCAGGAACTTCGGGATATCCGTTGAGCTTGTTGTCCAGTTTCAGGTAATCCACCAGGATCTCCGGGGCGGGGGCGATGCGCTCGCACGGGGGTTTTCCCGCCCACTCTTTATAGGGTTCCGGCGCCCTGGCCGGGTGGTTGACCAGTTCCTCGAAAACGGCAAAGGAGGATACCGGAAAAAAACACAGGCCAAGGGCCAGGACAGCCAACAGGACGACAGTCTTAGTACGCATGGTGCTCTCCTTCCTTTGATTTCCAAGAGGATAACATCCCGGACGATTTCGGCGGGATTATCATTGAAAAGGACGTGAACTATGGTTCGTATGGGTCTGCATTAGTAGTCTTATCAGGTATCATGTTAGGGCAGCCCGTGGCAAGTACTGACAACGAAATCCCGGGTTCTCCCTTTTCCAATCGGGTTAAGGTCAAACGCGATACATACATCCGGGAGGCCATTTCAGCCATAGTCAGGCCCCGGCGTTTTCGGGCGATTCGGACGCGCTCTCCCAGTTGGAGTATATGGGCCGCCACCTGGGGAGGGAGCCCTGTTTTTGTACGATGTTTCATATTTTATACACAAATCCTTTTTATGCATAAAATATAATACATCAATGTGCTTATCAGGAATCACTCCCTGGGGCAGCTTTAGCGGTAGCTCCTGTTCAGTCATTCCTTTTCCGGGCCGAAAATCTGTATTCCAGGACCTTGACATCGGAGTTAGGGTCTAACTGGCCTATGGCCTCCACAATGCTTGCGTGCTTGGCTTGGTCCATGGGGCGGTCTCCTGCTATTTTTAAGGAGGAAAACAAAAGAAAAAGGAAAACAGATCACAGGCAGGAAACCATAAAAAACGGACACGCGCAGGCA
>JAEINP010000094.1 GCA_016342355.1 Desulfatibacillum sp.
CCCTTTTATTGCTATTACACCACCACAGGGACCATGACCGAATTATTTAACGACAACGTTAATCATATGAAATTGACGTTCAACATCATTCCTGTTCGTACGGCGATGACGAGCGAATTGACCAAATATTTCTGGTAGCCGGGAGGCTTCGGTTCGTTGGTAAATTTGAGGAGGAAGCCTTTTTTAAATGGCTTCCTCCTCCAATGGACGGTTGGGTGGCCCTGGCAACGCAGTTTGGCGCCGGGGATGCGAAGCCCATGCAGTTCCTACAAAACCTTTGTGAACGGCAACCCCCGGTTTCCCTCCGATAAACCATCTTGCAGAACCATAAAGCCATTCATCCCTTATTCCGAAGCAAGCAAAGCCAACGCCCACTGGGGCAAGGGGTCTTTATTTATTTGATAGCGTTCGGATTTCATGGTGAATATTTGGAGAAATCTGTTTTTTTCCGACGAATTATCAAGGATCCAGGCTTCATCGACCAAAGGCAAGGCTGTCTTGACGTGCTTCATGGTTCTGGGGATGCGGGATCGGATTTTTTCCGGCGGCACATCATGCCCGCCTTCCAGGGTGCGTTGATACACGCGGGCTTCGTTCAGGCTCGGGTCGATCAAATGGACATAAACCAGGATAACCGCATATCCGCGAGCCTTGGCCCTGGCTATAAAGTCTATCTTGGATTCATGGGAGAAGACGGTCTCAAAGCAAAAAGAAACGCCCCGGGCAATCAAATCCGTGCGTATGTCCGCCGTCAGTGTGGCGGCCTCATAACTCGCCTTTTCCGGGGCGTCCGGATCTATGGTTTTGGCTATGAGGTCGGCGTTGACAAACTTGATGCCTTGGCTGGATAGGCAACGCCTGGTTGAAATTCCACCCCTCGGAATTCCATCAGGCCTTGAATTCCATAATCCACTTGCGGACCTTAAGCACTTCGTCCTTCCATTCGGGCGAAATTCTTAATGTTATGAAGTGCTTGAATATATTGTGCATGATGGTCAGGGGCTTTTCGATAAAAGCCGCCTTTTCTATAATGGCGCCTTCCATTTCGTCCACCACCCGCACCGGAGCGGTGGGCGGGGTTTTGAGTCCGGAGAAGGCCATGGTCTCACTGTTCAGGTTGAACGCCCACTTTGAATCGCCTATTTCCATAATCAGGTTCACGTCCCGAACCTGGGCGCCTTTTTTAAGGGCAAGAATTCCCTCGTCCATCTGGGCCGCGTCTCCCTTGATGGTCACGCGCTCCACATCCTCCCTCTGGGTTTTTTCCAGGACAATGCGGTTGCCCACATAAAGGACCGCGGGTTCACCGGCTGCCCGGGTTACCTGCTCCGAATCTTCTTCAGTGGCCCACCACAGCCAGGTCAAAAACTCCAGGCCAAGGAAAGAATATCTTTTAAAAGAAACCGATACGTCAATCATAGATCACTCCACAAACAAGGCAGGGGATAGGGTGGCAAGCCGATCCAAATCGGATTCCGAAAGGCCGCAAGTGAGCTCGGCCTCCGTAAACGCAAACAGGGGTATCAGGGAAACCCCGAAGCTCTCGAAAAACAGGCTTTCCAGTTCTTCCTTTATCGCGCCCTGGGTTGAAAACAGCCACACCATGTTGTCTTCCACGTTCCAGAGGATGTCATAGATGTTCGGCACGGCGGGAACGCGGGACAAAAGCACCAGCTCCACATGCTCCCGGATCTGCTTTTTTTCCTCCCGGGAAAGGAACTCCCGGCCGGTTTCAGCCATTCTCCGTTCCATTTCCACGGTGCATTGCATTTTAACCACCTTGGAAGGAAGGGTTTTTTTGTCAATGCGGAGGCTGAACACGATATGAGGCCCCACTACAAAGGACGAACCCGACAAGTCCGGCAGATAAGGCCGCTCCAGACTGGTCCAGCCCACGGCTTTTTCCTGGGATTCTCCCCCGATCTCCAAAATCGTGCGTTTTTCCAACCCGTTTCTTATGGTTTCCAAAACCGGGTCCTCTATTTTTCCATTGACCAGATACCTGGTCACCGCCGCAGAGGATGACAATAGGCCCATTTTTTCTCTCTCCTGGTGAGTGAATTAGTTAATCGTCAAGAACTATACCGTTTCCCATGGGCTTGCACAAGAGTCATTTTCAACCGGGATTTCCCGCCAGGGACCGAGTTGCATTTTACATGTGGATATTGTATAAACTTAGTAAAATTGATGATTAGGCAAAAAGTCATGTGGCGAAATGAGTCGGCAAGGGGGGCTCAATAGGCCAAATTCTTATTCCAACCCAATTTTTCATCCTGTCGGGAAAAATTTTTGCTCTCCGCCTCACAATGCGCTCTTTGACGACCCAAAACAGCCCACAAAAAAGAGAATCCGGTCCTCCAGAAGCAGTTTTCCCGCCCTTCCGGGCCTTTCGATAACTCGTGGCCCGGAATATGTTCATCCCAAGCACCTTCAACACCACGCAAAAGCGTACGGCGGCCACCCCCCGCACCCGCAGATGTTTGGCGCCAGTCCGGCGGTCCAGTTCGGAAAACATCGCCTCCACCCCGGCCAGCCATCGGCACTGATCCCGGAACCCCTCAGTTCTTTCGAAAATCCGGCGCTTGGCCAAACGGTTCGCCTTGGAGTCGTGGATCAGGGTGCGCCAACGCTTGCCCGGCTTGGCAGGACATTGCTGGCCGGACATCCCGCACAAAGTGTCGCGTCAAAACGAGCGCGCAAAGCGTTCTTCCCGTTTTTTGTATCTACCGGAGCGTACCCTCGGGGATAGGCAGCCACCCGTTTGTCCTGGATGCTGAAATCAGCCAGTCCCAGCCGCCCCTTTTTTTTGCCCCCCTGCCCCTTATTGCCCTAGTTCACCTGCCGCTCTTTTTGCTGCCAGAAAGGAGCGCGCAGGGATTTTTTGTCGATTTTGCCGATAATGGTCTTGGGCAACTGCTCCATGAACACCACCTTTTTGGGTACGGCGTATTTGGAAACCTTGCCCTTGCAAAACTGGATCAATTCCTCTTCCGTGGCGCCCTCTTCCGTCACCACGCAAGCGGTGACCGCCTCGCCCCAATGGTCGTCGGGAATGCCGATCACCGAAGCGTCCTTGACCAGGGGATGATCCATCAATACCGATTCCACGTCCGCCGGGAATACGTTCATGCCGCCGGTAATGACAATATCCCTTTTCCGGTCCACAATGTACACATAGCCTTCCTCGTCCACCCGGCCCATGTCTCCCGTGAACAACCACCCGTCCCGGAGGGTTTCTTTGGTGGTTTCCTCCAGGTTCAAATACCCGGACATGAGATAGGGCGTCTTGACCACGATTTCCCCCACTTCGCCGGTGGGCAACTCATTGCCCGCATCGTCCAGAATGCGGAGGGCCACCATGTGGTCGGGCTTGCCGCAGCTTTGGAGGAGGGCCGGTTTTTCCAGGGCACGTATGTGATCCTCCACGGTGAGGGTGGTGATCATGTTGGGGCATTCCACCAAGCCGTATTTTTGATAAAAGATGGGGCCGAACCGCTCCATGGCCTCAGCCAGGCGGGCGCTGGAAATGGGCGCAGCCCCGTAACCTATAAGGCGCAGGGAGCTGATGTCGATTTCCATCTGTTTGAGGATGTCCAGAAACACGTATATGATGGTGGGCACCATCATGGTTACGGTAACCTTTTCGTCCTGAATAATCTGGAGCACCTTAAAAGGATCAAACACCATCTCAAACCGAAAGCTGGTTCCCTTGACGCAGCCTGCAAAAAGCAGCCACCCCGTGGCGTGGGACATGGGGGTCATGAGCAGGACTTTATCCTTGTGGGTCAGGGGCAGGCCCACCACGTGGGCGATGATATCGAAAAACAGGCTTTTCTGGCTGTGCAACACGCCCTTGGGCTTGCCCGTGGTGCCCCCCGTGTATACAATGAGGGCGTCGTCGGTTTCCGCGGCTTGGGGTAAGAGCTGTGTGTCTGGGTATTGGGCCTTGAACTCATCCCAGCCTGTCCAACCGTCCCCGCCGGGGCCGCCCACCGCCACAATGTGCTTGAGCAAGGGCAGATTTTCCTGCATGGCCTTCACTTTTTCGGCCAGGGAAATATGGGCGAACACCATTTTCACCGAGGCGTCCTGCAATATATGGGCGATGTCCCCTTCGGCCACCATCATGTTGGAAGGCACCAGGGCAGCCCCGGATTTGTAAATTCCGAAATCAGCCACCGAGTATTCCACGCCATTGGGCAAAATCACGCCAATCCTATCATTGGCCCCCAGGCCCAACGCCTTGATGCCGTTGGCGACGCGATTGGATTCCTTGTCGAATTCCTTGTAAAGCACGTCCCGATCTTCCAGGTTGGTGAATAAAAGGTCCCAGTTTTTTTTTGCGGAATTGATGGCCAGGGCCTGAACCGTGGTGGTTTGGAAATCACTCATACTGCCCCTCCCTACTTTTGCATGGTTTTTTGATAGAAAAAAGCGGTGGGCCACTGGCGGCCCATTGGGCTAATCAGGGCAAAACATACCCAGGTATGATACTAAAGTATGATAAGTAGACCGGCCCTGTCAATCTTTCTTGACGAGGTCCGGCAACTTTTGTACCCTGGTCCATGGTTAAGTGAACAGTGTGTTCTCCAACCCGGCCCATTATGGAACCGGGAATCCAGGATTATTTCCGCCGTCGCAGACAACCCGAAACAAACGAGGCTAATCCATGTCCCCGGCAAAAACAGGCCGCCCCAGAGGCCGGTCAGGCAACACCAAGCAAAAGATCTTTGAGACCGCCATACCCATGTTTATGAAGAAGGGGTATGATAATGTTTCCATCGATGACATTTGCCGGAAGATGGGACTCACCAAGGGGGCTTTTTACGCCCATTTCAAATCCAAGGACCAGTTGGTGGTGGAGCGAATCCTGGCGGCGGACAATCATTACCGGGACGAGATTTTTCCTTGTCTGGCCAGCATGGGCGCGGTGACGGATAAGCTCCGGCTTTTTTGCCGTCTGGTTTTTGAGCATATGGAGTTTTTGGAAAAGAATGTGGTGAAGACCGCCTATTTGATTCAGATCGGCCATAATTCCAAAGTCTCCACTGTTATGACGGAAAAAAGGGAATTGTACAAGATCGTGGAGGAATTGATTGTGGAAGGCCAGGCCAGGATGGAATTCCGGGACGACGCCTCCCCGGCCGATCTCACCCAAGTGGTTTTGCACAACATTCGCGGCTTGATTTACAACTGGTGCCTGTCCACCAGTCAGTTTGGATTGTCGGAAGCTGGTGAAGGCATGCTGGATGTCTTGTGCGCGGGTTTGAAAAGGGTTTAGTCGGTTTGTATCAAAACAATCCGGGGATTGCCGACATCAAACGCGGCAATCCCCGTTTATGTTTTTAGCCTAAATCCTTTTACATGGATTCGATGAACGCCAGGGCCTGGGATCCCGGGCCGATAACCTCGGGGTCGGTCATGACATTGATGCATGTGGTGACCCCGCTGGCAAAGGCCTGTTCCAGGGCCGCATCGATGTCTTCCGCCTTTTCCACCAGAATGCCCTTTCCGCCGATAGCTTCCACGGCCTTGTGGTAGGGAACGTCGCCTATGTCCACGGTTCCGGGGATATGGCGTTGGAATTTCATTTTCATGCTGTTGGATGTCATGCCCCATTTCTGGTTGTTTTCAATGACCACCACAATGGGCAATTTTTTTCGGAGGGAGGTTTCGATTTCCATGAAGTTGAATCCCACGGAGCCGTCCCCGGTGTACACCAGAACCCGGCTTTCCGGCTTGACGAGTTTTGCAGCCAAGCCATAGGGAAGCCCCACTCCCAGGCAGCCAAAAAGCCCGGAATCCATGACGTTCAGTTCTCCCCGGCATGTGCGGGTGGTGGTCATCCAGGTTTGGGCGTCACCGCCGTCGGCGATCACCACGTCGCTCTTCCGGTTCATGAAATCATTGACCTTCCTGGCCAGGACCCCGGGATTGATGGGGATTTCCACGCCGGTGATCTCCTGGTGCGCCGAGGCCTTCCCGGCCTCATCGGTGGTTTTCAGCGTTTCCACCCAGCCGGAGAATTGGGCTTTCAGGGCGTCCCCGTTCCCCTTTTGCGCCACAATGCCAGTGCAGGCGCAAAGGAGGGCATTAATATCCCCGAAAATGGGCAGGTCAATGGTCCTGTTACGGCCGATCTCTTCGGGCTCGATGTCCGCCTGAATGATCTTTGCGGCGGACTGAAAAAACTCCCCGTTGGCCGTAAACAGGCATAAGCGATTGCCCAATAGGATGATCAAATCCGCTTCTGTGTTGGCCATGCCCGCGCAACCCGGAATAGTAGGTACGGAAGAGCCAAAGCAAAGCGGGTGGGTGTCGGGGATGATTCCCCGGCCCATTTTCAGGGTGAACGCGGGAATTCCGGCTTGCTCCACGAATTCGGTGAGGGCCTTCCCCGCCCGGGAATAAAAAGCGCCGCTACCCGCCATGATGACGGGTTTTTTCGAGGCCCCAATCATTTCCATCATTTGAAGGGCGTCGTTGGGGTCCACAGGGCGGGACCGGGTTTTGGTGTGGATCGTTTTTACCTGCGCCGTATCCACGTCCGCCATTAACACATCGATAGGCAGTTCCAAAAAAACTGGTCCGGGGCGGCCTGTGGTGGCGATGCGGGCCGCCATGTCAATGTACTCGGGGATTCTTTCCGCCTTTTGGCAGACCAGGGATTTTTTGACAATGGACTCGATGATGGGTCCCTGGCGCATGTCCTGGAGGCCAAGGCGCTCGGGTGATTTGGTCCCATGGGCTCCGGCGATGAGGATGACCGGTGCGTTGGACAACCGGGCGTTTACCATGGGGGAAATGGTATTGGTAAAACCCGGTCCAAAGGTCACCAGAACCACTCCAGGCTTTCCGGTCATCCGGGAGTAGGCTTCGGCCATGAACGCGGCGGCCTGTTCGTGCCGGGTGGTTATGATGGGAATGGAAGCCAGTTCCGCAGCCTTTTGCACGGGACTGATGCTTTCTCCGGGCACGCCGAAAATGTATTCTATGCCAGCCTGTTTAAAGGCGTCGCCAATCAGGGTCCAGCCTTTGGCTTTGGGGGTAGTGGTATCCGTTTTCATGTCTATGCTCCTTGTGTTGGGTGTTTACAGCAGATTTTCCTGTTCCAGCCAGTGATAGCTGTCCGTAACCATTTCCCGGATGGTTGTGGTTTTGAATCCAAGCTCCCGGCTGGCTTTGGAATTGTCGCAAATGAGGTTGCCCACCAGGCGTTTGTATTTGGGATAGGTGAGCATGGGTTCCTGGCGTGTGAAGAAAGACTTTAGCGAAGAAAGAGCCCAGGCGATTTGTAGTTTCCGGGCGGATATTTCCTTTAACGGCAGCTGTTTTCCCGTCACCTGCATGATTTCTCCAATGACCTCCTTGAAGCTGGCTTCCACTCCGCCAAGCAGGTAGTTTTCGCCTTTGCGTCCTTTGTCCACTGCGGCGATATGGGCGTTGGCGATATCCCGCACATGGGCGAAGGTCCCGGTTCCAGGGGGAAAACCTGGCAGTTTGTTGTTGTGGACATTTTTAATGAGTTGGGACCAGTTTCCCGGATCATAGGGGCCGATGATGTTGCACGGGTTCAACAGGACCGCAAAAAGTCCCCGGTCCACTGCTTTTTTAACCTCCTGCTCCGCAAGGTATTTGGTCCGGTTGTAATTCATCCCGCAGTCCAGGGCGTTGGAGGGGGTGCGCTCATTCAAGCGGACGGAGTGATACCCGTAGGCCGAACTGGACGATGTGTGGATAAACCGGCCTGCGTTCCTGACCATTGCAGCCCGGCATACATTGGCGGTTCCGGTCACGTTGACCGCATATTGCCTTTCGGCGTGTTTGCTCCACATGGAGGTGTCCCCGGCCAAGTGAAAAACCGCGTCAACACTTTCCGGCATGGCATTGAGCAAAGAGGGGTAATCCAGAATGTTTCCCCCAACCATATCCACGGGATACCTGGAAAGGTAGCGCAGGTCCTCTTCAGGGAGGTGAAAGGCGGTGACCTCCCAGGCAAGGGGTTGGAGCTGTTCAATCAAATTCAATCCAAGAAAACCGGTGGCGCCGGTCACAAAGGCCCTTTTCATAGTCACCTCACAGATTCGGCAAGGTGCGGGCGCACCTCGGCGAAAACCCTTTAAGGGTTTGATTAATATGCATTTTGCAAACGGACGGCCCATCCCTGTTCTACGGACCAAGGATAAGGCAAGTGCAACGGAGGGTAATTAACCTATGTTAATTGGCGGATTTTTTCAGCTTTCCGAAGATTTTTTCAGTTCACCACGGATACGGCTGAGGGACACGGGCGATATGCCCAGATACGAGGCGATATAAAACTGGTGAATGCTTTGTTCCAGCAGGGGGTAGTTGGCTTTGAAGCTCAAATAGCGGGTTTTGGCGTCTTCGGTCAAAAAGGATCGTTCCCGGTCCTCTTTTTCGATGAACAGCCGCACGATGTATTCTTTGGCGATTTTTTCCCAGCAGGGGTGTCCCCGAGAGAGTTTGTTGTAGTCCTCAAGAAACAGGTGGGCAAGGAATCCGGATTCCAGGGCCTGGATGGAGTACCACGTGTTCCTGTTTTCCAGAAAAGGGGAATAGGCGGCCAGAAACTGGCCTTGGGTTCGGAAGGACAGGGTTTTTTCGTCCCCGTCTTCCGTGTTGCAGAACACCCGGAAGATGCCGGACAAAATAAAAGCCATGCTGTCGGGCTTGTCTCCCTGGCGAATGATATACTCATTTTTCGCCACATGCCGGGTTTTAAGCAGAGAGCAGGCTTTTTCCCATTCAGGAATGGGGATTTTTCCATATTGGGACAGTGTCTCGAAAATTATCCTCTGTTGCGATTCATCCACGGGAATCCTCCTCTCAAAGGCAGGCGAGTCTTTTATGTAAACAATTTTTCAGTTAAGGGCAAGTTTGTTTGGGCAGCCGGTTCTTGACCTATATGAGGGAATGTGGCACAGAAAAGCCGGCATTCCCGGCGCTGAAGCACACTGTATTTGGATCATTTTCACCAGGATGCCGCCCAGTTTGGTGGATACCACATTTTTCCTGGCAAGGAGCCAACCATGCCCGCCTTTATTTTTGGAGATACCTCGGATCTTATCAAGGATTTTTTTCTTATCTTACTATCGGGCATGTTCCCCGGGGCAATCGTTTATGCCGTCTGCGCCTATCCCCAGCTTCGAAAGCGCAACCTCCGCAACACTCAATCGTATAAAAAACTGGGAATGTTTTTATGGGGAGGCATTATGGTGATCTCTGTCATTACGGGCTTTTGGATTTGCTCTCACAGATTTACAGCGATAGAAACCTGGGGCTCGGAGGTTGTTCTCCAGTATTGTTGGCCATCCCGTAAGGTTCATGTGAAATGTCAGGATTTGAACTATATAGAACCTGTGAGTCATCCCAAATACAACACGCGTCAGCTTATGGTGTTCACCCGGGATCGCATCCAATACAAGAGCCGGAAAATCAGCAAGCAGGAATTTGAACCACTTTACAAGGAAATCCAAAAAGCCGTTTGTAAAAATGAATAGAAGAACGTTCCGTTTGCAAAGAATTGTCATGGCCGAAGCAAACTTAACGATGCGCAATGACAAAAGGGAAGCCTATGGGAAAATATAATGTAAAAGACGACGCCTTTGATCCGGTGCATGAGGTTCTAAAAAACAAGCTCGCTATCATGGACCCTGAGGAGCTCCAGTCCAAGGAAAGGGATTGCCTATTAATAGCTTACAGCAAAGCCGCTTTAAATTACTCCGAAGATCATGTTTTCACGGAAGAGGATATCCGTGCTTTGCATAATCTTTTTTTAGGGGATTTGTATGAATGGGCAGGAACGTACAGAACAGTTGACCTTTCCTCTGAAAATATTCGGTATTGCCATGCGGCCTACATTG
>JAEINP010000095.1 GCA_016342355.1 Desulfatibacillum sp.
TTATAATCATTATAATATACGCTGTTAATTCAAAGCCGGTCAGCCGGGCGTCAGGCCGCACCATCTCCTATTCCCTGTTTCCCAACCAGAGCCAAGACGCCCAACACACATGGAAACCAACAAAGGCAGGGTATCATGGAAAGAAGAGATTTCCTTAAGCACAGCGTAACCATGACGGCGGCGGCCGCCGCTGCTTTGAACGGAATTCCCGTATCCAAGGCCTTTGCCCAGGCTCCGTCAGCATCCGGCAAGGTGGATCTTGCCGCCATCCAGGGTGGCGAGCCTGGCATTATGTTCGACAAGGCCATGGAAGCCTTTGGAGGTATGAAGCAATTTGTCAAGCCCAACCAAAAGGTTGTTATCAAGCCAAATATAGGTTGGGATACGCCCGTGGAAAGAGCCGCCAACACCCATCCCGAATTGGTTTCCCGCATCATCAAGCATTGCCTAGACGCTGGCGCCAAGGAAGTGGTGGTGTTCGACCACACCTGCGACCGATGGAAACGCACCTACGAATCCAGCGGCATTGAGGCTGCGGTCAAGGGCGCAGGCGGCATGATGGCGCCCGGGCACGTGGACAGGCATTATGCGCCCGTGGACGTGCCCCAGGGCGTAAAACTGAAAAAGGCCCAGGTCCACGAGTTGGTGCTGGAAGCCGACGTGTTCATCAACGTGCCGGTTCTTAAGCATCACGGCGGGGCCGGGCTAACCATCGGTCTGAAAAATAACATGGGCATTGTGTGGGACCGGGGCGATTGGCACCGAAACGGCCTGCATCAGTGCATTGCCGATTTTTCCACGGTCAGAAAGCCGGACCTCACCGTGGTGGACGCCTACAGAATGCTCATGCGCAATGGCCCCCGGGGCGTTTCGGAAAACGACACGGCCCTGCGGAAAGCCCAGATAGTATCCCCGGACCCGGTGGCGGCGGACGCGGCGGCAGCCAAACTCTTTGGTACAGACCCGGCCCAGGTTTCTTATATCCGCATGGCCCAGGAAAAGGGCGTGGGCGTTATGGATCTTTCCACCCTGGCCATTCAGCGGATACGGATCTGATCCATGAAAACAGCAAGGCTTTTCATAGGCCTTCGCATAGTCATATCCACGGCCATCACCCTGGTGATCCTCCTGGCCCTGGTGGATTTATGGGCTTTGGTTCCACCGGCCATTGTGCGCTTTGCCACCTGGTTTCAGTTTCTGCCCTCCCTCGTCCGTGCTATCACCGCCTTTGGCGTGCTGGCCACGGGCTTCCTCTTTGTCCTTGGCCTGACCCTGGTGTTTGGCCGGGTGTATTGCTCCTTCCTGTGTCCTTTGGGCGCCTTCATGGATTGGACCATCAGCCTCCGCAAAAAGTTTCATAAACAAAAATTCGCATATAAAAAGCCGGAAATTCTCCGGTACATCATCCTGGCGGGCGTAGGGGCATCTCTGCTTTCCGGCAGCATGATTCTGGCCAACCTTCTGGACCCGTACAGCATATTCGCCCGGTCCGGCCAAGCCATCGTCAGACCTTTGGTCATCGGATTGAATAACGTCCTGGCGCACGCCGGGGAAGCCATGGGTTATTACGGAATTGCGCCCTATCCCTGGAGATTTGTTTCCCTGCCGGTTTTCGCCATGATTGCAGCTTGGCTGGCTTTGGTCATATGGATGGCCGCCAGACACGGACGACTGTATTGCAACACCCTGTGCCCGGTGGGAGGATTGTTGGGGATTTTTTCCAAGATTTCAGTATTCAAAATCTCCATATCCCCGGACAACTGCATCCAATGCGGGGCCTGCGCCAGGGTGTGCAAGGCATCGTGCATGGACCATGAGCAAAGCAATGTGGACACAAGCCGGTGCGTCATGTGCCTGGATTGTTTGACCATATGCCCAGCCGAGGCGGTGGTGTTCGGGGGCCGGGTTGTGGAGAAAAAAAATATTTCCGCCCCGGGGAGACGGGGATTTTTAGCAATGGCGGCGCTGTTTTTACTGGGAATGCTCAAACGGGCGACGGGGGATGAAGCCTTTCCGGATTTAAGGCAAAATCCGGTTTTGGCGCCTCAAAGGTCAACCCAAGGCTTGACCCCTGCGCCGCCGGGGTCGTTGGGCAGGGAACATTTTATGTCAGCCTGCACGGCCTGCCACTTGTGCGTGGCCGCCTGTCCGTCCCAGGTCATCGTTCCCAAATTGATCGCCTACGGAGGCCAAGGCCTTATGATGCCCGGGCTTGCCTACGACAAGGGCTTTTGCAATTACAATTGCAACGCCTGCACCCGGGTGTGTCCTGCCGGAGCCATCTTGCCCGTGGGTGTGGAGGAAAAAAAGCGCATTCAGATGGGCCAAGCCAAATTTGTGAAACAAAACTGCGTGGTGGTGACCCAAAAAACCGAATGCGTGGCCTGCGCCGAGCACTGCCCCACCGGCGCCGTGAAAATTGTCCGGGACGGCGGGCCAGGGCTACCACAGGTGGACACGGAGGTGTGCATTGGTTGCGGAGCCTGCGAGTTTGCCTGTCCCGCCAAGCCATTCAAGGCCATTTATGTAGAGGGAAACCATACCCACCGGCGGGCTCTGCCCCCGAAAAAAGGGGAGAGTGTGCAAACCCGGGTGGGAGACGATTTTCCTTTTTAGCGCTTGGTTTGTGCTAATGCCCGTCCAGGCCGTTCAGGATGGGAGAGGCGGCCTCCTCATAGGCTTTTAGCAGGGCGATGAGCAACACAATGGCCAGGGGTCCCAAAAGGATACCCAGGAGCCCGAAAGCGGAAAGCCCCCCCAACAGCGAAAAGAAAATCAGGAGGGGGTGAAGCGGGTTTTTACCCCGCATGAGCAAGGGGCGAAGCACGTTGTCGCTGGCGCCCACCACCACTATGCACCAGATTGCCAGAAAAATAGCGGAGCCTATCTTGCCGGTGGCGTACAGCAGAATGGTTGCTGGCACCCACACCAGGGCGGTGCCCACCACGGGAATCATGCTGAAGAACGCCATAAACAGGCCCCATGTAAGGGGTGGAAGCCCGGCAAAGAACAGACCTATCCCGCCCAATAAGCCCTGGGCCAGAGCGGTGAGAAAGGTCCCGTAAAAGGCGGAGCGGCTGACTTCCTGAAAGCAGTCTATGATCTCGGTTTCCAGGCTTTGCTTGAGGGGGCTCAGGTGCATGGCCCACCTCAGGGCGTCCCGGCCATCCCTGAGAAAATAAAACAGGGTGAAAAGCATAAGGATGAATTTCCACAGGGTGGAACCCAGAGCGCCCACAGCTGTGGCGCTATAGGAAATGAGCTTTTTGCTGAGCCATGCAGCGGCCCCGGATAGGGATTTGCCAATTTCAATGGGGTTGATTTCCACGTCCGGCAGGTATTTTTGCTGGAGGGCCGTCAATTTATGCACAGTCTTGTCGGTAAACAGGCCGGAATCCACTCCTTTGTTGATCCACACCACCACTTGGGCCGACTCGTTGGCCAGGAGCACCACCATAATGATGGCGGGCAGCACAATGAGCAGGAGCACCATGACGACAGTGACCAAGGCCGCCAAGCTGTCCCGGTTTTTGGTTATTTTAAGGCTCCAGGTATGGAGGGGGTGGGCGATGATGGCCAGCACCATGGAAACCAAAAAGATGGTAAGAAAGGGGCGCATGACCACGTAAGCGAAGGCCAGGGCGCAGAGCAGGCAGAACAGGAGGAAGCCTCCCCCGTAATCGGACAGGTTGGCGGACCGGGACATGTTTTTCCTCCGTTCTGGGAATTTCAGGGATATTGTGACAGTGTGCTACAGAAATTGGGGGAAGTGTGCCCTTGTCCGCCTAAAAAGTCAACACCCGGATGAACCGGGAATGATCGGCCCGTTTTTTGCATAAGCTGTGCTTCGACATGGCGACTGGCGAAAACAGCCAGGGTGACCACAACATATCCAAAATATTTAAGCATTTGTTTCCAAACCCTGGGCATATCCGCGTCAAGGAATTGGCATGGAAACCCATGGTGTTTTCCTTAAACAGGAGAGCTGGCAATATGGGGTTAAGCAAAAAGGATGGAGCTGCAATGGGAAGCGCCAATCCGGGAAACATGGAGGTGGGCGCCAGGACCATCCTGACGCTTCCCTTGTCATTGAAAACAGAAGACCTGCCTGATAAGCCCGGAAAACAGGATTTGGAAAAAGATCCGCCTCCAGAGTTGAAGGCCGCAATCCTTTTGGTGGATGACAAGCCGGAAAACCTCCTGGCCCTGGAAAAACTCCTGGAAGGCCCGGACGTGGACATCGTAAAAGCCTCATCGGGCAATGAGGCCCTCAGCCTGGTCCTGGAACGGGAATTCGCTCTCATTCTCCTGGACGTGCAAATGCCTGGAATGGACGGGTTCGAGACAGCAGAACTTATCCAAAGCAATCGGGACACCCGACATATTCCCATTATATTTGTCACAGCCATCAGCAAGGAGCAGCAGCACGTGTTCCGGGGATATGAAACCGGCGCCGTGGACTATCTGTTCAAGCCCCTGGATCCATATATTATTAAGGGCAAGGTGCGGACTTTTTTGGACCTGCACCGCCAGCGCTCCACCCTGGAGCACATGAACCGAATTTTAAAAAAATCCAATCAAAAAATCCTGGAACAGCAAAAATCGGTCATTGAAGAGGAAAGGCTCAAGGTCCTCTTGCAGATGGCCGGGGCCACCGCCCACGAATTGCGCCAGCCCCTTACTGCCCTGTTAGGCAACATCGAATTGCTCAGGATGTTCTCCCATGCTCCTGAAAAACAGGACAAAATCCTGTCCCAGATCGAAGAAGCTGGGGAACGGGTGGCTGAAATAGTGGATATGATTCAAACCATCCGCCGGGATGAAACCAAGGCCTATGCCGGCAATATCGCCATCATCAACATAGATCAGGAAACCAAGGTTCTTTACGTGGAAGACGGGGATGCGGATTTTGAAAGAATCCGATCTGACCTGGAACCCAACCAGCGCCTGAAGTTGATTCGGGCCTATGGCATTAAGGACGGGCTGGACCTTTTACACATCCATGACCCCGACTTGGTTCTTCTGGATTTCTACCTGAGGGACGGCACAGGTTTGGATTTTTTAAGAGAAATGGAAAAGGGCGGTCTGGACACCCCGGTCGTGGTGATCTCCGGCCAGGGCGACGAAATGGTCGCCGCCCAAATGATCCAGGCCGGCGCCTTTGACTATTTGAGTAAAAACCGGGTGGACCCCCACACCCTTTCCCGCACCATTGCCACAGCTCTGGAAAAAGCCCGTCTCCGCAAAGAAACCCGACTGGCCCGGGAAAAAATAGTGGATATGTCCATCAAGGACGAACTCACCGGGCTTTCCAACCGCAGATATTTTAACGAAGTCCTGGATATCGAGCTGCAAAGAGCCAAAGCCCACGACAAACCCGTGACCCTGTGCATGATGGACCTGGATTTCTTTAAGAACGTGAACGACACCCATGGCCACTTGGCGGGTGACAGGGTTTTGGCCGAGACCGGCCGCCTGCTCAGGTTGAGCTTTCGGACCCATGATCTGCTTTTCCGGTATGGCGGAGAGGAATTTGCGGTCATCCTGCCTGAAACCGACATGCTGCAGGCAAGAATCGCCTGTGAAAGATTTCGGGAGTCTGTGGCCGGCCATGAGATAGACGCCAAGGGGCATCAGGTGAAAATCACCATTAGCATCGGCATTGCCCATATGGAAGGCGCCCAGGCCCTGGAAGCCCGAGAACTCATAGACCGGGCCGATCACGCCTTATACAAGGCCAAGGACCTTGGAAGAAACAGGGTGGAATCCATAGAAGCCTAAAAGATTTCGTCGATCCCCCCAAGCTCGCTCAAAGCTCGCCCATTTTTTTCTTGCCAAACCCGCACATTTTTTCCAATATGACTCCCATAAGGCCATTTTTCGCTAAATATGAAATGGTCCGTCTTATAGGCGCTCGCCCCATACCCCGGCTTGGCGATACAGAGGGGGGCGTTTCGGTTGCCGCTCAACCCCTAAGAAAAACACCATAAAGGAGCCTTATCTGATGAGCATGCAGGACGCTTTAAAAAAGCAAGCCGCCGAAAAAGCCGTGGAATACCTGGAGTCCGGCATGGTGGTTGGCCTGGGTTCGGGCAGTACCGCCACCTTTGCCATTCACGCCATTGCGCGCCTTATGAAAGAGGGCAAGTTAAAGGATATCGTGGGCATTCCAAGCTCCACACCCACTGAGGAAGTGGCCCGGTCTCTGGGCATTCCCCTGGTTGGTTTTGAGGATCAGGCAACCATTGATGTAACCATAGACGGCGCGGACGAGGTGGACCCGGACCTGAACCTCATCAAAGGCGGCGGCGGCGCCCTGCTCCGGGAAAAGGTTGTGGCTCAGGCCACTAAAATGAACATCATCATCGTGGATGAAAGCAAGATCTCCGACAAGCTGGGAACCCTGTTCGCTCTGCCCGTGGAAGTTGTGCCCTTTGCCACAGCCACCGAAACCCGTTTCCTGGAATCCCTGGGCGCCGAGGTGGAGATTCGGGAAAACCAACTGGGCAAAGCCTTCCGCACGGACAACCAAAACCGCATACTGGATGCGAACTTCGGCCCCATGGATGACCCTGTAAAAATCGGTATGGCCTTGTCCCAACGGGCGGGTGTGGTGGAGCACGGCCTTTTTCTCGGCACCACGGCCCTGGTAATCGTGGCAGGCAAGGACGGCATTCGGGAGATGAAAAAGGCAGGGTGAGGTTTTAATCCCGCCTTCGAAATTGGAGAGGAAACTGTTCTTTTAAGGAAAGCCCTGTGCCTCCCGGGCCAGAGCACAGGGGGGTCGAGTCAATCAATCCGATGACTGTGGCAGGCTGGGTGCTTTTGCAGAAAGCAGGACACAGCCCAGGCTCAGAAAGCCCAAACAAGCCCTGCCCATCCCATAGACAGTCAAGCCAGAATTCGCCCTGGGCATTAGGAATGCTTGACGCCCCAGATGATGATCTGTTTGAAAACCGGCTCCAGGGCCCAGCCCTTGGGCGTGAGGGAATATTCCACCCTGGGGGGGATTTCCGGGTACACCTTGCGCTCCACAATGCCCTCCTTTTCCAGCTTCCGCAATTGCTGGGTCAGCATTTTTGGGCTGATTTCCGGGATAGCCTTTTTCAGTTCGCCGAAACGCTTGGCGCCTCCCATAAGTTGTGCCAGGATAATCAGCACCCACTTGTTTCCGATCAATTGCAGGGCGCCATACACAGGGCAATCCCTATCTGAGCAAATATTATCCATTAAAATATCCTGTAAAATCAACAAAAGTCACTTTTCGGTAATTATATTACAAAAAAGTGCCTACTTTACAAAGGGTATTAACATGACTACTTTGGTTCAGTCTAAACAATGGAGATTAAATCACCAACGCATTCAGAAAAGGGAGATACATGGAACTTCAGGACGCAATCAAAAAACGGAAAAGCATCCGGCGCTTTCAATCCAAAGCCGTGCCGAAAGAGACCTTGAGAGCAATCCTTGAACTCGCAGCCAGAGCGCCTTCGGCGGAAAACACCCAACCTTGGGAATTCTTTGTGCTTGGTGGGGAAACCCTGGATAAAATCCGGGAGGGCAATGTGGAAAAGGTCCGGGGATTTGAAATGCCCCCCGAGGAAATGCACTACATCATGGTGGAAAGGCCCAAGGGCAGCATCTACCGCCAGCGCCAGATTGACATCGGTAAGGCCCTGTTCGAGCTCATGGACATTCAACGCGAAGACAAGGTCAAGCGGGCCGCCTGGACAGAGCGTGGATTCCGCTACTTTGAAGCGCCCGCCGCAATCATCATTGCTGCTGAAAAGTCCCTGCCTCTTCAGCAAACCTATCTGGATGTGGGTGCGGTCATGCAGAATATCTGCTTGGCGGCCCTGGATTTCGGGCTCCATACCTGTATAGAAAACCAGGGTGTCATGTACGCGGAGGTGGTGAAGGAACACGCCAACATACCGGATTCCAAACGCCTGATAGCGGCCATCGCCATTGGCTATGCGGATTGGGATTTTCCCGCCAACAAGGTGGAAAGCCAACGGGAACCCATCGACAACGTTGTCACCTGGTGCGGCCTATAGACCCATAGGGGCTAAGTTCTTATTCTGCTTGTGATGTTTTTTCTGCTGAATAAATATTTTGCCGCCGGATGCCTGTTTATGACCCTGCATCCGGCGGCAAGCCCCTCCCCCCCTGCGCTCTGCACAATTCCGCACTATCTCGAAAATCGATCTGATTGTCTTGGTCTTCCATTCCTTGGTTCGGATTCAACAGCCCCAAAAAAACGGAACCAAACAAAAATCCGGTCCCATCTCTCACCAATCAAAGCCCCATTTCATTTGAAAATTGACTCCACAGGTTTGCGTGACCTATTATCATATCGTGACTATGCTCCAATTCTCCTCGGTTGCGGGTGGCTTTTTTGCGTACAATATCCCGCCAAGAAGGATTTCCCAGAGATCCGCCTATCTGAACATTAACGGGATGATCAACCGAGAACATAAGTGACATTCCTGAAGGCCACATGAATTTAGAACGCATAAAAACAAGGTGTTATGTTTCCCTATTCTTGATCTTGTGGGTCCTGATCCTTCCCGCACCGTCGGCGCCGGCGCAGCCTCCATTAGGGATTCCCCTCCAGGAAGTCCGCCTTCAACTGAAATGGGTGCATGCGTTTCAGTTTGCGGGCTACTATGCCGCCCGGGAAAAGGGGTTCTACTCGGAAGAAGGTCTGGCTGTCACAATTTCCCCAGGCGTCCCGGAAAGGCCTTGCCTGGATGTAGTTGTTTCCGGTCAGGCGGAATACGGGGCCGTGGGCGGCGACTTGCTTGTCTCTCGCCTGGCGGGAAAGCCCGTGGTGGTGCTGGCGGTCATTTTTCAACATTCCCCGTCCGTTATCCTGACGCGAAAGGATAATGGAATTCGATCCCCTTCCGACCTTGTGGGACGCAGGGTTATGTTGGGTATAGAGGAGATCGATAAGGGGGAGTTCTGGGCCATGCTCAAAAGCGAAGGCATCGCCAAAGACTCCATACAGGTGGTTCCTCACTCCTGGAACCTTTCCGATCTTGTGGAAGGGCGGGTCGACGCCAGCATGGATTACGTCACGGATGAACCCCATAGGATGCAAATGTTAGGGGTGGAACCGGGCATCATCCAGCCCATCACTTACGGCATAGACTTCTACGGGGATTTCCTTTTCACCACGGAAGGGGAAATTAAGAAGCACCCGGAACGGGCGGCCGCCTTCCGGCGCGCCAGCCTCAGGGGGTGGGAATACGCCATGAGCCATGTGGAGGAAATGATCCCTCTTATCCTGGACCTGCCCGGCGTCCGAGATAGGGGAGTCACTGCCGACCACCTCCGGTATGAGGCGGAGCAGATGCGCAAACTGATCCTCCCGGAACTTGTGGAGGTCGGACACATTAACCCGGGAAGATGGAACCGCATGGCCGAAACCTTCGTGGATCTGGACATGATCAGCCCTGGTTTTGACCTGGATGGTTTTATCTATCAGCCCAATTCTCCCAAGGATAATCATTGGGGGGCTATTATTTTGGCATTCCTGGGCAGCATCGGCTTTGCTTTTCTGGTTGAACGGATTTGGAACAGGCAGTTGCGCCAAGCAGTAAAAGCACAGACCAAGGAACTGCGTGAGAATGAACAACGTTTCCGAGGCTTTACGGAAACCATCAACGATTGGGTCTGGGAAATGGACACCCGGGGGGCTTTTACCTATTCCTCACCCAAGGTTCTGGATTTACTTGGTTATACACCGGAAGAAGTGGTGGGGAGACTTTTTTGGACTTTTATGTCTCCCCTGGAAACCGAAAACGTAGCAGCACTTTTTGAAGAATACTTGATGAATCCGG
>JAEINP010000021.1 GCA_016342355.1 Desulfatibacillum sp.
CAAGATAAATCCAAATAACATTCTGATTTTATGTATATATTTAATCACACATGACCTTCAAGCCTGAAACTCCTGTTGGACACATAGACCACCGCGCTGCGCCGGTAGATGGCGGCCAGGGCTTTCAGGGGTTCCCCCTGAGCGCGCTTGATGAGCAGATCTTCGGGAGCCATCACTCCAAAAAGGGCGTTGCCCGAAACCACTGATTGCGCTATATCAATACCCCCACCCCCTTCCAGGAAGGTTACTTCCAGGTTTTCATCGGCGTAGAAGCCTCTTTCTTTGGCCACGTAAAAACCGGCGAACTGGGCCTGATGAACCCATTTAAGCTGCACGGCCACTTTGTCCGGGGCGGGCTTTTCCTCGGTTTTTCCGCAACCAACCAGTGCGAGAGCAGCCAGAAAAATACACCCAATTTTTCGAAAAGTCATTGTTGTGATTTCCTTTTTGTAGACGCGGTTGCGGTTCTCAAACCAGGGCAAGACCCTTTTTATGTCAATGATATGGCGTCTTTTAAAAAGACGCATAGACATAATGCGTCTTCATATCCTGCCATTCGTTTACTGGAACTTGCAATTCGCCCCTTTTCAGCCATTGGACAGTTATTCTGTTATGCCTTTCATCCAGCAGCAAATTGCCCGCTAAAAAGTATCACTCCGTGGGTTTTCAATTTTGATGCAAAATATGTGCCGACAGGCTTGAAAGAAAGCAGGGCTTCCGGTTTTATTGCAAGCAACAGATGCATCCGCGCCATTGCCAGGGGGTTTTTCATTTGATATAATCAGTCAGTGCATTCCCCCTAAGAAAAACCTTCTAACAGTATTCCAATTCATATTAAGTATGGTGGCCGGAGGCTGGTTTCCGTTTAATCCCTAACCCCGGAGATGAAACCCCTTATGCAAAAAACCTATGTGCTGGATACCAACGTTTTACTCCACAATCCCGAATCCCTCTACGCTTTTGAAGACAACCACATTGTCATTCCTTTTGCCGTCATCGAGGAACTGGACAACCAGAAAAGGAGGCCGGATGAAGTGGGCAGGCACGCCCGCATTGCCTCACGCCGTCTGGACGCCCTGCGCCAGAGCGGCAGCCTCTCCGAGGGTGTGGCCCTGCCCGGAGGGGGGAGCTTGCGTGTGGAGTTGAATCACCACTCCACGCACGATTACCCGCCGGGCCTTTCCCTGGACAAGTACGACAACCGCATATTGGCCGTGGCCTATAACCTGGCTAAGGAGAGCAAGGGGCCGGTGATTACGGTCACCAAGGATCTGAACCTGCGTATCAAGGCGGACGTTTTGGGCATGGCGGCCCAGAATTTCACCAACGACATGGTCAATTACAGCAATCTGTACCAGGGCGTGCGGGAAATCCAGGTTACAGCGGAGGATATTGAAACATTTTACAGGAGCCAGGGCATGGCGTGGGAGGCTGATCCTCCCCTGTTGCCCCATGAATTTGTGATCTTGAAAAATGCGGCCAATCCCTCCCAATCCGCCATCGCCAAATTCTCGGAAGGCATGCTTGTTCCCCTGCACTTTGGGGATACCGTCAACTGGGGCGTGAAAGCGCGCAATAAGGAACAAAAATTCGCCCTGGAGCTTCTGCTGGACGACTCAGTGCGGGTGGTCACCCTGGTGGGCACGGCTGGCACCGGCAAAACCTTGTTGGCTTTGGCGGTGGGGCTGGAAAAGGTCGTGGAGCAGAACGCCTATTCCCGCTTTCTCATCACCCGGCCTGTCACGCCTGTGGGGGAGGACCTGGGGTATTTGCCGGGCTCCAAGGAAGAAAAGTTAAAACCCTGGATGCAGGCGGTTTATGACAATCTGGAGTATTTATGCCAGAGGGCGGAAGAGCCGAGGCATGTGATTGAAGAACTGGTTTCCCGGGGAGTTTTGGACATGGACACCCTTACCTATCTCCGGGGCCGGAGCATCCCCAGGCAGTTTATCCTGTGCGACGAAGCCCAGAACATCACCCCCAAGATGATCAAAACCCTGGTCACTCGGGTGGGGGAGGGCAGCAAGATTGTTTTCACCGGGGACCCGGAACAGATTGACCATCCCTACCTGGACCAGAATTCCAACGGCCTGACCTATCTGGTGGAACGGATCAAGGAACAGGAAGTGGCGGGCCATGTGACCCTGGTGCGGGGCGAGCGCTCCGCCGTGGCCGAGATGGGCGCCAAACTGCTTTAGAAGTTATCCGGGCTAATTGGTCTTGGAAGAGCGAAGGGTGATGTTTAGTATTTCTCCCGGATGCCACAACCGCATGCGCGGTCCCCAGGTGCCTGCGCCCCGGCTTACGACGGCGGTCATGTCCTCAATTTGGTACCGGCCCGCAAACAGGGGATATTTCCATTGGGTGAGATAGCTGAACGGCCAGATCTGCCCGCCATGGGTGTGGCCGGACAGCATGAGATCCGCTCCGGCTCGGGCTGCGGTGAGGGCGCCGTCGGGCCTGTGTGAAAGAAAAATCACCGCCTTATTCTTGGGGATGCCAGCCAGGGCTCTTTCCACGTCGGGAAAAGAAGTGCGTTCATCATATCCTCCCCAATCGTTCACCCCGGCCACGATCAAGCCGGGCCGCGCCTCTTTCCATTGATTGTGCAGCATTTTCATGCCTGCGGCTTCCAGGAAGCCCGAACCGGCGCCTCCGTGATTTTCGTGGTTCCCGTTGACCGCCCACACACCCAGGGGGGCGCTCAGTTTTTTGAGGGCCGGAATATTTTCCCATTCGTGGGCGCCGTGGCCTTCAATGATATCCCCCACTGCCAGGATGATATCCGGTTTAAGTGCGGCGATTTGCTCTGCCCGGGCCTCCATCCACGTGCTGCCGATGATGGAGCCAAGGTGGGTGTCCGTGATGACGACCGCAGTCAACCCGTCCGCCTCGGCGGGCAGGCCCGGCATGGTTACCTCGTAACTGTTTATGACAGGTCCGCGCATGCCTTGAACCAATGCTACTGCCGAAAGCAGGCAGGCTGCAACCAGGGCGGCGGTTCTGATGGCAGGCAGGCGGTGTTTCAGCCATAAGCCGAACCCGGTGAGGATGTCAGCTACTCCAAAGCACAGGGCCAAAAGCAGCAATACGCCCATCCAGTTGGCCCCGAAGACCTCCAGGGGATAGGCCCAACCGCCCGCGTCCATGCGGTCCAGGGTATGGCCCGCCAAAAAGCTGCCCCACACAAAGGCCATGATGAGCAGGATAGCGACTCTGGATAACCTTTTGGATATAAAAGGAATGGACGATAGACGCCAGAAAACGTAAAAATGGAATATGGTCCAAATAATAAGCAGTTTGGTAAAAAACACCCGGTCCTCCTGACTATCCCGCCAAAGCCACGCAATGGGCCAGTAGGGTTGCTATGATGATTTTCCATGTCCTGTGTTTCATGATGTTGCTTCCCATAAGTCTACAATATACCCCTGGCTCTCAAAAGGGGGATGGGGTCTATGATGTGCCGACTAAACCAGTCCTTTTTTCCTGCGTCTCCCATGGCGATGGCCAGGAGTTCGGAAAAATGCATGACCGGAATTTTCCTTTTGGCCGTGGCCCGGATTTCCAGGTTCAAATGGCACATGGCGCATGCCGTGACAATGCAATCGGCCTTGGCCTGAACCGCAGCGCCCATGATTTCGTCCACCAGGGGGGCGACCACATCGGGCCGGACCACCGACAAAAACGTTCCGCAGCAGCGGGCGCCGTAGCCCCATGGCCTGTCCTGGGCTCCCAGGGTGGTGAGGGCCTTTTCCATGAGGCCCCTGTGGGCTTGGTAATGCTGCATTTCCGGGGGTTGCGCCAGCATGCATCCATAATAGGCAACAAAGCTGAGGCCCCTCAGGTTTTTGAGGGAAGGCCAGTTCTCCAGGCCCACCCTGTCCAGAAGATCAAAATAATGGATGATTTCCAGGTCGGGATCAAAGGGCCTGTCCCACGTTTTTTCGTATTGGCTCCGCGCTTCATAATCCCGGCATAAATGGTGGTGCGCATGACGCAGGCGCAACAGGCAACTGGGGCACGCCACCAAAAGGGGCCTGTTTTTTGGGGCCAGGGCCAAGTTTCTGGAGGCCAGGTCTATGGCCAGCCCGTTGTTCAGGCTATGGGCCGAGGAACTTCCGCAACAATTCCAATCTTTGAGTTCAATTAGTTTATGCCCCAGGCTTTCGCACATGGCCTTGAGCGACTGATTGTTCTCCTTGGCCGTAGTAGCCATGGAGCATCCCGGAAAGTAGGGAATGCGTTTAGGGAGTTTTTTAGCCATTACTCTTTCCATTACTGTAGGAAAACAGGCGACGCACCTGCTCGATTTTTTTCACCCGTGAAGGGAGCATATCCAATTTCCGTTTCGCCAGCATTTTGAGCCCAACATCCATATCGGAAAAAAGGTCCAGATTCTTCATCTTATATCTGAGCATGATTTCCAGCTTGTGGGTTCTTCCATATTTTTTGATGGAATCCAGGATGGCGTTGTGAAAAATCAGAACCTCGGGCTGGGCAGGGGCGATTCCCCTTTCCAGGGCGATTTGCCGTAAGGCGTCCATGACCGCTCCCATGTCCACATTTTGGGGGCAGATGGTGGAGCAGGTGTGGCAGCCCACGCAGGTCCAGATGGTGGTGCTGTTGAGGACGAGTTTGTCCTCGCCCAGGAGCACCAATCGCAGGATTGCCGGGGGCGTAACATCCATGGCCCCCACAAAGGGACAGGTATTGTAACAGGCCTGGCATTGGAAGCACATGCGGGTGTCCGTATGGGCGAGGCTGTTGACCTTGTTTGCAAAGTCCCGGCTGTGGCGGCTTAGCTTCAAGGCGGGTTTGTTTTGGCTCGGGCTATTCACTATATTTCCGCAGTCGTTCTCTCCTGGCAGTTCCGATCAGGAGGAAATCAATCCTTAAAAAGTTCCGTGCTCAAATAGCGTTCTCCGGTGCTGGGAAGAATGGCTACTATGGTTTTTCCTTTGTTTTCAGGCTTTTTAGCCACTTCCATGGCGGCCCACACCGCAGCGCCCGAAGAAATGCCGCACAGGATTCCTTCTTTGGCTGCTAATTCACGGGCTGTGAAAAAAGCCTGCTCGTTAGTAACCGTCACCACCTCGTCGATGATGGAGCGCATGAGAACTTCGGGAATAAACCCCGCTCCGATTCCCTGGATCTTGTGGGGACCTTTTTGGCCTCCGGACAAAACCGGAGAGTCGGCGGGCTCCACGGCGACAGACCAGAAGGAAGGTTTGCGCTCCTTCAACAACTGGCTGATCCCCGTGATAGTGCCGCCCGTGCCCACGCCAGCCACCAGGATGTCTGCTTTGCCGTCCGTATCCCGCCATATTTCCTCGGCGGTTGTTTTCCGGTGGATGGCCGGATTGGCCGGATTGGCGAACTGGTTGGGCATAAAGGCGTTTTTGGATGCGTTGACAATTTCCCGGGCTTTTTCAATGGCTCCTGCCATGCCCGCACTGCCGGGGGTGAGGACCAGCTCCGCTCCCAGGTGCTTGAGGAGTTTGCGCCGTTCCACGCTCATGGAGTCAGGCATGGTCAGGCAGAGCTTATATCCCTTGGCCGCGCAGATAAACGCCAGGGCAATGCCTGTGTTGCCGCTGGTGGGCTCCACAATCAGGGTGTCCCGGGTGATCTGGCCGCTATCTTCGCCCGCCTGGATCATAGCTGCGCCGATGCGGTCCTTGACGCTCCCCAGGGGATTGAAAAATTCCAGCTTGGCCAGGATTGTCGCATCCAGTCCCCGGGTGATTGTATTGAGCCTGACCAGGGGCGTCCCGCCAATGGTGCTTCCTATGTCCCCATGTGTGGGCATGGTTTTTTCTCCCAAAAGCAGGTTAACGGTACGTGAGCGTGGGCGGCTCCATGATTACCCGAGTGCCCGGAGGTACGGACTGGGTGAGCCACACATTGCCGCCAATTACCGAACCCTTGCCGATGACCGTGTCGCCGCCCAAAATGGTTGCGCCGGAATAAATGATCACGTCGTCCTCAATGGTCGGGTGGCGTTTTTTATTCCGCAATGCTTCCCCGGCGTTTTTGGGCAGGGACAAGGCCCCCAACGTTACTCCCTGGTAAATGCGGACGTTCTCGCCGATGGTCGTGGTTTCTCCGATAACCACCCCTGTGCCGTGGTCTATGACAAAGCGTCCGCCGATGGTCGCCCCGGGATGAATGTCTATCCCGGTGAGGCCGTGGGCGTATTCGGTCATGGTCCTGGGCATGAGGGGGACGCCCATTTCGTGCAGCTTGTGGGCGATGCGGTTCACAAAAATGGCGTACAGGCCCGGATAGCTGAAAATGATCTCGTCGTGGCTTTTGGCTGCCGGATCGCCGTCATAAGCAGCCTGGACGTCCGCAGCCATCACATCCCGGATTTCGGGCAGGTAATCCAGCAGGGCCATGGCTGCTTCAAAACCCCGTTCTCCGCAATCGCTGCATTCCTGGCTATAGCGCATGCAGTCGTGGCGGATGCTGTTGGATATCTGCTGGGAAAGCAGTTCAAAGAGCATGGTCACTGTACGGCCCAGGACAAAGCTCAGGTTGACAGGGTCCAGTTTTTCCTTGCTGAAATATCCGGGAAAAACCACCTCCCGCAGTTTGTCTATGATCCCGACCACCGATTCGGTGGAGGGTATGGGATCGTAATCCACATGGGAGATGCAGGAGTCCTGCCTGCAACTGTCCAGTATCCTGTCCACCACGCCCGGGAGTTTTTTCCGGTATTGGGAGGTCAGTTCCTCGCCGATTCTGCATGTATGCTGATCTTTTTGGTCCACATCCATAATGACACCTCGATTAACGGGGCCTGTCCGCCCAGAACGGGGACATATCCCTCAGCCTTGCAATGAGGGGAGGCATTTTTTCCACCACAAAGTCGATTTCCGCCTGGGTGTTGTAAATGCTCAGGGAAAACCGGATGGACCCGTGGGCCGCCGTAAAGGGAACCCCCATGGCCCGAAGCACATGGGAAGGCTCCAGGGAGCCCGACGTACAGGCCGAGCCTGAGGAAGCGCAAATGCCCAGTTCGTTCATCATCAACAGGATGGCCTCGCCTTCCACATACTCAAAGCTGATATTGGTGGTGTTGGGCAGGCGGTTTTCCGGGTTGCCGTTGACCATGGAATTGGGGATTTGCAGCAAGCCCTTTTCCAGCCGGTCTCTTAAAGCAGCCACCTGGAGCACCTCCTTGGCCATGTTCTTGCCAGCCAGTTCAGCCGCCTTGCCCAGGCCGATGATGGAAGCCACATTCTCGGTGCCGCCCCGGCGGCCTTTTTCCTGATGTCCCCCGATGAGGAAGGGGGAGAACTTGGTGCCCTTGCGGATATACAGGACCCCCACGCCCTTGGGCGCATGCAGCTTGTGGCCGGAAATGGACAGCATGTCCACGGTCGAGGCGGCCATGTCGATGGGTATTTTGCCCACGGCCTGCACCGCATCGGTATGGAAAACGATTCCTCTTTTCTTGACCTGGGCCGCGATTTCCTCCACCGGAAAAATGGTTCCGGTTTCGTTATTGGCCCACATGACGCTCACGATGGCGGTTTCGTCGTCCAGGCTTTTGTACAGGGTGTCCAGGTCCAGGTTGCCCTGGCGGTCCACCGGCACAAAGGTGGCCCGGTATCCCTGGGCGACAAGTTTTTCCACCAGACTTTTAATGGCCGGGTGCTCCACCTTGGTGGTGACAATATGTTTTTTTTCAGGGCTGGCGGCCAGGGCCGCTTTGATTGCCGTGCTATCGCTTTCGGTGCCGCAACTGGTGAAAAGGATTTCACTGGGGTCAGCCCCGACCAACGCGGCCACCGACGCCCTGGCCTGCCGAATATTTTCCGCCACCTGCCCCCCAAAGGAGTGCATGCTGGAGGGGTTTCCGTACAGGTCGGAAAAATACGGCATCATGGCTTCCACCACTTCGGGGGCGACCCGGGTGGTGGCGTTGTTATCCAGGTAAATGGTTTCCATAATCAAACCTCCTCCACCACAAGGGTTGGCGTCACCAGTTCACGCAGCTTGGCCTCCACGTAATCTTTCAGGGTGACCTGGGAAACCTGGCAGGTGGAACACCGGCCCTGGAGCCTGACAAAGACCTTGTCCCCGTCCACGTCCACCAGTTCGATGTCGCCGCCGTCCTGCTTCAGGGTGGGGCGGATCTCCCGCTCCAGGGTTTCCTGGATAAGCTGGATCTTTTTGATGTTGGTCATGAACGTGGGCTTGGGCTTGACGTCTCCCTTGTAGGAGTCCAGGATTTCCTGGATTTTGCCATGGCATTTTTCACAGCCTCCGCCCGCCTTCACGTAATTGGTCACATCCTCGATGCTGGAAAGGTTGTGCTCCTTCACTACGCGATGGATTTCCTTGTCCGTGACGCCAAAGCACTCACAAACAATTTCCCCGTCCACCTTTTTGGCTTCCTGTCCATGGTAATGGGAAATCGCCTTTTCCAGGGCGTCCCGGCCCATGACTGAACAGTGCATTTTTTCCTTGGGCAGGCCGCCCAGAGCTTGGGCGATGTCCTCGTTGCTAACCTTTGCGGCTTCCTCCAGGGACATGCCCTTGAGCATTTCCGTCAGCACGGACGAGGACGCAATGGCGCTGGCGCATCCAAAGGTCTGGAATTTGGCCTCTTCAATGGTTTTGTCCGGTCCCAGCTTGAAACTGAGCTTGAGGGCGTCCCCACACGCCAGGGAACCTACCTCGCCTATGCCGTCCGCATCTTCCACAACCCCTACGTTCCGGGGGTTGAGGAAATGATCCTTCACTTTGCCCGTGTATTCCCACATAAACACCTCCTGCCCCTATTAAAAGAGGCTCCCAAGCATATATATTAAATTTTTTTGAACTATTTTTATATTGTAGCACTTGATTTTCCTCTTGGATAGTACCACATTGTGGTACAATATGTACCACGAAAGGATAGTTTGTCAAGGGAAGACAAATTGAAGGAATGTTAAATACACACAGCAAAATTGGGCATTGGCGACATGGACAGCGGACGATTTACCATAGTGAGAAAGGCGCTGAAAAAAACCCAGGCCGGGTTGGCGGATTTGCTGGGGGTATCCGTGAAGGCTGTCCGAAGCTATGAACAGGGGTGGCGAAAGATTCCCGCCCATGTGGAACGGCAGATGTATTTTCTCATTTCCCGCAAAGAAAAAAAGGGAAAGCCGCCCCCTTGCTGGGTCATTAACAGGTGTCCATCCAAAGTAAAAAAAAATTGTCCGGCCTGGGAGTACAGGGCCGGGGACATGTGCTGGCTTATCCATGGGACCCAGTGCCGGGCGCATTTGCTCCATGACGCCAAGGACATTATGAGCCGATGCAGAAAATGCCGGGTCATTGAGGAATTGACCCCGGACGACAAGGGTGACGCAGGGGAAGGAGATCAGGATAAATGAAAATTGTATCCATAGCCTTGAGCAGGAAAAAGGGAACCCGGAAGACGTGCGTGGAGCAAGCCATGTTGATCAAGGAACACGGGCTGGAAAACGACGCCCATGCCGGTCCCTGGCACAGACAGGTGAGTTTTTTGTCTTCCGAGGCTATTGATTGGGCCAAGGAAAAAGGCCTGGACGTGAATTTTGGCGATTTCGCCGAAAACATCGCCACCACAGGGATTGACTGGAAAAGCATGCCCGTGGGGTCCCGGTTTCGGCTGGGGGCCGAGGCGTTGGTGGAAATCACCCAGATCGGCAAGGAATGCCACAAGAAATGCGCCATTTACTATCAGGCCGGAGATTGCATCATGCCCCGGGAAGGGGTGTTCGCCAGGGTCCTGGAAGGCGGAACCATTGTTGTGGGGGATGGTATTGAGGAAGCAGGCCGGGGATAACTAAAAATGAAGTTTCGATTTGTGGTTTGATAATTTGTTCTTTGAACCTGTCAGATAAGTTGGGGTGCGTTTGGCAACGATTTTTTCAAATCCTCTTTTTTTCACCAACTTAATGGTCATCTGTCCTTCGTTTGTAACATTGCCAAAAGACCAAAGAGTGCTATGATACATGACGCCATTATGGATGTCTGGCGATCACGCATATCTTGACGGAGATTTGGAGCAGTATAACCTACTGATAAATAGGAGGATATCTGATGGAAATTCAATCAGTGAAGATGGCTTTTTTCTCACCCACGGGAACCTCGAAAGCCATAATTCAGGCTGTTGCACAGGGAATCAACCATGACAAGGTGGAACTCATTGATTTAACCCGGCCTGACATCAGGAAACAGGCCCTGAAAACCACGGAAAACGAACTGCTGATTGTGGCTGTGCCCGTTTACGCAGGAAGAGTCCCGGGTCTTTTGATGGGTTGGCTTCAGTCCTTGGAAGCGAACAACACTCCCTGCGTCTGCATTGCCGTGTACGGAAACCGGGAGTACGACGACGCCCTGCTGGAACTGAAAGAGTCTCTGGAGAAACAGGGCTGTAAGCCTGTCGCAGGCGCCGCCTACATCGGGGAGCATTCTTTTTCCGCCGAAGACACGCCCATCGCCGTGGCCCGGCCTGATGAAAACGACCTGAAACACGCCGAGGCCTTTGGCGTGAAAATCAGGGAGAAGCTGGATTCCCTGGCGTCCGTGGGCGAAATTCCCGGTCTGGAAGTGCCGGGAAACCGTCCTTACAAGGCTATGGGCGGGAAGATTAGCACGGATTTCATCGAGGTCAGCGATGCCTGCACCCAATGCGGGATCTGCGAGGACCTGTGCCCGGTCAACGCCATTGATTACGCCAACGACATCATGGTGGACCAGGACTTGTGCATCCGGTGCTGCGCCTGCATCAAGGGCTGCCCTGAAGGCGCCCGGAGCATGAAGGCCAGCCAGGTCAAGGATGTTGCCAAATGGCTTTGCGACAACTGCAAAGCACCCAAGGAACCGGTGAATTTTTTGTAATCAATTCAAGATATTTTAGTCCCAGAATAAAAAGCCCCTTTGCCGCTAATCCGGCAAGGGGGCTTTGCTATTTCATAAACCCGGACTGGAAATTCTTCGCTGATTCAGGTTCTTGCTATGCTTCCGCGCCGATCAGAAAACCCTGGTGGATGGCTTCCATGGCCCGGCCTATGGCCCGGGCGTCGCCCACCACTTTGCAGGGTATGCCTTTTTCTTTCAGGTAGCTTCCCAGAGGATTATAGCACTTTGAGCCAGCCGCAAGCACCACGGTGTCGGCGGCGATGTCTTTTGTTCCTTCCGGACTCTCGACACGGAGTCCGTTTTCCGTGATGGCCATGGCCTTGGTCTGGGTCCGCAACTGGATACCGGCGGTTTTCACGTCGGCCATCATGGCCCAGCGTGTGGATTTGCCGAAATCCCTACCAACGGCGTCTTCCATTTCAATGACTACGACATGCTTGGAGCCCTTGGTGGCCAGGTCGAAGAGGTCTTCCACAGGCTCTGCCTGATGCACCAGAAGGAATTTAAGCACTTCCGGGGAGACGGTGCCTTTTTCCGCCAGGAACAGGGCGGTTTCGATACCCACGGCCCCGCCTCCAATAATGACAACCCGGCGTCCTGTCCTGGCCTTTCCGGCTAGGATATCCCAGGCCTGGACCACATGGGGGAGGTCGGCTCCTTCCAAGGGGAGCGCCAACGGGATTGCGCCCGTGGCCACGATCACCTCGTCCGGGCTTTCTTTTTCGATGAGAGCGGCGTCTACGCTGGCGCCCAAGTGGATGTCCACTCCGTGAATCTCCGCCTGCCTTGTCAGGTCTTGGGCCAATTCCACGAATTCGTCCCGTCCCGGAGGGGCGCCAGCCAAAAGAAGCTGCCCGCCAAGCACATGGCTTTGTTCATACAAGGATACCTTGTGGCCCCTTTGTGCGGCGGCAGCGGCGGCGGACAGACCCGCTGGTCCTCCGCCCACCACCATGATTTTTTTGGGTGTGGCGGTGTTTTTAAGACACCGGGTTTGTTCGTAGCCAGCCAGGGGGTTGCACAGGCATTCCACAGGCGCCAAGGTGGCGACTTTGTCGAAGCATCCTTGGGCGCAGGCCACGCAATGGACGATGTCCCTGCCTTTGCCGGTGCGGGCTTTTTCAGGCAGATAGGGGTCGGCAATGAGGGCGCGGCCCATGGCCACCATATCGCACATGCTGTCCGAGAGCATGTCCCTTGCGGTTTCGGGATCGTTGATCCTGTGGCTTGCGATAACGGGTACGTCCACGGACTCCTTGATGCCCCGGGCCAGGTAGGCAAAGGCCCCTCTGGGTACTTCGGCCAGGATCTGGGGCACCCTGGCTTCGTGCCAGCCCACGTTCACGCACAGGCCATCCACTCCTTGCTCCACAAGGCGGCGGGCGAAAAGGATAAGTTGGTCGCGCCGGAGTCCGCCGGGCATGAATTCGTTGCCATTGATACGGAAGATCAGGGGGAAATCCGGCCCCACGGCTGCTTTGACGGCCCGGGCCACTTCCACGCCAAAGCGCATGCGGTTGTCAAAGGAGCCGCCGTATTCATCGGTCCGCTGGTTGGTGACCTTGGATAGAAACTCGCTGATAAGGTATCCGGTGCCAGCCAGGACTTCCACAGCATTAAAACCGGCTTCCACGCCGCGGGCTGCTGCGGAGGCAAAATCTTTGACGGTTTGCTTGATTTCCTCGTATTCCAGTTCCCGGGGCGTCTCCCTGGTGAGGCGGGAGGCCACGGCCGAGGGCGCCACGGGCTGTTGTCCGTTAAGGAGCAGGGAGTGGTTGTACCTTCCCGAGTGGTTCAGTTGTATGGATGCCCTGGCGCCGTTTTCCCGAATAGCGCGGGAGAGCTTTTTCAGGCCAGGGATAAAATCGTCGGAGTGGGCGCCCAGGCATGAGGGGTTCCCGGCCAGTTCATTGACCGTAGAGTAACCTACCACAATCATTCCGGCGCCGCCCTTGGCTCTTTCCGCATAAAAGGCGATCATGCGGTCTTGGGGGATGAAATCCGAGGCCATGTTCAAATGCATGGCCGGAAGGCAGATACGGTTTTTCACTTCCAGGCCGTTTATGGTGATGGGTTCGAACAAAGGGTCTTTCATGGGGGCCTCCCGGGTCAGGTCCATAGTTGTCAGCCAAATAAGGATGGGTTCAAGCAAGGTTTATTACAGGCAGTGGCCGGTGTCAATCCTTTGATACCCGGGGAAAAGTTGAGATTAAGGCTTAGGCGTGAAAACTGGACAACTGTCCGAAAAAGGGGTCCTAATTCCTCCCTCGGCACGGGCTACAGGCTGAAAAGGGCGTTTGCCAGGGGTCTTCGGAATAAGAACAAACATTTACCAAACAAACATTTCCTTGCCAGGACCTTGTTTTTGGGCTACGCTAAATATTAAATGCTCCATAGGGGCGCGCAGATATCCAAAGGATCTGCAAGGAAATACTGCGGCTACCCCAGTGGCTGCTAACACCCGGTTATCCATACTATTCTATAATTGGTTTTCACGGGCATACCGTCTGCCCCCATTGCTTCCGGCTTGTCCGGGAACAGGATGTGCATCCCGCAGCACGGCCAAAGGCCCCTTACATACTGAGGGGGCGTGGCTCCATTGCCAGACATTGCAGGATAAAGAGCTTTATGCCTTCTTCCCCTCAAAAGCAGCGTTCCTCCCTGGGAAATGACGTCCAGAATACCCTCTCGCTTGTGCAAAGCTTGGTTTTTGGTCTTCCGTTCCTTTTAATGCTATATCTGCATTATACGGGCAGGGTTCATGTTTCCACCGGAATGGTGCTGCTTCTGGCCTTTGTCCTTATGATCATCCTGGCGGGGTTCCTGATTTTAAGCCGTTTTTTCGCCAGGGTGTCTGCTTTTTCCGACATGGTCAAAAAGGTTGCGAGCGGACAGATTGCAGCGGTTCCTTACCTTGTGCCTGCGGGGGAACTCCATGAGGTGGCCGGGGCCTTCAATGAAGTGCTTCAGAAAATGGAGGCCACCAATGCGGAGTTGTCCAGAAAAGTGACCGGCCTTTCCGTCATGGAGGACTTGCTGGTTGCCGTTGACCAGTGCAAGGACATGGAAGGGCTGCTGGATCTCCTTTTGGAAAAGACCATGCGGTTGTCCGGAGCGGAAATCGGGTCGGTGTTCACACTGGACCACAATACAGATAATCTGGTCCTGGTGCGTTATCAGGGGCCGGGAACGCCGCCGCCGTCCAATTTTCCTGTAGATGAAAGTTCGCCTGTTTTGCGGCGGGTAATTGACTCCCGGCAGCCTCTTTTGGTTCATAATATCGAAAAAGACCCCCGGCTGGAAATCATCAACAATCCCAAATACGGTGCCCCATCCTTTTTAAGCATGCCGGTTTTTGCCGGGAAGTATTTTGCCGGAGTGCTGAATTTAGCCCGGAAATCCGATAACCGGCCCTTTGACCGGGAGGACGAACATCTGTTGGGCATTGTGGTGGGAGAAATGGGCTTTGCCTTACAAAACGCCTTGCTCCAGTCTTTGTACGACATTCAGGCCGGCGAGATGGAACGCGCCAAAGCTCTTTATCAATCGGAAATGGAAATCAGGAAAAGGCTGGAGGCAGAGAGGAACCAGTTGTCCGGCCAGATGATACATGCCCAAAAAATGCAGGCCATCGGTACCCTGGCGGGAGGAATCGCCCACGATTTCAACAATCTTCTCATGGCGATCCAGGGGAATGTTTCCCTGATGCTGTTGACGTCCTCTCCTCATGAGGATTGCTATGAACGGCTGAAAAGCATTGAAAAGCAGGTGTCCAGCGGTTCCAAACTTACAGGCCAGTTGCTGGGCTTTGCCAGGAAGGGGCGTCTGGAATGGAAACCTGTGCAATTAAACCGGGTTGTGCGGGAATCGTGCGAGACTTTTGCCAGAACGCGCAAGGATGTCTCCGTGGAACTGAACCTGGCTGCTGATTTGTTTCCTGTCCGGGCGGACCAGGCCCAAATGGAACAGGTTTTGTGGAATCTTTTCATAAACGCTTCGGATGCCATGCCGGAAGGCGGCAGCCTTTCTTTAAAAACCTGCAATGCGATGGATCATGACATCCAGGGTGTGGACAAGCCTGTAAAGCCCGGGAAGTATGTTCACTTATGTGTGCAGGACACCGGAGCTGGAATTCCTCCTCACATAAAGGATCGGATATTCGAGCCTTTTTTCACAACCAAGGAGATTGGCAAGGGTACCGGCCTGGGTCTGGCATCCGTATACGGGGTTGTGAAGGGCCATGGAGGGTATGTGGCCGCCAGTTCGGAATTGGGCTTGGGAACGGCGTTTCGTGTTTACTTGCCAGCCTCTGAAGCGGAGATTCCGGCAATGCCCCCCCTATCCCGGGACCCCATAACCGGCACAGGGACCATTTTGCTTGTGGATGACGAAGAATCCGTGCGGTCGGTGGGGGAGGAAATGCTAACCAGCCTGGGGTATACGGTGTATTCCGCAGGATCGGGCAAGCAGGCCGTGGAAATGCTCAAGACAAGGCTGGACGAGATTGATGTGCTTATCCTGGACTTGGTCATGCCCGGATTAAGTGGCGTGGCTACCTTTGACCTTGTGCAGAAACTCAATCCCAAGGTTAAGGTTCTGTTATCCAGCGGTTTTGATGAAAAAGACGCCTCTGTGGACCTTCTTCGACGGGGCTGCATGGGATTCATTCAGAAACCATTCTCCATCAATTTTCTTTCCGAAGTTATCCATAACATCATGAAGGCTGAAAAGACCTGATCTCACCCCTTGGCTTTCCCCTGTTGACAAAGTTATAAAACCCATTAGAATAAATTAAAACGCCTTGACCCGCGTATGGGTCCGGAAAGGGCGTTTATTTTTGTGTGTGTGAAAGGAAAATTCATGAGCCAAGATACCCCAAAAGCCCAACTGGAGCCATTGCAGCTAACCAAGAACAGCCGGTTTCAATTCAAATGCGGACCGGAACTGGAGTGTTTTACCAAATGCTGCAGAGGCATAGATATTGTCCTGACCCCTTATGATATCATTCGCATGAAAAAGCGTCTGGACCTGGATTCAGAGCAGTTTCTCGCCATTTATACCAAACCCCAACTTCTGGAAAAGACCGACCTGCCCGTGCCGGTCCTGCGCATGCTGGAAGACGAAGAAGGACAGGAGGACAATCCCCCCTGCCCCTTTGTGCGGAAGGAAGGGTGTTTGATTTATGAAGATCGCCCGGCTGCGTGCCGGTATTACCCCCTGGGCCATGCCACCATGCGTCCCAAAGAAGGGGATGAAACCGAGGAGTTCTTCTTTTTCGTCAAAGAACCCCACTGTAAAGGGTTTGAAGTGGAAAAAGACTGGACCGTGGCGGAATGGCGCAAGGACCAGGGCGTGGAAGAGCACGACATAATCAATGAAGGATGGAACGAGCTGGTGGTCCGCAAACGCTCCTTTCCTCCCAATATCAAAATTACCGAACCAGCCAAGAAAATGTTTTATATGGCCTGCTACAATCTGGACCAGTTCCGCAGGTTTGTTTTTGAAAGCACTTTTCTTGCCCTCCATCCTCAGGACGAAAAAACCATAGAGGCCATTCGTACAGATGACGTGGCCCTGTTGAACGTGGCCACCACCTGGCTCAAGGGCGCCTTGTTTGCACAGGGACCCATGAAGGTCAGCGAAGAAACGGCCATGAAAAGGGTTTTCAACCAAGGCAAATAGTTGCTTGATGATTGCAAAAGGCCGGCTCCTGTAAGGGGCTGGCCTTTCTGTTTAACTCCCCGCCCAGTGGCTCAGTTCAAGGAATGGGATCATGACAGATCGTGGCCCGGGCCGCGAATCAGGGTTGGTTGTTCTCTTTTTGGGGCGGGAGTTTGACAGTCCGTACTGCCATGACTCTTTTCATGGGGCTCCTGTGGCGGGCCGCCCAGGATGCCTGTCCCGTGTCAAAGGAAAAGCACCATGCAGAGCGGTTTCCTTTTTGTTTTTTTGCCCACACGGTGTAGGCAGAAATTTGAAACATGGAGTTCAGGTTGTGTTCGCCATTGCCTGCCTCGTAGAGGGTTTCCAGCTCCTGTATGGTGGGCAGTCTCCAGCCGCCGTTGAACTGGGCCGCATACTGTGTCCATCGGGTTGCGTCGTGCCAGGAGACGTCTATGTCCGGGGCGGGCCACCATTCCAGGTTGGTTTTGGCGTCCCGGACCACCCGGGACTGGTACAAGGTGAATCGCTCGTCCTGGCGAACCACCCTGTCGGGCGACTGGGCCACAGCCATGGTGGTCATCAAGAGCATGATCAGTAGGAGTGAGAAAGACCGCATAAGTCTGGTTTCCTGGCCTGTCTGGAAAATCTTAAATACCTGAAATAAGGGCGTGAGCGACAACTGCAATCAGCACGAGGTAGATAACCACCACCATAATGCGGAGGCCGTCCTTGTCCTCCGGGTCAACCACTTCCCTCCAAAGACCCTGGTTCCATTCCTGAGCGTATTTCCAGGCCCGGGGGGCCAGGGCAATCAAAGCCAGGTCTCCCAGCCTTGAGCCCAAAAAGACGGCTTTATACAGGATGAGCATGCCATCCCAATCCCGGGAACTGCCCAGCAGTTCGGCGGACCGGAACAACCCTTCCCCGGTAAGAGTCCCACTCACAAGCAGGAGGAGGTCAAGAGCACCCAGGACGGCAAGTCCTGCGATGGCCCAACGTTTGAGGTTCCAGACTCCGCTGGCCAAGACCATATAGGGAATGGACATGAACAGGCATTTCCATAGCATTATGGGCTGAAGCGATGCAGGTTCCAGGAAAAACCAGATACTGGCCTTTAAAACAGCAGTCCAGCCAAGTGCCCATACATACCAGGGAAAGTCGGTGTAGGAGCGCCATACGGGCGCCAGTTGAAAGGGCGGAAGTTTGTTTTCTGAAGTGCCTGCCATTTGTCAAACCTTTGTGTCAGTTATTGAGTGCATACATTCAAGGATATTTAATACCCTTTGGGCGCCTTTAAGTCAACGGTCCGGAAAGGTTTTGGGGCAGGACAAAAAATAAGGGTAACAATCATGAGAGACCCAGGGGGGAGGTCCATGACTGACCTCCCCCCAAATGGTCCTAGTTGACGGCATCCTTGAGGGCTTTGCCCGGGTTGAACTTGGGCACATTGCGTGCCGGGATGTCCAGGGCTTCGCCGGTTCTGGGATTGCGGCCTTTGCGGGCTGCCCTTTTGTCCACCTTAAAGGTGCCGAAACCCACCAAGGTGACAGCGTCATCCTTTTTCAAGGCTTCGGAGATGGTGGAGAATACACAATCCACAGCGGCTTGGGCGTCCTTTTTGGTTCCCAAAAGTTTGGCTACTTCCTCAATCAGGTCTGCTTTGTTCATTTAATGCTCCTTTCGTGCTGGTGTGTTATGGGGCCACAAAAAAAAATCAAATTCGTGCTCGTTTTTCCGGTATAAGTCCGGCCTGCAACCATTGAGGGGTTTTCCCTGTTCAGGGCGAGTTGATCCATAAAAAGATGCACTGCCTTTATCCCACAAGACAGGCAAGCCAGGATCGTTCCCCCCCAAAATCATGTGTAGGTGAAAGGGCAGTAATATGCCCCTGCTGCGTATAGATCCTGAGCAGCGGTAAAATTACCGTGCCCGGACTTCCCAACCAGCAGCAAGTACGGCTTAGATCCGATGAAAAGTAAGTTGCTTAATCCAGGGGCCGCAATTATCAGACCCCAAAACCTTTTGCAACATAAAAATTTAGAAACAGCAATAGTGACGGGCTTTCCCCGTATTTTCCTAACGAGACCCCAGTCTTTTTCGCCCAAATCGCATGGGCAGGAACAGCGTTGCCACGCATAGGGCCAGCACAAGGCCGAAAGCCATGAACATCCAGGCCCATTCCCCCCCTGAAAGGCTTCGGTTCCGGAGCGCCGCCAAGACCATGGAATACACGGGCCCCGCAACCAGCGCGACGATCACCCCGATAAAAGCGGCGCTTATGGTCATGAACAAAAGACCTCCGTAGCTGGTCACGGTCTGGGCGGGATTCTCCGACTGAAAATCAGGATAAGCGGCCCCCAGGCCCACGGCCAGGGAAACAATTCCCGGAACCATGAGAAAAATCGTGATGGATGAAGTCCACATCATGAAGGGCGTAACATTCAGCAAAATATTGGTGGCCACAATAAGGATTTCCGAAAGCAGCATCAAGGGAAACAGGTAGATAAAAAATTTGATCCATAAAACCGAGCCCAGGGAAACCGGCCCGCTTTGGATGATCCAGAAAGCGCTTTTTTCCTGGGAAACCGCTGGAAAGGCGAACCGGGCCGCAATGGCCGTCATCACAAAGGCTGCCAGAACCATGTTGGCGAAGGCTATAACATTTTGTAATTGTACGGTTTTTATGGGCAGCCTGTCCAAGGGAAGGGCCTTGAAATTATACACGTAAATGATGATAAGGGCCGCCAATAGAAAAATTTGGGACCATTGGGTGGAATCCCTGAAAAAAACCCTGATTTCCTTGACCACAATGGCCCTTGTGGGGCCGGACAAAAAATCAAAATGGCGTTTGCCCTCGTATTTTTTTCGTTCAGGCATGATCAGCTTGCCTGTGCGGGTAACCTGGGCTTTGGACACTCCCTTGAAATAGGCCACGCCGGAAAACAGAACTGCCGCAAATATGAGGGCTCCCGCGGCGCTCAGGGCCAGGGCGTTGTGGAACAGGGCCTGGCCATAGTCCCCATGGAGTATGGCCACCATGGAGTCGTAAGCCCATGTGGAAGGCAGCCAGGGGACAGAAGGCGTTTGGATGTTGGCGATGTACGTTGCCACGGATGCCGCGGTATCCGGGTTTACAAGCCGTTCCGGCCTGAGCAGGCGCACAAACAGGTACAGGGCCACAAACAGGCCCAGGCCCAGGAAAATCAGCAGACCCTTTAAGCGGTTTGCCGGCAGGACCACGACCACAGCCATGACGCCCAGAGCGGAAAGGGCCGAGGCGCACAGGCAGAAGGGAATCATGACCACCAGCATATTGCCGTAAAAAAGCGGTCCCTGGTTATACACGATCCCGTAGGAGAAAAAGGCGGGCATGGCATAGACCACGACCATCCACGAGGAATCAAAAGTGGCCTCCAGCCAGCGGGCCAGAAATATTTTCTGGTGATCCACGGGGTAGCTGAACACAAGCTGGATATCCCGGCTCAGGTATAGTTTGGATAAGGAGGCGATGATGGAACTGAATACAAGCAGGGCGAAAAAGGTCAGGAAAACCATGGAAAGCAGTTTTTCGGCAAGCACGTCCCCGAACTCCTCCACTCCTTGGAAATAACTGAGAACCTGATAAAAAACCGTAAAGATTCCCAGCCAGAAAAGCAATCCAAAACCCGCGAACAGGTAAGCCCGGACCATGTTGCTTTTGCCGTCCCCCAGGTTTTGGTACCGTTTTAGTCCGATTACCCTGGGCCTCAGGAGGGTGGTTACCTTGCTCATGTCAGGCGGCCTCCTCTGTCAGGCGCAGGAAAACCGATTCCAAATCTTCCCGGTCCACCATGGCCTGCTCCACCAGGGCTTTGGTGGAGCCCGTGGCAATCACCATGCCCTTATGGATCACGCCCACTCGGGTGCAAATATCCTGGGCCACTTCCAGTGCGTGGGTGGATACAAAAATGGTCATCCCTTCCGAAGCCAGTTGCTTGAGCATATCCTTGACCAGCCGGATAGCCCTGGGGTCCAGGCCCACCATAGGTTCGTCCACAATGAGCACCTTGGGGTCGTGGATGAGGGCGGCGCTCATGATAAGGCGCTGCTTCATGCCGTGAGAATAGGAGTCGATCAGTTCGCCAGCCCAGTCCCACAGGGAAAAGGTCCTCAGCATACTTTCGGCCTTGTCGTAAAAATTGCTGTTGCCCATGCCGTAAAGGTCGGCTGTGAACCGGAGGAACTCCATGCCGGTCAGTTTACCATACAAATAAGGCCGGTCGGGTATGAAGCCAATGCACTGCTTGCCCCTTTCCGGTTCCTTGAGCATGTCTATTCCATTGATAATCACGCTGCCGGACGTGGGAGCAATCAAGCCGCCCATCATGCGGATGGTGGTGGTCTTGCCTGCTCCGTTGGGGCCGATAAATCCGAAAATCTCGCCTTCGTTGACCTTCAGATTCAGATTGTTGACAGCAATAATCCTGCCGTATTTTTTTGTAAGTCCGGTAAGCTCAATCATTTTTTTTGCTCCAATACTTCCAGTTTCAGGCGGCCGATTAGCCTGGCCACTTCCAACTGCACCTCATAACCGCCTTGTGCGAATTGCAGGTGCGCGGCATCCGTGGGGAATTGCCCCACAGTGGCATCCCCCGAGATCCATTTTCCGTTCACATAAAAGGAATTCCAGGCATGGTATCCAAAAACACCATGCACATAATACAGGCCCATATTGACCCTGGCGGGAACACCCACAGCCCGGGCCATGGCCGCTGTAAGAATGGCGTGCTCCCCGCAATCCCCCTGACCGCTGCGGAGTGTTTCCAGGGCCTGGGGCATGCTGAGAACAGGGAGCTTTTCCAATTCCTCGTACCCCCACTGGATGATTTTCCGCGCCTTTTCCTGGGGAGAATCGTCTTCGCCCACTATTTGCCGGGCAGCCTGGACGATTTCAGGATGGTCGGACTGAATAAAGGCATCCGACGATAAAAATGCAGGATCGCCCGTATAGGGTATGTCAATGGTTGGGTCGGGGAGTGTTTCCACTTGAACGGTTAACACCCCGTCAGAAAAACTCTGCCTTCCCTGGTTAAGATTTTCAGCAACATGATCGGCGCCGTACACTTTCAACTTGAGGAAGGTGAGCTTGGACGGGTCCATTAATGGGACATCCACCGGAACAGTGGCCAAGGCAAAGAGATCATCTCCCCCTTCAATGGTTTCTTCGTCCAAAGCACGCAGGCGCGACGTTTTTTCCAGCCTCAGCCCCATAAGGCCCTCCTGGACGAGCATTTCCCCCTCTTCACTGATCCATGCGGTCTGGGTTTGGCCCATGAAGGAGATTTCCAGCTTTTTGGCGGAAACTGTTTCATCCAGAATCTTAACGGTATCCATGCCCACCATCCTGATGGTGGTGTCCCAGTTTCCCATGGTGGCAGGATCAAAAACCGGATAAACCACTTCTTCTCCCGCCTTTAGATTCTTCACGGCCTGCATATGTAAAAGTCCCGCATCAATCATGGGAGGAGACTTCATGGGAAACTCCATGATTGACTCGTCCTTGCCTTTGCCGGTCCGCACTTTGAGCACGGAGCCCTCCATCCAGGCCCTTGCCGTAAAGGATACCATTTCAGACGAAAGCTGGAAGGTCATGGAGTCCAGGGTCATGTCCGGGTTGAGGTTGGCCGTTGTGACCATCCGGGTCTTCTGGACGGTTCCCATGGCCGTCAACTCCATGTACGCCGTTTCTCCCACCATATAGCCATTTTCCCTTTTTGCCATGGTGGACATCACATATCCGATTTTTTTGCCATTCTGAAGGATATTCAGGTAGTTTTGGGACTGGCCCGGGATTTCAACCTCCAGATCCAGAAATTGTTTGGGAATCTCTTTGGGGGCTTTGTCAAAATAGCCAATGCGGAAGGAAAACAGAATCCCGAAAACAAGAACTGCTGTAAGTCCTGCAAACCATGTCCAGCTTTTTTTCATCGTACCTCTCCGGGCTGCGGGGATGGGTTGGTGGCCCGAGCCTATCCAAAAAATATAGGGGGGCTTTGGATATCTGTCAAGCTGTTGCCATAATTATATCAAATTATTATCAACATATATGTGATTTGTCAATTGTCGGCCGTGCGCTGCCCAGGGCAAACAGGATGGCCCCCAACACAGCCATGGCGCCGCTGGCGGCAAAGGCCATACCTCCCCCCAGGCGTTCAAAAAGATACCCGCTCAAAAACAGTCCCACCATCATGCCCAGGCCATAAGTCATGGAGTTGTTGACGGCCTGTCCGGCGGTTCTTGCCCTGGGGGGGATGAGTTGTTCCATGTACACAATGCTGGCGATGTGGAAGCTCCCGTAAGTGGCCGCGTGGAGGATTTGCACCGCGCACAAGGCGATAGGGGACAGGGTCCATGCCATGAGGCCCCATCGCAGGGCTGCAACGCACAAGGAAAAGAACAGGATTCGGCGGGGGTGAAATCTCCCCAGGATTCTGCCTGAATTCAACATGACCCCCAATTCCGCCGCAGATGCCAGCGCCCATGCAAAGCCTATGAATGTGGAGGAATAGCCGGCCTTTTCCAGGTAAATGGAAAAAAAGCCGTAATAGGTCCCATGGCTGGCGAGCATGAGAAAGGCGCATAGTTGAAACAGAATCACCTTTTTGGTGAAAAAATATTTGGCGGCGCTTTCTTTATCTGGCAGGGATGGGTTGGGGGCAGGCATGCGGGTACTGACCAAAGCCTGGATCGCGGAGCCGCAGAGGATCAGGGCCAGGATGATAGGGACCCCCCATGCTTCCACGACCTTACCCATGATGAGGGCTGTGGCCACAAACGCCATGGTGCCCCAGGCTCTTACATGGCCGTACTGGTTCCTGTTTGAACCTAATATTTCCATGGAAAAGGCTTCCACAAAGGAAATAATGGGGGCGTAAAACAGGGAATATAGGATGGTTATGCCCAGTATGGGAAGGAAATCCGTACTGAGGAAGTAGAGCGCGAACAGAGCAGTGCTGCATATATTGCAAAGGACAAAGATGGATTTGCGTTTGTGGGTTCTGTCCGCCAGAACGCCCCAGAGCAGAGGCATGAACACAATCGCTGCGGACCGTATGCCAGCAATTATTCCTATCTGGATGCCGTCAAAGCCCATGTGGTCCAGATACAAGTTAAAATAAGGCAGGACGATTCCAAACACTCCAAAATATAAAAAATAGTGAAGGGAGAGGATGGTTCTATGGGTCTTATTGTCCGAAGCGTGAAGCATCAATGCCTATCAGCCCTTGCAAGCCCGCTTGCTCAGCGGAGGAGAGAACGCCGCAATTGGCGGCTCTGTTTGGCAAACCGTTTCTCAATTCATAGCACGAAAACAAGCGCCTGGTCACGGAACTATGGACTTTTGTTCGCCGGCCGGCGCTTTTTAGGATTTGTTCTTTGATTCCCATTGATTGATAATGCTGCAATCTTTGGTAATCAGCAAGGTTTTGTGGTATAAAAATACTTGCCTCAAAATGCAATGTACCCCAACCTCTTGGAGATCAAAAGGGAAACCCGTATGCTTTATGATTTCTGCCCTAAATGCGGCAAACAAATGCAGGAGTCCATTGCCGAGGGCATCCGCCGGAAGATTTGTTACCGGTGCGGGTTTATTCAGTACAGGAATCCTACGGTAGGCGTGGCCGTTATTATTCTGGACAGGGGACGCATTTTGCTTGTGAAAAGGCGGGGCTCCTACGAAGGCATGTGGTGTATTCCCTGTGGTCACCTGGAATGGGATGAAGATGTGCGGGAAGGGGCCAGACGGGAGATGTTGGAGGAGACGGGACTGGATGTGGAGATCGGGCCTGTTTTCGATGCATTGTCCAATTTCCACGATGCCCGGCGCCATACTGTGGGAATCTGGTTTTGGGGCAAACGCCTTAACGGCAGTCCCTTGCCCGGGTCGGACGCTTTGGAGGTCCGGTACTTTCCCCTGGACGCTCTTCCCCCTAATCTCGCCTTTCCCACGGACCGGATTATCTGTGAAAAATTGCAGGAAACTCAGGAATCTCCCGGTAATTCCGATTGAGCGGCAAAGGCTGGTTTTCGGCTGGCGTCCAGCTCTTGCCCAACCATTTCTTTCTTAAAACAGGGGCCTGTAACCTTTACGATGTTAAAACCCTGTGTTATCATTATAGGTAAGAATATAACACGGCATCGACATTGTGTTGATAGCCCTTAACCCGGAGGTAGAAAATGGATTACATTAAAATCCGTTTCGGTGGCGGTTTCGGGCAGTTGCAGTCTGAACTGGAAGAGACTCTGAACAGTTTGTACAGGACAGCCAGTCCTGTGTTCTCCGGTTCCTCCCAAGGGTTCAGACCTGCAACTGATGTGTTTGAAACTCCTGACGAAATCGTCGTGGTGGCAGAAATGGCGGGAGTGAACAAGGACGAGCTTTTTATCGAACTGGACTCCAGGGCGGTAAAGATATCCGGACGCAGGAGAGAAGTGAAGCGGGATGAGCAGGCCAGGTTCCATTTGGCTGAAATTCCCTACGGATATTTTGAGCGCACCCTGTTTTTTCCCAGGCCGGTGGACCCGGAAAAGGTAACGGCCTCCTATTCTGAAGGCATGCTGCAAATCCGTGTTGCCAAGGCGAAAATGGTGAATCCCCAGAGGGTTCAAATTTCAGACTAAGGAATAATTGGGGTGAAAACATGACTGATCAGGTTTCGTCACAAGAGGAAATGCAGCCAGGTAAGATCCCGGAAATAATACCTATAGTTCCCGTGGTCGATGTGGCCTTGTACCCTAAGATGCAATTGCCCCTGGTGGTTGGCCAATCCCAGCTCATTGAGTTGGTGGACAATGCCATGGCAAAGGACAGGATCATAGGAATCATCGCCTCCCGAGAGGCTGATCCTTCCATCCGCCACAAACCGGATGACCTGTTTAAGGTGGGGGCCGCCGCCGTAATTTTAAAGATGGCCAAGGGAGCTCCGGACAAGGCCCAAATGCTTGTCCAGGGGATCACCCGGTTTAAAATTGAAGAATACACACAGGAAGAACCCTATCTTATGGCCCGGGTGACTCCGCTCCAGGATGTGGTTCCCAAGGGCCAGGAGAAAAAAATTGAGGCGCTGACCTCCAATCTGGTGACCTTGTTTGGCAAGATTGTAAGTTTTTCCTCCCTGCTTCCCCCGGAAATGGCGGAATGGATCAAGACCGTGGGAGACGCAGGAGTGGTGGCGGATGTGGTGGCGTCCACCATCCAGTCCACCCTGGATGAAAAACAGAAAATCCTGGAAATCCTGGAAGTGGACAAGCGCCTCGTTGCCGTAACCAAAATGGCCTCCCATCAGTTGGAAATCCTGGAACTGGGGCAGAAAATCCAGACCCAGGTCAAGGGAGACATGGATAAAAGCCAAAGGGACTATTACCTGCGCCAGCAGTTGAAGGCCATCCAGGATGAACTCGGCGAAGGGGAGCAGGCCAATGTGGAGGTCCAGGAATATGAGACCAAAATCAAGGAAATGGATTTGCCCGAACTGGCCCTGAAAGAAGCGGAAAGGGAGCTTGCGCGCCTTTCCAGGATGCACCCTTCGTCTGCGGAATACACCGTGGCAGCCACGTACCTGGACTGGATAACCTCCCTGCCCTGGCACGCCAGCACCGAGGACCACCTGGATATCCATGCGGCCCAAAAGGTTTTGGACGACGACCATTTTGGCCTGGAAAAGCCCAAAAAACGCATTTTGGAATACCTGGCCGTACGTAAGCTAAAACCCGATTCCAAAGGCCCCATCCTTTGCCTTGCCGGGCCTCCGGGCACGGGCAAAACATCCCTGGGCCGCTCCATCGCCAGGGCATTGGGCCGGAAATTCGTGCGCATATCTCTGGGCGGGGTTCGGGACGAGGCGGAAATCCGCGGACACAGGCGCACCTATGTGGGCGCACTGCCAGGCCGGGTGATCCAGAATATCCGCCGGGCCGAGTCCAACAATCCTGTTTTTATGCTGGATGAAGTGGATAAACTGGGCAATGATTTTCGGGGCGACCCTTCATCAGCATTGCTGGAAGTATTGGACCCGGAACAAAACGATACTTTTTCAGACCATTACCTGGACGTGCCCTTTGACTTGTCCAAGGTCATGTTCATTGCCACGGCCAATATCCTGGATACCATCCCCCCGGCTCTCCGGGACAGAATGGAGGTTATTGAACTGCTGGGCTACACCCTGGAGGAAAAGGTCAAGATCGCCAAGAAATACCTGGTCCCCCGTCAACGGGAAGCCCACGGCCTCAAGGCCACCCATATCAAGATTTCAGACGCGGCAATCAAACGGATTATTTCCGGATACACCCGGGAAGCAGGCTTGCGGAACCTGGAACGGGAAATCGCCGCCCTTTGCCGGGGCGTCGCCCGGAAGATTGCCGACGGCACCGAGGAATCCGTCACCATCAAGCCTGATGACCTGCACGACTACATAGGGCATGTGCGCCGGTTCAACGAAAAGGCCACGCGGATTAATGTCCCCGGTGTGGTAAACGGCTTGGCATGGACCCCGTCCGGCGGGGAAATTTTGACCGTGGAAAGCGTGGCCATGCCCGGGCAGAAAGGCCTCACCATGACCGGCCAGTTGGGCGATGTGATGAAGGAATCAGCCTTGGCGGCCTTATCCTTTATCCGCAGCCGGGCAGACAAGCTCAATGTGGACCCGGAATTTTTTAAGGATCACGAAATTCACATACATGTGCCTGCCGGCGCCATTCCAAAGGACGGCCCCTCAGCGGGTGTGACCATTTTAACGGCATTGACCTCCCTGTTTACCGGCAAAATCGTCAAGCGAGACATTGCCATGACAGGGGAAATCACCCTTCGCGGACAGGTACTGCCAGTGGGGGGCATCAAGGAAAAGGTTCTGGCCGCTTACAGGGCTGGCACCAAGGAACTTATATTACCCAAATGGAACGAAAAGGACCTGGAAGACATTCCGGAGAACGCCAGGGAAAAGATAATTTTCCACTTTGTGGATACCATGGACGAAGTGCTGTCCATAGCCCTGGATGGCTGATAGGCCGTGTGCTTCTGGGAGTATTGATTGTGTTGGGCCTGGCGGTGCTTTATTCCTGTGTCAAGGAGGCGCCGCCGCCCGCCCAGAAGATCCCCATGCCCCGGCCTTATAAAATCGACGGAAAATGGTACCATCCCATCCCCGATGCCAGGGGCTTCACCCAAAAGGGTCTTGCCTCCTGGTACGGAAAGGATTTTCACGGCAAAAAAACCGCCAACGGCGAGATTTACGATATGCACGCCATGACCGCAGCCCACAAGACCCTTCCATTGGGAACCCGGGTGCGGGTGTATAATCTCACCAATGGTAAAATATGCGACGTGCGCGTTAACGACCGGGGACCCTTTGTGCGGGGGCGGATCATAGACCTTTCCTATTCGGCGGCCAAGGAAATCGGCTTGGTTGGCCCGGGTGTGGCCAAGGTGCGCATCAAGGCCATGGCCCCACCGGCGGGAGCGGTTCAGGGGGATAGAAACGTTTATTACAAGGGCAATTTCACCATTCAGGTAGGGGCTTTTAAAAGCCAGGCCAATGCTGAGAATTTGGTCAAAAAGTTGTCCGGAGATTATAACAACGCCCATTTAATTCGGGAAACCGTGGGCGATGACATTTTTTACAGGGTTCGGGTGGGCCAGTGCTCCACACTGGAGCAGGCTGCACAATTCCAGGCTGTGATGCAGGGGCGCGGCTATCCCAACGCCTTTGTAGTGGCTGAATAAAGGTATCATGAATACGAAGCATATTGGGAAGGTCGTCTTCTTGGATCGAGACGGGGTGATCAACCGGGACTCCCCCGAATATATAAAAAACTGGTCGGAATTCCATTTTCTGCCCGGGAGCCTGGAGGCTCTGGGAATCCTGAAAAGGCATGGATATACCGTGGTGGTCATTACCAATCAATCCATCATAGGCCGGAAAATGGTCGAGCCCCACGTCCTGGAGGAAACCCACAGGAATATGCGCCGGGCCGTCGCTGAAAGCGGTGGGGAAATCCATCATATCTTCTTTTGCCCCCATACCCCGGATGGCCGCTGCCAATGCCGCAAACCCAAACCCGGTTTGCTTTTTCAGGCCAGGGACGCCCTGGGTATTGATCTGGCTGCCTGCGCCATGATCGGGGACAGCGCCAAAGACGTGCTGGCCGCCAGGAACGCAGGGTGTGGCCAAGCTGTTTTGGTAAGCACGGGAAACGGTAAAACAGCTTTGGAAGATCTCCGGGAAAAAGGGGTTTCGCCCGATTACGTGGCATACGATCTGTTGGACGCGGTCCACTGGCTTGTAACCACGGACTGCCAGCCTTCCGGAGGCCCTCATGCCTGAAATTCAAGGCAAAGTGCAGGGCGTCACCTTTTTTAACGAACGCAATATGTACACCATTGCCAGGGTGGACACGGGCCAGGACCTGGTCACCATGGTGGGCGCCATGGGCCGCCTGGGCGTGGGTGAATCTCTCAAGGTGCAGGGAGAGTGGGATGTGCACCCACGGTTCGGCAAGCAATTCAAGGTGGAATCTTTTGAAGTGATCATGCCCACCACCCTGGACGGAGTCAGGAACTATCTGGCCTCGGGCATGATCCGGGGCGTAGGGCCCACCATGGCGGACCGCATTATCTCCCGTTTTGGGGAAAAGGCCCTGGAAATCCTGGATGAGTCCCCCCAAAGGCTTTCCGAAGTCAACGGCATCGGCAAAAAAAAACTGGCGGGGATTATAGAAGACTGGAGGGAAAAACGCACCCAGCGCAATGTCCTCATGTTTTTGGCCAGCTTTGGAATAGGCACAGCTTACGGGGTGCGCATATTCCAGACCTATGGTCAGGACACAGGCAGGATTATCAAGGAAAATCCTTACAAACTGGCCGAGGACGTGGCAGGCATAGGCTTTTCCACCGCAGACGGCATTGCCCGCAAAATGGGCATCCCCATAGATTCTCCCAAGCGCATGGAGGCGGGCATTCTCCATGTCCTTACCCGGGCTTCGGGCAACGGGCATTTTTTTGTGCCCAAGGACGAACTGATTCCGGAGGCCGCCGGGCTTCTGGAACAGCATGTGTCGGATGTTGACAATGCGCTCCACACCCTGTGGCAGACCAGCCGGGTGATCATCGACAAAATAAAGGATGACCCTGAAAATCCCCGGGACCTGGTTTATCTGACCCCCCATTATGCCACGGAAGTGGGGCTGGCCCGGCGAATGCAGGCTTTCCTTACTGTTCCCCTTGCCATGACGAAAATCCGTACAGAGGAGGCGCTGGACCGGGTGCATAAGCGGTTCGCCATCCGTCTTTCCCAGGAACAACTGGATGTACTGGAAAAAATATTCGACGCCAGGATTTCGGTCATCACAGGCGGGCCGGGTACGGGTAAGACAACCCTGGTTCGATCCGTGCAATTGTTGTTCAGCGCCATGGGCAAAAATGTTTTGCTGGTGGCCCCCACAGGCAGGGCTGCCAAACGGCTGTCGGAAGTAACTTCCAGGGATGCGTTCACCATTCACCGGGCCCTGGCCTATGATTTCAAAGCCAATGAGTTTCACAAAAACGAGGAAGATCCCCTGGACGCGGAAGTGATTATTGTGGACGAGGCCTCCATGGTGGACACGTTTTTGATGTATCACCTGATCAAGGCCATCCCCATGAACGCCGTGCTCATTTTGGTGGGGGATGTGTCCCAGTTGCCGCCGGTGGGGCCGGGAAACGCCCTGCGCGATATTATTGAATCGGGACAGGCGCCGGTGTTTCACCTGACTAAAATATTCCGGCAGGCAGCTCAAAGCCTGATTGTTCAAAACGCCCACCGAATCAACGCCGGCCAGGACCTTTTGACGGATCCGGGGGAGGATTATCCTGACCCGGATTTTTATTTTTTATCGGAGAACGATCAGGAAAGAATGGTTTCTCTGGTGTTGACCATGTGCCGGGAACGCATACCCGACCGGTTCGGTTTTGACCCCATGACCCAGATTCAGGTGCTCACCCCCATGCACAAGGGGCCTGCGGGAACAGTGAACCTTAACCGTCAGCTCCAGATGGTTTTAAATCCCGGTCCCGATGTCCTGACCCGGGGAGATCAGATTTTTCGGCCTGGCGATAAGGTCATGCAAATCAAGAATAATTATTCCAAGGAGATTTTCAACGGAGATATAGGCACGATCCGCCATATGAATCCCGGCGAAAAAAGCGTGGTGGTGGAGTTTGATACCGGTTCTGTCCCCTACACCTTCAGTGAAATGGAGGAACTGGTTTTGGCCTACGCCATTTCCGTGCACAAATCTCAGGGATCGGAATACCCTGCCGTGATCATGCTTTTGTCCACGGCCCATTACGCGTTGCTGCAACGCAACCTTGTTTATACCGGATTAACCCGGGCCAAAAGGCTCATGGTGCTGGTGGCCAGCAAAAAAGCCATTTCGCTGGCAATCAACAATGATACGCCCTCACGGCGCGCCACCCGGCTGGCACACAGATTGCGGGAATCCTCCCCGTCTTTGATTTCGTCTTAAAGGAGGCTTCCATGACAAAATACCCGGGTTATTATCTGATTGTGAGCCTGGTGCTTCTTGCCGCGCTGCCACCGTTTCTTTTTGCTGAATTTTTCAAGTATACCGATGAATCCGGGCAATCGGTTTACGTGGACGATGTGAGCAAAATTCCTTCCCAATACAGGGACCAAGTGGATTCCTACACGGAGGATGAGGATCGCCTTAATCCTGTGGAAAGGATGGCCCTGGAAGCGCAAAAGGAGCGGGAGCAGGCGCTCCGGCAACAACAAAGGGACCAGTCCCTGGATTTAAACCGCAGGAAAGCGCAACAGAAAAAGGCCCAATCCCCAAAGACCTCCAATCCCCTGCCCACAATCCCCCATCACAAGGGGGCTACCAATGTGGTTATCGCCAACGGGCAGGTGGCGGTGCCGGTCCAGTTCCGGCACAACGGAAAACGGGTTACGGCCTCCTTGTTGCTGGATACCGGCGCCAATACAACGCTCATTAGCAAAAGTGTGGGAGATCAGTTGGGCCTGGAAGGCGGCAAGACCGTGGGGATTCAGGTTGTAGGAGGGGCGGTGATCCCCGGACAGCATGTGGCGCTGGACGAGATGGCGGTGGGGCCTCATAAAAAGAGGCATGTGACCGTTATTGTCCTGGACAAGGCGGGCGTGGGAGGACACCAGGGCTTGTTGGGGATGGATTTTCTCATGGGGATCAAATTTCATGTGGACTATGACAGGCAGCGCATTGTCTGGTCAGGCTAAGGGAGGGGGAGAGAAACGCCATGGTAAAAAGCGAATGGAAGCCTGAGGAGGAAATCAGGCTGGCCTTGGAAGGCAAAGAGCGCATTGCCGTCATCTCTTGCGCGGTCTGCGCCAACCTCAGCGGTACGGGGGGCAACCAAGGACTCAAAACAATGAAGGGCCTTGCCAAAAAATGGGGTAAAAAAGTTGTTGTATCCCAATGTGTGGTGGCCTGTTGTTCCCGGGAAATCATGGAACACGCTAAAAGAGTCCACCTGGACCCAGTGGCGGAAAAATGCGACGCCCTGGTCATGCTCAGTTGCTCCGGAGGCGTTAAATCCGCCTTTATCGCCCAACCCGATATGCCGGTTGTGGCGGCCCTGGATTCCATGGGAAGCGCCGTGGTCACCCGAAAACCCAATCTCATAGCCGAAAGCCTGTGCATCGGCTGCGGGCAATGCGTCCTGTCCTATACGGGCGGTATTTGCCCCATGAGCAAATGCCCGGCCAAACGCCGCTATTCCCCGTGCTCCAAGCAACCTGTCGGGACAGATCAATGCGCCGTGGACTCAACCAGGAAATGCGTCTGGAAGGAGATTGAAAAGCGCGGCGACATGGAAGCCCTCAAAGCCCTGGGCGAAAGGCATAAAAATGGAGACGGTCCGAGACCGGCATCCATTATCCCAACAGAGTTTCCCAGCCTGGGGAAATCATTGGTGGGCTGGGCCATGGCCAAGGGCGGCCGATTTGCCTGGGTTATCAGTTCCATCCTGTAACAAAAATTTCCTCTGGAGATCGTGGGTTTACTAACTGCCTGACTATATGGATTGGCGCCATTGGCGGCAAATCTTTGGGCGGCACGGGATTTTTTTGTTGACCATATCGAGTAGTGTGTAGTAAACACTATTTATAAGGGTGCAAAAATGCGAGGTGCGGCCTGTTCTGCCAAACTCATGGCTTCTGCACCCATGTCCGTTCATTAACCTGCAAGGAGGAAAAACCATGTCCAAGGATGTGAACAATCCCCCGGCCCTTGTTGCCCAGGAAACCGGGGCCTGGTGCTTTGCCGCGGCAGAGCAGATGGCCCGGGCCTATTTCGGCCTTCTTCCCATTTCCCAGTACGAGATAGCCTATAACAGCCTCATGGGCCTGGTGGCAGCCCAGGCGCCGCCCCACTTCAACCAATGGAATATCGCCTCCATGGCGGACCTGCTGGCCAACATCACCACAAACATCACGCCCACCCAAGTGGCCCAGTCCGGGCAGCCTCCCAATCCCCTGAGCCAGCGTGTGGCCTTGGTGCGCGCCACCTATGGGGCATTCAACAACGTGCCCTTTAACGGCAGCATCAGCAATGTGTGCACTCCGGGGAATTTCAGGGCGGACATTGAGGCGAACAAGATCGTGGTCATAGGGAACGCCATTCATTACTACATTGTGTACGGATACGACGACCGGGATGGGTTTGTCTTGAAGGTGAGGGACCCCTGGCCTCCGGGAGTGGGGGGGCAGGCAACCACCATTGATTACGATACCTTCAATGCCTGGGCAAGCAAGGTTGCCATTCGATTTTAGTGGAGACTGATTTTAGGATCTTGTCCATAAGCCGGGACACTGCACTACCCCTTTGTTCCCCGCATGGGCATGACAACCGTGCTCCAGGAGGTGCATAAATGTCCAGAACCGTGACCAACCCGCCGCCCTTGATCGCCCAGGAGACCCCGGCTTGGTGCTTTGCCGCAGCCGAACAAATGGCCCGGAAATATCTGGGGCTGGATGTTCCTTCTCAGTTCAAATTAGCCTATGACTGCCTCATGGTATTGGTGAACGCCCAACTCAATCCTCATTTCACCAACTATATGGTGGCCTGTATTTCAGATGCATTTAACAATGTCACCGCCGACAGCACGCCCGCGTTGGTGGCCCTGTCCGGCAATCAGCCCAATCCTAACAGTCAGTTAGTGGGGCTGATAAGCAACACCTGGGGATTTGTGAATCACAACAACTTGAATGGAACCATGTATAATGCCTGCACGCCCCAGCAGTTTTGGACTGAAATCCAGGCAAACCGCATTGTGATCATCGGGAGCGCCAACCACTATTATGTGGTTTACGGGTATGAAGACACAGCCAACGCTCCCTTTATGTTGCTGGTTCGAGATCCCATGGGAGGACATGCCGCTTCTATTCCCTTTACCACTTTTAACGGGTGGGCAAACAAGGTGGTGATTCGGTTTTAACTGCGAAAGGGTTTGTGTTTACGGTGGATCAGGCAGCCTTGCTGGTTTTGCCCTTTTCAGCAAGGCGGGTGAGAGTTTTTTGCATGGCGTTTTCCACCTTGTCTGAGCATTGGCGCACATAATCCGGGTCCTGGGCGGCTTTTTCACCCCTGCGCCGAAAGCGAATGGGCTTCATCACTTCAATGGTTATCCGGGTGGGGTAGGGCAGAAAAACCGGAGCAGGGCCGGGGACAATTCCCCATGGAAGGCAAATAGTCAAAGGCCATACCTTGGTGCGGAGCCATTTGTCCATGTGCAAGGTTTTGGCCAGCCACTGGTTGTCGCTCACAATAATATTGGCGGAATGCGCCCCTTGGGCCACAATGGGGATGATGGGAACCTTTTCCTGAAGCGCCAGCTTCATGTATCCGTTGCGTCCGCTAAAAACAATTTTGTTCCTATGCTTGAAAGGCCGCATGGCATCCGTATCCCCGCCAGGATATACCAGCACCTTTCTTCCCCGGGCAAAGGCCTTGGCCGCATTTTCGTGACAGGCGCGAACCCCTCCCATTTTGGTGATCAACTGGTTCAGCACAGGAAACCGTATAGGCACATCATGGGCAAGTCCGTAGGGCAGGGCGTCCACTCCTATGGTTTTATAGGCCTCGGTGAACAGGATGAAGGTGTCCAGGGTCATCATGCCCATGTTGTGGTTGCCCACATACAGGGCAGGTCCCCGAGGAATATTTTCCAGGCCGTGGACCGAAGCCCTAAAATATTTTTTCAGAAGCCATCCCCCCAGGGGGGAAACCCAGTCTATGAGGCCAAGATCCCGGTTTTCCAGACTGTCCACATCCTGGTTTTTTAGTAAATCAGTCATGCTGTAGGCGCTCCGAATTCCAAAAGGGTGAAAAATTACCCTAAAATTCATCGTTTGGCCAAATATTTAGCACATTTTGGGGTATGACGCAATACGTCATGGCAGTATGCTCAGGGCCAATTCCTGTTTCAACCTTGTCTTGAATGTCTTTCTCGTAAGCTGCTTGTTAAATGCAATATTAAAGGCATTATAGGGCGTAATATATCAGTGAGTGTCAAAAATTAGGGAAAGACGCTTGACAGGGTCTGATTTTGAATTAAGTTTTGATTGAAAGTTGAGAATGGAAACAAAACATTCAGTTTCCGCTATATTTTTTCAGCCTTAACCCCGGAAAAGGAGGAAAAAATGCTTTCAAGCCCCTTCCCATGAGTTATCCACCCATTGACGCCAGGGAAAAAGGATGGAATTTACCGTCGCAAGATGCAGGCGCACGTTCCTGTTTGATCGCTTTTCCCTGTTTTCAATCAAAGCCTTAAAGCATTGATCGCACGGTAACATGTGGGGCCCATTCTGGAATGATAAATAGAGTTCCAGGACCGCGACCTTTTGTGCGGAAAGGAGAAGTCACATGCAACTGGAAAAAAAATATTCAATGGCCAAATTGGGTATGGCGGTTTTGCTGGTCATCTGTGTTGGGCTTGGTGTGTCCTTGCTAAGGGATAAAAAGGACTCAACCACCCTGGACGTTTGGAAGTCGGCCTCAGGGACAAAGAGTTTTGAATCGTTTCCCAAATCTTTTGCCAAGGAATTCAAACAAGGCCAGAATCATGCCTTTGATATGCTGGATAAGTATTTTGATGACAGCTTTTTTAAAGGATACGGGAAGCCCTTTGAAGAGATGGAAAAAATGAGGGAAGAACTCATGAACCAGATGGAAAAGGGCATGCAGGGTTCCTTTGATAATTCTTGGGATGACTGGTACAATTCCAGGTTTTCAGGCGGTGGGTCCATTAGTTTGAATATGGAGGAAACTGCCCACTCCTATGTTTATCGGATTACCATCCCCAATCGTGAAGAGCAGAGCCTGAAGGTGGATGTTTCGAAAGACGGCATTAAGATAGAGGGAAAACTGAACCGGAAAGTTGTCAAAACAGACGGGGACGGTAATGTGGTTTCCAGGCAACAAGTGCAAAGCTCGGTCAGCCAGCATTTTTCTCTGCCCTCAAACGCGGACTATGCCAAGGCCGCAATAACCAACAGTGAGGATGAAATTGTTATAAAGATACCCAAAATATAGACTTGGTGGGTATCTGTCAGAAAACCCGGCATTTGGGACCCACAATCACCATGTTATTCACAATCTGGGACTGGATGATCTCCATGTTGCTGCCGAAAAGGGCTTCCCGAATGACTCCGTGGCCGTAAGCCCCCAGCACTGTCAGGGCGTCGGAAGGCACTTCGTACAGGCAGTTTTCCATCTTGTCAGACTTGAGAACATGCCAATTCCGCACGCCCTTTTCCACGGTTTCGGTCATTTCCCTTTCAAAGATCAGTTTGTCCAGGATTTCCCGGTTGACGCTGTTTTCCTCCAGGGTAAACAGGTCCAGGGGCATGCCTGCGCGTTTGCTGAGAGCCAGCCCAAGGGAAAGGGCCTTAAAGGCATTGGTGGAGCCCCCAAAAAACACCGCTATGCTGTTCCAGGGTTTGTAGCACATGCTGGTCACAAGGACAGGGAAGGGAGCGGCCACGGCAATTTTCCGAACCCGCGGTCCTACATAGCCCAGGCCGATCCGGCTGGTTTTGTCGCTCATGCTCCTGGGGCAGCACATGCATTCAAAGGTGGTGGGGATATCCGGCAGGGTGGATGCGGTAAAGTCTCTGGGAATCAGAAAATCCACAGGCAACCCGGCCTCTTTGGCAAGCGCCTCCACATGCTCCTGGGCGGTATTCGGGTCTGTCAAATAGGATTGGTCCAGGTCCACCTGGGTGACTTCGTTTTCAAAATACATGAGAAATTTGGAATGGCGCGGGATATACACGCGTAGGGAAAAACCCATTTTTTTGCAGAAATACAAAGATTGGAGAAAAGTTTCCCGGCCAAAGGCGTTGTTTCTGAAAACGTGAAGAAGGCTGTTAACCATGGGATTTGCTCCTTGCCTGTTATCTGCCAGGGGCAGACTGCCAATCAAGGCGTTTTAAAGTCAGTAGGTGGTCTGTACAATCAGTTCCCGGCGGTAATGGTCCAGCAGGGTTCCCTTGGAAACCATGCCCAAAAACCGGGCGCCCGAAACCACAGGAAGGCTGAAAGCCTGAATACGGTCCATGAGTTCCAGGACGTCGGTCAATCGTTCCTCCGGGGAAACCGCCGGAGGATATGGGTCCATAATGTCCACCACAAGAACCGCTCCGTAAAGTTCCCGGCTAAAGAGATAGGGCCGGACTTTGGCCAAGTCGATCATGCCCAAAAAATTTCCGGTTTCCTGCTCCAACACGGGAAAATGGTTCCTGTGGGAGGTCTTTATCTGGGCCACCAAGTCCGCCAGGGACATATGATTATGCAGATGAGATACATCTTTTTCCAGAACCTCGGAAACCTGAAGATCCTCCAACACCCTTTCGTCCGTGCCGGGCCGGATCAACCCTCCTGCGGCCTTCAAATCCTTGAGGTAAAAGGAATCGGACTCAAAATAGCGGCAAACACTGGAGGAAACCAGGGAGACCACAATCAGAGGCAGAATGACCTCGTATCCGCTGGTGATGTCCACCACTAAAAACAAACCGGTTAATGGCGCCTGAAGCATGCCGCCGATGATCCCGGCCATGCCCAGCAGGGCGTAGCAGCCTTCGGGCGCCAGGTGATTCACCCCGAACAGGAGATCCAGCAAACGGAAGTACGCCACGCCCGTAAAACTGCCCACCACCAGACCGGGGGCGAAAATTCCGCCGGACCCGCCTGATCCCAGAGTCAGGGAGGTGGCCAGCATTTTCAGGGCCAGAAGCGCGCATAATAAGAGCAGCCCCGGGCTGTACTGGCCGTGAATCAGGGAATACACCTGACCATAGCCCTCGCCCAAAACCTGAGGGACTCCCAGGCCGATGAGCCCCACGCAGGTGCCGCCCAAAAGCGCCCTGCCTGCCGGAGAGCTTGGCAGCTTGGCCCAGATCTTTCCGCTATGCCTGATCATGCGCGACAATGCAACAGAAACCAGGGCCGTGGCCAGGGCAAGCCCGAAGGCCGCGGCGATGTCCCATGTTCCGGGATTAAAATGGGCGTGGGTGAACCGGATGCTGTTGCCCTGGAGCAGCCTTCCTACGTGGGTGCCTGCCACAGCCGCTACGCCTATGGGGATGACGTTGATGGACGTCCATTCCCCCAGGACAACCTCCAGGGTGAATACAATGCCCGCTATGGGCGCATTGAATATGGAGGCAATGGCCGCGGCAGCCCCGCATCCCACCAGGGTGATCCTGTGGCGGGCAGGGAAACCCAGCTTTTGGGCGATGTTGGACCCTATGGCCGACCCGCTCATGACAACCGGCGCCTCGGGACCTGCCGAGCCTCCAGCCCCAATGGTGAGGCAACTGCTGATAAGCCGGGAAAAACTGGACCGAAAACGAAGCAGACCGCCCCTGCGGGAAACACTGTAAATCAGTTCAGGAACTCCGTGCCCGGCCCCTTCCCGCACTATCTTGTTAAGAAATAAAGAGGACAGGGCAGCACCCAGGCCAGGCAGAATAAAAACCCACCAGTATTGCTTGGCATGGGAACACAGTTCGGAAAGATGCTCAATGGCGGAACTCAACAAGGCGGCGGCGACACCGCTGCAGCAGCCCACCAGGACTCCGGCAATCACCAGCGCAACTTTTTCGTGACGCAATATAAAAAGCCGTCTGGCCATGCCTGTTATGGGGTTTTCGGTCATAGTTTTCTTACAAACCGGCCTCTGCCACCTTGGCTTCAAATTCTCCCGCCATGGCCAGTAGATCGACAGGCAGGGGTTTTTTGCTCAAAAAATCCACAAAAGAGTTGTCTCTCAGGCAAAAAGCCAATCTGGAAAGGAGGTGGAGATGTACGTCCACCGAGGGGCTGATTAAAAGAAACAATGTGGATACGGGCTTGCCGTCTATGGCTTTAAAATCCAGGGGCGTATTGAGAAAACAGGTGGTGATGGAGGCTTCCACGCCCGTATCTTCTATGGGGCGGCGGGCGTGGGGAATGGCTACCCCTTTGCCTTGGCCCGTGGAGCAAAGGCGTTCCCTGTCCAGGAGTTGCCGGGTGAATTCCGTCAAATGGTCCCGGGGTACAGGAGAAAGGACCGCAGCCTGGGCCAAGGCCTCGTCCACCGTATCGCCTTGTACATCTGTAAAAACCCCTCCTCGTTCCAAAGCCTGGACCAAGCTGCGCGCAGGGGTTGCTTTCGGGACGCTTTCCTTGGCTCCGGCGCCTACGCTCAAGTTTTTGGACTTGGCCCAGTTAGTGAGCCAGTCCTTTTCAAAACTGGGCGCCAGGCTGGCGCCAGCAGGAGCTGGGAGAAACCCTTGGGCAATCCATCTTTGAAGGGTCTGCACCGGCAAATTCAAGTAGTCAGCCGCCTGTCTGATATTCATTCTCATAAGCATACTATACGCAATTTCTCCATCCTAATAAAATGGACAGATGTTTTTTGTTACAAGGCGAGCACCATTTGCGCCTTGTCACGGCGCCATAAAGTAAAGGCGAGTGTGTGAAAAAAAAGGCTGCGGCGGAAAACTAGCCACGGGGGAGCAAATTAAGACAAAGGAGACGTGCAGTCAACCCCTATAAAAAATGGATCAAAGCCGGGAGAATATATTGCATCATACTATACTCCAATTTGGCATAAATGAGGTACTAATCCGGAAATTATCCGCCCGTCGGCCTGGGCGGGCCGGAAAAGAGCATTGGGACAACCCAACGCAAAGAGTCCTTAATATAATCCCAAAAGGCTGGTCGGCGCTTTAGCCCGGGCTACTCGCATTGCATTGGCATGGAGGACATTTTCCAAAAGATTGGTAATGGACCGTGCTATGATTTCGGCGCTTTCCTTGGTGTATCCGCCAGAGAGCACCATGGCAACGGGAACGTTCATTTTTCTGGCGGTTTCGAAAACCATGCTGTCTCTTTTTATCACTCCCTGATCAGTGATTTCCTGGTTGCCTAAAGGGTCATTTTCAAAAATATCCGTTCCTGCATTATAGATGATGATGTTCGGGTTGCATTGGATTATGGCGGGCTCCAGGGTGTCTTTCAAAAGCGTGAGATAGGCCTCATCCTGGACATGGGACCCAATGGGCAGATTGAAGTCTATAAATTCTGCGGCCTCTGTGTCTCCGGGGTAGATGTTATCATTGTACATGTCATAAATGAATACCCGGGGGTCATCGGCGAAGATGGCTTCGTGGCCGTTGCCCTGGTGGGCGTCCAGGTCCACAATCATGATACGCATATCCGGGTCTTTGTCCCACAAAACATGGGCGGCTATGGGAATGTCGGCAAAAAAGCAAAAACCATCTCCCTGGTCTGCTTTGGCGTGGTGGTAGCCTCCGGAAAGATTGATGCTCCAGCCGTACTGAAGAGCCAGTTGGCATGCCAGGATGGTTCCCCCCGTCCCGTATTTCATGGGTTTGAGGACTTTATGCTCAAGCAGTTTGCCGGGAAGCATTTTTAAAGCGCCCAACTCGGCGATACGGGCAACATTGGCCGGTTTTTTCAGGGAGGCCAAATACTGTTGGGTGTGGACCCGCAAAAGATCTTTTTCCGAAACCATGTCCGGCTCAAAAATCCGGTCTTTGGTTATGCCCGCCTCCTTTTTCAGGTATTTGAAAACCCTGCCGTATTTCTCGCTGTCAAAGGGATGGAGTTTTTGGATGCCAAAGAGAGTGATATCGTAATGCTTGCTGAAAACAATGGGCAGTGGGGTGTGGTTTTCCTCGCCCAATGCAGCAAAACATAGGCCCAAAACCAGAAAACAAACCACCAGAATCCAACATATGCGCCGCTTCATGCCCCCTCCGTTTTCCCTTATATCACTGCCCGGTTGGCACCGGCTTTTTTGCCTTTGTACATGAGCTCGTCCGCCCTTTTCAGGAGCGATTCAGGCGTGTCGTCCTGCCTGGCCACGGTTCCCCCAATGGAGCTGGTAACGGTGATGGTGTGCTTTTCAGTGCCAACACCAACCGGCACCCTGCTTTTCTCCACAATCCGCAGAACCTTGTTTGCGATTTGCCCCAGGGTTTCCAAGTCAATACTGGGGAGAATAATCAAAAATTCGTCCCCTCCCCAACGGCAGACAATGTCGGAAGCCCGCAGATTTCCGGACAGGGTTTTGGCGACAGCTTTCAATACAGCGTCCCCCACATGGTGTCCGTAGGTGTCGTTGACGTGCTTGAATTTATCCACATCGCAAAACAGTACGCCAAAGGGCCAACCGTAACGCCGTAATTCATTGAGTTTGGCTTCCAAACGGGCTTGTCCGCAAGTCCGGTTTGATACGTGGGTAAGTGGATCGTTCAAAGCCAGGTCTTCCAACTCCTTGGCCTTTTCCCTTTCTTTGACCACAGGGGTGGTGTCCTGGAAAACCTCCACGGCTCCCGTGATTTGGCCTTGCTCGTCCCGTATGGGCAGAATGCGGGCCACCGCAGGAACCAGATGGCCGTCCTTATGGTGATAGGATACGTTGATTTCCCGAATAATGCCGTCCTGCATGGTCAAAACGGCTGGACACACGCCGGGCTCGCACAGGTTGTGCCCCCAGTTGTCCACATACATCACCCGGTTGTCCTGGCAGGATCTTCCTACAACCTCCCTGGCAGGAAATCCGGTGAGCTGCTCGGTGTTGGCGCTCCAATAAGTGATTATCCTGTCCAGATTCACGCAATAAACCCCGTCAAAGAGGTTGTCCAGGATATCTTTCTGGAATTGATCATCCTTAAACATAGGAATAGCCCCCATTTCGTAGTTGCGAACGTATAATCTCAAAAATTAGCATATCAAATGGGCTGGAGGCAAGCAGTTACGAGGGAGGCTTGAAAGGGCCCGGCGACTACCGGGGATGGCGTTGGGTGACGTCGCTTCCTGTGGTCAGGCTGTAGCATAGGGCGTGAAGGCGCACAGTGAAATCAACGTTTTCCACAAAGACGTTATCAGGGAGCACAAGGCGTACCGGGGTGAAATTGAGGATGGCATGCACACCGGCTTCCACAATGCGCAGGGAACAATCCTGGGCCCTGTCAGCCCGCGTGGCAAGCACGGCTATGTCGAAGCAGCCAGGGCCTTTGATCACCTCTTTGATATCCTCAGACTGGGAAATTTCCATACCTGCAACCGTGGTGCCCACCAAGTCCAGGTCTTTGTCAAAGGCGGCTGTGAAAACAAAACCTCTTTGGGCGAATTGTTCAAAGCCCAACAAGGCCTTGCCAAGGTTTCCCACGCCAAAGAGGCCCAGACGCCATGTGCGGTTGGTGCCCATGACTTCTTTCAGGGCGCCTAAAAGGTCTTTGACATAATACCCGACCCCCCTTACTCCGAACTGTCCGAAGTAGGCCAGGTCTTTGCGGATTTGGGCAGGATTGGCGCCGCACATTTTCGCCAATTTGACCGAAGACACCAACTCCACGCCATCATTGTGGAGCATTTCCAGATGCTTGGCATATAGAGCCAGACGGATAACCGCTATGTTTGGAATCTTATGCACAAGAGTTTCCTAAGGCAGGGATAGTGAACCTTTTCACAAGACTGGTGAAAAAGAGAGGCCGCCCAAGGGCAGCCCCCCTTTAAAACAAACTACCGCCGGATCTTAGTGTCCTGCACCACCCAACAGAGCGGCGATTGCGCCAGCTTGGGGATGGGCGAAGATCAGGATCAGAGCGACAACCAGAGCGTAAATGGCCAAGGACTCGATCATGGCAAGACCGATCAGCATGGTGGTGGTGATTTTACCGGATGCTTCGGGATTGCGTGCAATACCTTCGACAGCGGCCTTGAGGCCGATACCTTGGGCGATGCCACAACCAAAAGCGGCGATAGCAATACCAAAACCAGCGGCGGTCACTGCGGCGATAAAAAAACTAAGAGCTGTTGCTTCCATTACGAAAACCTCCCTAAAAAAAGATAGTTATTATCGGGCTTCTTCCAAAAAACCCATACATACACGTTAAGAACGCGTGGTTTAAAGCATCAGTGCGCGTGTTCCATGGAACCGGAAAAGTACATGATGGACAGCATGAAGAACACGAATGCCTGCACAACCGCCACCAAAATACCCATGGCCATGATGGGCAAAGGAGCCAGGAAAGCGCCAGCCAGCATGAACAGAATCATAAGCACCAGTTCGTGACCCATCATGTTTCCGAAAAGACGGAAGGTCAGGGAAAGAACCCTGGCAAAATGGGAGATGATTTCAAGAATCAGGAACAGGGGCGTAAGCGCCAGAATAGGGCCCATAAAGTGCTTCACGTATTTTACGCCGTGGTGCTTGATTCCCAAAAAGTGGGTGAAGCAAAAGACCACAATAGCACAGGACAAAGGCGTGTTCACATTGGCGGTGGGGGGAAAGAAACCCGGAAGCAGACCCATGAGGTTGCAAACCAGGATGTACAGGAACAGGGTGGCTGCCAGGGGAAGGAACCAACGGCCTTCTTCGCCCACAACGCCCACCATGAAATCCTCAAGACCGCCTACGATGACTTCCAGAACGTTCTGGGCCTTGCCGGGAATCATGTTTATGGTCTTGGCCGCCAGGAGGCCCAGGAGAATCAGAATAGCCATGGCCACCCACGAGAAAACCACATGGTGGTAACTGTGACCAAACTGCCCCAATCCAACTAAATCAAAAAGCCACGGAAAAAACTCGAAAAAGTGCTTCACTTATCTTGCCTCCTTGCTGAAAACATATTTTAATTCGAGGATCAAGGCCATTAAAATTCCGGCCACAACCACGGATAATCCGACAAAAAGACCAATGGGATGAACAATTTTAAATACCAGCAAGGCCAGGATAAGCGCCCCGCTGACTAAAAACCGAAGGTAATACTTTCCCACAACCGCCCCGTTTCCGGCGCCGGGCCTGGGGTCCAGGGCGCTTTGCAAGGTCCGGGACAACAGGTGGAAATTGACCACGGTAATGAGCCCGCCGCAAATAATGCCCATGGCGAATGGGGCGGGAGTCAGGTAAAGGCCTACGCTGCTGGCCAATACAAAAATGGCCCAGTTGGCGTACACCACATGTTTTACCAGACGTTCTTCCAAGGAATCGTTCATATCACTCACATCTTTCGGCTCTTTTGATGGGCGAGCCAGATGTTTCGGTATCCTGCCGCTATTCCAAAACCCAAAAAAACAAAGGTCAGCCAGGGGGAGGTATCAAAATACCTGTCCAGCCCAACTCCGATGGCTAGGCCAATCACAATGGCCAGGGCCACGGACAGACCCAGACTGCTAAAATAAGTCATTTCCCTAATAAATTTAAGGGTTTCTTTGTCCATTATTCTGCCTGATACACGCGGTACTGTATGGTTTGCACACGAATGTGAAAAACAGCACATGCGGGTACGGGACGGCGAAAGGTATCAAACACCGGCCTTGAAGTCAACCAAAAACGTACCCAAATTACAATTGTGTCAAGACCTTTTCCGCAGCCTCCAAAGTCGCCTGAATGTCCTGTTTTGAATGGGCTGCGGACACAAACCACGCCTCAAACTGGGAGGGCGGCAAATACACGCCATGATCGCGCATGCCCTGGTAAAAACGGGCAAATTTGTCCAGGTCGCATTTTTTGGCGTCCTCAAAATTCTCCACAGGGTCCGGGCTGAAAAACAGGGTCAGCATGGAGCCCACCCGGCTGATCGTGACGGAAACACCGGCTTGGTCCGCGGCCGTTTTGAGGCCTTGAGCCAGGGCTGCCGAATATTTTTCCAGGGCCTCGTAAAATCCCGGGGTGCTGATTTCCTTTAAGGTCGCCAAGCCCGCAGCCATGGCCATGGGATTGCCCGAAAGGGTTCCGGCCTGGTACACGGGTCCCTGAGGGGCGATTTGCTCCATGAGGGATCGCTTGCCGCCATAGGCGCCCACGGGCAGGCCGCCACCGATGATCTTGCCCAAAGTGGTGAGGTCCGGGACGATTCCATACAGGGACTGGGCTCCCCCCAGGGCTACCCGGAACCCGGTCATGACTTCGTCCAGGATCAGCACGATTCCGTATTGGTCGGCCACTTCCCGCAGGCCCTGGAGAAATTCCGGTTTCGGGGCCACTACCCCCATGTTGCCTGCCACGGGTTCCACGATGATGGCGGCAGTCTGATTGCCCTTTTCCTTCACATAAGCCCGGACCGCCTCTATATTATTGTACTCCAGGGACGCGGTGGATGCGGCCACAGCGTCCGGGACTCCCGGGCTTCCGGGAATTCCCAGGGTGGCCACCCCGGACCCGGCCGCCACCAGCAGGCTGTCTCCGTGGCCGTGGTAGCATCCGTCGAACTTGATGATCCCGTCCCGGCCTGTGGCGCCCCGGGCAAGGCGGATGGCGCTCATGGTGGCCTCAGTGCCGGAATTGACCATGCGCACCATTTCCACGGAAGGGATGGCCTGGACCACGGCTTCGGCCAGGTCGATTTCCAGTTCCGTGGGCGCCCCGAACGTGCAGCCGTTGGCCAGGGCCGCCTCGATGGCCTTGATCACCGCAGGATGCCGATGTCCCAGGATCAGGGGGCCCCAAGAGCCAATATAATCAATGTATTGTTTACCGTCCGCGTCAAAGATGGCGGAGCCCTGGCCCCGGGCGATAAAGCAGGGATCCGTACCCACGGACCCGCAGGCGCGCACCGGGCTGTTCACTCCTCCCGGGATTGTTTTGCAGGCTCTGACGAACAGTTTTTTCGATTTTTCCATATGCAACAGCCTCCTTTCCGGAGATTAATAAGTGCCAAGAAAAAAAAGTGCTACCAAAGCGCGCCATATGCGTCAAGAAAGCTTTTGCTTCTTTCCGGGCTTTGGTATTAAATTACCATGAACTTTGCCTTACGGAGGAAAATATGGGAACAGGAAAAAGACCCGAGACCTTAAACAAGTTCCTGGCTTACGTGCTGGGGCGGAGGCCGGACGAATTCGGCCTCATTCCGGACCCGGACGGGTGGGTTAGAATCAAGGACCTGGTAAGGGCCCTTTCCGAAGAACCGGGATGGAAGCACGTAAACAAGGCGCACCTGAAAGAGGTGGCGTTTACCCTGGACGAAGCTTCTATTGAATTGGAGGAGGAAAAAATTCGGGCCTGGGAGTGGGACCCAGCCTTTTTCAAGGGAGAGGCCAAGGACCTTCCCAAACTCCTGTATGTGGGAACCCGGACCAAAGCCTATACGGAAATCGACAAAAAGGGCCTTTTTCCCATAGGTGCGCCCTTTGTGATCCTTTGCAGGGACGAGGAAATGGCCCACCGGATCGGAAAACGACGGGATGGCAGCCCCATTCTCCTTACTGTAAATACGGCCCAGGCCCGGGAAATGGGCGTGACTTTTTACGAGGCAGGCGAGCTTTTGTTTACCGCGGAATTCATCCCCAAAGGCTGCTTTTCCGGTCCTCCCGTGCTCAAGGCCGAGGAAAGCGCCTCCAAAAAGTCATCCAAGCCAAAGCCCGCCGAGGACCCGGCTCTCTCCATGGGGACCTTTGCCCTGAATTTGGAAGGGGTGTATGGCAAGGAAACCGGCAAGATCCAGGACAAGGCTTTCCGGAAAAAGGGAGGCCAACAAAAACGCACCTGGAAAGAGGATGTCCGCAGCCAACGCCGCCACGGCAAGGACGAGGACTAAGGAAAAATTATGGCTAAGGACGACAAACTGGTATCTCCGTCCAGGGCGCCCATATACCGGTATACAGACGGTGAAAAAGAGTGGGACTCGCCCCATGGCGAAATTGCCATGGAAGAAATTTCGGCCCATATTGAAAGACATCTGGACGACATTGAAATGGTTTACCATGAGCTGTTGTCCGATACCGTGCATATTGATGTGTGCCATGTAAAGCCCAACCAGGAGCGGCCTTACCATACCCTGATCACATCGGGAATGAGCGACCTTCCCATGGCGACTCCCGAGGGCAGTGATGCTCCCAGATATTTGGAATTGATGATGACGCTTCCAAAACACTGGCAGTTGAACGACGAGGCTTTTCACGATGAAAACTGGTACTGGCCCATAAGAGCCTTAAAGTTCCTGGCCAGGTTTCCCCATAAATACGGCGCATGGCTGGGCGTGGGCCACACCATCCCCAACGGCGACCCCCCGGTACCATTTGCAAACAATACGGGGTTCACGGGCATCCTGATTTTACCCCCTGTTACCGTGCCAAAAAGGTTTGTTTCCCTGAAAGTGGAAGACGACAAGGAAATCTTCTTTATGTCCTGCATACCCCTATACACGGGGGAGATGACTTTGAAGCTGCATAGCGGCACACAAGCCCTGCTTGACCGGTTTGAAAAAAATCGTATTCTGGAGATTGTGGATATCAATAGAAAAAACGTGGCCAAAAAACGCTTTGGAGTATTCTGAACTGCGGGGGCCTGGAAGCCAGGACTTTCATCAATACAAAATTTTCGGAATAAGTCCGCCGTCAGCGCCGTCACAGCAAGATGCAGGAATAGGAAATATGGGGGGACCGCCGTGCTTGTTCCCCCTTTTTTAATCCAACTTCAAAATACTTGTCATCAGGATAAGGCCGGAGTTCAGTGGCTTTGCCATCTGAACGTGCTCGGTATTCCTTGTGATCCGTAGGAGTCTCAACCCGGATGCACAAAACGGCGTTTTGGGCTAACCGGAACAGGCTTCAGGAGCCGTGTGAAACGATTCCGGTATTCCCGGGGAGAAAGCCCCGTGGTTTTTTTAAACAGCTTCCGAAACGAATTGGGGTCCTCATACCCTACCTGCTGGGTGATCTCCTCGATCGATTCCACGGTTTTTTCCAGCTTTTGCTTGGCGGCCTCTATCCTGATTCGCTGGAGATAAAGCAAAGGCGAATCCCCGGTTGCGCTTTTAAACCGGCGCACAAAGTGGCGTGGACTGATCCCGAGATCACATGCCAAAGCCTCCACGGAAATATGTGTGGTAAAACGTTCCTCCATATAACACTGGGCTTCCTTGACGGCAGTGTCGGTATGGTCCTTTTGGAATTCAAATATGGTATAGGGAGACTGGCTATACCTGGGTTCCATCAACAAGGCCTTGGAGCACAAAACAGCCAACTCCTCGTATCCAAATTTCTCAATCAGATAAACGCAAAGGTCAAAAACAGACGTGGTGGCCCCTGAACACAGGAAACCGCTGTCTTCCGTTAAAATCCGTTCGGGCTTGAGATTGACGGCCGGGTAAAGTTTTTGGAAATACCGCGAAAATTTTAAATTCGTGGTGGCTGTCTTCCCGTCGAGAAGTCCGGTTTCAGCCAACAAAAAGGTCCCAGTGCAGGTCGTGCCGACCAACACATCCTTTTCATGGTGGCGACGAATCCAGGCCGTCAGTTCCTTTGGCACATCGCCAATAAAATCCAGCGGGGGAAGAAATCCGGGAATCAAAATAAAATCCGTCGATTCCACCTCGTGAATGGAACAATGGGGCGTAACCGTAACCCGCCCCTCCGCCTCAACCGGCTTGCCGTCAATGGACGCAATGTCCCAACTAAACAGAGGGGCGCCGTCATCCTCACCCTGATTGAGCTGCCCATACCACCGGTTGGAAATGGCAAAGGCGTCAATACACCCGTAAATGGCGGACGCCGCACAATTTTGGAATGCAAGCAATGTTAAATGTGGCATATCTCTCCTCCAAAACTCCATGTCCGTTTTGGCATGTTTTTAGTCAAATTAGCCTCTTTTGATTTTGCGTGTCAAGTTGTAAAAGATATGGACGACAAGACAGGCACCTAACGGTGACCATAGTGGACAGGCGAAAACAACAGTATTAGGAGGCGAATTATGGACCCCTTATTTCAACCCATCAGAATAAACCAGTTGGAAATCAAAAACAGGATTTATCTCCCTGCCATGCATCTGAACATGGCGGTGGATTTTCAGGTTACGGACCAGATCGTCGACTTCTATTCCGAACGGGCCAGGGGCGGGGCGGGCATTATTGTTGTAGGCAACGCCACCGTGGACGATGTCGCCGGAAACGGCATGTACATAGGCGCGCATAAGGATGAATTCATACTCGGCCTGACACGGCTTTCAGACGCCATCAAGGCCGGAGGCGCAAGGTCCGCCGTGCAACTGAACCATGCCGGGCGCTATTCCCATTCGTTCTTGATGGGCGGAAAAATGCCTGTCGCGCCTTCGGCTCTGCCGTCGCGAATGACCCGGGAAACGCCCGAGGCTCTGGATATTGACGGCATCAAACGCACAATCGCTTCCTTTGGGGAAGCCGCAGAGCGGGTAAAAAAATGCGGTTACGATGCCGTGGAAGTCTTAAGCGGTACAGGATACCTTATCAGCGAATTTTTGTCCCCGGTTACCAATATTCGTGACGATGAATACGGCGGATCTTTCGAGAATCGCATCCGTTTCGGGGTGGAAGTCATGAAGGCGGTCCGTAAAGCGGTTGGACCTGACTACCCTGTCATGGTCCGGCTGGACAACAACGATTTTATGGAAGGCGGCCAGCGTTCCGACGAATTGACGGAGTATGCCAAAATCCTTGTGGAACAGTGCGGGGTTGACGCCCTGTGCATAAAGGGCAATTGGCATGAAGCAAGAGTTCCCCAGATGACCGCCAATGTGCCCCGGGGAACGTACGCCTATCTTGCCCGCAATGTGAAAAATGTGGTCAATGTCCCCGTGATCGCCAGTCACCGGATTCACTCCCCCGAGGTGGCGCGGGAAATCATCCGGGACGGTTTTTGCGACATGGTCGCCATGGGCCGGAGCCTGATTGCGGACCCCTACATGCCGGAAAAGGCCCGCACAGGCAGGGAAAGCGAAATTGTCCATTGCATCGCATGCTGCCAGGGTTGTTTCGACAGCCTGTTTCAGCTTCAGTCGGTCAAATGCCTTTGCAACCCCAAGGCGGGATTTGAAGGGTCCAAGCTCGTTGAAAAGACCGGCGCCCCGAAAAATGTTATGGTCATCGGCGGCGGCCCGGCAGGCATGACCGCCGCATTGGCCGCCCAAGAAAAAGGCCACAATGTTACCCTTTATGAAAAGGGCAAAAAGCTGGGCGGACAGCTTTATCTGGCTGGTGCGCCCCATGGCCGGGAGGAATTTCTGGAGTTGGCCAAGGATTTGACCACCCAGCTCATACTCAACAAAATCAACGTCAAACTGAATACAGCGGTGGATGAGGCGTTATTGGATGCGGAAAAGCCGGACATGGTCATCCTGGCCACAGGGGCCGCGCCCATTACGCCGCCCATCAAGGGGGTTGATCTGCCCCATGTTGTCCAGGCCTGGGATGTGCTGCTTGGCAATGTCTCCACCGGCAAAAAGGTGGTTGTGATCGGCGGCGGGGCCGTGGGTGTGGAAACGGCCATGCACCTGTCGGAAATTGGGACATTATCCGGCGAGGCCATCAAGTTCCTGCTGGTTAATGGGGCGGAAACCCCGGAAACCCTTTTTGAATTAGCCACCAAGGGAACAGTGGACGTCACCCTCATTGAAATGTTGGGAAAAGTCGGTATCGGCATTGGCAAAAGCACAAATTGGGTCATGAAGCAGGACATGGGCAGGCAACGCCTTGCTGCAAGAACCATGACTAAAGCTCTGGAGATCACGCCAACTTATGTCAAGGTTCAAACAGGCGATGACGTGGATACCATTCCTGCAGATACGGTGGTTCTTGCTGCTGGCGCAGTGCCGGTGAACAGCCTTGGCGAAATTCTCGAAAAGAAAGGTATTGCCCATAAAGTGGTTGGGGACGCCGGGGGTATTGCTTTGGCCTTTGATGCGGTCCATCAGGGATTTGACGCGGGAAGAAGCATATAGATAGCGAGCGAAACGATTAAAATACCCCGAAAGGGTTGGACAACGCAGGGGCCTGGACGCAGGCCCCTGCATCCTGCTTCTGGCAAGGCCGTCAAAAAAATGCGGCATGGAACGCCAGGACATCCATCAAATCCTCCGCCGCTTCAATATCTCCGTACAGAATTTTCGCGACTGATTAAGCATTTCTTGGAAGAATCATCCACTTTTTTTTCAGCAATTTCCGGTTAGGTTTTTACAAAGGGCGGATGGGGTTTTCTTGGGGGGATCATTCGATGAGCCTATCTGGTCATCCTGCCCTGAATATCGCAATTCGTTTTGTTTCGTGATGCGCAACTCGCGGACCCGTTTGATGGAGTCATTCACATGGTTGTTTTCCTGACAGTGGATCGCCAACAGCAAGTCGGTAATCAGGCCGCCAAGGATCTGAACCATCATCCCGTGGAAACTTTTGGAGATGAGATGGTACACTATCGGAAGCCAAGCACCGGCCAGCCCTTTTCCAGCGCCATTTGACGCAGGGGCTCGGTGGGCTCCACGGCGAATGCGTGGCCCACCATGGAGAGTAGGGGAATGTCGGCCTGATGATTGCCATAGGCGTAGGACCGGGACAGGTCAATGCCTTCCGCTTCCGCCAGGGCGCGGGCCTGGATGACCTTTTCCTCATCAATGCACAGGGGACCCCTGGTTCGGCCCGTGAGCAGGCCGTCCGGTCCGGTTTCCAGGTCGCTGCACAATAGATGGTCAAAGCCCAGGTCAGCCCGGACAGGCTCCAGGGTGTAGCGCAGGGAACCGGAAATCAGCACCGTCACATGGCCTTGTTTTTTATGGTGGAAGAATTTTTCCAGGATATTTTTGGACAAACGGGGCCGGATCAGTTCTTCATAAAACTCGCAGATGCCATCCACAAAGGGGTCCAGAGGCTTGCCCTTGTAAAAGCCCAGGAGGATACGGGCCATGGTTTCTTCGGAGATCCAATGGCGTTTGTACAGAAGGCTGGAACCCCAAACCTTGAGGATGTACGGCAAGGGGGCTAAGCCTGTTTCCCACAAAAAGCGGATTCCCTGGGCTGCGGAATCGGTCTCCAGTAAAGTCCTGTCAAAATCGAAAAATGCTCCAATGCGTTGGCTCATTGCCATCTCCCTGTGTTTGCCAAGCATAAACACAAAACCACGTTATAATGCAAGCAGGGATAGTGGGCGACAAGTTCCGCAAGCGGGACTCCGCACCTGGCTTGCCGATTGGAAAACATGGCGCCCTGAAACCCCACAAAGCAGGCGCCGGGCAATCACATGTTCAGACGGGGCGGCATGAGTTTGAAAAGGGATTCCTTGCCATAATGTTCTATCGCCGCATTGAGGTGAGATATCATCTTTTCTCTGTCCCTTGGCAGCACGCCGAACATGGGGACCGTGTTGGTGGGATGGTTGGCTTGCAAGATCACGTTATCCAATGAAATTCTGGACAGTAATTCTTTCTCCTCTTCAAGGACTTCCAATTCCGTAGGGAGAGAAAAACGGCCTGCCAAAACATCTTCATACAAGGGAACTGTTTTGAAGATTCCCAGGGTTCCAAGCCAGATCAGATTAGGCCGGACTTCATTGAGCAAAGCCGCTGTCAGGCGGGCGTTTTCCACGCCTTTGCCCTTGCCAGCCGCGCCCAGCATAAGGCTTGTGGCGTAGTTGATTCCCACATTGTTAAGCCTTTTTAAATGATATATTGCCTCTTCCCGGGTATGCCCCTTATTGAGTTGCTTGAGAACGGCTTCCGAGCCTGATTCCACGCCCACATGCAGGTCGTTTATCCGGCAATTTTTCAGGTCGGCAAGTTCCTGGTCCGTCTTTGTTTTGATGTTCCCAATGGACGCGTACATACCGATATTCTGGCATTCGGGAAAATATTCCACGATTTTTCCCGCGATGGCCTGGAGCGTTTCTGCCTTAAGTACAAAGGCATCCCCATTTACCAGGAAGATTCTTTCCGCTTTTGGATAGATTCCCCGGGCTTCCTGGAGGTCCTTTTCAATTTCTTCCATGGATGCCACCCGAAACCGCACATCCCGGTACATGTTGCAAAAGGAGCAACTATTGTGGGAGCATCCCACGGTCACCTGCAGAAGCAGTGAGTCGCTTTCCACAGGGGGGCGATATGTGGCGCCTTCGTAATTCATCGACTATCCTTTATAGCAATTGGCCATTGGCCGAACTTATGAGAGCCGCCATTTTTTCGTAGGATTTGGCGCCTATCAGGCGGTTTTCTCCGTATACCATGGTGGGTACGGCAGTGATTTTCATGGTGCGAGCCAAGTCCCAATCCTTATCCACGGCTTCATTATAAGTGCGTTCTGTAAGAACTTCCCCGGCTTCATCCCTGGGCAAGCCCGCGGCTTCCGCAATATCCAACAGGATATCGTGGGAAGCGATGTTGAGCCCTTTGGCGAAAAATGCCTGAAAAGCGGCCATATGGTAAGCATGGCCCTTGCCCTGGTCAGATGCCCACTGACCCAATTCCTGGGCCATGCGGCTGTTGTAGGTTTTTCCCAACGGCTTGAATGGCAACCCCAGTTGAGAGGCGGCTTTTGCAAATTCCCTGCCCCATTTTTCTACCTCTGAGGACGGCACATTCAAGAGATCTTCCAGACGGATGCCGTCCCGGGGAACTTCCGGGTGCAGGGGAAAGCAGCGCCACCTGATGGGAATCTCAAATTCTTTTGCCAGTTTTTCAGCGCTCTCCATATTGAAATAGCAAAAAGGGCATGTGTAATCGGAAAAAATTTCCAGCACCCGAGGGGTTTCCGCCATTTTTAGCCTCCTGTTTGTCCGTGTCTGGCTTAGCAGCATTGTGAAGCTGCATATGCCGTTAAATATCTTTTACATTATGCCCGGATAAATGTTTGTCAATCACTTCTTCCCGGATCGGGTCAATAGACCTTCCGGCCATTGCTCAGTTGGTGGTTGGAATGGTGCTGTGGCAACTCGCCCCTTTTTCACGCGATTCGCTTGACATGTGTATGTTGCTATAGTAGGTTCACATCATTCCGAAACAAATTCAAAGGAGAATCCTATGAAGAAGATGCTTCTGGCTGTCTTGCTTTTCATTTGGGCTCTTGCTCCGGCTTTTGCTGACATTCAAGTATATGACGCCAACGGGGAGTATCTGGGCGTATTGGTTTCTTTGGGGAATGATTTTTGTCAAGTATATGTTCCCTCGTTGGGCGTTTTCGCTCAAGTTGACGATGACAAGGTTATTTCAAAAACCTGCGGGTTGCATTATGGACGTCTGGTTTACGAAACAACCGACTGCACAGGCACTCCCTATTATGAATATCCTATCCACAATAATTCTCTCTATGATCAGCAAGGGCAGATTCTAAAGACCGGCGCTACAGTCACTTTAATCACTATAAAAAGCGAAAAACAAGGCAACAGGTATGAGTGTGAACTAAGAAATGACAAGGACTTTCCGGTAGTTAATGTTGTGGAGGTTGAATCCTTGCCTTTTTCTCTGCCTATTCAAGGGCCTTTGGAATTCCGGTATTCGCCTAACGACACAACGGGCGATGGAAAGACAGGCCTGGAAGAAGCCATTCAGGCGTTGCAAAATGTCGCCAATGTCCCTTGATTCGATTCAAGCCGCAGGCACAAATCTCCAAAAACCAATCATGAATGGTATCCGTCAGAATCATACCGTTGTCAAAAAGGGTTTGGAAAACCTTTTTGACAAAGCATGTGAATGCTATTAGAAATACCCCATGTCGGCTTTCTTTCCAAACCGGGATAGACAGGCAGGGATTTAGGCTAAATCCAACCCTGCCTTAAAATAGCAGGAGACACGCTTGATGAAGCCCCCCATAGTTCTGGCGGCCTTTGGCACTTCCACCCGTGCGAAAGCCACTTACGAATCCATAGACAGCATGTATAAAGAGATTTTTCCAGGCCATGAAATCCACTGGGCTTACACATCTCGCACGGTGGCCTCCAAAGTAAAAAACCGTGGCGGCGGGGAAATGCCGCATCCCGAGGATGTCATGGAAATGCTGCACGCAAAGGGCCATAAATGGGCTGTGGTGCAATCACTTCATTTAACATGGGGACACGAATTCTTCCGGCTGGTGAATGACGTGCAAAGGGGATGCGTCCGCCCCTCCATGGGGCTGCCCTTACTGACCTCCCCCGAAGACTGTCTGGCGGTGGCCAGGAATTTTTCCCATTTGTTCGAGGGACCTGAAGACGAAGTCATCGTTTTTGTGGGCCATGGCACAGACCATCCTGCCTGGGCCATGTTCGCGGCCATGGGGAGCATTCTGCGTGATATGTACGGAGACCGGGCCTTCATGGGAGTGTTGGAAGAAGGATATCCCGACCTGGAATTTTTAATTAATAAAGTGGCCGCCAAAGGATACAAAAAGGCTCGGCTGGTCCCTTTCCTGCTGGTTTCGGGCATGCATTTTGAAAAAGACCTGGCAGGCAAAGAAGACTCCTGGAAAGCACAAATGGAAAGCCAAGGCATCGAGGTGGCGCTGGAAAACACGGGACTGGGCCAGAACGAAGCCGTGGTGCGCCTTTTCGCCCAACATACTAAAGAAGCTCTGGATTTGATCCCCCTATGATTCCCTGCCGGAAACATTTTATTTGGGCGGCGGATCATCTCCCAGAGCCCAGAGGATTCTATCGACCGAATAGTGGATTTTAAGCCCGTTCTTTTTCCCCTGCCTGGCCAGGGCCGCGTAACAACCCGGGCAATAGCAGTAGACATCCGACACCCGGGTCTCCTTGATCTGTTCCACCCGTTTTTTGGTTTCAATTTTTGCCTGGGAATGATCGTAATTGTTCCGAAATCCGCTGGCGAATCCGCAACACAGGGCATCCTGCTTGTTGTTGGCCGGGTCCACAATGGTCAGGCCCGCGGCTTCGTGCAATCCACGCACTGCTTCGTAAAATGGCTCGCCCAATTCGCTGCTGTAACAGGAATCATTGATGACCACCTTGCCTTCCGTTTTGCGCTGGATAGACAATTCTCCGGCCTGGACTTTTTCCCACAACCATTCCCACATGGAGATCACCTGAAACGGCAGAGTCACGCCATGGAAATTGGGCCAGATATTCCCGAAATAATTGCCGCATGATCCGCAATAGCAAACCAGCCGTTCAGTCTCCAGGTCTTTCAGGTAGTTGTATGTACGGTCCACGGTTTGGGTAAATGCCTTATAATCGCCGAACCGATAGGGGATTTCGCCGCAGCAGGCGTTACGCGGAGCGAATTTGGGCAAGCCGGACAAGGCCCGGGAATGCTTGATGGTGTGGGGAGCGGTCCGGCCAAAGCATCCTATGAACAGGGTATCCTTGGATTTGGCGGGAACCTGGGACCATTTGTCCAAGATAATTTTGTGGTCATCCGGGGCGGCTTTGTACTGGTCCAGGAAATAGCCGGTATCACCCTCGCCGGTGAACATATACTGAATGCCGGGGGGGACGCCCTGGCCGCTTTCCTGGTTTTTTGCGGTCATGCGCTCCATGATGAGGGCGTAGGGCTTGAGCCCTTGGGGACAATAGTGGTTGCAGGTCATACAAAAGGTGCATTCGTTCAGGACCCGTTCCGGTTCCTCGCCCCGGATCAGCCTTTTGATTTCCGCCTTGGATTCCTCCTTGCCCATTTTCATGACCGGGCATTTTTGCAGGCAGATTCCGCAGTTGTTGCAGGCGTCTTTGTTTTTTCCAATCGGAATAAAGGCATCAATATAGGATGTGCTGGTCATGGTCGCCCCCTCGATATTTTATGGAATAAACATGGAAAGTGGATAACGAAACCAATAATCATGAGAATGGTACATTAAATCATACAATCGTGCAAATAAAAGACCCTTGCAAAACGGGGATTTCGCAAAGGTTGTCAATCCCGCCAAATTACCAGCAAGATCAGGACTCATCCTGAGGCATGCTGAAAATATATTTGCCGTTCTGCACTTCCACGTTGGGCGGCTTCCTGTTTTCCTCAAAGAAATCATACCCTTCCTTCAGGTTTTGCCAGAATGAAAACCATTCATTGCCTTTGTTTTTTTTCATGTTTTTGTCGGTCATTTCAAAAGGGAAAATGTGGACGCGGAAAAAGGGTTGGCCGTTTCGCAAAGCCGCGTCGGCGATTGTGTAAATCTCTTCAATGCGTTTATCACGCATGGCGTAGCATCCGATGGAAACACAATTCCCATGGACCATTAAAAGGCCGCCGGTCCGGCCATGCGCCCGGTCATATTTATTGGGATAACCCAGGTTAAAGGCCAAGTGGTAATTGCTGGAAGGATTCATTTGGCTGGGAGTCACAAAATAAAAACCTTCCGGCGCTTTCCAATCCCCCTGCTTGAGTTTGGGGCCAAGGCCCTTGAGACCATAGGTACAGATTGGGTATGATTTAAAATGATGATAGCAATCATCTTTCCAGGCCCAGACCTCCAGCCGTTTTTCCTTTTTAAAGATCCTTATAAAAATCGGAGAGCCCCGGGTAAGGCCCGCTGCAGCAAACTCTCTTTCCAATCCGGGCTTAATTCTGGCAATGACCTCCCTGGACCGGGCGCTGGAAGGAACCTCCTGAGCGTAGGCTGCTACTTGCAGGATTGAAAGGACGAACACCAGAATGAATGCCAGTCGCTTCATGATCTTCATTTCCTCATCTTTTCAGGTTCAAGATCACCATAGCGTATATCAAGCCCGAATAACAGTGGAGGAAAAGTTTAGGCTGTTATGAAAAAATCTTTTTCAGCCGCCAGTGGCGGTATTTGAAAAGCAGGGTGAACAGGGGCTTTTGAAGATATCCGGTATAAGGGATGCGTGGGATAAAGGTGATTTCGTCCGTAACCCGGCTACCTGTGGGAGTGTCCGTAATGGTTCTTTGGTGCTGCCACAAATTTTGGGCCAGCATGGAGGATTTTTCACAAAAACCGTGACCAGGGTTGACTTCCGCCAGCACAATGTCATCGTATTCCACCGGAAAAATCCCAAACAGCAAAATCCAGCTACGAAACACTCTTTTACCGAGGGTGACCGTGTTTGGAGTCAACTCACTGGCGTTCTCAGGGTAGGTCATTTTCAGAAGGGGAAAAAATTCCCGGTTCACAAGGGCCAGGTCCGTGGAGTGCTGCCATAAGGTGTCCCGGTCTGCGAAAAGATCGGAACAAACGCAAAAAGAATATTCAATTTTCATTTCTTCCCCCAAGTTATCAGACTTTTTCGTTACATTCTCTTGGCGCGGGATGAGCAAGCCCCGGGGAACGGCTCCCCGGAGCTTGCCATTTAGTTGTCTGCGGGTTTTCCTTTATGCATTATCCTGTGTGCGCAAGGGCCTTACACGGACCAGAAGATCGCCCTTGGCGACCTGCTGGCCTTCGGTGACCGGCAATTCCGTAACCACGCCAGCAATGGCCGAATCCAGGGAATTGAGCATTTTCATGGCTTCCAGCACCAACAGGGTGTCGCCCTCGGCCACTTTTTGCTCCAACTCCAGGGAGATTGTGGCCACCACACCAGCCATAGGCGCACGAACCTCTCCCATTTCCGCAAGGGCTGCGATTTCCTTCTGGTTGAGTTCCTTTTTGGGGCCGATCGCTCCCCGGGATGCTTCGGGATAATGATGGAAAGGCTCCAGATGATGGTCCACGTACACGTAATTCAACTGGCTTCCATCGGGCAATTCCTGGCTGCTGGAAAAAGACACCTGATGGTGCTTGCCAGTATGGTCCGTAAAGGTGACCAGTTCTTCCGCCTCGAATCCGCCCTCCTTCAGCCATACCGATGGCGGTAAAACGTAGGTCTTGCCGTATTCCTCCTCAAACAGGAGGAAGTTCACCGCGTCTCGGGGGTGCTGGAGATAGAGCACCAACTCCTCGGTGCTGGCCGGACGGTTGATGCTTTTTTCCAGGGCTGCCTGTTCGGCATCGATGTCCACGGGCGGGCAATCTTCTATGCCGCTGTCCCGTGCCACAATGGCTTTCCAGTCCGGGCCAAAGGCTGCTTCGTAGATTTCGTCCGCGGGCCTGTAAAAGGGGAATGGCCCGTAGCGCTCCAGGAGCAACCTTTTGAGATCCTCGGAGGCGTTCACATAGCGCTTGCCCGACAATGTATGCGTGACCGCCGTGGTCCACAGAATCTGGGACCCTGGCGTGACGCTCCAATAATTGCCCAACTCCTTGTGGACCCTGGGCAACTCCTTCATAAGAATATCGTTCATACGATCCAGAAATCCGCCTTTGACGGCCTGCTCAAAGCTGGAGCCCATGGCGCCGCCGGGCAGCTTGTGGGTATGGACCGTGGGATCAAATCCCTTGAACTGGGACTCGAACACCGCATACGACGGGCGCTCAATTTTGAGCTTGTCCGAAGTGGCGATAACCGCATCCCGGTTGATGCCTTCGGCTTTGTAACCCATGTCGGAAAGCAGGTCCAGCACCGTAAGGAGCGGCGGCGGGCCGAAAAAGCCTGTCATGGCATGATCCGCCGCGTCCACGATTTTCGCCCCTGCCTGGACCGCCGCCACAATCCGGCCCACGTCGTTTCCATCAGTGTTATGGCCGTGGTAATGGATGACCAGATCCGGGTAAGCGTCCAGGAGAGCTGAAACCAAACGGCCTATGCGTTGGGGAGTCCCCAGACCTGAGTGATTCTTCAGGGCCAGAAGGATGTCCGGGCCTGTGACGTCCAGAATTTCCCCCACCTTTTTAACGTAGAAGGCGTCCGTGTGTTCCGGGCCGGTTGAAAAGCAGAGGGTGGCTTCCAGGAACTTGCCAGCCCTCTGGACCTCTTCGAACACGGGAATCATGTTGGGAATGTGGTTCAGGAAGTCAAAAACCCGCCAAACGTCCACGTACCGGGCGAATTCCTGCACCGTCAACCGCAGGACGTTTTCCGGGTAGGGTCTGTATCCAAAAAGGTTAACGCCCCGGCACAGGGTTTGGAACATGGTTTGAGGCATTAGGCTTCGGAGGAGCGTAAGGCGCTCAAAGGGGTTGATCTGCTTCCTGAGCATGTCCACATGCACGGAAGCTCCGCCTGTGATTTCCAGGGAAAAGTATCCGGCCTCTTCCCGTTCCGGCGCTACCAGGATGTCCGTGTGGGCCAGAATACGGTTTTTGAAATCCGATTGGGACAAGTCCCTGGCTGTGTTGGTCAGGAAATAGGAATCCGAGCCGCGTATGGCCCTGAGGGCCTCTTTGACATCCGATCCCGGAGTGATGCGAATAGACATATCATCTCCTTTTTATATGCAAAGGCCTGGTCAAAAGGCCTGTTATTCGGCGAATATATTCTTTCCGTGGTAATGGATGGCGGAAAGGAGCTTGGCCACCTTGGCTTCCTGAGCTTCCTGGTCCCGGTAATCGTAGAGTTCGGGATGGCGTTCCAGATACCCTGTATCAAAAGTGCCCGAGGCGAATTCTTCTTCCGCTACCAGCTTGCGGTAGAACGGGATGGTGGTTTTGGGACCCACAATACGGAAATTCTTCAGAGCCCGCACCATGCGGGATACCGCCTCTTCCCACCGGAATCCGTACACGGTGAGTTTGACCAGCAGGGAATCGTACTCCGTGGGAATGGTGTATCCCTGGTAAACCATGCCGTCTAGGCGGATACCAGGCCCGCCCGGAGAGTTGTACACGGCTACATGCTTGCCGCTTTCCGGGGCGAAATTTTGCTTGGGATCCTCGGCATTGATGCGCATTTCAATGGCGTACCCCCGGCAGAAAACTTCTTCCTGGGTGACGTCCAGTTTTTTTCCCGCCGCCACACGAAGCATGCGCCGTACGATGTCGATGCCCGTGATTACTTCCGTGACTGTATGCTCCACTTGAAGGCGGGTATTGATTTCCAGGAAATAGAAGTTGTCGTCTGCGTCCACCAGAAACTCCACGGTGCCCGCGTTCACATATCCCACATGCCTGGCATAGACCAGGGCCGCCTGGCAGATTTTATCCTCCAGGGCATGGTCCAGGAGGCTGGGGGCGATTTCCACCAGCTTCTGGTGCCTGCGTTGGATGGAACAGTTGCGGGCGCCCAGGTGGATGAGGTTCCCATATTGGTCCCCCAGGATCTGCACCTCAATGTGCCGGGGCCGTACCAACCCCTTTTCCATATAAAGGCGTCCGTCTCCAAAGGAGGAAAGGGCTTCGTTCTTGGCGATCTCCACTTGCCCCAGGAGTTCCTTTTGGGAATCCACCCTGCGGATTCCCCTGCCTCCGCCCCCGGCCACAGCCTTGAGCATCACCGGATACCCGCATTTGGAGGCGAAATCCACGGCTGCCCGTTTGCCTTCCTCGCCCGGAGGCAGGATGCCGCTACCAGGGATGGTGGGCAGCCCGGCTTCTTCAGCCAGGCGGCGGGATATGGTTTTGTCGCCCAGATCCTGGATGGTGGCTGCCGAAGGCCCTACAAAAATCAGTCCGGCCTCTTCGCAAGCGGCGGCGAATTGGGGGTTTTCCGCCAGGAATCCGTAGCCCGGATGCACGGCCTGGGCGCCGCTTTTTCGGGCGGCCCAGATGATGCGGTCAATATCCAGGTAATCCTTCCGGGGACCGGGGCCTATCCATACGGCTTCGTCTGCAATCCGCAGGTGACGGCTTTCCGCGTCCGGGGATTCATAGACGGCCACTGCCTTCATCCCTTCTTCCTGGACGCCGCGGCACAATCGGATGGCTATTTCGCCCCGGTTGGCCACGAGTACTTTTTTAATGGGGGGATTTGTGTTCACGTCATTCTCCTATATTTGGATTTCCGGCCCCTATGCAAGCATAACCGACCGAAGGAACCTTTAATTGTAGCACAGGATTTGAGAATCCACAAAAGCAATTTTGTTCGGGTGTACAAAAATGGAAAATCGACGCTGGACTGCCTCTATGACCTATTTCCCACTCTGGGTGTGAGATGCATTGCAATTCTCGTGTGAAAGGCTTCATTTACATCTTACGGGACATCCGTTAGATACATAGCATGGCTCCCAGCGGCCATACACCGAGTGTCCAATATAACTTTTCCGCTGGGGAAGGAGGCATGAACCGTGAAAAAGCGCCCTCTCTCCATCACAATCATTTCCTGGCTGCTTATCATTATAGGACTTAATACTGTCTTTTTAACCCTGCTTGTCATGCCTACATCTCCCGCTGTGAAGGGGTATAGTCTGGCTAACTTGCCCCCGGATCTTTTTTATATCCTGGCTTTTTGCTCCGCCGGTATTTGTCTGTTTTCGGGAATGTTTATGCTTGGCGGCGCCAACTGGGCCCGTTACCTTTTTCTTGTTTATGGAGGCGGAGGCCTGGGATGGACCTTTGCCACCACAGCGGGCAAGGGTATTTTGTTGCCAGGATTGGTGGCTTTCGGAATCACGCTGTTTTTTTTGTTCAAACCCGGAGCACGGGCATTTTTTGACCCTCGTGCCGTCACCGCCACACAAGACCATGGAATTTTTTAACTAACGCCCGCCTTTCAATTGCTTTGCGTTTCCTCATGAAACCCTATCATTTTCCATATAGGGGATAAGGCGCCCATGCGCCTTATCCGCTTAAAACCGGATTGACATGCGGCGGGGCTGCGTCGTACTATGCTTTCCATGAAAGTATAATGCGGCGCCGACCCTGTCGGCTCCTTTTTTTATCCGGTTTTGTCCTCGCCGAAGGATAATGCCCTTACATGGAAAGGCTTCTGCAGTGGATACACTTTGGCAGTATAAGGGAATCATTTTTGCCGTGGTTATTGCCGTGGTTTATTTTTTTTTCGTCAGGCCTCGGCTAAAGGCGGGTATAAAGATCCAAGAACCCAAGGGCCCGGTTTACGAGTGTGACCAATGTGGGGAGACAGACTGCATTTGTCATAAACTGGATGAGAACGAAAAGTCCTGACACCGGTTCCGCCGTACTACCCTTAGCCGCTTTTGGATGGATACAGATACATCACATTTTGTTTTTGATTCAATTAGGAGGACATGCCATGAGAATTTTGACTCGTTCTGATTTTGACGGCCTGGGATGCGCCGTTCTGCTAAAAGAAGTTGGAATTATGGATGACATCAAGTTCGTGCATCCCAAAGACATTCAGGATGGAGTTGTTCAGGTTACCTCAAACGATGTCCTGGCAAACATTCCTTATGTGCCGGGTTGCGGAATGTGGTTCGACCACCATTCCAGTGAAGAGGAAAGAAAACTTCATGGGCAATTTGAGGGAAAATGCGATCCCAAGGCCCCCAGCGCCGCACGCGTTATTTATGAATACTATGGGGGCAAGGAAAAGTTTGCCGATCCCTTGTTTGAAGAATTGATCGCCGCAGTAGACAAGGCGGATACCGCCAGTTTTACGGCAGAGGAAATTCTCAACCCTTCCGGGTGGGTGCTCCTTTCCTTTATCATGGATCCCCGCACCGGCCTGGGCAGGTACCACGACTATCGCATCAGCAATTATGCTCTCATGCTGGATATGATCGAATACTGCAGGTCCAAGACCATTGATGAAATTCTGGCCATGCCCGATGTGCAGGAGCGGGCCCAGAGATACTTTGAACAGGATGCGCTATTCCGGGACATGGTCGGGAAAAAAGCTGTCATCCGCGACAATGTCATTGTCCTGGACCTCAGGGACCAGGAGGAAATTTATACCGGCAACCGTTTTCTCGTGTACAGCATGTATCCCAAACAAAATATTTCCATTCAGGTTATATGGGGATTTCAGCGCCAGAACATCGTCATGACCTGCGGCCACTCCATCATCAACCGGACATCCAAAACCAATGTGGGCTCCCTGTGCCTGAAATATGGGGGAGGGGGCCATGATAAGGTGGGAACCTGTCAGGTCCCCATTGCCAAGGCGGAAACTATCCTGGAAGAAATCATTACAAAAATGAACCAGGACGGATAAACTGCCGGTAACGTATTTTATGTTGGAAGGGAGGAAAACTGGCCTGCCTGTTTTCCTCCTTGATATTTTTGGGGCTTGGGTGGAGCCGCTATAACGGCGCGCTCACAATAGCCCCGTTTCCCTGAACCCCAACCCTATCCTGCCTGTCAGGGCAACCAACCGGACGTAAATGGAGGAATTCATGAGAACCGTTTTCGAATTGATGATGGCAATCACGCTCACAGCCCTTTCCATCGCTGCCGTGCCTTTTGCCATAGCATATGCAATGATTCCGGAAAATCGCAAGGGACCCAAAAGGCTGCCTTCCCCCAAACGTTAAAGGAACAGATTGCCCTGACATCTTGGGCTGGCCTTTGACTTTGCGCGTTTTTCCCTCCTTCCCGCCCCGTTAAGCCCCTGCTTTGGGACGCCTGCTGATCCTGAAAAAAAAATATAGCGACTGTTCGCTCTTCCTAATTCGGCTATATGTCTGCACCCCGACATTCTGAACATTTTTCCTGGTTGTCTCTCTCCGAATACATGGTTTTTCTCCGTCCCTGATGAATGCGATCCAGGCCCGATCAAGGCTGCCATTGTCCTTGCAGAGATTTTTCATTTATTGTAATGTCCATTCCCAATGTCAAAGAGGTGATTACAGGCGGCTGATGTCAAAAATTCATTAAAGTGCGCCTCTTTTCGTCCTTTTGCTTTCATGAAAAATTTTGTCGCCTTCTTCGTCTAAAAATGAAACTGTTTGAGCCTGAAAAAATGAATTGTGATCTTGCCCTGACACCTGGTGGCCGCCTTCTTCTTCATGAAACCGAAAGTGACGGCCCGGTAATACCCCAAGCCTGGATGAAGCAGGTTCAGACTGCTTTTGCATCCTCCCAGGCTGAGGGCCTCTTCGCCCTTGCCGCCTCCCGGCCGGATAGCCCTATTCCTCCGGCGTTCACATTCTGGAGGGAATTTTCCTGCAGTTACCTGACTGTGTTGTGCCGGATTCCCGAGTTTGCAGGAAAACAGCTTGCACCCATGGAACCGCCCTTTGAATCCGAACTGGCGGGCATGCTGCTTGCTGCGCCACCTATGCAGGGCGGGGAGTATTTGTCCTTTGATGTGTTCCAGGGCCTTTGGGCCGACCTGGATGCATGGGTCAGAACCGAAATCAACGCGTCAGAGGACGGCTTGTCCGAGTGGTTGAAAAAGCATGCTCCGATCTGGAGGCAGGTGGGGCGCGTATGCTTTCATCTTGCAGAAAACAAAAACGATCCCGAATATCCTTTCGCCTTTCTGGCCACCTACGCCCCAAGCCTTTCCAAGGGAGGGCGGGTCCAATACCGGCCCTTGGGCGCAGCACTTCAGGAATACGCAGGGGAGCGCAATAAACAGGCCCTGATCAATCTTCTTGCTCCAGTGGATCAGGCTTCCCGGAAGGTGGAATTTATCAAAGAACTGGTTGATTCCGGCGATATTTTCCATCCCATGGCGTGGACCCCGGCAGAGGCGTACATCCTTCTGAAAAATGTGCCCATTCTGGAGGATAGCGGTCTTCTGGTGCGGCTTCCTGACTGGTGGAAAAAACGGTCCAGGCCGCGTGTGGGAGTCACCATCGGCGAAAAACGCAAAAGCAGTTTGGGCTTGAACGCCATGCTGGACTTCAGGCTCAACCTTAGTCTTGGAGACCAAAATCTGACGGCGGAGGAATGGGAGCAGATCATGGCCTCCGAGGATGGCCTGGCCTTTGTGAAGGGACAATGGATAGAAGTTGACCGGGAAAAACTGTCCCAGGCCCTGGACCATTGGAAGCAAGTGGAGGCCCAGGCTGAAGGGGAAGGAATCTCGTTCATCCAGGGCATGCGCCTGCTGGCGGGCGCCCCTGCAGACCTGTCCGAAGACTCTTTTGGAATCGACGCGCAGGATTGGTCCTTTGTGGACGCGGGTCATTGGCTTTCGGAGGTTTTGTCGGGCCTGCGCGACCCTGACGGCCTGGCGATAGCCGGGTCTGGCAATGGCTTTAATGGCACGCTGCGCCAATACCAGGAAGTGGGGCGCAACTGGCTTTGGTTTCTGTCGCGCCTTGGGCTTGGCGCCTGCCTTGCCGATGATATGGGGCTTGGCAAGACCATTCAGGTGCTGTCTCTCCTGGCGGCCTTAAAGGAAGATGGAAAATCCACGAAGCCGGTGCTTCTGGTGCTTCCCGCATCGCTCCTGGCAAACTGGAAGGCTGAAATGGAGCGCTTTGCTCCCGGGCTCAAAGCCCTTTTTGTTCACCCCTCCGAAACAGATAAGGCAAACCTTGCCGCCATGGCTGCTAATCCTACAGAGTTTCTATCCCGGGCTGATCTGGTTTTGACAACCTATGGAATGCTGCTAAGGCAGGATTGGCTGGTGGATGGTCAATGGGGGCTGGTTATTCTGGATGAGGCCCAGGCCATCAAAAATCCCTCCACCCGGCAGACAAGAACGGTTAAAAGGCTCAAGGCGGACGCTCGGATAGCCCTGACAGGGACGCCCGTTGAAAATCGATTGACTGATCTTTGGTCCCTGTTTGATTTCCTTTGCCCCGGGCTGCTGGGTTCGCCCACAAAATTCAAGAAATTCGTAAAGGATTTGGAAAAGCGAAAAAGCAATCGCTACGCGCCCCTCAGAAATCTGGTGAAGCCTTATGTACTCCGTCGGCTCAAGACAGACAAAAGCATCATCTCGGATTTGCCGGATAAGACCGAAGTAAAGGCTTTCTGCGGCCTGTCCAGGAAACAGGCCGCCATGTACGCCAAATCTGTGGAGGAACTGGCCGCAGCACTGGAAGAGCTTGAAGGCATTAATCGGCGGGGGCTTGTGTTGGCCTACTTGATGCGTTTCAAACAGATTTGCAACCATCCCAGCCAGTTTTTGGGCGACGGCGGATATGATCCTGCCAAGAGCGGCAAGTTTCAGCGCCTGAGGGAAATCTGCGAGGAAATTGCATCGCGCCAGGAAAAGGTATTGGTTTTTACCCAGTTCCGGGAGATGACCGACCCCATCGCCGCCTTTTTGGCCGAGGTGTTCGGCCGTGAAGGCCTTGTCCTGCATGGAGGAACTGCGGTGAAAAAACGTAAAACTCTGGTGGACATGTTCCAGCATGAGGACGGGCCTCCCTTTTTTGTGCTTTCCCTTAAGGCAGGCGGTACAGGCCTTAACCTCACGGCGGCTTCCCACGTGATCCATTTTGACCGGTGGTGGAACCCGGCGGTGGAGAACCAGGCCACGGACAGGGCGTTCCGCATAGGCCAGCACAGGAACGTTTTGGTGCATAAATTCATTTGCAGGGGAACCCTGGAAGAGAAAATAGACGCCTTGATTGAGGAAAAGACCAGCCTTGCCGACGATATTCTGAAAGCCGGGGGCGAAACCATGCTGACGGAAATGAGCAATCAGGAACTGCTCCGGGCCGTGGCCCTGGACATAGATCAAACAACACTTTAGGAGGCGGACGATGAGCCGTTATGGTTGGAAGCCGTATGTGCCTGTAGCTGAGCGCCGGGAACGCGCCTTGAAAAAGATGCAAAAACTCCGTAAAAAAGGTCAGGACATTCAGCCCGTGGAAATATCGGGTATGAAAATCGCCCGGACCTTTTGGGGAAAAGCGTGGTGCGACCACATTGAGTCTTTCAGCGATTACGAAAACCGCCTGCCCCGGGGGCGCACCTATGTGCGCAACGGCTCCGTGTGCCATCTGGACATCAGCAAGGGCGAGGTCAACGCCATGGTCAGCGGCACCTCCATGTACACGGTAAAGATCACAATCGCAACGCTTCCCGAGAGAAAGTGGAAAGCCGTGAAGGACCGGTGCGCAGGGCAGATCGGTTCGCTCCTGGAACTGCTCCAGGGGAAATTATCCGAAAACGTGATGGAGGTGGTTACCGATCAACAAGAGGGCCTGTTTCCCCTGTCCAAGGAAATCAAACTCAAATGCAGTTGCCCGGACTGGGCCAACATGTGCAAGCATGTGGCGGCGGTTCTTTACGGGGTGGGAGCGAGGCTGGACGAAAAACCGGAATTGCTTTTTCTCCTGAGAGGGGTGGATCACGAGGAGCTGATTGACGCCCAAGCTGCCATTGCCGCAAGTGGAGCAGGAAAACAATCAGGAAGAAGGCGCATTGCCGACGATTCTCTGAAAGATGTGTTTGGTATAGAGATTTCGGAAAATGCTGCTCCCGCCAAACCCAAAACCCCGCTAAAGCGAAAGAGCCCGGTTTCCAAGGCCAGGGGCAATTCCAAAAATCCAAGAACGACGGAAGCAAAAACAGAAGCTGAAACCGGCAAAGTGACGCCTTTCCCTGCAAATTCCACAGCAAGGTCCTCCAAGGCAGCAAAAGGCAAATCCCAAAGCCTTGTCAAAAAGCCTTCCGGTAATGTGGTTGACCTGCTGAAACGCCAACGGGCCGCGAAAAAGGCGGCTATTCAAACTGCACCAGATAACCATACTGTCCAAAAGGCCGTTCCGGACAGTGGCCTTGTCACGGGAAAAATGGTGACCGCGCTCCGAAAAAAGTTCGGCCTGACCCAGGGCCAGTTTGCAAGCCTTCTAGGCGTGAGCGGGGCTTCTGTTTCCAATTGGGAGAAAAAACGAGGAGAGCTTAACTTCCAGGCTCGCACCGCTGAATCATGGAACAAGATAAAAGGATTGACCAAGGGCCAGGCCCAGCGAAAACTGAATGATTTGTAGGCGGTTGAGTATGGGGAGAGAGGGCGAAAGCGTCAGCGCCCCGCTCACCACGCCCTTTTTGCTTGCCATGTTGGATTTCGTTTGCTATCAAACGTTCTATGGAAAAAGACTTGCCCCACCCCAAATATTTTTTGGCCCTCCTGACCTTCCAGGCCGCAAGGAATCTGATCTCCTACTACAACCGCGAGCTGGAACCCATGGGGCTGACCGGCGCCCAGGCCAACGCCCTGGGCGTTTTGTGCAGGAAAAAAGACCTTAGCCTGGGGGAGTTTGCGGCCCGTGCAGGGATAGGAAAAGCAGCTGCGGTTTCCATGATCCACCGTTTGACGGAAACCGGTTTTGTCACGGCAGTGCCTGATCCCAAGGACGCCCGGAAGAATCTCATCAACCTGACGGACAAGGCTTTGGAAGTAATTCCCCCTGCCATGGAAATCGTGCGCCGTTTGGAACGCGCCGTGGAGGAGGCTTTGGGGGAGGAAACTCTGGGTCCATTGGTGGACGCCCTCAAGGTATTGCGAAATTTGAATATTTGATATTTTTGCCCATGTGGAGACAGGTTCAGCCATGATTGAGTCCATCACCGAAAGCCCTCTATACAAAATTGTGAATCCCAAGAGCATTGCATTTTTTGGGGCATCCAATAGATTTGGTTCCATGGGAACCAATTGCTTTGCATCCATCCTGGACCGGGGATATGAGGGAGACCTATACCCCGTGCATCTGAAGGAAGATGTGGTCCAGGGTATAAAAGCCTACAAGACCGTGGAAGATTTGCCCTGTGTGCCTGACCTGGCCATTATGGTCATTCCCACCCGCATTGTCTGCGAAGCCATGGAGGCCTGCGGCAAAAAGGGCATCCGTCATGTGATTTGCGTGACGGCGGGTTTTCGGGAAGTGGGAGGGGAGGGCATCGCCCTGGAAGAGGAAATGGTCTGGATCGCCAATAAGTACAATATCCGTTTTATTGGACCCAACTGCATTGGGGTCACCAATTCCCACATCAAGCTCAACACAACCTTTATGCAGGATAACAGCCAGCCCGGATTCATTGGTTTAGCCTCCCAGAGCGGCAGTTTTGTCACCCAGATGTTCAATTACCTGGACCGCATGGGCCAGGGTTTTTCCACAGCCTTTTCCGTGGGCAACGGGGCCAACATCGATATGGTGGATTGCCTGGAATACCTGGGCGCCTGCCCCCACACCAAGGTGATTACCATGTATGTGGAAGGGGTGAAGCGGGGGCGGGAGTTTTTGGAATTGGCCCGTTCCATCGCGCCGCACAAGCCTATTGTAGCCATTTACGTGGGAGGAAGCGAAACGGGAAAACGAGCCACCTTTTCCCATACAGGCACCATGGCCGGGCCTGACGCCCTCTATGACGGTATGTTTCGTCAATGCGGAATTATCCGGGCCTCATCCATCGTGGAGTTGTTCGATTATGCCTGGGCCCTGGGAACCCTGCCTTTGCCCAAGGGAAAAAATATCGCTATTCAGACTCACTCCGGCGGTCCCGGCGCCACTGCAGCCGATTGTTGCGGAAGAAATGGATTGAGTATGCCGTCCTTTTCCAAGGAAACCCTGGAAAAACTACGGGATCTGGTGCCGGGCACAGCCAGTGTGAACAATCCCGTGGATATTACCTTCAATAAAAATCCCAGGGATTTTTTCCACGCCATTCCCACGGCGCTTCTGGAAGATCCCAATATTCATATGCTTCTGACCTACTACCTCATGCCGATTCAAGCAATTAAGCGGCCTTTGGCCCGGTCTGGCGTGCCCGAGGCAGAGGCGGAACAGGCCGCCCTGGATATCATGGAGAAATTTTGCATAGACGTGGGCGACTTGGTGAAAACCCATGGCAAGCCCACGGTGGGATTCACATTCCGGGGCCTGGAAGAACCCTTTCCTGTTGGCTTGATTAAACACGGGGTTCCCATTTTTTCTTCGCCCGAACGGGCCGTGTCAGCCCTTGCCGCCCTGGCCAGGTATGCGGATTACAAAGCCCGGCTGGAGGCATAGCGGGTTTGAGCCAGGCTTTAGGTGCAGTTTTTAAAGAGGGTGGAATGGCAAGGGCTGTTATCATGTTATGGTGTTTGATTCTGGAGTAATACAAAATTGTAATTTATAATTAAATTATATCAAGCTGCAATAACGGTCGGTTGGCACAATAACTTCAGCCGCCATGGAATAGTTTCCATGGCGGCTTTTTTATGGCGGTTTTTGAGGAATTGGGGAAAAAGACGGGGAAGCCTTTACAGGCTTCCCCGGGTTGGTTCCAAGAACTTCCATTTGCCTACATGTGGGAGGCTTTCTGGAAATCGGGGTAGGCTGTTCCGCCATGTTCGCCATAGTCCAAACCTTCCATTTCTTCTTCCGGGGAAACCCGCAGGCCGATGGTCATGGAGATGATCTTGAACATGATGAAGCCGCATCCGAAGGCCCAGGCAAAGCAGGCTAGGATGCCTACCAACTGTACGCCGATGATGCCTGCAGTGGTCCCGCCCATGTTGAAGAGACCGGCGGCCAGGGTTCCCCATGCGCCGCAAACACCATGTACGGAGACTGCGCCGACCGGGTCGTCGATTTTGATTTTGTCGAAGAAGACAACAGACAGGACAACCAGGATACCGGAGATGAGGCCGATGATGATGGAGCTGGTTGGGGAAACATTGGCGCATCCGGCTGTGATGCCCACCAGGCCAGCCAGGGCGCCGTTGAGGCTCATGCCGATGTCGGGTTTGCCGAACATGATCCAGGCCGTGCACATGGCGGCGATGGCGCCCATGGCTGCAGACAGGTTGGTGTTCACAAAGATCATGGCGATGCTGGTGTCTGCCGTGGTGGTGGAACCGGGGTTGAAGCCGAACCATCCAAGCCAGAGGATGAACACACCCAAGGCCGCCAGGGGCAGGTTGTGGCCCGGAATTGCGCGTGCTTTTCCATCCTTGCTGAATTTTCCCAAACGGGGGCCTACCACGATAGCGCCTGCCAGGGCGACCCATCCGCCTATGGAGTGGACAACCGTGGACCCGGCAAAATCGATGAATCCCAGGCCTTCCAGCCATCCGCTGCCGTTAAACAGGCTGCCCCACGCCCAGGAGCCGAAAATGGGGTAGATAAAGGCGCTTAAGATGGCGCTGTATGCTAAATATCCCACAAACTTGGTGCGTTCGGCCATGGCCCCGGACACGATGGTGGCGGCGGTGGCGGCAAAGACGACCTGGAACATCCAGAAAGCCAGTACCCAGGGATCTCCATCAGGGGTCCAGTCGGACAAAAAGAAGCCGCTGGTGCCGATCCAGCCGGTGCTGCTGACGCCGAACATGAGGCCAAAGCCAATGGCCCAGAAAAAGAAGGAGCCCATGGAAAAGTCCATGAGGTTTTTCATCATGATGTTGACGGCGTTCTTGGCGCGGGTGAAGCCAGTTTCCACCATGGCGAAACCAGCCTGCATAAAAAAGACCAGGGCTGCGGCCACCAGGGTCCATACATAGTTGGCATGGGTCTGGACCAGGGCGATGGCGTCTGCGTTGGAAGCGATTGTGGGCGCGGAGTCTCCGGCCAGAGCATGGGAGGCGGCTATTCCGAAGATGAGTGTGTAAAGTGCTTTTTTCATTTTTTTCTCCTTTAAAATTAATGCATTATCCATAAATGCTCAGGCTCAGATAGCCTCTGTTCCCGTTTCTCCTGTGCGGATGCGAAGGACCTGCTCTACGGGCATGACAAAAATCTTCCCGTCTCCGATTTCTCCGGTCTTGGTGGCTTCCAGGATGGTCTGGATGCACTGTTCCACCATGTCAGTCTGAATGACCACTTCCACTTTGACCTTGGGCACAAAGTCCACGGCGTATTCCGCGCCCCGGTAGATTTCGGAATGCCCTTTCTGTCTTCCAAACCCTTTGACTTCGGTAATGGTCATGCCTTTAACGCCCATGTCGGCCAAACCTTTTTTGAGTTCGTCCAGTCTGAATGGTTTGATGATTGCTTCGATTTTTTTCATGTTCCTGACTCCTTTCCGAGAGTGTTTGTTCTGGCTACTGTAATGGCAAGGCTTGTGCCAGGAACGCATTTTTGCTAATAAAATTGTATAACATACTGAATTTAATTGATAAAAAGTACTTGGTGGGCAACAGGAAAGATGGTAAAAAAATAAATATTTATTACATTTTTGTATCCTATTATGATGTGTGGTACGTTTTTGTATAAAACTGAGGCGGGTAAATCCCTAAACCCCAAGGGGCTTGGAATCAAAACCTGTGGGATGCCCCAGGCAGCGCAAAAAACCCGCCGCCCGGAGCAATAAATCCTTTATTCAGCCTTTTCCAGCACCTCCCAGATCCAGCTCAGGGCAGCCATCATCTGGGAAAAGCCAATGGTGGTGAGAGCCAGCAAAGCAGCCTGGGAAAGCTCTTCAGGGGTGGCGCCTTCCCCGAGGGCTTTGCGGGTTTGGGACATTACCCCGCCCCGTGAACCGGTGCCTATGGCGATGCCCAGCTTAACCAAATGCTGGGTTTTGGGATCCATGGGACCTGATTCCCGGCATGCCGTGGCCAGCTTTTCGTGTTGTTGGGAAATTTCTGGATATTTTTCGGAAAATGTTTTGAATAAGTCGGGTAGGTACATGGGAGTCTCCTTGCGAAGGGCCTCATAACAAGGCCGAAAATCGGTTAAGGAACAAAAGTTACCAAAACGTTGATTCGGATCAAGGCACTGTTCAGGCCAACTCTCGGACCTTGGCAATGCTCTCCACCTCCCCCATGACCACCAGAGTGGCGCCCGGGGTGAGCTCCATGGCGGCATGGGGGTTAAAGATAATATCGTACCCATCGTCCGCACGGGCGCCCAGGACCAGGAGCCCGTATTTGTCCTTGAGGCCTGCGCTACGGATGGTTTTGCCCACAAGGGGGGAATTCCCCGAAATAGTCACTTCGTGGATGCGAAGCGTCCGATCCCCTGTGCGAAGCATCCTGTCCAGAAAGCTCACGGCGGCAGGCCTTATCATCTCCGAAGCCATACGCATGCCTCCAATAAAATTGGGGGAGACCACGCTGTTTGCTCCGGCCTTTCTGAGCTTGGGCTCCACACTGGAGTCCACCATCCGACTGATAATGCGAATATTTGCGTTGAGCATGCGGGCGGTCATGGTTACGTACAGGTTGTCCTTGTTGTTGGGGAGAGCGATAATGATGCCCAGGGCGCGTTCGATGCCCGCCAGAAGCAGGTTTTTATCGTCCGTGGCATCCCCCTCGATATACAGGAGATCCTCCACCATGGCCTGGCACTGGGAGATCTTGCCCGGGTCCATTTCAATAAAAACCACCTTTTCATTGTTCTTGGTCAATTCGGCGATCACATGCCTGCCAGTCTGGCCTCCCCCGCACACGATATAGTGGTTATTCAGCCTTGCGATCCTTTTTTCCATGCTCTTTCTCCTGAGAATTCCGGAAAACTCCCCTTCCACAATCACGGCGGTTAGGGTACTGATGCCGTACATGATGATGCCCAGCCCAAAAGTGATTAGAAACATGGTGAACACTTCGGCGTAAGGGTTGCCGGTCACTTCAAGGACTTCCCCGTAACCCACGCTGGTGAGGGAGATGACTGTCATATACACGCAGTCCAAAAAGGCCGGTTGTCCCTGAAAAAGGGCGTAATAACCCAGACTCCCCCCAAGAACCGTTAGGAAGATAATGAACACCACATATTGAAGTCGTTTTTGTATGCCCATGTTCCATTTTCGCTGTGTTTATAACCAGAAGGGGCTATTGTATCCCAAGCCGGGGAAAAAGCAAGCACAAGCCACAAGATTTCATGGGCTCCCGTACTGTTCTTGACAAGAGGTCTGCATGCAATTACCCTAGTGAATAATACGTTCGTGCTCGTTTTCAGGAGGTTGAGCTAATCATGCCATATGTTATTCAGGAGTCCCTGGCAGGCCAGTTTCTGGTGGCCATGCCCGCCCTTAGCGATCCCAATTTCGCCCTGACAGTCACCTATATCTGCGTCCATAACAGGGATGGAGCGTTTGGCTTGGTCATCAACCAGGTTTTTGACTCCGTTAAAGGCAAAACCCTGTTTGACCAGATGGATATACCTGCCGGGAATCAGGCTGATTCCCTTCCCGTGTATATTGGAGGACCAGTCCATCAGGGTTACGTTTTTGTGCTCCACGGCCCTCCCCTGGATTGGAAGGCCAGTCTGCCGGTTTCGGATACCGTGGCCATGAGCAATTCCGTGGACATTCTCCAGTCCATCGCCTCGGGAGTAGGGCCGGAACCCCACATGCTGATCCTGGGGTGCGCAGGCTGGGCGCCGGGACAGTTGGAGGTGGAACTGGCGGAAAACTCCTGGCTCACCTGCCCGGGCGATGATGAAATTCTGTTTCATACCCCTGTGGGGGAACGGTGGGAAAAGGCCGTCAAAAGCATTGGGGTGGACCTTACTCTCATGTCCGGCGCTGTGGGCCACGCTTAGACCCCCTGGACCCCATCCTGCCGCCCGAATTTCTCGTCATAGGCCATCTTGATGATGGCGGCCACCGAGGCGGCGTGGGGAAACTGGTCCCGGCTGATTACCAAATCAAATTCGCCCATGGTCATGTCTTTTTTCTTGAAAACCTTTTTAAAAAACCCCTGCTGTTCCAGGTCTATGCGGTCCAGTTCACGGGCGGCTTCATCGCTTTTTAGTTCTTTGCCCAAAATGGCGGCCACCCTCTTGGACCGGTACTCGCGGGTTCCCACCAGGCGCACCGCAAGAATGCGTTCCCGAGGCAGGAGAAGGTAGGCGCCCCGTCCCAGGAAAATGTTGGGACCCAGGCCTGCAATGGCTGCCACAGCCCGCAGCAATTCCCGGGAATAATCTCCTGAAATAAAGGACTTTTCCCCAAAGAGCCAGGACGAGATCTCCATGGACAGTCCCGGGTGTCTTCCATCAAATATTTTGACCGTTTTTTCGGTGAGTTGTTTGGAAGCGCAAATGATATCCAGCAGGGATTTGTCCACCACCGGAAAGCCCAGGTCCTGCGCCAGAACATCAGCCACCTCCAGGGCGCCCACCCCCACTTCCCGGGAAAGACAAATATTGGGTGGGAGCCGATAATCCTGGGGCGCACCTTTGTAAAGCTGACGGGCTTCCCATTCCTGAAAATACTTGTCCACCAGCATCATGTGGCCGGGCCGGTTTTTTTCGTACTGTGCCGGATCGTAATCCACGCCGCCAATCTGAAATCTGCTCATGACCGCCTCCTTTGCCTGGGGTGAAACTTCGTGCGCAGTGGCAAGAAGCAACTGGTCCGATTCCGCCAAATCCCCGGGGACATGGCGTCCGGGTGTGGGGGACATATTCGTCCGTTTATCCACAGCTTAGGAAACACAGGTTCATAAAAAATATGCAACAGATGTGCCAGCTTGAAGGTGGTGAAGGCTGCCCGGAAAGAATGAACGCCCGTGCATTAACAAACCTGGAATGTGGCGGCGCCGTTCTCCCGCGCTTGGGTTGGAGGAGTGAAGGATACCGACGCCGCTGGACCCATGCATGGCCAGCCGGGTCCCACATCCAGGCAATGTGGCGCCAGAAGAGGGGTTGGCTTGTACCACATTGTGGTATAATTATTACCACGGTGTGGTATGCTGTCAATCTTTTTCCGCAATTTTTTTTAGGGATTACAAAGAAAATCGTCCCGTATTTCACCCTGGTCAAGCAAGGTAATGACCCAATAGCCGATCCCGGCTATTAGAACTCGTACCCGCCAGAAAGGAAAAATCCTGACTGGTCGCTCTCAATTTTCTGGTCAATGGTGTACGGGGCCACTCCGGGAAGCGCCGCGCTAGAGCGGGTGTCCACGCTTATGGCCATCAACGACCCTTCCAGGGCGCAAAACCATTGGGGGGTGATATTGTATCGGATTTTCAGGAGGCCTCCGTAGGTTGATCCGTCCCAGTCCGAGTCCACCTTGGTCACCTTGTCCCTGAGAAGGTGCTGGTCCTCGTCCGTGGTATGGGTAAACCAGGACGCCCGCCCTTCCAGGCTGATGGTCCAGGCATGCCCGTAAGAAGCTTCGGCGCCGATCATGAGATAGGGAATGTCAAAGGTCAGGTCGTAAACGAGCACGGCTCCGGGAAACACATCGTGGGGGATGGAAGGGAGCTGGGGATAAAACTGGTCCAGGTCGTACACATCGTAGGCGAAACTCTGGTGCATATAACCCAGCCCGGCGAACAATTGGTATTTGTATCGCGGCTGGGGTCCGGTTAACGTGCCCTGGCCGTGGAGCGCCTCGATAAAGCGGTACCGGGTGTTGATGTCGAATATCCAGGCCTCACACTCCATCTTGCTTGTAGAGTAGATGTCCTTGGTGTCGTTGCCGCCGAATCCGCCAAAAATCCAGTCCGAGTCCTTCATGTCGCTTCCGGGATCCGTGAAATTCCTTTTTAGCGAGGCGGAAAAGCTCCATTGCGGGATGATGTCCAGATTACCGTCCAAGGAGAAGAAACCCATATCAATGGGAAATTCCAGACGGCTGATGGGAAAGTCCAGGTAAATATGCTGGCCGTCCGAGCTATGGACAGCGCCGCCTATCTCATATTGGTTTTTTCCCGCAAGATAGCCCGCCCCAATCGATGCGTCCACGTTCAAATGGGCCGCCAGGGCGGGCAGTGCAAAAAGAACCAAAATAAAAATACAAAAAACCAAACGGACGGAATCTTTCATGGCAGCCCCTTTGTTTAAACACGGTTTCAGCATTGCGCATGCCGGGGATATGTGACTGAATGATTCATGGATCATACCCCAAATTTTCCCGGTGTTCAACAAACAATGCAGGCGCGGTTCGCCACCACGCCTGCATTAGTTCATCATTCTATGTGGGTGCTAAGCTCTGTTCTCCTTGGCGATGGTCCGAACAAGATCCTTCGCCGTGGCGAAGGGAGTGGAACGATCCATGCGTTGGAGCCTGAGCGCATCGGTAGGGCAGCCAAGAACGCATACCCCACACCCAATGCACTCAGAAGGGGTAACCACCGCCCTGTCCGTTGCTTCATCCACTCTCAGCGCCGAAAAAAAGCACCTTTCCACGCAGGTCCCGCACCCTATGCAGTCGTCCCCCGCAACGGGGATGAAATTGGAAGGCGACATGGCGGTGGGATTGTCCCAGCGGGTTCTGCCCCGGATCTGGGAGCAGCAGCACTCGCAGCAGAGACAAATGACCGAACTGTCGGTGATGGTGTTGTCCGTAGAACCCACCAGGCCCAATTCATTCATTTCGTCAAAATACGTCACAGCCTGCTGCCGTGTAATTCTTTTGCCCAGGCCCACCATTTCAAAATGCAGGGCGGAGGGCCCCAACATGATGCAGGCCGCCACCGGAAATTTGTCCTTACATTCCCGGACGCCCATTTTTTCCGTACGAGTCCGGCATGGGCACGGAACCAGGGCCATCTCCTCCGGGGCATGGTGGAGGATGAAGTCGTGGGCCTCTTCCGCTTCCAGGACTCGTTGACCTTCCTCAATGGCCTTGTCAACCGGGATGGTCCGAAATACGGGAGTGCCTTTAGCCGATCCCTCGTAGTACTTGTAAAAGCCGTCCTTGATAAAAAAATCCTGGTACAATTCCGCAGCCTTTAGGTCATCGGGTTTGACCTCGGGGTAAAACACATGCCTGTTGAGAAGCATGGGGGCTGGCGGCAGGGCGTAAAAATTTCCCATGGCCAGGACGCCGTTTTTTTTGTTTACGCGGTTAAGAACCTCTTCCACGTATTCCGG
>JAEINP010000096.1 GCA_016342355.1 Desulfatibacillum sp.
AACTCTTGGTCTGTGGCGTCACAAGTAACAAGTCCAGCCCCATATGCTCCCCTGATTCCTCATCAATTTTCGTCATTCGATGAATTTGAACAGCGCCATTTTTAAATGACATGGGGATCGCCGGAACGCTGAACCCAAGATTTCCTACTATTTGCTTTACGGTATCAAGTAAATTCTGTTCAACCATGATTTCAATGTCGAGCGTCGCCCTTGGCCTTGCATAAACTGCTAAAGCCAACCCACCACACAAGGCGTAATCAATCTTGTTTTTGTCAAATGCTTCCGTAAGACATTTTAATTCAATTAATAAATCCATAGCCTCGTCTTCCAAGAGGTTTAGGCTGAGATCCCAGCCACTTAAATATAACCGGAATACATGGTAACCTTACTCTTCCGCTTTCAAGATTTCAAGACCATTTTCAGCCCCGATCATTTGATGTATGCACTACATTTATTAAATTTCAGGATACGTCCTGGAACTTCCACAAGACAATGGGGACCGCACAGGGGGGAGAGTTGCGAAAGGAAAGATTTTTGGGCAGGGGTATCCGTGAACACCACCATGCGCATGCCTCCCACCGTGGAATAGGTGATGGCGATGCCGCAGCCTATGATTATTCCCCAAATCTGGTCCATGCCCAGAAACAAGTTGAATACATATCCCATGGCGCCCACCTGGGCGCCCAGGATGCCGGCGCACAATAAATTCCTGAAGTCACCTGGGCGGATTTGCTGTAGGACTGGGCTATGATGCCGCCCACGGACATGGCCCTCAGGAGTCGGGCCATGCGTGGAGCAATGAGGGTGACCACCATGATTTCCTTGAGGCTGAATCCGTACAGGACGAGAATATAGACGATACCGATGGCGTATATCTTTCGGCGTTGCATATGATAAAGCCCCCGCCGATAAAGGAGGCGGAAAGGGTGGCGAAGACCAGCTATGAACGAAAACCACGTCCCGCGACGGAAAAATCCTCCAGGGTTTTCAGGCCCCTGCCATACCGCAGACCCACGAAAAGAATCGTTGCCAGGTTATAGCCCCATAATCATTTGATCAAGATAATGCATGGGTACCTTTTTCTCTTGGAGCACCACATTCAGGACATATTAGTTTCTTAGCCCTGCAACATCCTGCAACAGGAAAAGGATTTCTCCCTCGCCGATCACGCCGTCGCCGTCCACGTCGTTGCCCGGTCCGTTGTAGGGAACTTGGGCAAAATCTGGCGCTTGATCCGTCAGGATTTGCAGGCCCAAAATCAGATCGTCCATGCCAAGGGTTTGATCTCCGTTTATGTCTCCTATCCCGAACAGGGGATACGGATCGTCCCCGTCCAACAGGCCGTCCTTGTCCGTGTCCGGGTCATTTGCCAGGGTTCCTGCCTCTTCCTCTTCCCAGTCCTGGAATCCGTCCATATCCGCATCGCCAGTCAGGTCGATATTGATGAGTACGGAAGCCTGATTGCTGGTGTTTATTCCGTCGCTGACCGTATATTTGAACACGTCCTGCAGGGCCGCCGTGCCGTCCTGCTGATAGGTGAAGGTTCCATCCGCGTTCAGGGTGACGGAGCCGTACAGCGGAGAAACCGTGAGGGTGACTGTAAGGGGCGCCCCTTCCGGGTCCACGTCGTTATGGAGCACGGAGGTCCAATACGTGTTGACAATGGATGTTGTCCCTTTCCATTCCACCGAGCAGGTATCCGCGTAGGCCTTGGGCGCTTCGTTGGGAACGGCGACGGTCAAGTTCACCTTGGCGGTGGCTGTTTTGCCCAAGTGGGAGGCTGTGTAGCTGAAATAGTCGGTTCCCGTATAACCGGCTGTGGGCGTGTAGGTCACGGTTTCCCCGTCCGTCACGGCCTGGCCGTGCTTGGGCGAGGTTGTCCCGGTGATGGTTGGCATGCCGCTGCCGTAATAGATGTCATTGGCCAGCACGTCCACGGTCACCGGCTGGTTGGGCGGGGTTTGGGCCGTGTCGTTGTGCAGTTCCATGGGCAGGTTGGCCAGGGGGTCGATGACCGCGCCAAGGATGACGTTGTCGATCACCCCGTCCCCGTCCGAGTCTCTGGACAGGAGGTTCATGCCAGCAATAAACTCCTCGGCGTCCAGGTAGGGGTCGCTGTCCGTGTTGGAATGCAGCGGGTTGCTTCCCAGGTCCACCTCCTGTTTGTCGGTCAGGCAGTCGTGGTCTGTGTCCGGGTCCCTGGGGTCTGTGCCCGCGGCGTATTCCTGGGCGTCGGTCAGGCCGTCCTGGTCCGTGTCCTTCATGGTGGGATCGCAAGAGGCCACAAAGGATTGATCGCCCTGGTTGTCGTGATAGGCCACGGGCCAGCCGATATACTCGTTCAGGTCAATAAGGCCGTCGGCGTCCTTGTCGTCCCCCGTGGCGAGCCATCCGGACCCTCCCGTGGTGTTGACGACGGCTACGATGGGCATGTCCTCTTCCGCCGGTAGGGTTTCGTAGTCGTTCCAATAATTGAAATAGCGGATGAAAGTCACCCCGGAGCCGGAAGCGACAAAGTAAATGCACTTTTTCCCTCCGGACTCATACCCTTCCTGGACGCCGGTGAGGCCGGACATCATGCCGTCCTTATAACCGGAGGTAGTGTTCAGGGGCCGGATTTCCTCGCTGTGGGGAAACCACGCGAATAAAGTCAGAAAGGCTGATTCCGGCCGCAGGCTGGAAACAATGCGGGACGGGAACTCCACGTTTGCCTCGTTTCCTGTAAAACTCACCAGCGGGGGGCCTATGGGCCGGTTGATATCTTGCTCGTCAAAATCAGGGATGCCGTCTCCGTCGGTATCGCTGCTTTGGGGGTTGGTCCTGTATAGGGCTTCCCAGTCGTCGGGAAGCCCGTCTCCGTCCGTATCCATTTTTGTGGGGTCGGAATAAACATGCATGGGGATTGTAGCGTCCCCCAAGGGGATGGTAATATTCCAACCCTGGATTTCATAAATATCCAGGAGCCAGTCACCGTCCGTCTCGTGCCCGAAGGCATTTTTGGGGTTGGTTCCCAGCACGACTTCCACGCCGTCCGGGACGCCGTCCCTGTCCCCGTCACGTTCATTCGTATAGGTCAGGGAAACCTCTCTTTCGTAGGGATCGGCCAGTCCGTCCACGTCCGAATCCCACAGACGGGGGCTGCACGAGTTGCAGATGACGCCGTTGGAATCCAGTTCCACATCCGGTACGCCGTCCCCGTTCTGGTCCACGTCCAGGTAACCGTCCCCGTCCGTGTCCAACGGGGTGATGACGGTCCAGCCAAGGAACTGTTCCAGGTTTTTGGGCAAGACATCAAAATAGATGGTGGACGGCTCGGAGTACACCGTTCCCGAAGAGCTGTGGACGTCGCAACCGGAGGAGCATTCCTCGTAGTAGGCCTTGTAGTCGGAATTCAGATAGACGGTAAACTTATAGTTGTTGGAAGGCATTTGGGCGGGGGGTTCGATCCAGACGCCCACCTTCCAGATGCGCATAAAATAGTAGTTGTCGTAGTCCCAGTATTCATCCTCTATGATTTCCCAATGATCCCCGTAGGCTGCAATGGTTGGAGCCAGTTCGTAATAGGGCTTGACGTAGCTGCTTTCCCAGTAATCCGTGTATCCGGGACCGTAACGGTACACATATTCCTGAAAACGGGACGTGATTTCAATTCTGTCCCCCACGTCCAGGCCGTTGCCGTCCCGATCCTTAATATTAACCGCACTGTCGATCAGTTCCAGCTCCACTTTGCTTAACTCGTAGGTGTCCACGAAGAAATCCACGATTTTTTCCATGACTGCCTGGGACCACCCGGTTCCCGAGACCCATCCCATGATGAGGTCGGACAATGCCACCAGGCCGGATATGATCCCCCCCACAATGGGAATGCACGACAAAGCCCAAAGCCCAATGGCGTAGGCGGTCATGAGCGTGGCGTACATGGCGCCGGAAAAAATGCCCAGCCTGGACCATCCGTGGGAGGAGGCGATCTGAAAAAAGGCGTAAAAAGCCACTCCGGCCGTTACCACCCAGCCCATGGCGCCTGCCCCCTTGATCACCCGGTCCATCTTGCTGACCGACCCCACCTTGGCCTGGGACACGGAAGCGAACATGATCTTGAAGTTTTTCAGCATGGACATGGAACGGAACCCGGCCCGGAGTATTTTGGCGGCCTTGTAGGAAGCCCTCACGCCCACCGCGATCCTGCCGACAGCCGCCATGCTCCTTCCCCCTTCCATCAGTTGGCGCATGACCTTGCTGGTTTCCGGGGGCTCCGGGTCCATGTCCTCGTCAAGCCGGCTCATGGCCGACTCCCCGGCGTTCCAGGCCATGACCATGTCCGTAAGATTGCTTTTCTCCTCCCCGCTCATGCCGGAGGCCTGGGCGTACAGGGTAGCCGCTCCCGCCACTTCGTCCAGTCCCAGCTCGTCCTGGGTGGTGGTGTCGTACCAGGGCGTGATAATGCGTTTTCCCGTGGCAACCGGGGCCTTTGCCATGTCCACCACAAAGGTATTGCCATGGTAGCGGATTTCCGGCGTCACCTCGCCCATTTCCGCGCTGGCGGAGTGGTCTTCAAAGGCGCAGATCAGAGGCGTGACTATGTCGGGCGGCAGGGCATCCAGGGCCGCGGGTATCATGGCGCCTGACAAGGCGGCCATGGCCTCGTCCTGATGCCCGAAACTCTGGACGTCCGAACTTACCGAGATTCCCAGCGAATCCAGGCGGCCCGGCTCCTGGGAAAGGGAGGTCTGGCCTCGCAGGAACTCGTAGCCCAGTTGGGTGTTGGCCAATAAAACCTGGCCCTGGTCGTCCCCGTAGAAGAGGCCAACTGTCGAGCCGTGGTTTTCTTCCACGGTGAATCCGGTCAGGACGGCGTCTTCCGCATATTTGGCCAGGTTGATGGGAGCGTTTCCCATGGAATTCATGAAACTGGTCTGAAGCCGCGCCAGGAAGCGATTCGATGCCCCGCTGGTGCTGTCAATGGCCCCCAACATCAGGTCCGGGATTCCGTCAAGGTCCACGTCGCCCGCCGCAATGCCCCCTCCGGCGGTCAACCCGCTGAAGTAAGGCCCTCCCGATACCCCGCTCCAGGATTCCGGAGTTCCCGCGCTGTCCAGGTTCCATCCCACCCGGAAGAACATGCGGTCGGCCCCTTCCAGCTCCTGGATTCCCATGAGAACCAGATCCAATTCCCCGTTGCTGTCCAGATCCACCAACTCCGCACCCGCGCCAATCGTGTTGGTGCTGAAGCCCGGAGCGGTCATCATGCCGCTCCAGGAGGAAGGTTGCCCGCTGGATGAACCCACGTCCCAACCGATGTAATAGTTGAAATCCCTGTCCGGGCTGTCCGCGTCGATGGCGGTGAATAAAAAGTCGCGGGATCCATTATCATTGATGTCTCCTGTAGCGATCCCGGCGCCGGCGTTTTCGGCGCCCAGTTGTGGGGATTGGGTCAGGGCGCCCCACCCGGTCCACGGGTCCCCATTGGCGTCCAGGTTCCAGGCTATCTGGTAGCGGAAGGCGTTGGAGCCGCCGGGATTGTCCACGTACATGAGGATCATTTCGGGCATGCCATTGCCATCGAGGTCCGCCAGGGCCACGTCCGCGCCCTGGATGGTCCAGGCGCCGCTGGGAATTGTTTTCTTTGCGCTCCATGACGAGGGATAGCCCTGGGCGTTCAGGTCCCAGCCGATCTGGTAGGCAAGGGAATCCTCAGTATCCGTGGCGTCCACGCCCATGAACACCAGGTCCGGCGTGCCGTTTCGGTTGATGTCAGCCATGGCCAGGCCCCCGCCCATGCTGGCATTGTCGCTGGAGTAGTAAGAGGGGGAGGAGAAGGGATTGCCGGGGGCCACCATGCCCTGGTCGGTCTTTCCCGTGACCATCCAGATAAGCCGGGCTTTCAGGTCGATATCCCGGGCATAGCCCATGGCAGGATAGAAAATCCGCCCGTTAAAGGCCGAGGGGGAGCCAAAATGGTCCGTGGTATACAGTGGAATGTAGGCCTTTCCATCCACCACGTAGATTCCGTATTTGTCCAGGTCCTCGGTGGAGGGCAGATGGTTGGCAGTCACCTCCAGGGCCGGGGTGATGCACACGTCCTCTTTGGTGTTGTCCCGGTCCTGCATGGTGCCCTTGTCGTCCCCGTCCTCCCAGTCAAAATACTGGAAGGGCAGGCGCAGCCTGTCCGGGTCCCTGGGGCGCACCTGAATATTGATATAGGTGGGCTTCCCGGTGGAGTGGATCCTGAAATGATATTCCGGCTTGGCGATGGTGCAGGCAAAGGGGGAAAGGTCCAAGGGGTCGTACACCCCGTCGTTGTCGTTGTCCCCGTCCCACGCATTGGGAATTCCGTCGCCGTCCGTATCCAGGCCGCCTCCGCCATGGACTTCCAGATAGTCGGAAAGCCCGTCGCTGTTGGAATCGGGCTTCAACGGATTCAATCCGTTTTCCACCTCGTAATAGTCGGTGAGGCGGTCGAAATCCGAATCGATTGACTCCGGGTCGGTCCCCAGGATTTTTTCCAGCTTGTCCGGCAGGCCGTCCCCGTCCGTGTCCGCAGTTTCAGGACAGGCGGCCAACAGATTGGAAAGTTCGACCACATAGGGCTTTTGAAAAATAAAATACAGGGATTCCTTCTGGGGGACATACTGCAACTCGGCCAAGGCCCAGCCGGGGAATAATCCCATGGAGGTAAACACAGTCATCAAAAATACCGCAACCCATTCAAAGGCAGATGATCGCCTGCTCCGTAGTATCATGGCGGTTTCCTTCCGTTCACTCAAAAAGTATGGTCCGAGCCCAAAAAAGGAGAGCGGATATCAATGTAATTATGCTGGTTGAGGGGAATTATCCGTCAGACAAACCCGGGAGTCAAGATTGGGGTTTTAGGGGAGGATCAAAAGATAAATATACTGATTTTTGCCCATTATATGTACATAAATTAGGCGTTTATTAATGACAAAATTTTGGTGAACATCCAGGGGCGTGGGAAGGTGCATTGAACAATGTTTATTGATGGGCGTCGAAGGCCGTCCTTTGTCCTGGGTGAAATAAAACAGAGGGATAGAGGATCTTTTTCCAGGTTATATCCCCCTGTAGGAGAAGCCACTATTTCAAAACCTAGTTGGTGCCTGAGTGGGGCGTTCAAGACTTTCCTCCTCCCTACTTTTCCAGAAGGGAAGTTGTGAATCCTGAACTTGTCGCCCGAAGGGTGACAGAATCTCTGCCCGGGTCCCAACCCCCACCCCGTTCGGAACTGCCCAGCCGCTAACTGCCTATTTCATTAAAAAGGGAGGCGTGGTTGCAGGAGTGGTCGTCCCTATTGCTGTCGTGCGACTTTCCAGTCTTTGGATGGTTGTGCCGAACTGTGCCTGAAATGGCCAATATCCAGGAGAGATTGTAAGATTTCCCGCCCTCTGGACACTACCGGACCTGTCCAAGCCCCGGGGTCCACCGTAAGGAATGGTGTTTATGAAGTCGGTACAATGGAACTCATTCCGCTTTCCTCAGCCGGTTTTTGGAGATCCCCTATCCACTGGATAGGGGGAATCTCTGAGTTCCAATATGTTGTGGCGCCTGAAAATCCATAAAAGTGCATATAGCTGCCACAACTCCTTAACCTTGCCTTTCACCAAAACCTGCTGAAAGCCAAACGCTTTACTCCATGCGCTGATTAGCCATGAGCCGAGAAATGGTAAAGTCTGTCATCAGGGACGCAATGATATTTACGCAGTAACTTTCTGATATGATTTGAATATGCTTCTTTGATTGGAAAAACAGAAATGCGCCCGGTAGCCTGCCAAGCCGGAGGTCGCGAACCTTTTGGACCACTGTAAATCTTTTTCAACATCACCCGAAAGACGGCTCCAAGGCCCTGATTTCAGAATCCGGGCAACCCATGGAGGCGAAGTGTTCCCGCCAACCCCGGACGACTCTGACCAATCGCTTCACGTCCTCCTTGGCCCCATCTTTGGATAACCCGAACCGGGCGGCCCGGCTCAAGGCGTTCTCCAGAGTCGCTTCTCTGCCGCGATCCCCAATGGACATGGCCAGGGAAAAGTCCGTTCCCACGCCTGGCCGGGTGATGGACGGCACGATGTCGTAGGCCGGGGAAAGTATAATCCCGGAACCATCGAATAGGAACCCGTGGTTGCGCGGGTGGTCGTCCGTGTTGCGCACCAAGATGTTGAAGAGCATGCGGCGGAACCATTCCCTGATGTCTTCCACGGGCGCGTGGCGGCGCATGATGTCCGCGATGGCTCCGTAATCCCAGGCAAGGCGGTCCATTTCATCCCATTGCATAAGGGAAAGGGAACTCAGGAAACCTGTTCGCAACCAACCACTCTCGGCCATTTCCCGGTCAAAACGGCGAACCAGCAACACGTCCTTGTCCCCAACCGATTGAAGGCGCATTGCCGGAACCCGGATGCCGCATTTCGCGGCCAGGGTCATGGCGGCGTATTCGATGCGGGGGATGTTCAACGTGTCATCCTTTGCCGGGAACTTGGCAATCCAAAGGGCGTCTTCCCATTCCACCGTGCATTTGGGCCTTGCCCCCCCCACGCTGGTCCCCTGGCGCAGCAGGCGCAGAAGGTGTTGGGAAACCTCTTCCCCTGTCTCAATCTTTGCGGCGGCATCCAGGAGTTCCGCCAGTCGGTTGAAATGGGGCGGCTCCAATTCCGGTTCCGGGGAGTTAGGCGTCTCCCGAAAGTCCAGGTTGCCGACGCGGGTGGCGTTGGCGGAAACCAGGAAATCCATTTCGGCAAGGGCCTCGGGCGGCATCTTTTTTCCCGCTGCAATAACCAATCGCCCCCAATAGTCCGGAGCGGCATCCCGAAAGGCTCCGTAAAGTCCATGGTTGACGCTCACGGGCAGGGGTTCAGGCCCGATAGGCAGAGCCACAGGGTCCACAGGCAGGGCGTTTGGGCGTTCCCGATACTTCCGGCCATAGGCGAAGGACCCGACTCCGGCATTGGAATCATGGGTGAAGATACCGGCGGGAACCGCCATCGTCTCGCCGGGCAGGTAGATGAAAACCGTGATGTTTTTTTCGGCCATGGTCTAAAAGTCCAAGTCCAATTTGGGTTTTTTCGAGTGGACCCGCTGGGGAAGCCGCTGCCTTTCGTTATGAATGCCCACCTTATCCTCTTCCGGTTTGGCGATATCCCGCAGGCCCTTGTCCAAACCCAACACCCATAGGGCGGACGCAATCACCGCCAGGGAGACGCCGGGGTCGCCATTTTCCAACCTTGCCAGGGTTTTCCGGGTCACGAACATGCGTGAGGCCATATCATCCAGGGTCATGACCCGGCGCTTCCGGGCAATGCGGAGGTTTTCTCCCAAACGGGAGATGGTTTCCGCCACCTCGGGAGGCAGACTGGATGTGGCGCGGGTAAATTTAGCCATATATATCCCTTTCAGATTATCAATGGATTATATATGACTCATATTGACGGGGTTGTCAAGGGTTTCAGTTTTTGCGGGACTACGGCCCGGAAAAC
>JAEINP010000097.1 GCA_016342355.1 Desulfatibacillum sp.
GTGGAATTCAGCGTGCCTTGGGATGGAAGGGCAAGGTTATTATAAAGCAGGCGCCTTGTCCGGGATTGGACTCCACCCACATGCTGCCCTTGTGGTTTTCCGTAATGATAAAAAAGGATACGGACAGCCCCAGGCCCGTGCCCTGGCCCACCGCTTTGGTGGTGAAGAAGGGTTCGAATATTCTGCGGCGGACATCTTCAGGCATGCCCGGGCCGTTATCCTGAACCTCCATGCGAATGTTGCTTTCATCCTGGAGACAGACCTTGAGCGTGATGGTAGGCAGGGTTTGCCGGTCCTTTTGATCGGCCATGGCCTGAGCTGCATTGCGGAGCAGGTTGAGGATAACCTGCTGGATTTTACCTTCCTCGCAGGGGACCGGGGGCAGTTTGGCATCGTACTCCCGCACAATGCGTATCTGTCTGAAATCATATTTTTTCTTGATATTATAGTCGCTGGAGGCAATGTCCACGGTCTTGTCGATGAGTTTACACATGTCCACAGGTTTGGTGACAGGCTGCTGGTTCATCCGGCTGAAGCTAAGCATATTGTCCACAATGCGGGCGGCTCTGCTGCCGGATTCCACCACGGCCTGAAACATACTGCTCAGACCTCGCATTTCCACATAATGGGAGATGGCCTCCATGGTGGTGCCGCACTCCTGGGCGGCGCTTATGTTGGGTGGGATTCTCTGGGTCAGGCGGTTTATGATTACCTGCACGTTTTGGATGATACCTGCCAGGGGATTGTTGATTTCGTGGGCCATTCCCGCTGCCAAGCCGCCCAGGGAGATCATTTTTTCTGTCTGGACCAGAATTTCCTGGGCTTTTTTGCGTTGGGTAACGTCGTGGTGGATGACCATGCTCCCCACAACCTTGCCTTCCTGGTTGAAAAACGGGGCGCTTTTCAGCAGGACATCCAGGGTCTCACCGGTTTTTGTGAGACGTTGGGTTTCAATATCTCCGTATTTTCCACTGCTGATTTCGGCAAGGGCTTTCAGGGTCCTTTCCTTCTCTTGGGGAGGCACAAAATCAATGCGTTTGCCCATGAGTTCCTCCTCCGACCACCCGTAAGTCCTGACAAAGACCGAGTTCACATATTGGACATAGCCGTTTTCGTCATAGGCGACCACGGCGTCCGGCGTGGTGTCCAGAAGGGTTCGATACCGTTCCTCACTTTTTTTCAGGGCCTGTTCGGTTTCCTGGCGTTTGCCAATCTGGTCTTGCAGCAGGTGAATTTTTGCTTCCAAATCATTGGCGTGTGTTTCAATAAGAGACTCTTTTTCTTTATAATAATCTATTTTTTCCTTCAGGTCTTCCGGGGTGAGGCGCAGGTTGGCCAGAATTTTTCCGTACATGGCCGAGAGCTCCATCGACTCATTTTCCGTGAACAAATTTGCCTTGCGAAAGGCCTTGCCGGCAGCGGAAATCCCCACGGACCCCGCCAAAAGGGTTTCGGCCCGGGAGCACAGGTCAGCCCACTCCACCACATTGATTCTCTCTCTACCCTGCAGCTCTGCCTGATCCAGGCACATTTCCAGCATGTTACGGCCAATATGGGTATGAAAATACCTGGTGAACAACTTCAGAAGTGTTTGGGATTTTTCCTCCAGGGAGATAACACGCTCGGACTTGCCCATAGGGCTATGCAAGGAGGCGGGGGATAGAACATGCACATAGGCCCTCGCCACCCTGGCTTCTTCATCCGTTTCTTCATGCAAAAGCGAGCCTATGATATACAGGCCAATGTTGAAAAGCATGGTCCAGAAAACAGCATGGGACAAGGGGCTTAGGCTGGATAGGCCCATCAAAGCCTCGGGCATAAAAAGGGTCATGCCCCAGGGGCCGCTTTCCACGAAGGACAGGGGGAGCCAGCCGCTTCGGACAAAGGAGGGTAGCAGCAGGGTGTATGCCCACATGATAAAGCCAGCGCTTAACCCCCACAATGCCCCTGTGCGGTTCCCCTTTTCCCATAAAATGCCGCCCAGGATAGGCGGGGCGAACTGGAGGGCGGCCCCAAAGGAAATCATGCCCATGTTGATTAAAGTGTAGCTGTGCCCCATGGTGGTTTCGAACCAGTATCCCAGTAAGATCACGAGGGCCACAGCCGCCCAGCGCGTTTTGAGGATCTGTTTGCGCAGGAAGCTCAGCCAGCCGAAAAATTCCACCAGGGGCAGAAACAGATGATTGGTAATCATGGTGGCCATGGTCATGGCTGAAATCATGATCATGCTCATGGCTGCCGAAAATCCTCCTATAAAGACCAAAAGAACCAGCCAGGGGCTACCGTAACGCAAGGGCAGGCCCAGGACAAAGGTGTCGGCTTGGGTAGCGGGAAGGCCCTTGATGAGACCGGCCGCAGCAATGGGCAGCACAAAAATGTTGATAAGAAATAGGTATAAAGGAAAGCCCCACATGGCGGTCCGGATATGATTTTCGTCAGGGTTTTCCACCACCGCCACATGGAATTGACGGGGCAGGAAAAGGACTGCGGCCATGGCTAAAATCAGATAGGTGCTCCAGGTCAGGAATGTGGAGGTATCTGTCTGAAGATCGGTCACACTGGACCCGATTTCGGCCTTGGGCATTTGATGGAGAAGGTCGCCCATGCCGTCAAACACAAAATAAACGACAAATATTCCTGCCGCCAGGAATGAAACGAGTTTGATTACGGACTGGATGGCAATGGCCATGACCATGCCCTGATGCTGTTCTGTTGGGTCCAGGCGTCTGGCCCCGAACATGATGGTAAAGGTGATAAGGAGGATTGCCATAATTGGCCCGGCGTTGGTTTCTACCCAGTTAGGGGCGATCCCTTTGTGAATGGTAATGAGGGCGAAAGTATTGATCACTGATTTGAACTGGAGAGCAATGTACGGGGCTATTCCCACCAGGGCTAGGAGCGTGGTCAGGGCGGCCAGACGCTGGGAGGACCCGTACCGGGCCGCCACGAAATCGGCAATACTGCTTATGCGGTGCTGCTGCTTGATCCTGACCAGCTTACGGAGAACGGTTCCCCAAAAAACAATGCCAAGGGTAGGGCCAAGGTAGATGCTCAGGAAGAGCATACCGGAAAATGCGGCGCTTTCCACGCTGCCGTAATAGGTCCAGGTAGTGCAGTACACAGCCAGGGACAGGGTGTACACCAGGGGATGGTTGGACGGATTGGACCCCCGGGAAGCCATCCGCTCCACCTTGGTGGCAACCAAAAGCAAAATCCCTACATAAAGGAGGATCACAACAAGGATGGTCACGGGTTGGAACATGCACTATCCCCCGGAGTCGTCGTCGTTTTGGAAGGAAGACCGGCTGATGAGGAACAGTAAAAGGATCACAAGCACCCAGGCGATGAAAAGATGCAAATATTGGGTTTTCACTGCCGGGTACAAAGAGTGGGCCATGAATGGCCAAGTTATGGCCAAAAAAGCCAGCAGAAAAAGAAAAACCCTGGCTCCTCTATGCCTTAAAATACGATGCACTATTTTCATGGCCTGTTTGACTCTCCAAGATTGACGGCTTGTTGGAAAACAGACTTGCAACATATGTGCCTGCGAAAGGAGCCTTGAAAAATATATCCCACGGGTTTATTTGTAAAGGATGAAAAGGAACAGCGACCATAGGATAAGTATACCTTGTCCCAAGTAATGACCCTATGTTTGCATTATGCGCGATAATTCCGGCATAGGTCAATAGTAATGGGTGCGTCCGAGCTTGACATATTTTCGGTACTTGTGATCTTGTGAGCAAGGAAAGCCTGATGAACTACCCTGAAAAGCCAAAGGATATATCATGATTATCGATTTTCACACCCACTTGTTTCCTCGCCAAATCCGCGAAAACCGTTCACGTTTTTTTGACGGGGAACCTGCCTTTGAATTGCTTTACAAGCCCGAAAAATCCAAACTGTCCGGGGGATCAGACATACTCGCCGCCATGGACGAAGATGGAGTGGATAAATCCGTCGTCTTTGGCTTTCCCTGGGAGGACGAAGACCTGTGCCGCCGCCATAACGACTATATTCTGGCCACGGCAGACCGGCGCAAGGATCGCCTGTTGGGCTTTTGCTGTTTTGATGTCATGGGCAAAAGCGCCCCTGCGGAAGCCCGCCGATGCCTGGAAGCCGGAGCAGCGGGGATCGGGGAGCTTGCCCTGTACCGGTCCGGCATTGACAAAGAAGCCCTGGACCGCCTGGACCCGATCATGGATGCCGCCATGGAGTTCAATGTTCCGGTCCTCATCCATACCAACGAACCGGTGGGGCATAAGTATCCTGGAAAAACCCCGGTGACCCACGAGCAAATCTGGAACATGGTCAGCCGGTTTCCTAAAAACAAAATTGTTCTGGCACACTGGGGCGGCGGAATTTTCTTTTTCCATCTTCTTAAAAAACAGGCCAAGGAACTCCTGGAAAATGTCTATTATGACACGGCTGCCTCGCCTTATCTCTATGACAAGCGGATCTACCGGGAAGCCTGCGATATAATCGGGCCGGAAAAAGTCCTGTTCGGAAGCGATTTTCCACTTCTGCGGCCCATGCGGTATTTCAAGGAAGTGGCAGGCGCCGGATTGACTCAAGAGGAGGCCGACAAAATTCTTGGGCTTAGTGCGGCCTCTCTCATGGGAATAAAAACGTGAATTGCGGGTTTGCCTGGAATTTTTGAATTCATTGGTCCGGAAGGGGCTCTTGCCTTTTTAATGCACTAATTCCTTTGCTGTTTATTGGCGCCCCTTATGCCGTGGGAAGGATGCAGGGATATTTTCCCTTCTTCTTGGAGTGGCAATCATGCTTTTGGTTTCTCAATGACCAAGCAAATACAATATTGTATAAGTTGCCTGTTTGCTCGAGGTTTTGGGTCGTTTTTGTTTTCGAGAAAAAACATTTCAAACAGGGCCGCCCTCTTTGAATAATGGCGCCTCAAATAAAATCCCCATCAGTCTTTTGCCCTTTATTTCTCTCTCAATCTCTCCGCCCATTATATGTGTTTGAACGGTTTCCTGGAATAATTTCAAACGGAAAAAATTTGTGTCCCACAAAGAGGGGAGGCTTTCCGGAAATGAATTGAGAGGCCTCTTATGCCCCCTGGCGGAAGCCCGCGGGCTTTTTTTTGAGGGAGGGTGATGGGTGTATTTGCCCGGAGAAAATCATTTCCAAATTGTTTATAGCATAGCATATTTATACAATATTGTCTGCTTTAATTCGTTAATTTTACAAAAATGTGATATTTTTTGCGCTGATAAATCTTTTATTATAGCATAAGTTATTTTAAAAACAGTATGTTATAAAAAATTCCTGTTTTTGGCCCAATCCTTGCCATACCCTCCTTAGTTTATCTTAACCCATCCTTAGAAGGAAATAGTCTGCAAATCAGGAGGAACAGAATGAAAACAAGGATTGCCACATTATTAACCCTTACCGCACTGGCCCTGCCCCAGGCCGCCCTTGCCAGTGACCCCCACATGGTGGATACGGGCACAACCGCCTGGATGCTCACCTCCACGGCCCTGGTCCTGCTTATGGTCCCGGGGCTGGCCATGTTTTACGGCGGGCTAGTCCGAAAGAAAAATGTCCTGGGCACGATGATGCACAGCTTTGTTTCCATTGCCGTCATTGGTGTGTTGTGGGTGGTCTGCGGCTACTCCCTGGCCTTTGGGAAGAGCATATTGGGGGGCTTTATAGGATGGAATAACGATTATTTTTTTCTGCAAGGCATTGACGACACCATCACCTCCGGGGTTCCCGAGTATGTGCTGGCCATGTTTCAAGGCAAATTCGCCATCATCACCCCGGCTCTGATTTCCGGCGCAGTCGCCGAACGAGTCTATTTCAAGGGATACATCCTGTTTATCGTGCTTTGGTTTCTGGCAGTTTACTGCCCCTTGGCGCACTGGATATGGGCATCCGACGGATGGCTTTTCAACGCCGGGGCCGCCGGGGTCATTGATCTTGCCGGTGGCCTTGTCATTCACGTCTCCGCTGGAATCTCAGCCCTGGTGGCGGCCCTGTACCTGGGCAGGAGGCAGGGATATCCCGAAAGACCCATGCAGCCCAACAACATGGTCATGACCATGATGGGCGCCGGGCTTTTGTGGGTGGGCTGGTTCGGTTTTAACGCCGGGTCCACGGTTTCCAGCGGGCTGGATACGGCCCGGGCACTGACTATGACCCAAGTCTCCGCTGCCAGCGGGGCATGCGCCTGGATGGTTATTGAGGCTATCAAGTTCCGGAAAGCCACGTCTCTTGGGTTTGTATCGGGAATCCTGGCAGGCTTGGTTGTCATTACTCCGGCTGCGGGTGTTGTTCAGCCATGGGGAGCGCTAATTCTGGGCGCCCTGTCTTCCATGGCGTGCTTTATGGCTCTACAGTTGAAGGACAAGTATGGATACGACGACAGCCTGGACTGTTTTGGTATTCACGGCGTGGGCAGCGGGCTGGGTGTATTGCTCCTGGCCTTTTTTATCCGCAAATCCTGGATGGCCGAGGCAGCCGCGGCCAGCCCGGGGTGGTCGGCTTTTAGCCAGTTGGGCATCCAGGCTATGGGCATGGCAGCCACCGTGGCTTTGGCTGCTGTGGGAACCTTGGTCATCTGCATGTTGGTGGAAAAAACCATCGGCTTCCGTCTGGACCCGGAACTGGAACTAACCGGATTGGATCACTCCCTCCATGCCGAGCATGGGTACAACCTGTCTTAGGAAATAATGGGATTGGGCGGGATTCTTCCTACAATGAATGATGGGGCGAAAAAAGGGGGCCGGTGATTTCCGGCCCCCTTGTCGAATGCTTGTTTATTGCGCTTTCAGGGTTTCCAGGCAATGAAATTCTTAAGAAGGGCCAAGCCTGGCTTTCCACTTTTTTCCGGGTGAAACTGGGTGGCGATAAGGTTGTCCCGGCCCATCACCGAGGAGAAAGTCAAACCATATTGGGTTTGGGCCAGTACCTGGTCCGGGTCTTTGGCCATGGGATAATAGCTGTGGACAAAATAAAACTGGTGTTCAGGCCTGACATCCGCCAAAACCGGATGCTCCTTGACCACTTGCACGTTATTCCAACCCATATGGGGAACCTTTAACTTATCCCCTTCAGGAGAATGCATGTCATCCGGAAAGCAAAGCACTTCCCCTTCCACAAGGCCCAGGCACTGGACGCCACGATTTTCCTGGCTGAATGAGGTGATGATCTGGGTGCCCAGGCAGATGCCCAATATGGGTTTGCCAGAATCCATGGCATCCCAAAGGGCCTTGTCCAGCCCGTATTTTTTCAGGCTTTCCATGGCCGATCCTGCGGCCCCGACCCCGGGAAAAATAATTCTCTCCGCCTGGGAGATGGCTTTCAGGTCCCGGGTGACAGTACAGTCCTGGCCCAGGTAACGGACAGCCCGCTCCACGCTGGTGAGATTACCTGCGTCGTAGTCAATAATGGCAATCACGGCTTTTCCTTTTCATACCTTGTCATGAGCTGAAACATTTCCTCCGAACCAGCTTGTTCAAGATCCTTCCCTGCTGCTTTAATCGCCTGCTCCATGCTTGAAAAACACCGGGAAAAATTATTAATGGCCCGGGTCAGGGAATTTTCCGGATGCACTCCGGCCTGCCTGGACAATCCTGCCAACTCCAACAGGAAAGGCCCCAGTCTATCTGATATGACTTCTTTGTTTCTGGCTTCAAAGGCTTGCCGTACTGCGTTCCACTTGCCGTCCAGGCTCCGGATTCCATCTTTTTCTGACGGGTGGTCCAGGCCGACTCGGGAGGCTCGCTCGCACACCCTGTATGCCCTCATCAGGGCGGGCATACTTTTGGGCACGGAGTCCAGGGCGCCTTTTTCCTGTTTCAGGTTTTGCTGGTTTTTTTTGAACTGATGCCACCGCGCCCTCACATCCTCAGCGGTTTTGGCTTGGTCGTCCCCAAATACATGGGGGTGGCGGGCGACCATTTTTTCCGTATTGGCCGCGGCCACATCCATGACCGTGAATTCTCCCTGTTCTTCAAAAATCCGGGACAAGAAAAAAACGTGAAAAAGCACGTCGCCCAGTTCTTCTAGGGCTGCGGCAGGCTCCCGGGATTCCAAAGCATCCAGGAGTTCGTACATTTCCTCAACCAGGTAAACCCGCATGGACTCCGGGGTCTGCTTCCGGTCCCAGGGGCATCCGTTTTCACCCCGCAGGGTGGCGATCAGTTCCCGCAAACCCTGAAACGGGGAGATGTTTGGAGATAATGTTTGATTCACCTTATTTGTCCGAAGCCTCCCATTTTTCTTTGAGTAAGGCCGCTTTCTGGTGAAAACCTTGCATCAAATCATCCGGCATATTCGCCACTATCACCTTGGATGTCTTGGTGACCGTGGGCGCAAGAAGGGATCTGTCAAGGAGCCCGGTTTTTCCTACAGGCAGGAATATGGTAAAGGCAAAGACAACAGCAGCGGAAACAAGAACGCCCTTAAACAATCCCAAAATAGCCCCAAACACTTTGTCCACATTGCCCAGGTGAGTGATTTTCAAGATGTATTTGAGGATCGCTCCCACTGCGGCCACGCCGATCAAGACCCCGAAAAAAAGCAGGAAAAAACCGACGAGGTTCGCCATTTCAGGCCTTTCAATATACTGGCTGAACAGGGGGGTTACAGAGCCATAATGGGCCAGGGCCACGTAAAACCCTGCAAAAACCCCTGCTATGGACGCCACTTCCTTGATCAACCCTCGGGCAACACCACGAAAAAGGCCAATAGCCACAAATATGCAAATAAAAATGTCCAGACCGTTCATTTATCTCTCCCGGGAACAATGATGAAATACTGCTGACTTGCGCTATCAGATGCCCTTGTTCAAGTCAAGGATGATGGCCAGGTAAAAAGTCATCTGGCGAAATGAGTCGGCCATAGGGGCTCTATAGGCCAAAGACTGCCCGGAAACCAACTTTTTATCCTGCCGGAAAGGCTTTTGGTTCTTCACCTCACAATGCGCTCTTTGGCAACCCCAAACAGCCCCAAATCCGGCTCTTCCGGAGCGTTTTCCTCCAGCTTTCGCCGGGAATCGGACGGCCTGACCATGGAAAAACAGGACAGGGCCTTTTGGGCGAGATAGCGTTCCACCAATTCCGGAAGATCCTTTTCCAGGGCGGTGAAGAGCTCCGGCCTCTGCGCTTGAGGTTCTTCGGGAACGCGTGGATGCACTGGAAGAGAATTCTCAAACGCCCCAGGCGGCGCATGTTGGATTGGATGTGGGCCGAGTCCAGGCGCTGTTTTTGGGTATCCACGTCACATGGCCCTGCTCCGGGTGTGTCGGAGGCTTCGTTCGCACAGGTATTTTTCCGTGTCAGATTCGCCGGGCAGATCCAGGGCGTAACGCCACTGGACGTCGAAGGCCAGGGCCTGGACGGTTTCCAGGTCGGTGAGGTCGTGGATTTGCTGGAGGATCACGCATCCCAAAGCGGTAAAGAGTTCCTTGGTGGGGCAGCCGTGGGTTTTGTGATAGCAGGCG